>CALUYO010000004.1 GCA_944325005.1 Candidatus Gastranaerophilales bacterium | reverse complement strand
CAGGAGGACGCAGCCAAGAAAGCCCCGAAAAAGGGCATACCAGACTACTCATGCAAGGAGGGCGAGAGTTTATGAATTGTTCCCAAATTGTTCCCAAGAAAAAATATTATATATTATCTCTTTTTAACAAACTAAGTATTTTAATTCTATCTAATCTAAAAATTCTTTCTTCTTCTCTTAATTCGCATAAAGCATTTACATATACTTTTTTTTGAAAAAGCGAGTCATTAATTTCACATCCTAATTTTATACTAACTGGTAGTATAATTGTAATTTCACGTCCGGATTGATTTGTACGGATAGATTGATATTTTTGGAAAGCCCGCTTTGTGTGGGCTTTTTTAGGTCGGAATTTTAAGTATTCCAAAAAAATCAAACTGCCGAAATGGACTTTTTTCGGACTGTACGGATAGATTGAGATTTTCTTAATATAGCTGAATTACGCACCAATTTTGAAGTGTACGGATAAAATGATTATTTTGGTAAAGTCCAGTTCCGCAAATAATTAAAATTTTGGTTCCTCCTTTTTAAGGAATTTATATTTTTCCGTCCGGTTTGAGAAAAACAGCCAGTTTGAGATTTTTCACCGAAAGGCTTGATTTTATTGAATTTTAAAGTCGGAAAAATCGTGAATAAAAAATTCTCAAACTGCTCACACTCGGACTTTATCTTCCTATTATTCTCCACACTTTAAATCGTTGTTGTATAAGGAATTACACCCAGTGTGAGAAATAACAGCTAGTTTGAGATTTTTGGAATTTTTCTCGAAGTCGGAAATTTAATTTTTTTAAGTTGGTAGTGAAAATTTTTTTGATAATAATTTCCTGTTAGCATAAATTAGCAAAAGGCTTAAATCTTTCTGCATATGCGCCATAATAACAATAATGGAACTGAATAAGAGGTCAAAAATGGCGGCAGAAAAGAATTTAAGTCTTAATAAATATATTAGTATAGATAAAATTGCAGAATTAAAAGGTCTAAAAAGCAACCGTTCAATAAGAATAGAAATAAACAAACCCGACAGCAAATATGTTTCAAGAAAAATTAAGGTCAAAGGCGGTTTTACTTATGAAGTCCTTGTTTCAAGTCTAGAACCGGATCTCCAATCAAAATTGCTTGATGAAAGTATAAAATCAACGCAGCTTATTCCTTTAAATACAGGTGCCACCACTTTTGCCTCAGAAAAATCAAAACTTGAGGCTCTTGCAAAGATTGATTTAATACATGCATTGTATAAATTCAGAGAAAAATTTAAAACAAAACAAGAAGCAGACAAACAATTTTTAGAATTGTATAACTCGGGAGAATATTTAAAAAAGATTTTTCAGACTCTCGGCAGTATTTCAAAATCAACACTATATAGATATATAGGCTTTTACATCTTTTTCTTTATCCAAGACCTGTTCGCCCAAGTCTTTTGCGGCAACATTAAACAAGTTCGCCCATATTTTACAATAGTCAATGTACTCACGAGCGGCGGATTCATCGGCTGATGAAAACCATACAGCAGGAACTGTTTTTTTGACGCAATCCCGTACATCTTCATAGCTTTGAACGTAGGTTGCACCAATTCTTCGGGTTTTCTCCCATATTTTTACTTTTGAATTGTCGTTCAGCCATCTTAATTGATATGGCAGAAAAAACGGGGTTTTATTCTTGTTCGGCATTTGAATGTTTTATTCCGAGTATTTCTTCTTCAATTTGAGAAATAAGTTCAGGAGTCAAGCCTTTTGGCTTGTTAGGTTCATCTTTTTTTGCAACAACATCTTCATAGTCTTTGACTTTGGTAAACATTGGAATAATTCTGCAAAACGCATACATTCTGCCTGGATCTATTTTTTCTCCGTTATCCATATCACAGGAGATATCTTTCATTAGCTTGCGTGCAAACTCGTAGAGTTCTTCGTGGAAAGATTGTTTTGATTTTAAGAAATCTTTGCGTTTTTTATCCCAATCACCTTGCTCTTTCCAAAGCCAAGCATTTCAGTTGCAAAACTAATGGCTTCATTTAAATCTGTAATTACAGAGGTTTCATTTGAATCATTTTGCTGAATTTCTGTATTTACCCACTTTATAAGACCTTTTTCTGTAAAAAGTCTATATTCGTAAATACCGTCAATATCCGTTTTTAAATAACATTTCATATATTTTTTACTCCTTTAAAAAGTTTCCTTTAATATTATGAAATGTCGAATATAAAAAATAAGCCGTTTGCTAACTTTCGCAAACGTAAATTTTATAAAATTATTCAGAAAATTTTTAAATTTTTCAGTGAAAGCGTACCAAAATTCTCAAACCGGCTGTGATAATTTCTCAAACTAGGTGTTATTTTACATTTTATTTAGTAGTAGGTGTTTATGCGTTTAAAAAATAATGTATTAAAAGGTTTGAATAGTGATCTCGTTATTGCATTTGTTTTGGCGGCAATTACGAGTTTTTTGCTTTTTGCAATTTATACTTCTAACGTTCAATATCAAAGTTTTTCTTTAGTTGACATGTTTGGATGGTTTGTTGAATCGATTAGTTCTCTATTAATTTATAGTGATTTGCAGGCTAAAATTTTTATAATTTTATTTGCTATTTGTTTACCGATAGGAGTTTATCTTGTTTCTGTTGCGTATATTATCAAGTATTGTTTAGCTGTTAAAAAAATAACAGGCGCGATACATATAAAATCTGTCGATTTGTTGTCTGATAAAATTTGTTTTAATTATAACAAATCTTCTAATAATATAGCTTGTCAATTTAGTGATATAAAATTTCTTGATATGGAAGTTTCTGTTGCAAGGTTGAATGTATATTCAGGTGGTATGCTTTATGGTGGGGGGTATTATGCGAATGGAATCACTTTTATGTTTGTTAAAAATGATAACTCGGAATTATCCATTTATGTGACACCTTTCCCTTTGTATATTACATCTTTTATTTTTTCAGTGATAGATTATTGTAAACAGAATAATATAGAGTTGTCATATAGATTTGTTCATGCTGATGGCAAAACCAGTTCGACAACAGAGGAGTTGCAAAAGCAGGTAGATAATTATGAAAAGTATGGAAGACCAAGATTAACTGAAAATGAAAAATGGTTTGTTGTGATGTTTTCTAGTTTGTTCTATCTGCTTGGGTTAGGTTTGATTATTACTTTTAGAAATAATGTAGCTAATTTTCCGGAAGATTTTGGGTTAATTATATTTTTACTTCCGTTGCTTGTTTCAGGAGTTATGGATATTTTTTACATTGCGGATAAAAAACAGTTTAAGGATGCTAAAACAAATAATCTATTATCTAAATATTACGAGCTATTTTTGTTGATAAAAATTTTATTAGTTCTTGTGGTAATATTTACCTGTTTGGGGTTCTAGTGTTTCTTATCGAATTGAGATTGTAATTGTTGAGAGTTTAGACACCGTTTATGAATTTTTAGGTAGTTCAGATTTTTTTTGATGGGACAGAGGAAATGTTTTTTAGTTTTTATTTTTGGCAAATAGTTTTTGAAATTCATCCAATGTTCCATTTATAATCATGTTCACATATTCTTTTAATTCTTTAGCATTAAATGCTGATCCATTTTCATAATTAGCTTGTTTTTTTATTTTTCCACCTTGACGAATAAATTGAGCTCGAATTCCAATATGTTTGTCATCATTTTTGTATAAAGGTCCAATATCAAATTTTATTAAGTCTTTAAAAGTTCCTATTTCCTCAGCTTTTTTGAAATATTGTTTTGTTAGTTCTTTGTCTATAAACTTTTTACCTCTAACACAAGTTCTTCTTGATATTTGTAATTTAGCACCAAATCTTAATGAATTGCTCGCTTTAATATTATTGGTTTTCATTAAAATCCTCCATAAATCATGATTTTTAATCGTTTCTGTATATATAAAATTCGTAAAAAATAAATTTGCTATAACAGTAATTTAAATTTTTATAACATTAATTTAAGTTTCTAAATTTATCTGTCCCAAAATTCCCGAACTACCTGTCAAATATTCCTAAACTGGTTGTTCTTTTACATTAATTATACAGCTTAACTAAACTCTTGTATATTGACGGCGTTCAAGCATTACCATCAAAATTGAAATATCTGCAGGTTTAACCCCGCCGATACGTGATGCTTGAGCCAGCGTTTTAGGCCTGATTTTAGAAAGTTTATCTTTTGTTTCTGATGATATATGCTCTATTGATGAATAATCAATATCGTCCGGAATTTTAAATTTATCAAGTTTTGATGCCTGTTCTACTTGAAATTCTTGACGTTTTAGATACCCGTCATATTTTATCAAAATTTCTACCTGCTCTGAAACATCTAAGGGAATATTTAATTCTTTTGTTTCCGTATCAATTTCTTTAATTACATTATAATCAATATTCGGGCGCTTCAAAAGCTCAGCTATTTTCATACCGCGCTCCATGTGCTCGCCGTACTTTGAAAGAATTGAGTTAATTTGCTCCGTTGCAGAAATTTTTGTCTCTTTAATTCTACCCAGCTCTTTTTCGATATTTTTCTGCTTATCTGTAAAGACCTCATATTGAATATTATCTATAAGTCCGTATTTTTTTCCGATTGGCGTAAGTCTTGCATCAGCATTGTCCTGACGGAGCAAAAGTCTGTATTCCGAACGTGAAGTCAGCATTCTGTAAGGGTCCTGAATATCTTTTGTCACAAGATCATCAATAAGAGTTCCAATATATGATGAACTTCTTGAAAGCTCAAGCATTTCAGAAGCATTAAGATAGTTAAAAGCATTAATACCGGCAACTAACCCTTGTGCTGCCGCTTCTTCATAACCGCTTGTACCATTGATTTGCCCTGCAAAAAACAAACCTTTTACAGTTTTTGACATCAAAGAATGAGTTGTTTGAACAGCAGGAACATAATCATATTCAACTGCATAGGCAGGTTTTATCACATGAGCATTTTCAAGACCAGGCAGAGTCCTGAGCATCTTAACCTGAACATCAGCAGGCAGACTGCTTGAAAATCCCTGAATATAAACTTCATAAGTTCCTAAACCTTCAGGTTCAATGAATATATGATGTGATGGATTTTCACTAAATCTTACGACTTTATCCTCAATAGACGGACAATAGCGAGGTCCAACCCCCTGAATTAAACCTTGAAACATCGGTGATTTATCAAGATTTGCTTTAATAATAGCATGCGTTTCCTCATTTGTTCTGGTCAAATAGCAGGGATACTGAGGTCTAACCGGTCTATTTGGCTTAAAAGAATAAAAATGAAGAGTTTCGTCGCCAGGCTGAATTGACATTTTGGAATAATCAATCGAACGTTTATCAACTCTCGGCGGAGTACCTGTTTTTAATTTTTTAATATTAATACCATGCTTGATAAGCGATTCTGATAGTCCATAAGCAGCTTTTTCGCCCAATCTTCCGGCACTATATGAACGAAGCCCTACAAATATTTTGCCATTCAGAGAAGTGCCGGTTGTCAAAACAACAGCACGTGCAGAATATTCTATACCAAATTCATCAACAGCACCTGTAATTCTTCCGTCTTTAACAAGTAAATCGGTTATACAAGCCTGACGCAGGAAAATATTTTCATTATTTTCAATAATATTGCGCATATAATCCATATATTGTTTTTTATCAGATTGTGCACGCAAAGCTCTTACTGCCGGACCTTTGGAAGAATTTAACATCTTCATCTGGATATAAGTTGCATCGGCAACTTCTCCCATAACGCCGCCTAATGCATCAATTTCTCTAACCAGAGTAGATTTTGCAGGACCACCAATTGCAGGATTACAGGGCATCAAAGCAATATGGTCAACATCAAGAGTTGCAAGAAGGACTTTAGCTCCTAATCTTGCACAGGAAATTGCAGCCTCACATCCTGCATGACCTGCTCCAACAACTATTACATCATATTTATTATTGAGATAATCCATAAAATCACATTCCTAATCGGCTATATCAAATATTATATTACAAATAAAGAATTTAATAATAAAAATTAAAATAGATTAACTTATTATCTACTCCAAATGGATGATATTAATTTGAATTACTAAAGATTAATATAATTTATAACGACATTAGAAAACACACACAGAATATACATCTTATTGGAGCTCATTGATGTCAGAACAGATTTTACTACAGCCGATTAAGGCGGCAAACACAGATAAGGCCAGAGAATCACTGGAAAAAGCCCGAATAGCACACGAAAGATATCTTATCCGCCAGCAAAACAGCGATTTGCAGGAAGCTGTCGAGTACTATATTGATGCCGTCAAATATGATCCCTCAATGCCTGAATCTTATTACAGGCTTGCAACTTTAATGTGGGAACAGGGACAAATTAGTCTTGATACGGCAATAGAACAATGCAAGACAGCAGTATCACTAGCTCCTCATAACATAAACGCACATCTTTATACTGGCTTCTTCATGAAAATGGCCCAAGATTTTAAATCTGCAGAAGAAGAATTTAAATCTGCCATTAAAATGGGAAAATTAAAATCCGCACGCCCGAGATTAATTTTATCACAATCAATTTTACAGAAAATAAATTCTCAAAACGGCGGAGTTAAAGATTATTTAAGCTTTTTATATTATTTTCTATCCGGAAGCCTTATGCTTGCCTGGGATAGACCGTCAATGAAAATGTTTTACAAAAACATGTCTGATGACTTCTCGGTATTTACGTATAACACAGTGGGAAAATTCTTTGAAAAATTTAAACTTTATCCTACTGCAGAAAATATTTACAGACAAGCAGTAACAGCGACAAATCATAGTGAAATATTCTATAACAAAATGGGAGATCTTGCGCTTAAAAATAAAGAAATGGATTTGACAGTCGACTGTTACAGAAAAGTTTTGGAAGCAAATCCTCTTAACAGAGAAGTACTTGTTAAACTGGCAACAGTCTTACAGACATATTTCCCAGAAAATACGGATGAGACAATAGACTGTTATGAAAAACTTCTTGAATTTAATATTGATACCCCACAAATTTATTATGAACTCGGACATCTTTATTTGAAAAAAGAGGATAAAATAAATTCAATCAGTGCATTTAAACTGGCACTGGAAAGAGATCCCGAAAACCCGTTCTATAATAATTCTCTTGCATATGCGTATTCAAAGGCTGAATTATTTGACGACGCAATAGAACATTACCAGAAAGCAATTACAATAAATCCTGATAATGAATGGACATCGGTTGTTTGTGAAGCTCTAGGCTCAATTTATGCAGAAGTAAAAGGCAATATTGATGCCGCAGTATCAACGTATCAGGCAGGTATTATACTTGACCCAAATAATTATAATCTTTACCTGTCTTTAGGGGATGTTCACATGGCTGAATATGATTTGGATAATGCTATAAGGGCATATTGTGATGCGATTACCTTAAATCCTGATGATTACAGAGCTTATGCAAAGGCCGGTATTGCACTATGGGAAAAAGATTATCTTGAAGAAGCCCTTGTATCTTTCCATAAATCGATTGATTTAAATCCCGAAAACGAATACGCACAAAATAATCTTGGGATTTTATATTTAGACGGTCTTGGAGATGCTGAAGAAGCTCTTGAATACTTTGAAACAGCAATAGAACTAAATCCCAGCTACACACTTGCATACTTCAATGCAGCAAGAGCATCACAGGCTATGGGATTTATAAATGATGCTGCAAATTATTATCAGATGTCAATTGATTTGAATAAAATTACTCAAGATCTTGATGAAGACGATATTATAAACAGACTGCACAGACTATTTGATATTTAATTAGCTCTTGACAAAAAATGAAAAATAATAAATAATAAAGAAAAAGTCAGGAGGATGAAAAATGTTTAATAGAGATGCTTTGAGACTGCCCCCCCCCCGCAAAACTTAAATGGTTCTAAGGGGTTCACACTGGCAGAAGTTTTAATTACTCTTGGAATTATCGGGGTCGTTGCCTCATTAACAATGCCCGCACTAATTCAAAATACTAAAAAATCTGAAGCATCTGCAAGATTAAAGAAATTTAACAGCATTATGTCCCAAGCAGTTCTAATGTCAGAAAATGATAACGGAAATGCCAAAACCTGGGCGAAAGAAGATCTCATAGAAAAAGATCCTGACAATCCTGTATATGATGATGCTGATGCCGAAAATTCAGAAATATATTTCAATAATTATCTTAAACCATATTTAAAGTATTTAAATACCACAAAAGATGAAAAAACAAATCTATTCAAAGTCTATATGAATGACAATAGTACATTTATACTTAGAAACGGGAACTGTATCGATTTTATATTTGACTATAATGGTGATACAGCACCTAATGAAGAGGGAAGAGACCGTTTTAGATTTCTAATTTGTCCGGAAAATGAAACTGCGTTAAAAGATAACAGAAGTTTTTATCCTTATCATTATACAACAAGCACTACTAAAGAACAACGTCTTCAAGACTGTAAATCACACCCTGCCTATTGCAGCGGATTTTTAGAAATGGAAAATTGGGAATTTACAAAAGATTACCCGTACAGATTATAACTAAAATAACGAAAGCTGCTCCTGTTTAGCAAAATGTTTTTGAAGATACGAAGGTCTGTGATACTTACACATTCCGTATTTATCTATTAAAGCCATGTGCTCTTTTGTTAAATATCCTGCATTATCTTTCCAGTTATACTGCGGGAATTCTTCATCAAGCTTTAACATATACCTGTCACGGCTGACTTTAGCAAGAATGCTTGCAGCAGCAATTGAAGCAGATTTGCTATCGCCTTTAACAACATATCTTTGTGAATAATCAAAATCCCTGATACGTTTATTTCCGTCAATAAGTATCATTAATTCACTTCTTGCAAGCATATTACGTGCAATAAGCTTTTCTCTGTCCCCCTGAGGAGTAGGATAAAGCTGATTGATAACATCTTCAATCGCAAGACGCATAGCCTTTAAAGAAGCATTCAAAATATTTATTCGTTCAATTTCATCTACTTCAATGCATACCGTAGAATTTATTGTATTTTCTTTAATAATATCATATAAAGCTTCACGTTTTTTAGCCGAAAGTTTTTTACTGTCATTTAAATCTTCAAGTTTTTCAACAAGCTCTTGAGAACGGTGATTAAAACATACAGCACTTGCAAAAACATCGCCTGCACCACACCCCCTGCCTGCTTCATCAGTACCTATAACAAGACGTTTCTGGTTCAAGTCAAAAGTAAAAAGCTGTATAATTTTTGAATCAGCCGTTAAAGTAGTTTTTAATTTACTCATAATTTTATCCTTCAAAATCGTCCAGAATAAATTTACCGATTTTACCTTCCCGAAAATCTCTTAAAACATAAACCGACGTACGCTCAATATCAGGACTGCTGCCGGAAACAATCCAGTTTCTTGATTTCGCTATATCTTCAAGTGAAAGATTATCAACCTTATAAAAATCCTTCACTGTTTGGGAATATTTTTTATCAAGAATATCAAGAAGTTCTTTTGCAACAATTTCATTAGAATATGCATTTTCTGACACAGCATTCACAAAAGCAAGCCTTTTAGCTCTTGCCTGATCTTCTTGTTTCATAGGAATAATTCCGGGGGTATCAAGCAGTTCCAGCTGCGGATTAATTCTCACCCATTGCTGTTGGCGTGTAACCCCTGCCTTGGCACCAATTTTAGTTTTCGAAGAACGGGTTAATTTATTTATAATACTTGATTTTCCAACATTCGGCATTCCGACAACCATAACCCTTGCAGGTCTGCGTAGAAGACCTTTTTTCATTATTGCCTGAATTCTCGGTTCGGAAAGCTCTACAACCTTTTTAACAATAATATTTAAATCTTTAGAATTTTTTGCATCAGATTTCAAAACAGGAAAACAAGACTTTTCTTCAATAGTTTTAACAAAAATTTTCAATTCGTCCGTATTAACCAAATCAGCTTTATTTAGCAATATTAAACGGGGCTTTTCACCTAAAAGCCCCGTAATATTATCATAACTGCTTGAGAAAGGTATTCTCGCATCAATAACCTCAATAACAGCATCAACTAAGGAGAGCTGTTCTTTAAGTTTTTTTTCAGCTTTCGCAATATGTCCAGGATACCAGTGTATATGAAGCTTATCTTTTTTCAATTTTTTCCTTGATACGAGTTGCTTTACCAGACCGTTCTCTTAAGTAGTAAAGTTTAGAACGTCTTACATCACCTTTTCTGAGAACTGTAATTTTATCAATTCTCGGAGAGTTAAGTAAGAATACACGTTCTACGCCAACGCCCTGAAAAACTTTTCTAACAGTAATAGTTTTATTAATACCTGAACCGTGTTTTTTAATAACAGTTCCTTCAAAAGCCTGAATTCTTTCTTTGTTACCTTCAACAATTCTTACGAAAACTTTAACAGTATCGCCCGGATTTGTTTCAGGAAGATTTTCTCTTAAATAAGATTTTTCCAATTCATCAATAATAGGGTTCATTTCACAATTCCTTTATAACTTTATATTTCGTACTTATCAAATTCCTTTAATCGATGCTCCACAAATACACCGACGCACGTAAAAGTATCGTAAAACAAAGGCATAAAAATTTCAAGCGGTTTTTAAAATTTTGTAATATAATTGAAATATGGCAGGCGATTACAAAAAATTATTGAATAAAAAGAAAAAGAAAAAATTTGCGGACCCAAAAACTATGGGTGTAAATGTTGATAAAAATGAGTATTATGAAATAATACTGTCAAACTCAGCACATCCTGAAAATATTGATAAATGTTCTTGACATTAAATATTGTTCAAGGTAAATTATTTTTACGTGTTAATAGATAGAAGTTTTAGTAAGAACTAATTGACAAGTTAATATGGGCATGTGGTACTCTGCCGACGAGGAAGATTGATTATCTTCCGAGGAGAGGGGTAGACACGCTCAAGGTTTGAAAAACCTTTGACAAATGAATATGGGCATGTGGTGGAATGGTAGACACGCTAGTCTTAGGAACTAGTGCTAACGCGTGGGAGTTCGAGTCTCTTCATGCCCAATTTTTTTTATAAAAAGACACTTCCGCGAGTGCCTTTTTATTATTTATAAGGGATTAGATTATGATTTATCCTGTAAGCAGTATAAATTTCTATAATAGGAACAACAATAGAAGTATAAATGATATAAATTTTAAGGGAGTAAATATTAATAAGCTTTCCCCTTTTAATTTTTATATGGAAAAAGTTTTTGACAGATATACCTATATTTCAAAAAACAGATGGTTTCCTGTAGATGAAACAATTAAGCCGCATTTAAAAATATTACAGCTTTCAAAAGGAAATGCAAACCTTGAAGCATGGGAAATTAATCCGGAAAATTCAAAAAAATATATAATTTTCTATCATGGTATTGGACAGAACATTTCTTCGAATCAGGAGATGTACAAAAAGATTATTAATAAAGGTTACGCAGTCTTAGCTCCAGAGTATGGGACTTTCGGAAAAAGTTCCGGAAAAATGTCCTCAAAATCCATTAAGGATAATGCAGAGGCCGCAATTGAATATCTAAACAATAAAGGAATACAAAATAAAAATATTGGGGTTATTGGATTTAGCATGGGGAGCTTTCCAGCTATAGAAATGGCATCAAAAAATAAAAATTTAAAATTTCTTGTCCTTATTTCTCCATTTAACTCAATGAAAAGCGAAGCCGAAATATTTGCAAAAGGAACAACTGTAAAACTTCCGAAATTAATAAAATACAGTATAGACAAATTTCCTTTTCTGTTATCCCATCTCGATAACATATTCAAAACAAATAAAAAAATGAAAAAAATAGACGCGCCGGTTTATTTAATCCACTCGGCAAATGACAGAATAGTTCCAACAAAATCAACAGAGGAACTTGCCAGAAAAACTATAAATTTAAAGGAATTTGTTGTATTAGAAAAAGGCGGACATAATATTGAAACAAATAAGCTTAATGCCTTTGATAAACTATCTGATATTTAAATTTTTAACAGGCCTTTTACCAACGCATACATATTCAAAACCTCTTTGAGCAAGGCGTTGCGCATCATATTGATTTCTACCGTCAAATATGATCGGAGATTTCATTAACTCCTTAACTTTATCAAAATCAGGCCGTCTAAATTCATTCCATTCTGTCAAAAGAAGCAGACAATCCGCATTTTCTATTGCATCATAGGAATTTTTTGCATAGGTAATTCTATCACCCCATATATTTTTAGCCTGCTCAAAACCTTTAGGATCAAAAGCTTTGACTTTTGCGCCAAATTCTAACAGAGCATTAATTATTGTAATAGAAGGTGACATTCTCATATCATTAGTTTTAGGTTTAAAAGTCAACCCCCAAACTGCAAAAGTTTTATTTGACAAATTCATACCAAAACGCGCAAGAATTTTATTTATAAAAATAACTCTTTGTTCTTTATTAACTTCATCTGCTGCTTCTATCAGACGGTACCCGCAATTGTTGTCTTTTGCCGTTTTTAAAAGAGCTTTAACATCTTTCGGGAAACAACTTCCGCCGTAACCCAATCCCGGAAATAAGAACTGTGAACCAATACGCTTATCAGAACACATGCCTATACGTACCATTTCCGCATCAGCACCTACTGCTTCACAAATATTTGCTATTTCGTTTGCATAGGAAATTTTTACTGCGAGAAAAGAATTTGCTGCATATTTAGTCATTTCTGCCGATTTAACATCCATAATTACAAACCTGCTTGCAGTCCTGAAAAACGGAGCATAAACTTCCTGCATTATGGCTGTGGCTTTAGGAGAATTTGAGCCTATAACAACCCTGTCAGGCTTTAAAAAATCATCAACAGCAGCACCCTGTTTTAAAAATTCCGGATTTGATACAACATCAAATTCTCCTGAATAATATTTTTTTATAATTTCTGTAACTCTGTCAGCAGTACCTACCGGAACAGTAGATTTATCCACAATAACCTTATAGCCGTTGATAGCCTTTCCAATGCTTTCAGCAACCTGTTCCACGTAATGAAGGTCTGCCGAGCCGTCTTCACTCTGCGGGGTTCCGACAGCAATAAAACAAACAAGAGATTTTTTTACGGAATCAGACAAATCAGATGAAAATTTAAGTCTTCCTTCCATAACATTTGCCTTTATAAGTTCTTCAAGTCCGGGCTCATAAATGGGAACAATTCCGTTTTCAAGTTTTTTCAGTTTTTCCAGATCATTATCCACACAAATTACATCGTTTCCCATATCAGCAAGACATGTTCCGGCGACCAATCCGACATAACCTGTTCCTATAACGCAAATTTTCATCTCTACTCCTTCTAATTCTTTATAGTTAACAGAATAACACAAAAATTTTTTTTATGAGATAATATCAAATATAATTTTAGAGAGGGATATATATGGATTACAAATTACAAAATACTGTGTCTAAAGATGCTTTTAATTATAAATATTTACTGGGAAAAATATTTCCTTATATAAAACCGGTTCTCGGACGCGCCATAATAAATCTTATTATAGCAATACCGTTAGGACTGCTGGACGGTGTGGTTGCTCTTTCTCTAAAACCATATCTCGATTTTGTAGTTAACGGAAGTCCGGAAAATACTTGGTCATTTTTTGGAATAACAATCTATTCACAGGCTTTTCTTGCTGCGATTATCCCGTTTGGCATTGTAGCTTTTGCTCTTTTTCAAGGTGTTTTAAAATATTTAAGCAACTACCTGACCGATTGGACCGGACAAAAAATTTCAATGTCATTGAAGAAAGATTTATTTAAAAAGCTGACTTCAATGGATCCTCAGTTTTTTGACGTAAACTCTTCAGGAATTGTCTTAACAAGATTTTTGTCGGACCCCGACACTGCATCCAGAAATATTATAGATATGCTAAAATCTTTTATTGCAACATTTTTCGGACTTGTAGGTCTTGTTGCTGTTCTTTTATATAATTCATGGAAACTAGCCATTATAGGCGTTACAATAATGGCTATCGCAATAACACCTGTTACGCTTATACGTAAAAGGATTAAAAAAGTTTCCAATGCGACTATGGTTGTCGGCGGCAATATGGCAACAAATTTTAACGAAACATTTGCCGGAAATAAAATTATGACAGCTTATAATCTGCAAAAAGATCAGAATGAAAAATTTGATAATCAGATACAAGAACAATTTCATCTTGCAATGTCCTTGACAAAGCGTGTTGGATGGATGTCCCCAATAATGTATTTTGTATGCTCTATAGGAATTGCACTGGTAATGGCTTACGGGAACCATTTAATCTTATCCGGACAGATGACAGCAGGGAGTTTTGCTTCTTTTGTTACATCACTACTTTTATTATACAAGCCTACAAAAACTCTCGGAAATACCCTAACAAACTTGCAAACCGTATTTGTAGCAATGAGCCGTGTATTTGAACTATTTGATCTTCAACCTCAGATTAAATCTCCTGCAAATCCAATAGAATTGAAAGGTTTACATAATGCAATTGATTTTAAAAATGTAAACTTTGAATATGAGAAAGGTACTCCGGTATTGAAAAACTTTTCGCTGCATATTAACAAAGGAGAAACAATAGCACTTGTCGGAAATTCTGGCGGCGGGAAAAGTACCGTTGTAAGCTTACTTCCAAGATTTTATGATGTAACATCAGGCTCAATTGAATTTGACGGAGTAGATATAAGGAAGTTTGATCTTGAATCTTTGAGAAATAATATATCTTTTGTATTTCAAGATAATTTCTTATTCACAGGCACCATAAAAGAAAATATATTAATGGGTAATGAACATGCTACAGACGATCAAATTGAAAAAGTAGTAGCCATGGCACATCTGGATGAATTTGCTCATACCCTTGAGAATGGCCTTGACACATTTGTCGGAGAACGCGGAACAACACTATCCGGCGGACAAAGGCAGCGTGTCGCCATTGCAAGGGCAATGCTGAAAGATGCTCCTATTGTAATTTTAGATGAAGCAACATCAGCCCTTGATAATAAATCTGAAGCAATTGTGCAGAAGGCACTTGATAACTTAATTCAAAACAAAACAGTTTTTGTAATTGCTCACAGACTTTCCACAATCAAAAATGCAGATAGAATTGCAGTTATAAATGAGGGTGAACTTGTAGAACTCGGAACACATGATGAATTAATGCATATAGAAAACGGGAAATACAAATATTTGTACGAAATGCAGTTTGCAAATCAGGAAGAAGCAGTAATTGCTCCATACAATAATTAACAGCAACAGAAGAGGAATTATGAATAAAATTATTACAAAATGGATTGAACCATATATATTACTTGAAACTTTAAAAAAAGATTGCAAACTTATAAAAGATTTTACGTTTGACGGATTTTCAAAAGATAATATTAAACAAGAATTTCTTAAACAATTGAAAAAAGAAAATAATTTTGGGCTTTACATGAAAAATGTAAATAAGTTTTATTTGTTTAACGGAGCAGTTGATATTGCTAAACTGTTTGAGTTAAAGCCTGCAGAATATGAAATTACAACAGATATGGAAAAATCATTTGAAACCATTGATATGGGGAAAGCAGAAGCCAGTTTAATAAAACTTTAGAATTTAAGCAATTTTTGAAGAACAAAATACTTTATATTTATAACAGGGGAAAATATAAGGGGAAATAATTTGTTCTGGTATAGTTGTAATTGTAATGCATATAATTTTAATTTTCCGTTCATAAATTTTTTTATGCCGTATAGTTTTATGCAGCCACAACCTTTTTTTAAACAACGGTATTCTATATGGCAGAATTATTATAACAATATTCCAAAACTGGAAGATGTTCTCTTAGTAGACCAGAAAACAAAACCATCCAGTATACAGACATTACCAAAAGAAGAAACTGTCATAAAAAAGAAATCAATAACAATTAATGGTATTGAGTACAATAAGAAAAATGGGGAAATGCTTGCTAAACGTATTATTGAAGGTTTACCAGAACACCGAAATTACCCTCTTTGCGCAAGATATGTAAAACAGGCAATAAGAGATGTCGGGCTGGGGCCTTACATAAACGGGAACGGAGAATACTGTAAATATATTCTGCGTGCAAATCCGAATTTTAAAGAAACAAAAATTGCAGGCAAAAATCTCTCTAAACTTCCTGCCGGATGTATTATAGTATATGACAGATTTGATGCCGGTTACGGGAAAGACGGTCATGTAGAAATTACACTCGGAGACGGCAGGGCATGCAGTGATATTATAACTGAAGAAATTGAACCCTCAGATAACGCTTATGTTTTTATTCCTATTTAACATTTCTTTACATTTAGGCAATTTTGCAAGACAAAAATATTTTATATATTTATAGAGGAAATTTAAGGGGAAATATTATGAGTTTTTTGACTTTCAATAGACAATCTTATATGCATTCAACTATAAGCCAGGCTGGAGTATATAGTCTGAGAGCGGCAATAGATAACACAGATATTAGACAAAGCCAGAATTTATCAAATATATATAATAACGTTACAGTAAATTTAACAAATTCTTTAAAAAATATAAGCAATAATATCTGGTCAAAAACTCAAAGAACAAATACAAAAACTTCTGTAAAAAATAACAATAGAGCTTCAAGTAACCAGATAGACATAAATAAAGCTACTGCAACTCTTGAAAGTTCAGGCTATAACTCTAAAGCAGGCAGAACACTTGCGCAAATAGCATCAAACAGAGCCGCAAATTTCCACGGACAATGTGCAACATATGTAAAACGAGCAATTCAAAATGCAGGCCTTGGAGATTATCAACAAGGTGATGCCTATAAATGCGCGGATATTCTAAGCCGTAATAAAAACTTTAAAGAAATTTCAACAGCTGGTTTAGATTTATCATCTTTGCCTGCAGGATGTGTATTAGTTTATGGTAAAGGTGTATCAGGATATAACAAATATGCAGGTCATATTGAAATTACGCTGGGTAATGGAAAAGCCGCAAGTGATGGAATTACAAACAATATCAGGCAGGGAGCTAGAGTATTCGTACCTGTTTCAAACGAGTATCTTGCTTAAGACACTAACAACCGAAAACTTTAAGGCCCCAATATCACTATTATTTTCTATTACAAAATCACTCTTTTTTACTTTCTCTTCCTGAGACATTTGTGCATTAATACGCGCTTTGGCATGTTCAATTGTATAATTATTACGCTTTAAAAGTCTATCAAGACGTATATCATCATCCGCATATACAAAAATAATTTTGTCAAATAACGACTGCATATTTGCCTCAAATAACAAAGGAATTCCAACAAAAACAATGTTTTCAGATTTATTTTCTTCAAAAAATTTCTTTATTTCATCTGCTACTTGCGGATGCATAATTGATGCAATTTTTTGTCTTGCGTCTTCATCTGAAAAAATAAGTTGAGCGACCTTGTATCTGGAAAATTCCCCATTTTCAAACACATCATATTCTCTAAAGACATCATAAAGCGGTTTATTTTGTGTAGTTAAAAGCTTATGAGATACTTCATCCGTATCAAGAACTTTATAGCCTTTTTCTTCTAAAATACGCTGTACAGTCGTCTTACCAGATGCAATATTTCCACAGATTGCTATTTTTTTCACTGTTTTGAAATCCTGTTTAAAAAATTCTTCAATTCTCTAATCTGAATAGGCTTTATAGGCTTAAACTCTCCGCGTTTCAAACCGTCAAGAGTCAATGTTGCGTGCTGAATACGTTTTAATGTTTTAACCTCGCAGCCCACATGCTTAAACATTCTTCTAATTTGCCTGTTCATTCCCTGATAAAGAGTAATCCGCATTTCTGTATGGCTGCTGTCCATTTCAAGAACTTCTATATCAGCATACGCGATTTTACCCGGTTCCAATTCAATGCCGTTAGCAAGCTGCTCAAGTTCATGCCTATGGATTGATGACTTAATTGTGACAAGATAAACCTTAGGCACTTTAACTGACGGATGAGTTAAAGCATTAATCAAATCCCCATCATTAGTAAGAATTAACAACCCCGTTGAATCCTTATCCAAACGTCCAACAGGTTTAAGACTGAAGAGTTCCTCCGGAAGCAAATCATAGATAGTTTTTCTACCCTGATCATCTTCCCTTGTAGTAATATATCCAGCAGGTTTAAAAAATCTATAATACTTATGCTTTGCAGGAGATATAAGTTTTTTATTAACAAAAACCTTATCTTTTGACTGAACAAGATAACCAAGTTCTTGCACCATTTTACCATTAACACTAACACTACCCTGCTCAATAAGTTCATCAGCTTTTCTTCTTGAACAAAGACCGGATGATGCTATATATTTATTTAAACGCACGCCGGACATTTTTCTGCCCCTTCGCCTTCTGCATTTTCAAAGCTTTGTATGAGTTTATCAGGCATTTTTCTATACAATTTGCCGGCATTATTTATAGCCACAACATCAAATAAAGCTTCAATAAATATTTTATTTGTTTCTTTTGATTTGATAACCTGTTTAAACGTAACCGAGAGGCTATTGAACTTTTCAATCCAAGTTTCAATAATAACAGTGTCATCAAGTTTTGCTGATGCCTTATAACGAACATTCATATTCGTAACAGGAAGAAGAACATCCATATTCTTCATTGTTACAAGGTCAATTCCTAGCATATTGCATAAATCTACACGACCTTTTTCCAGCCATCTTAAATATGCACCATGCCAGACAACACCGTAGGCATCAGTATCAGAATAATAAACTCTTGTTTCAAATATATGTTTCATACAGGAAATTATAACATAAAAGGAGAAAAAAATGAAGTACAAATGTGAAGTTTGCCAGTGGGTTTACGATGAAGAAAAAGAAGGTAAAAAATTTGACGAGCTGCCGGACGATTGGACGTGTCCTTTATGCGGAGCCGGTAAAGACATGTTTGATAAATTAATGGACTAATAATGTTTAAGTTTAACGGTAAACATAACCTTAAATCCATACGTTTGCCGTTAACTTTTTGTAAAAATATATCTTTATAATTAGCAATTTTTAAAATTTATATGTTTTACTAAAATTGTGAACGGAATAGGCAGTGTAGGTTTTAACAATTTTAATACTCAGTATTATTATATGCCTCAGTATAATAATGTACCAATAGCGCGCAGTCAAGAAAGTTATGAGCCTCAAAATCCTGAAAAAACAATCTTGACAGCCGGTATTCTACAGGCTTTTGCCCTATTTTTACATAAAGCTTCCGAATGGTGCGGAAATAAACTAATGCAGGGAAAAGAGTTTACTACCGAAGAAAATGTTAAAAAAACTGCAGAAAATATGGTTAATAAAAACAAACTTAATGTTACAGTAGACTTTATTGACCATAATAACATTAAAAACTATCCTTCAGGATTACACCAATCCCTTCTGCCTGTTGCAAAAGGAGAAAATGCTTTTTATTCAGACGGGCTTAAACTCGCAGTTGCACCAAAGAATAAGCCGTCACTGATATTGCACGAACTCGGGCATGCTATTAACGCTCATAAAGGCAAATTTTTAAAAATGCTTCAAAAATCAAGGATATATGTTTCTGCTGTTCCGACAGCACTGTTGATGCTTAACGGGCTATCAAAAAGAGATGATAATAAACCCAATTTTATAGAAAGAAATGCAGGCATTATAGGTTTTGCGGCATTTTTACCGACAATTGCCGAAGAAGGTCTAGCCTCAATCAGAGGAGTAAAAGCAGCAAGAGAAACTCTCGGGAAATCAATAAATCTTGCTCCTCTAAAAAGAAATTACTTCTTTGCCTGGCTGACTTATGTAATAGCAGGCATAGGTCTTGGTATTGCAGCAAAACAGAGCTTAATAGAAAGCCAAAAGTAACAATATATATTAGAAGCTCTTGACGAAAAAATTTGTTTATTCTACAATTAATTTTGCTTGAAAACTAAAGACGTTAATCGTTGGGATATGGCAAGGTCTCCGCATTTTTGATTAATTATCGAAAATGAAGGAGGGACTTGGTAGCGTCGCTACCAAGTAAGCCAAAAGACCGACAAATAAAAAAGACATCTCGGGATGTGGCACTCTGCCGAGTGAAACAATCCAGAGAATTGTTTCACGAGAGGTGGTAGCGCACCTTTTTAAATGTGGAACATTTGAAAATTAAATACATTGGTCGTCGGGATGTGGCGCAGCTTGGTAGCGCACCTCGCTTGGGACGAGGGGGTCGCACGTTCAAATCGTGTCATCCCGACCATTTATTAAAGCTTGACTCAAGTCAAGCTTTTTTATTGGATGACCCGATTACATCGTGTCACCATACACGCCATTCTAATTTCATAAGAATGGCGGTAAGTTGCATTCGCTTCCGTAATGCTCAACTTACAGTTTCGCTAACGGAAAGCCTATCATACCGACCATTTATAAATAAAGGCTTTAGAGGTTTTCTAAAGCCTTTATTTTTTTGTATATTTTTTATTTTTCGACTGATTTTCGACTGGCATTATCAAATATTACAGATTAGACAATTTTGGACCTTTGTAATATTCATACATCTTCATAACATCGTCAGGCAATTTTCTGCCTGCGCAAAGTGCATTAAAGCATTCCGCAACAAATTCTTTAGGATTTGTTTGTGCATACCAGGAAACTATTCCCGCCGTTTTTTGTTTTTCAAGGTCAGATTTGAATAATTTTGACACCTTTTTAGACAGCCTGCCCCAGATAGAATCTTTTAAAGATGTATTCATAGCATGCAAATGATGCCCCATTTCATGATACAGAACATCAAATTTGCTGTTTCCTCTAACAGTTGCAGTTTCTGAGACAGGATTTACATCAACAAGCAGTTCTAATATTTTTTGGGTTTGTTCTTTTAATTCCTTTTCTCCAAGCTTTGCATAATCATCTATATTTACAGATATATTATTCTGCTTCAAAATAGCAACAGAGTCAGCATCAGCAAATATTTTATTTTTCAGTATTGAAAGTTTATTTTTATCAAAATACTTAATTGATTGAAAATAATCATCGCAGAGCATTAGCCCGTTCAATGCATCAAATCTGCTGAAGTTATCAGGTTCTTTTAACATTTTTTCACTCAATTTTAATATTTTAGTATGGGTATTACGGTCTGCACCACAAATATACCCGCCCACTATTTCACCAGTCTCGTCAAATTTAGGATGTATTTTACATTTTTCTAAAAAATCATTAAACATTTTAGGAGCATTATCAATAGAGTTTTTATTAAATACTATAGACGAATTATCTCCATGTTTCATAAAACTGTTACACCAGCCCATTGCGGCTCTGCCGTCATCTTTTGTATGTTTGGCTATTTCTTCGGGAGTCGCAAACCTTAAATTTTCAACAATATTGGCTTTGCCTTTAAAACGGTTATTGATATTTACCAAACCTTCATTCACCCAGTTAGCAAATTCTAAATCATCGCCAAAATCAAAAGTTTTGACCCCAAAATTTTTCTTAGCAAATTCAACTGCTTCCTCCATTGTCTGAGCAGGTTTGAAGTCAATATGTTCAGCAAAATTTGCTGGTTTTAGAGTTTTACCTTTTGATAATATCGCTGCGGCAATAATTCCGCCTAATGACAAAATTCCAGCACCTATACCGACTTTCTGCCCTGTTGTAAGTTTTTTCTCTTCTTTTTTTTCTTGTTTTACAAATTCATCAGGCCTATTTGCCTGAATGTAAGTTCCTGCGGGATTATAGGAAGCTAAAGAATTGCCCCCCCCCCGACAGGCTGAAATGATTGATTTACTGGCACATTAGCCGTAAAATTCATATTATCAATAGCTTCTAACATAATTTTTCCCTTTCACTTTTTTATATTTATATAAAAACTTGAACACAAAAAAAATTGCTACCTTTACAATTTATTGACTTGACTTTACTTTTATAATAAACTTCTGGAGAAGAGATTTTACACTATTAAATGAGGATTAGGGAAATTGGATTTTACAACTTTAACTATTGAAGCATTAAAAGCATTGGCTTCTCTTGTAGGGAATTACGGACTTGCAATTATATTACTAACTGTTGTTATAAGACTTGCTATGTGGCCGTTGAACGTATCACAGCAGCGTTCTATGAAAATGATGCAGAATTTACAGCCAAAAATTAAGGCTATTCAGGACAGATACAAAAGCGACCCGCAAAAAATGCAGCAAAAACTTATGGAATTTTATAAAGAACATAAGTTTAACCCTATGGGCGGATGTTTGCCTTTACTAATTCAATTACCTATTTTCATACTTTTATATTCTGCTTTAATGAGCCCGCAGTTTATTCAAATTGCAGGCGACACTTCTTTCGGATTTTTAAGTAGACTTGATACTACATTAAGAGCTACTGCGGGACGTTCTTACGATGGAACTTTCGGAGTATCTCAGGGTGACACATTTACATTAGGAAAAACCGCAACTGTTTATCTCCCAAATGAAACATTAGAAGATGTTAAAGTTAAAGATCCGAACAAAGCAGTTGAAATTCAAGGAGAATTTAAACCGGGTGAAAATATTGATTTCAAAATCGATTTAGATCACCTGAACTTAAAGTTTGCACAGCTTGACCAGATTGAAAAAGCTGAAATAGCTGTTACTGATATGTCTAACAAAGAAATTGAAAATATTACATTCAGAAAAGAAGGAAGTGTTTTGGCTGCGTCTGTGCCGACAACAGTTGCCGAAAGAACTTTCCACTGGGATGTATTCATTTTGATTGCTCTATTTGCACTTACAATGTTTGCATCACAAAAAATTATGATGGCTACAAACAAACCTAAAGACGGGGCGCTGGATCCGACGCAGGAAGCTATTCAAAAATCTATGGGAACATTTATGCCTATTATGATTATCGGTACTTTTGTAATAATTCCTATTCCGGCAGGTGTTCTATTATACCTTGTAACAAGCAATATCATTCAAATCCTGCAGACTGTTATTGTTAATAAGCAGATAGATATGGAACAGGAACGTACAAAAAATATCGTAACTGATTCTGATATTGCAGGTGCAAAAAAAATTGAGCCGAAAGAATAGGTATATATGCTTTTATCAGAATACGACTACTGTTTACCCGAAGAATTAATTGCACAAATTCCTGCAGATAAAAGAGAAAATTCAAGAATGATGGTTCTAAACCGAAAGGATAGAACCATTTCTCATAAGCATTTTTACGACATTGTAGACCTGCTTGACAGTAATACGCTTCTTGTAATGAATAATACAAAAGTTCTTCCGGCACGTCTTATAGGACATAAAGATACTGGAGCAAAAATTGAAGTATTTTTACTTAAACAACATAACCCCGCAACCGAATTGCTAAATTCACAATACTCATTAAGCAATTCTTCCATCTCCCGCAAGGAGCAAGGGGAAAAAGAATGCTGGGATGTGTTGATTAAACCGTCCAAAAGAGTGAAACCTGATACAATTATAAAAATTAGTGAAGAATTATCAGTTAAAGCACTCAAACGTCTTGAAGAAAACGGTGAGTGGCTTGTTGAACTGCTATTTGAAGGCGATAATGTTCTCGATGTTCTTCACAGAAACGGGCAGATACCGCTTCCGCCTTATATCGAAAGAAAAATTCAAAATGATGACTTGAAAAAACTGGATTTCGAAAGATATCAGACAGTTTACGCAAAAGACGAAGGTTCAGTTGCTGCACCTACTGCAGGTTTGCATTTTACAAATGATATTTTACAAAAACTTGAAGCTAAAGGGATTGAACTTGCCTATGTAACACTGAATGTAGGTCTGGGAACATTCAGACCCGTCCAGTGCGAAAATGTAGAAAATCATAAGATGCATTCAGAAACTTTTGAAATTTCAGAAAAAGCTGCAGAACAAATTAACAGAGCAAAATCAGAGGGCAAAAAAATAGTTGCAGTTGGAACAACAACTGTCAGAACTTTAGAAACAGCATACCAAAAATACGGCTGTATTAAAGCCTGCCATGACCACTCTGAATTATTTATTTATCCACCATATGAATTCAAAGTTATTGATAAATTGATAACTAATTTTCATCTGCCTAAATCTACACTTTTAATGCTGGTAAGTGCACTTGCAGGCAAAGATTTTATATTTGAAGCATATAAAGAAGCAATTGAAAACAAATACAGATTTTTCTCATACGGCGATTGTATGTTTATAAATTGACAATTCATGAAAAATCATTAATTCAAATAGAGGATACGGAAATGTCTGATTTTATATAAAATATAATCAGATAAGGGTAGAGGTATAGGCGGTATGTTTTCAAATTTTATTCAAAACTTATTAAATACCGGCGGACAGGCGCAGGCAATGCAGAGATATGCTCAAATTACCAATAAAGTAAACAGCCTTAACGGTCCTGCAGAAGCGCAAAATCCTCTTGATACAATTTATCCGAATACTCAAAAAGTTAATAATGCACCTTCATTTGATGAAGTTTTACAGTCAACCAGAACATCAAACTTTGGAACACTGCTTTTAGATCCGCGCCTAAAACAGGTTAGTGCAAATCTTGTAAAAGAAGCTCCACAAATTAATTTCCCGAATGCATTACAAGAAGCAGGAGCTGTTCAGGCGAACACACAACCCGCAACAAAATCACAAATTTTGAATGTTGTAAATCAAATTGCAGAAAAACACGGGGTTGATGAAAAGCTTGTACAGGCATTGATAAAACAGGAATCAGGATTTAACCCGAAAGCAAAATCAAAAGCCGGCGCAATGGGTTTAATGCAGCTTATGCCTTCTACCGCAAAAAATTTAGGAGTACAGGACCCATATAACATTGTCCAGAATGTAGAAGGCGGTGTAAAATACTTAAAATCAATGCTGAATAAATACAACGGGAACGTAATTCTTGCCTTAGCAGCTTATAACGCCGGTCCCGGAGCTGTCGACAAATATGACGGAGTTCCCCCTTATCAAGAAACCCAAAATTACGTAAAAAATATCCTTGCCAATTATTTATAGTTAATAATTTTGCATTAATTTGTTGTTTTTGCTACAATAAATTTCGAAGGTAGGAAAGACAGCAATGAAATTTTCATCATCTTTTAAAGTAGGGCTTTTAACATTAATCGCATTAGTGCTTTTAATAGGCGTTGTCTTTAAAGTTAAAGGAAGAACTTTTTCTTCCGCAGACAGAATTCAAATTCAGTTTAAAGATGTAAATGGCATGCGCCCTGGAGCAGGCGTCCAGATGATGGGTCTGCGTGTCGGTCAGGTCGAAGAAATTACACCGGTTATAGACGGTGAAAACAGCTATGTAAAAGTTAAATTTGTTATAACCGAACCTGACGTGGAAATTCCTAAGGCTTCTATATTTTCAATACAACAATCAGGATTAATCGGGGAACTATTCCTTGAAATTACACCGCCTAAAACAAGAACTGTTTATATTCCGATGCTGAACAAAGATATCTTGTATAAAGATGACGATGTTCAAATGAAATTGGATAAACAATACTATGATGTCGGAAAAATTAAAAATATAGAAGTTGTATCAAAAGATGTTCTTCCTTATACAATAAAAGATGATATTAAAACAAATTTTGCATATAAAATAGATTATGTAATAAATCTTCCTGGCTTAATTTTACCGGAATTTTTAAAGGGTAAAGTTGTACGTGAAAACGGGACAAATAAATTGCTCATTTCAACACTTGATGATGTAACCCTGCCTTACCCGAAACAAACCTCACCTTATACGATTGTTGAGCCAATGAGAATAGCTGATTTTATGGATTGGCAATATAGAGCAGCGGAATCCTTGACAGAAACAAATAAGAAAATAAACGATTTATTATCAGATCAGGTTATAGCAGAACTAAAAATGTCTGTCCAAAACATTAATTTACTTACCGGACAAACAAGTATTACAATGAGCAAACTTAATAACCTGATAGATGATTCCAGCAGTGATTTAAGACAGCTTATGGTAATGATGGACAAGGCAACAACTGACTTTAACATGCTTTCCTATAACATTAATAATATTATCGGCGACCCGCAATTCAAGACAACAATGCTCTCTACAGCAAATTCTGTTGATAAACTCGCTCAAAATCTTAATAAAATTATAGGAAATGAAGAAGAGGCCAAAGCTATGGCTGAAGATTTGCATGCAATTACTCATAACGTAAATGAAATCAGCGGATACGTAAATTCATTAACAAAAGATGACCAGCTAAAAAAAGATATAAACAGAGCCATTGCAAATGTTAATACTGCCATGGTGGATATATCAACAACTCTTGAAACAGTAAACAAATTAACTCCGGAAAATAAATCAGAATTACAATCAATTGTTGAAAATACAAGAGTTACAACATGCAATTTGAGAAAATTCTCTGAAAAACTAAACAAGAGATTTCTACTCTGGAGATTAATGTTTTAAAATGAACCTGAAAACAGAAATTACCAAAATCCATTATAATAAGAATGCGAAGAGTATAATTGTAAAATTATTGGAATTTGCGTCAATATTTTACGGAATAGGAAGCTCTTTAAAAAATAAGCTATACGATAAAAATATTATCAAACCTAAGAGGGTTAATGCTTTTTTAATTTCTGTAGGTAATATTACAACAGGCGGAGTAGGTAAAACACCTGTAGTATCTGAAATTGCAAAATATTTTATTGCAAAAGGGGATAAAACTGCAATTATTTCGAGAGGTTACGGCGGAAGGCTTTCAAACAAAAATATTAATCTTATATCTGACGGGGAGAGGATTTATTATAATGCAAGACTGGCAGGAGATGAACCCTTCTGGCTTGCAGAAAATACTAAAGGTGCCGTTGTTATAACTTCAAAAAACAGATACAAAGCAGCAAAATATGCAATCGAAAAATTTGGGGTAACAAAAATTATTCTGGATGACGGCTTTCAGCACAGAAAATTATATAGAGATTTAGATATAGTTTTAACGGACAGCGAGAAAGGTTTCGGAAATGAAAAACTCCTTCCGGCAGGGCCTTTAAGAGAAGGAATGGAAGCTTTCAAAAGAATAAACAAACTTGTAATTGTAAGTAAAAATATTGACCACACAAGGTCTGAAAAATTAGCAAAAATAATGTCAAAAAAAATGAAAGTTCAAACTCAGGTATGTTACACAGAGCCCGATTATGTATATAATATAAAAACAGGAGAATACCTGAAACATGACAGCGAAGTTACTGCATTATGCGCAATAGGCCAGCCGGAACAGTTTTTCAATTTTTTAAAAGATTACAAAATAAAAGAAACAATTGCTTTTGACGATCATCATATTTATACGGAAAAAGAATTGCCTAAAGGAATAATAATCACAACCGAAAAAGATGCGGTTAAAATGATTGATTTCAACCGCAGCAATATTTATGCATTAAAGTTAAAGACCGGTATTAATGTTGAAACATTAATAAAATAAATAACCTATATAACAGATTACCAGTACCTGTCTGTATCAGAATTTGTATCCAGATTGCGCAGAATTGTTCTGGGAAATCTTCCGCCCTTTTCGATTATAGAACACAGTTCATCCGTCAATAAAATAGATAAATTATGCTTGGACAACATCATAAAAAACATATCATATCCCCATTTATTAGGTCCTTTTAAGCCGTTTATATCTATCATAATTTTACCGTTGTTCTCAAACATAAAAATAGTCCCGTCATTTGAAATATAACTTTCAGCTATTTGTAAGGATTTATCATAACTGCAAGACCAATTTATTGCTTGCCCTCCGTTAGAATTAATCTCAGAGCTTTTTGCATAATTTTGTTTAAAAGTGTCATCAATTTTTTGTAATTTTAATAAGTCTACAACATTTTCAATTAATGCAGTACAATCACTAACAACAAATTGATAAGACATATCACCGGAAATATGATATGTATAACAATTACTGTAACCGTTTACTTCAGTAGAATAATTAATGGCATTTTGCAAAACAGAATACTGTTTTTTTAAAGCGGTTTCATAAACCTTAAACTTATATTTTGCAATTAATACAGGCAAAGTCATAGCCGCAACAACGCCGATAATACCAAGAGTAATTAAAACCTCTGCCAACGTAAATGCGAATGAGAAGCTTAGATTTGCCCCCCCCCCGATATTCTGGAATAATTATACTTCCTCATTAATACACTCCTTTCTACAATTTACACGTATTTATTATAAAATATTAATATAAAAATATCAACACTTTATGATTTAATTTAGTTGTAATATAATAATCTTATGGAAGTAAATATAGATAAAATAGTAGAATTACTAAAAAAAGCAGAACAGCCAAGAAGCGAGTTTGTAGGTTTAATGGACAGTTTTAATGATCCGTTTCTTGTTTTAATTGCCTGCATTTTGAGTTTAAGAACAAATGACAAAACAACTTATCCGGCTACATTAAGAATGCTAAAACTCGGACGTACACCTGAAGATTTTGCGAAATGCGACGTCAAAGAGCTTGAAAAAGCAATTTATCCTGTTGGCTTTTACTCAAACAAGGCAAAACAAATCGTTGAACTTTCAAAAAAACTCGTTGAAAAATATAATTCGAAAGTTCCAAAATCCATTGATGAGCTATGTAAATTCAACGGAGTAGGCAGGAAAACAGCAAATTTAACAATATCCAGGGGCTTTAACGAACCTGCAATATGCGTAGATGTCCATGTACATAGAATTTTCAACAGAATAGGATACGTAAAAACCAAAAATCCTGAAGAAACAGAATTTGCACTTCGCGAGAAACTTCCTGTAAAATACTGGATTGATATTAACACTCTTATGGTCACGCATGGCCAAAATGTATGCAAACCGGTTAAACCTAAATGTGATGAATGTCCTATCAATGATTATTGCAAAAAAATAATTAATTAAAGTATAGCAAAAATTTTTCTTTTTATGTTTTTTCATTAAAAGTGTAGTAAAAAAAAAAGAGGAATATAAAATGAAAATTTCAATTCCAACTTACAAACAAATTTTACCCAAAACAAGTTTGAAAAAAACAATAAAGAGTTATTATTATGCATCAAAACCTGTGGATTATGCGCATCCACAACCACCAAAACAAAGTTTAATAGAAAAAGTAAAACACTTTTTCAAAGCCATTTATTATGCAAATACCAAATAATAAAAACTTGATTTTCTGCTCCGCCTATGTGATAATTTAACTAAGATTGTATAAGTATTTGAACCTTTTCTATTGGTACTACAATCGGGGTTAGTTAGACAATTAAATACATAGGAGTTCGAAATGAGCGTAGAAAACCCTCATAAAATCGACACATCAAAGTTAGACGAAATTATGGCCTCTTACGACTATAAAAAATCTAATTTAATTGCGATTTTACAAAAAGTTCAGGAAGTTTTCCGGTATCTTCCTGAAGATGCAATGATTTATATCGGAACAAAGATTGAAGGTTTATCACCTGCAACAGTATTTGGTGTTGCAACTTTTTATGCACAGTTTTCACTGGAGCCTAAAGGCAAGTATGAAATAAAAGTCTGTGATGGAACAGCCTGCCATGTTAGAGGATCTATGCCTGTTCTTAATGCAATAAGAGCTAAACTTAATATTCCTACAGGACAGCTTACGAGTGATAATGGATTATTTTCGCTTGAAACAGTTAGCTGTCTGGGCGCTTGCGGGCTTGCTCCTGTTGTTGTTATAAACGAAAAAGTTTATCCTCAGATGACTTCAGATGCTATAACAATAGTATTAGACACAATCATGAAGGAGGCAAACTGATGGAAAAAACAGCGTTAAACATTGATATAAAAGAAGAACAAAAAAAGGCACAAGAACTTGTAACAAATCAGGGATTACGAGTTCTTGTATGCGCTGGAACAGGTTGTGTTGCAAACGGTTCTATGAAAGTTATTGAAAAATTCAAAGAACTAGGAGCAGACGTTTCGACCTTAACAGATTACGATAAGATGACAATTGTCCCGACAGGATGCCATGGTTTTTGCGAACAGGGTGTTCTTGTCGTTATTCCTGACAAACACGTTACTTACGTAAAAGTAAAAGAAAAAGATGTGGAAGAAATTTATGAAAGCCACATCAAAAATAATAAACCCGTAGAAAGATTATTGTATGTTGATCCTAAAACACATGAACATGTTTTAAATGATGAACAAATTAATTTTTACGCAAAACAAACCAGAACAGCGCTTGCAAACTGCGGAAACATAAATGCCGAATGTATTGATGAAGCAATTGCCGTAAGAGGCTATGAAGCTTTATCAAAAGTTCTTGAAGAAAATAACCCTGATGCTGTTATTGAAACAATAGAAAAATCAGGATTAAGAGGCAGAGGCGGCGGTGGCTTCCCGACAGGCCGCAAATGGAGATTTACTGCGGCTAACAGAGGCGGCAAGTCTTATATAGTCTGTAACGGTGATGAAGGCGATCCTGGCGCATTTATGGATAGATCTGTTATGGAAGGCGACCCGCATAAACTTCTTGAAGGTATGGCAATTGCAGCATTTGCAATCGGTGCTGATGAAGGCTATATCTATGTAAGAGCAGAATATCCTCTGGCTATTAAACGTCTGAGAAAAGCTATTAAAGACGCTGAAGAAAGACATTTTTTAGGCAAAAATATTATGGGAAGCGATTTTTCTCTTGATATTCACATTAAAGAAGGTGCAGGCGCATTCGTATGCGGTGAAGAAACAGCCCTTATGGCTTCTATAGAAGGTGAACGGGGAATGCCAAGACCTAAACCGCCGTTTCCTGCAAATAAAGGTTTGTTTGGCAGACCGACATTAATTAATAACGTTGAAACTCTTGCCAATGTTCCTGTTATTATTCTTAAAGGCGCCGACTGGTTTGCGCAAATGGGAACAGAAACATCCAAGGGAACAAAAACATTCGCTCTTACAGGCGAAGTAAATAATACAGGGCTTATTGAAGTTCCAATGGGTACTACTTTGAGAGAAATCGTATTTGACATCGGCGGCGGCATGAGAGACGGCAAAAAATTTAAAGCCGTTCAAATCGGAGGACCATCAGGCGGCTGCTTAACTGAAGAACATCTTGATATTCCGATGGATTATGATAACCTCACCAAAGCAGGAGCAATGGTCGGTTCCGGCGGGCTTGTCGTAATGAGCGACAAAACCTGTATTGTTGAAGTTGCAAGATTCTTCATGAATTTTACCCAGCACGAAAGCTGCGGGAAATGCGTTCCATGTCGTGAAGGCACAAAAAATATGCTGAAAATTCTTGAAAAAATTGTAGCCGGGAAAGGTGAAATGAAGGATTTAGAAACACTTGAAGAACTTGCCCATGCGGTTAAAGACGGATCGCTGTGCGGTCTTGGAAAAACTGCACCAAATCCGGTCCTTTCAACTTTAAAATACTTCAGGGATGAATATATTGCACATATTAAGGATAAAAAATGTCCTGCAGGAGTTTGTACGGCTATGAAAAAACTAGTTATAAACGAATCAGCCTGCAGAGGATGTACAAAATGTGCAAGAATTTGTCCTGTAGGTGCAATTGAAGGTACAATTAAACATCCTCACCACATTAATCAGGATAAATGTATTAAATGCGAGGCTTGTATGCAAAACTGCCCGTTCAAAGCAATTGTACTTCAATAAATTTATAAGGAATAATAACATGACAGATAAAAAAACATTATTTATAGACGGCAAAGAAGTTGAATTTACAGATGAACCCAACCTTCTTGAAGTAATAAGAAAAGCAGGTATGAATGTGCCTACATTCTGCTACCGTCCGGATTTAACATCTTTCGGTGCTTGCAGAATGTGTGTTGTAGAGGTTGAAGGCAGAGGAATTCAATCCTCCTGCACAATGCCGCCTGAAAACGGTTTAAAAATTCATCTTAATACAGAAAGAACAAGAAGAATAAGAAAAACAGTGCTTGAACTTCTTCTTGCTAATCACGACAGAAACTGTTTAACCTGCGAAAAATCAGGTAATTGCGAATTACAGCAATATGCAGAAGAATACGGAATAAGAAATATAAGATATCCTGACAAAGAACTTGATGAATACCATCTTATAGATGCATCAAGCCCATCTATTGTAAGAGATCCTAATAAATGTATTCTTTGCGGCGCCTGTGTAAGAGCTTGCACAGAATTTCAAGGACACTCAGTTCTGGGGTTTGCAAACAGAGGTTCAAAAACAGTTGTCCAGCCTATGAACGGCAGACCGCTCGGGCAGGTTGACTGTGTAAACTGCGGACAATGCGCTGCTGTTTGCCCGACTGGAGCACTAACTATTAAATCTGATATTGAACAGGTATGGTCTGAAATTACAAACCCTGATAAAAAAGTTGTTGTTCAAATGGCTCCGGCAACGAGAGTAGCAATAGGCGAAATGTTCGGGCTTGAACCCGGTGAAAACTCTATCGGAAAAATGAATGCAGCTTTGCGTAAAATTGGGTTTGATTTGATATTTGATACTAATTTTGGGGCGGATTTAACAATTATGGAAGAAGCAACTGAATTTTTATCACGGCTTAAAAGTGGTGAAAATCTTCCGATGTTTACATCATGCTGCCCTGCATGGATTAAATATCTGGAAACAGAACATCCTGATATGCTTAATCACTTATCAAGCTGTAAATCTCCTATGAGCATGCTTTCACCTGTTTTAAAAACACTTGTACCGGAACATTTTAATATACCGAAAGAAAATCTTGTTGTTGTAGGAATTATGCCATGTACCGCTAAAAAATACGAATGCAAGCGTCCTGAACTCACACAAGATGGTCGTCCTGATACTGATTATGTTTTGACAACACAAGAACTCGGCAGAATGATTAAAGAAGCTGGAATTAACTTCAATGTTCTTGAACCTGAAGCTCCAGATTCTCCATTCGGTGAATATACAGGTGCCGGAACAATCTTTGGTGCATCCGGTGGTGTTGCTGAAGCTGCAGTAAGAACAGCCTACGAATTTGCGACTTCAGAACCACTTAATGATGTCGATATTAAGCAAATGCGAGGAACTTCAAACAGATGCCGTGATATCGAGCTTGATTTGAAAGGTACAAAACTTGTTGTAAGAGTTGTTTCCACACTCAAAGAAGCTGAAAAGTCTATAAGAGAAATTAAAGAGGGAAAAGCTCAATTCCAAATGCTTGAAGTAATGGCCTGCCCGGGCGGCTGTATCAACGGCGGAGGCCAGCCAAGAAGCTGTGATGATTCTAAAATTAAGGAGGAACGTGCTCAAGGCCTATATAAAGAAGATGCTTCTCTTCCATATAGAAAATCACACTTCAATCCTTCAATCAGAAAACTTTATAATGAATATCTGGAAGAACCAAATTCACATAAAGCGCATGAACTGTTACATACTATTTATACAAACAGATTTGCAGGTTCTTATAAAGATATATAAATAAAAATACCGGCTTTTAACAGCCGGTATTTTTTTATAATAAAATTATTTTATTTCACAGCTTTTTTTACTACATCCGTAATATCAGTTCCGCCATAAAGTACAACACCCTTTGCAAGAACTATGTCGTACCCTCCTGCCTTAGCCTGCGCTTCAATTTGTTTTGAAATAGCCGCATCTATAGCCGTTAATTTTTCAGTATAATTTTTATCCATAGCAGTTTTTTTTGCACTTAACTCTTTATTATATTTTTCTTCAAGAGATTGTTTCTTTTTGACGTCAGTTGTAGCAGCAACATCTTTTCTAGCCTTTTCAACAAAAGCCACAATTTCTTTTGTTTTAGCCTGCTGTTCTTTTTTCAATGCCTGAACCTGAGAAGACGAATTCACAACTTGAGGAACATCAACTACAGCAATTTTTGACGGAACATCTGACATCGCAAAGTTACTGAAAGCAACCCCGATTACAAAAGTTGATAAACCAACTACAAAAAATTTCATCTTGTTATTCATATTTTCTCCCTTACACACTGCCTGCAAGAATACATATTAAAAAGCTACACTAAAGAACTGATTTTTTTAATAGAATCTTTACAAGCGCACTAATATCCTATATAATAATAACAGGTCATATTAAATTTTGGATAAAAAGTTAACTTTTGTTACTATATCTTAATAAAAGTTAAGAAATTGTTTTTATTTATGCTCCTATGCGCAAAAATAAAATTGACCGGACTTAATTAAATATAATTTTAAAATTATAAAAGGTGATTAAATGAAGAAGATTAATTCCAGAAAATATATTTTAAGCGCAATCATGTGTATATGTTTTGCTGCATCATTAACCCCTGCAAATGCTGATCCATTCGGAGGAGCTGCAATTACTCCCGGAGCAATCGGCGGTCAAATAGGAGCCGAAGCCGGAATGAACCAGGGGCACGATATGAATCATATTCGTAACCAATTTCAAGATAAGTTAAGGGAAGATGATTACCAATATTATCAGGAAAGAAAAAAGCTTGAAAAAGATCCTAATGCTGGTAATCAAATTATCCAAAATTATAACGGCGGTTCAATTCAGCAAGCTACCGTTGAGGAATTAAATACTAAAGGTGTATACGTTAATTCAGTAGAGGTTGCACCCTCAGAAATTCTTACAAAAGAAGAAATCAACAAAATAGTTCAACCTATTGTTGGGAAAAATGTATTTATTGAAGATATCCAAAAAGTTATCGACGACATTAACAATCTCTACGCAGAAAAAGGCTTTGTAACAGCCAGAGCATTCCTGCCTGAGCAAACCGTTGAAAATGGAAATATATATATTGCCCTGACCGAAAGTAAAATCGGAAACATTACAGTTCAACAAAATAAATGGACTAAAGATGGATATATCACCAGCAGACTTCCACAAAAGGAAGGTGAATTGTTTGATATTGTCGAACTTGAAAAAGATGTACTTGATTTCAACAGATATAATGAAGGCGTTAAACTATCGGCAAATTTAAAAGCAGGCGAAAAACCCGGAACTACTGATATTGAACTTGTGGCAGATGAAAACTTCCCGTTTCACATAATGGGTATTATGGATAACGCAGGTCGTTATAACACAGGAAGCATCCGCGGTGGTGCAATGATTTATGCTGACAGTTTATTTGGCCACAGAGACAGAATGTCTTTAGGGTCATACTTCTCCAGAGGCGCGCAGAGCCCGTTCTTTGATTATAACTTTCCGGTAAACAAAAAAGACGGACGTGTTGGTTTCATGTTTTCATCAACATTTGCTGATATTAAATATGGCCCTCTTACAGATTTAAAATTAGGCAGTAATGCATATCAATATTCTTTGTACTACATGCAGCCTATTGTTAGAAAACCTGGATTAGAATTAAAAACTTATGCCGGTATTAACTATAAAAGAGCCAGAACGTTCTCAGACTTTAGTATGGGTATACCGGTAATTGATCAGGCCGTAAGAGATGCCATAGGCAGTACTGATAATATCACTTCTGCTGAATTAGCTTTAATGTTAAGAAAAGATACTAAATATGGTATTTGGTATTTAAACCAGAATGCTTATTATTCATTCCCGATATTTAACAGCGATAGAGATAATAATTATTTTAAATACAGTGGAAGTATAGTAAGATTGCACGATTTTTCTCACGGTTTTATAGGACAATTGAGAAGTAACTACCAAATTATTCCGGGAGATAAGAGAATACCGTATCTTGATCAAATGCAGACTGGTGGTCTTGCAACAGTTAGAGGGTACTCTGAAGGTATGATGATCGGTAAAAACGGTTACTTCATAAGTGGAGAATTAATGTTCCCGCTATTGCCGAGAGAAATTACAAGCCCGAGAACAGGTAACAAAATCCCATTTATAGGTAAATATGTTAAAGGTGCTATATTTGCGGATACAGCCGGTATTTTCCCTACTGCAAGTGAAGATGTTTACGGCGGAAGTTATTTCGCAGCCTCTGTTGGTATGGGATTAAGAGTTCAACTGCCGGGAGATTTGAGCGCCAGACTATACTGGGGCTATCCTTTAATCAGCAACCACTGGGAACCTGACAGAAAATACGGACGCTTCCATTTTGAATTAACTCTGGCTCCGAACATTGATGCACTACTTGCATCAAGAAGCACTGCTGCTGTTCCGAAAACACAGTTCCAGAAAAATGTTGAAGCAGAATATATTAATAATTACGATGACGTAAGACATTATGACTACTTCCGTGATGGCGGCGGCGGCTCATTATAAATAATATTGAATAAAAAAAATTATGCGGTAACATAAAGTTGCCGCATTTTTATGCGTATGGAGGAGGTTATGCCTAAAGCAATATTTATTACAGCAACAGGTACAGACATCGGGAAAACTTATATTTCGGCCCTTATTGTAAGAAAATTAAGACAATGCGGATATAATTGCGGTTACTTCAAACCTGCTTTAAGCGGAGCTGAAATTATTGATGATAAAATTATCCCCGGAGATTGTGCATACGTATTAAAACAGGCAGGAATAAACACAGATCCTGCAGATTATGTATCCTACATATTTAAACCTGCAGTTTCCCCGCATCTGGCTGCAGAGATAGAAAATAATCCAATAAAATTAGAAAAAATTAAAAAAGACTTTGAGCGCATAAAAAAAGAATTTGACTATATTGTTGTGGAAGGTGCCGGAGGAATAGCCTGCCCCTTTAATCTCAGACAAGAAAAGCTTATGCTAACGGATATTATTAAAGCACTCGGACTTGATATTATTATAGTTGCCTCAGCATCTCTTGGAACAATAAATTCTACTATACTTACAGTTGAATATGCCAAGCAGCATGGTATTAATATAAAAGGCATAATCTTAAATAACTATGATGAAATAGATTTAATGCAAAAAGATAATAAAATTCAGATTGAAAAATTAACCGGAGCAAAGATTGTCTCTGCCATAAAAAAAGGAGACAATGATATTGAAGATTTATCAACACTTTTTAAAGAGGTATAAGCATGGAAAACTGGGCTGAAAAAGATATTAAATATATATGGCATCCCTGTTCTCAGATGAAAGATTACGAGGAGCTAAAACCTATAGTAATTAAACGCGGCGAGGGAATTTATCTTTATGATACAGAAGGAAAAAGATATATAGATGTAATAAGTTCTTGGTGGTGTAATCTTCTCGGACACTGCAATCCGATAATTAATCAGGCTGTAAAAAAGCAGATAGATGAACTTGAACATGTTATATTTGCAAATTTTACACATACACAGGCTATAAGGCTCTGTGAAAGGCTTTCTAAAATAATGCCTGAAGGTTTGTGTAAATTTAATTTTACAGATAACGGGTCATCAGCAATTGAGGCTTCAATGAAAGTAAGTTTTCAATATCACCGGCAGACAGGTAACCCGCAAAAAACAAAATTCATGGCATTAACAGATGCCTATCATGGAGAAACTATAGGAGCGCTTTCTGCCGGTGACTGCGACCTTTATACAAAACTTTATAAACCTATTTTAATGGATATAAAGAAAATACAAGGTCCTGATTGTTACAGATGCCCGTACGGAAAAAAACGTGAAACATGTAACTGCGAATGTTTTGAACATGCAGAAAAAACATTTGCGCAATACGGTCATGAAACTTCTGCAATACTTGTGGAGCCGCTTTTACAGGGTTCTGCAGGAATGAAAATATATCCTGCACTTTATTTAAAAAGACTTCGCGAATTATGTAATGAGTACAATGTACACTTAATTGCCGACGAAATTGCAACAGGCTTTGGAAGAACCGGTAAAATGTTTGCCTTTAATCATGCCGGAGTTTCTCCTGATATTATGTGCCTTTCAAAAGGTCTGACAGGCGGCTACATGCCAATGGCACTTTTTGTTACTACTAAAAAAATTTACGATGCATTTTACGCAGATTATAATACAGGAAAAGCATTTATGCACAGTCACACCTATAGCGGAAATCCTCTTGCATGTTCTGCTGCAAACGCAGTATTAGATATTCTAGAGGATGGCAGTGTTTTAAAAAAAGCGCAGGAAAATGCAGTTTATTTTAACAACATAATAAAAGAAAAATTTCTCTCACATCCCAATGTTGGAGAAGTTCGCCATATAGGCTTAATTAATGCAATAGAACTAGTGCATGATAAGCAAAGTAAAAAGCCTTTTGACAGTAACTTGAGAACAGGTTACCAAATATACAAAAAGGCTTTGATGGAGGGAGTTATTTTAAGACCACTCGGTGATGTCCTGTATTTTAATCCACCGCTGATTATGGAAAGAAAAGATATGGACCTTGCCACCGATATTGCACGTAAATGTTTAGATGAAATTTTGACCGCAACAAAATAATGCGTTAAACAAATAACGTACAACTTACACTTTTTAAAACAAATACTTACACACTTGGCGAAATTTTGAAGAAAATGGAACTCTCAACATTAATCTTCGTCTGAAATTTTAAAGGATCTTATCCTTCAGTAGTTAATTCTTCCCAGATGCTCGGAACTACGATTAACGCAGTATAAACGATGAAACCGAATAGAATTAAGTTAATAGCTTCCATGATAAACACTCCTATCTGTTAAGCTTTAGCGAACCGAAACGACATATATAATCCGCTATTTATATTATACCCATGCTCTGAGAAAAATTAACATTTTTTAATAAAATTTTAAATATAATATTAGTGAGGACTTTATGAAAAAGAAAATAGAAAAATTATTTTATAACTTATGCTGTTCACAATGTAAAAACAGCTTTGATGAGGACTCTGTGACCGTCAAACGTGAAGAAGAAGGACTTACTGTCATAGGTTTGGAATGTAAACACTGCGGGAAAAATTTTGGGATTGCCTTTGTCGGATTTACAGATATTGATATAAAAAATTATGAACCATTAGAAGTTCAGGAAGGTCCCGAACCTATAAATTATGATGACGTAATTGACGCACACCGGTTTATCCAGAGCCTGGAAGGCGACTGGCAAAAGCATCTGCCCCAATAACCTTACCAATCAGAGGAAATGTCACGACGCAAATAATCCATATTTTGATTGCTTAATACCCAGGCAGTACATCCTGTACCATTGCCGCTGCCTGTTCCCTTATACTGACACGTATAGCCATTTTCCCCTCCATCATATCCTTTCATTCCGATAGGTAAAATTGCATTTGGAGTTATATAAAATCCAAAATAATCAACACCTGCCTTATTTGGGTATTTATAACTATTTAAATCAACATATAAAACAGCACAGATTTTCGGATACAATGGACCGCTACTGTTTTGGCAGCCACTTCCGCCACTTGAAAAAGCAAATGATACTCCGTTGGCTAATATACCTCTTGTGTACATAGTATGGGCATAAGGGGCATAGCCATAATCAACACCGCTAAATGTTTTATAACTTTCAGCAAAACATCCGGATTCTTCTCTACAGGATTGGACTTTACTTAAATATGGCTCAAATATATCAAAAACTTTTTCAGCGCCTTCCATAGTCGCTTTTTCACCCAAGTCCCAAAAATCAGCCGGACCATTTTCTGTTGTAGCCATCAAATATGCCTGTGAAAAAATAGAATAACTCTGTTTTAATTGCTCTACAAAGACCCTTTCTCTATGCTTGGAAATCAATGAAGGCATAGTCATAGCAGCAACCACTCCGATAATTCCAAGAGTAATTAAAACCTCTGCCAACGTAAAAGCGTATGAGAAGCTTAGATTTGCCCCCCCCCCGATTTAATAAATCCAAATAAATTTTTCATATCTATCTCCTCTTTTTTATTAAATAAATTATAACAAATTTTTCAAAGTAAATCAAGGTGTTTAATTAAACAAAACCCCTGCAATAGCCGCAGACATATAACATGTCAATGTTCCGCATATTAACGCTCTTACCCCGAGTCGCGCTAAATTTTTTCTCTGGTTAGGAGCAAGTTCTCCAATCCCACCCAGCTGAATTGCGATAGAACCGAAATTCCCAAAACTGCATAACGCAAAACTTGCTATCAAAAAGCTTTTATCTGATAAAGCAGCCGGGAGATGTGTCATATCAAAATAAGCAACCATTTCATTTAAAACAAGTTTTGTTCCCATTAAACTACCGACTGTTGTAGCCTCTCCCATCGGGACTCCCATAAAATAAGCGAAAACAGCAAATATTTTACCCAGAATTAGTTTTAAAGAAAGATTGGTTAAATCAAAAGATGCAAAGTTAATATGCAGATATTTAACAACCAGATTGCCAGCACAGCCCAAAACCCAGTCAATCATGGCAACAAGAGCAACAAGAGCCAAAATCATGGCAACAACATTAATTGCAACTTTCATTCCCTCTGAAGCTCCTGCAGATATTGCATCAAAAACATTAATATAAGGTTTTCTTTTCTTACTGTATGTAATTTTAATATCCTCACTTGTTTCCGGTACGCCGGTTTCTGGAAAAACAATTTTTGATATCACAAGAGCTCCCGGTGCAGCCATAATTGAAGCAGCAAGAAGGTACTGTGCGGGAATGCCCATTCCTATATAAATAGGCATTGTTGCACCGGAAATACATGCCATACTTCCTGTCATTGATGCAAGAAGCTCTGAACGTGTTAGTTTGGCCAGATACGGTCTAATCATAATCTGTGCTGCAATTTGTCCGACGAACGCACTTGCAACGTTTGACAGAGCTTCAGCACCGCTTACTCCCATTAACTTATTCATGGCCTTTCCAAAAAGCGGAACTATACGCTGCATTATGCCATAATAGTAAAGTATATTAACCAAGATCATCATAAAAATTAATGATGCTACAAGCTGCAAAGCAAATACCTGCGCACCATCTCCAAATACAGCCGTAATTTTATGTTCCGTCATTAAAGGCCCGAATACAAACGAACCTCCTTCTTTTGCAAATTCAAGAATTTTTTGAATAAATAACCCGAGATTATAAAATAATGCACGACCTAAAGGTACTTTGAATATAAAAAGAGCCAGAAGTACCTGAAGTAAAAAACCTGTTCCAACTGTTTTATAGTTAATTGCCTTACGATTGTTTGACATTAAATATGCAATCCCGAATATTAAAACAATTCCAAATAATCCAAAAAATCTATCCATTTTTTCACCTTATTACAAACTATAGATATAATATTACTTTAAATTTAACTAAAAAACTTTAATTATTGAAAAAAATTTACTTAATATTCCTTAATAATATAGTAAATTACTATTGAAAAAAATCATGTCAGCATTTTACTATAGTGGCAGGGAAAAATTTTCTGCAAAATTATTAATAAGTAGTATATATTTTATAAACGGGATGTAGGTGTAAATATGCGTGTTTATTCAGTTATGCCAAATCAGATCAGGGCAAACAGTATTAGAAAAAATGACAAAGTAGAGGCTAACAATCAAACCATGCCGATTGCGATGAGTGTAGTTCCTCCGCGAATAACCTCAGGGGTTATTTTAAGTTTTACAGGGAACGACAAAAATATTCATCAATTTCTTTCTTATGCCCCTGAAAATAAACGATATGGAGTAAAAACTTATAATGCCGGCGGCTTAGGTGTAGTTACCCAGGAAGCACCGATAAGCTGGAGACTGCATGAAGGAGCAGATATCAGAGATTTTTCACCTTACCATAGTTTTAATAATGGAGATGGCGGTGTTACTGTTGTTAAATTAACAAAGGATAAACGTGGTATTTATAATGAAACCTATCCTGCAGGAAGCTTTATCTCTGCCAAACAAAATGAAACTCTTGAAGATGTAGCCAAAAGAGTCAAATTAAAAGAAGGAGAAAAACTAGCTTACGCTATAAGAGTAGAACCCAATGATAAAGGCATGTCACAAATCATAAGACTGGAAGACGCCGGAATTCAGGGATCATTTACCAGACCGGCAGATGATTCTATTACAAAAACAAAAGATGTCACCTACAGGCTGTTTAGAGCCGTAGACATTCCGGATTCTGCCGAAGTCCCCGTAAACAACTATAAAAAGAAATTGCTCGCAGAAGTAACAAAACCTATCAAAGAAGAAATTACTGCACAAATTCGTGAAAAATATAAAGAACAATTGGAGAAAGCCGCACAAGAAGATCAAAGGCTGACAGAAGAAGCTAGAAAAAAACAACCGGATGAATTGACTAGAATTTCTACAGAAGTTAAAAAAAACCGTAACAATATAGAAGAAAAAATACAGAAAGCAATAAATGAAAGAATTAACTCTGACGAAATTCAGAATAAAATTGATACATCATACAATGAAAAACTAAATACTGAAGAAGTTCAAAATAAAATAAAAGCAATAAAATCTTCTATAAAAGCAGCTCCGGAAGTAAAAGAAAGAAACTCAGCATACTTTGTTCATACAGAAGATCTTGCAAAACTTGAAACTGCATACGGGGCAGGCGGCAAAGGTTACAGTGCCTATGGAGCCTACGGAACAACCGGTTCATACTCTACAGGTGCATACAGTACAAATGGCGGCAGAGAATATGTTAGCACAAATGTAGCTTATGCTGATAATAACAGAGCTCTTGTTGAAATATTGCCTAAATTGAATACTGAAGCTCATGGTAATTATAATCCCGCAAACTGGTGGCTTCATGACAGACCGGCATTTATCACAATGAATGCCATAGCTGATGCTTCACACTTCGGGAATGAATACTACAACGGCTTGAAAGTTCACGGAACATTCCACAATCCCGGAAGAGATTACCAGGGCGCAGAAAGTAATCCGTTTGAATTTTTCAGAATGGTCGCAAGAAAAGAAGATATAGATCTTCTTAACAAGCACCCTCAAATAGAAAAATTACGTAAAATTGAATCTCACTGGAACAGCGCAACAAAAGAAGAAAAAAGCTATGTAAATCAAATCATGCGCCCGTTTATGGAAAATTTCCTTGATGATTACGTTGATACCGCAAATGATATCCGCACATTTAATATTTCAATGACGCCTGTTGCCGGCACAAAAATTAATCCGAATAATATGAGTGCAGGTACGGTGTCCGTAAATTACGGTAAAGAAATGAAATCATTAGAAACTCCTGATATTGCCCAATTTATGACGACAAAACTTGGTAATATCAAAACAATTGATATTACTAACGGAAGCACTCCCGCAAATCTGAGATTAAATGATCCCACTGCAAACTTCTGTCAGGGGAATAACATTAACGGTTTAACAAAATTAAAATCAGGTTTTACAACATATGAATATAAACCGGTTTATGATGAAGCCGGCAAGATTGTTTCCGATAATATCGATGAGGTTATAAATGCAAAACAATTAAACCTTAAATGGCTGTTAAACTCACTTGGCGACGCCTTTGAGAAAGGCAGTACCCAAGGAATTACAAAAATGTTCTTTACTGATAAGCAAATTTCTGACAATAATGCAAGTGTAATAGGACATTTATCAAAATATCAGGAAGGTGATATGCTGTTCATGGGCTGGGGGCGTCCTGACCCGCAAAAAGGATATCCTTCTACATTCCGGTCATTCTTAGACTTTTTGAAAGATCCTAATGTTGACAAGGAAGTAAAAAAACATACAAAATTAATAGTAGGAGCAGGAGTCTGGGATGAAAATGCCAGAGATTACAAATGGGTAAAAGATATAATCAGACAAATTGAAGAACTTGACGGAGGAATTTACAAAGGAAACGCCTGCTATGTTAATGGATTCTTCCCCAATAGGCTTGTAGGATGTGCAACATATTCTATCTTTACGTCAAGATTTGAACCCTGCGGAATCACACCGCTAGAATCTTTCGCGGCAGGTACACCTGTAATATCTACAAATACAGGCGGAGCACCTGACTTTATTGCTGCGACAAGAGGTTACCTGACGAAACACCCGTACCTTAGAACAGCTGAAAATTTAAATATTGATCCTGCTAAACTTGCGGGTAAAACAGGTGAAGAGCTTGGAAATATAATTGATGCAGAAAGAATGATTTCTAATGCTGCAGAAGTAGAAGAATGTGTGACTAACGCTGTATCTGACTATGGGCTCAAAGCAGATGAAGGTAAATTATCCAAATATGCCGAAATGGTTAGAGATTGTTTACAGCAAAAAATTGACTGGCACGAAAACAATGCTTATAACGGCGGGAAATCAGCAAACGAACGCTACATGACAGAAGTTTTTGAAGTTGACAAGGGCATGAACTCACGAAACATCGATAAGCTCAGACGTCTTGTAGGAGATAAATTCGGAATGGCAGTAGAAGACAGCGCCAAGAAGATCAGAAACAAATGGACAAAAATTATTATAGGGACAGGAATTGGTGTTGCAGCATTAGGTACAGCAGCATACGCCTATATGAAACGCAATGATAAGAAAGATGATGCTTCCGAAAATCCGGCGCCGACACAAATACCTGTTAATACAACAGAGCTCAAACCTAAAATTGATAAAATAGCTTAACGCTTATTAAGTAAATCTATCAAATCATAAATTACGATGAATCTTTCGATAAGATCATCGTAATTTTTTGCTCTCAAAAGAGAACGGAACAAAAAACCGAATTCCATCGGTCTTTTTTGCCTGAGAGCTATTAATACAATATTATTCTTAAACGAAAATTCAAAACCTTTAGCAGTATATAATTCCCCAAATCTTTGTACTATTTTCCAAAATTCTTCATTAATAAAAGAAATATTGTTCGTATTTTTTGCAAAAACATACAGGTATCTGTTTAATTCATCTATATGAGGGTTAACCTGAGGATAATTATTATATTTATGCTCATTTTTAGAAAACAATATTACATGATTATTAATAGATTTTTCTAATTCAAGCTGGATTAAAGTCCCCTTAAACATATCAGGTTTGCTTGATCCTCTCACAGGCATCGTTAATCTTGACGATGAAAGTATTATATTTGTACGATTATAGAACCCGAAGAAAGTTGCCTCATCTTCCTGAGTGTCAAAATTATGAAACAAGCCGGATTCAAGTATAGTTTCAGTATTATGGTTTTTAGGCCAAGGCTTGAAATTCGCAACAGGGGAAAGAAATAAAGGAAAAATATCTGTAAACAGTCTTTCCTGATATCTTTTCCCTACAACTATAAAATTTATAATAGACTTTATAAAAAATGCATACATCAGAAATAGCAAAACCGGAAATAATACGGGATTAAACTCTCCTTTAAGCATGATTAGAATGAATATATAAGCACACAAAATACCAAGGCAAAACAAAATTAAAGAAGATAGAAAAACTTTACGTATAAGGTTCAATCTGTATTGTTCAATATTTTGAATATTAGGAAGAATTTTATCGTTAAAGTATTTATAATATATTTCTTTTTTATCATTCATAGAATTTATTTTATCATACTAATCCAAACAATAGCAATTAATTTTTAATTCAGGCGGCAAAATTATTTGAATATCAGTATCCGCTACCGGAATAACAAAATTTGATTTATAATTTTTATTATCAACAGGATAAAAATTAAAATATCTAATATTGCTCCTTGAAAGATCAGTTATCATAAAAACTTTGGCATAACCCGGATTATCAGTTTCAATACTAATACCAGTATATTTATTACATATTTTAGAAGGGTTAAAATAAGACATACCATTTGTAACAAAATACGGGGGTGCATTTTCCTCTACACCGGAAGTAAGTTTTGCATACCAGTTTGGAGGAGGTAAAATAGGGACAAAAACTTCTTTTTGCAATTGCGAAAATTTTGTAAACTCATTCCAATAAATATTTTCATAACGGCAATGCGAAAATCGTATAATAAGCAACAGTATTATAAAAGCAGAAATTTTATCATTTTTTAAAACAACTACAGACATTAAATATACCGAAGCAAGAAAAAGATACATGTAACGCGAGGGAATATCAGCGCTTAATATAAATAATGATGAAAAAATAACAGCTATACCCAGATATAATAATGAAAATAAAGTAAAATATTCTTTAAAATTTTTCACAGCTTTAAATAGAGCTAAACAAAAGATTATGAACAAAATTATATCCCAGAAATTTATAGATGAAAGTTTCAACATAAAAAAAGATATAAACTTAGCAAATTGAAATTTATCATAAATAGACTGCGTTCTCTCTGACATAAAAAGAATAAATAGCTGAATTAACGTCCCTGTAAAGTATAATGCATAGATACCCAATTTCTTTTTAAGATCTTTATATAAAAACATCCTTACAATTACAACAGGCAGAAGTAAAATTGAAAAAGGTCCCGTTAAAGATAATAAAAAAAGATTTAAGGCCAGCATACAGCTATTTAGCGTTAACCAGCTACTAGAGATGCATATTACAAATAATAAAGCCAGAAGCCATTGCAAATTTGTTAAACTAAAATAAATTTCACAACCCACAGGAATTAATAAAGGAAACAAAGCAATAATAAGACCATAATTATAATTTTCAAGTTTAAAAATTTTATAAGTAAACAATACAATAAAAAATTGAACAAAAATGACAGACAAAAGATAAATATATGGTATTATTTGAACAGGGAAGAAAGATGCAAAACAGGCCATTAAACGTAATATCAAATGGCTGTAACCGGCATAAGGAATAAATAAAGCCTGCATACCAAATTCCTGCGACTGGTTAAAAAATACATTCCCGTCCTCTGAAAACAATATTTGATTTATAAATACATCCGGAGCATGTAAAAATAAAACAAATATTGTAAATATTAGAAGTATTATTGTACTATATTTTTTCATTTCTGCCATTCAATTACAAATTTCTTTTTATACAAAATCGGCATAGCTGTATAAAATCTTACAGAAGTAATATTTTTACCGCAAGTCTCATACTGAAGCCATTTATCTAAATCTTTCATTGACAAAATAAATTCGTCAATATAAATGCCATTTTTCATAACATCTCTAACCTGTCTTATTTTCATTATTTCACCATTATTAAAAGTCACATAAATAAATACAGGCAAAACCTTTAATAAAAAGTTTGCAGAAACACCGGACAATGATAAATCCATTTTTACTACAGCTTTTTTAGCATCAACAGGAACAGAAATTTCATCATTAAAAGTAAATTCTTGAACTCTGTATGTTTCATATTTGTGTTTAACAGGTTTTTCTCTTTTTTCCAGAAGTATTTTCTTTTCCCTAAAATCATAAACCTGATAATTTTCCCTTATTGCATCCCAGGTTGCCGGATTATCCATAACCAAATTTCTATTGTCAATGGACCTGCTTTGGTCAACTATTATATAATCTGTTTTTTGTTTTCTGTAATTTTCTGCACTAATGTCATCCAAACTTTTTGTATATACGGAATATAACTGCAAAATAGGGTTATAATGCGGCGTCAAATTATTCTTTTCAATATATGAAAAATCATATGGAAGAATTTCGACCCTTGCACTTCCTATTTTATCGAGCCATTTATAAGGCAGAGTATATTCATTAGGAACAAAAATTTCATGTTCATATTTTAGTACAGGAATAATATTAAACATACTGCCCGTTGAAAAATAGTTCACAGGCAAAATTAAGGCTAAAATATACATTATAACCAGTTTTTTTGTTGAAATATTTGTTACTAACAGATATAACAAAGGAATTAACAAAAGCATATATGTAAAAAATTGCATCATATGCAAATCAGCCCTGACAAATCCGGCCTTAAAAATAAAAAATAAAGACGGCAAACTGACAAAAAAGACTTTAAAACATTCATTGTTATTCTTTTTATAGTCATAAAACCATAACGAAAAATATAAACCTACAATTATAAGAGCAGATAAAAGGTAAATTTGATTTAGTGCATAACGCCATAATAACATTGCCTCACTATATCCGGAAGCAATTAGCAGAGAAACTCTAAACCATTGAATAAAGTTATAAAAATCTCCAAAATATAACATAGTTATTAAAACAAGTCCGATTACCCATATACCGCAAGTAAGTACAATTGCTTCCCGCTTTAATTTAAGAGATATTAAAGTGAAAATTAACGTTGCAATACAACTTATTCCAATATTAAACTTGGCAAAAAACATAAAAAATGCCAATAAATTTAAAAGAATTAAAGCAGTATTCTGCCTTAAACGGTCTGCATACACGCATACCATCGCAAGCATTAATGCAAGAAATTCTAAAAAATCATAATCTCTCCAAAAAAGTATAAAATTTAAAACAACAAGCACAAAAAAAATATTTACATTTTTACGTTCTTTAAAACAGAGTATAGCAAATATATATGAAAATATTATAAAAATCTTAAACAAAAATGCCTGTATAACAATACCTTTATAACAATAAGGAGCAAGTAAATAGCCCAGAGGGCCGTAAGTAAAAAAAACATCCCTCCCAAAAATATAATCTCCATTAAGATGAATATTGTTCAATGCATAAGCCCACGACAGATCTAAACCGGATAAAACCGTAAAACAGGTGAATTTAAAACCAAAGAATATAAATATAATAATTAAAAAATACCAGAGAATTCTTCTATACATATCAACGTTTCCTTAAAAAACTTACATTCAGATCTTTTGCTCTTAATATGCATTCTTTAATATTAAACGGGTTAACTTTACCTACAGTCAGTTCTTCACGAGTGGAATCCACAACCATTAAGAGTTCTTTCTTTGCCTGAATTCTAAAATCCCGTACCCCGTAATATGTATCAAAGGTATAACATTGTGCAAACATACATATCAAAAGGATAAAATATATGAGAGAAATCTTTACTTGTTTAAATCGTATTAACATCGCAGCTATACATGGAATTAAAAAGTTAACAACATTCAAATGCCTGCTTGCGACAATATATGAAGTATCAATGGAACATCTTCCGGCTGCAACACCGGCCGTTAATGCAAAACACAGTATGAAAAGCGAAAAATATACATAATAGCTGTTTCTATCTTTATCTTTAATATAAGAAATGATAAAAGCCGAAACGAACAAAATACCGGATAACAGTGTGCATAAAACAGGCAGGTAAACGTTAAAAATACCCTTTAAAATAATTCTGAAATAATAATACCAGAATACTGGTTTGTATGGCATTGTAACTTCCATTTGCAAATTAGAAGTAGTATAATTAATAAAAAATAAAAATAATCCAACTAAAATTACACCTGCAGAAGTAACAACATTTATGTTAAACTTTCGTTCCTTCATGAAGTACGCAAAAAACAAAGCAACCCCGGAAATAAATGTCATAGATAGCATTGCACATACTGAAAATACGGAAAACAAGACAGCATTTTTGTAACTATTTTCTTTTACAAAACCGAAATAAATAGCCAGATAAGAAAATAACAACATAAAATAAAATTGAGATTGAAAACCTGTCAGCTGATTATCTATTAACACATCAGAAAAACATGGAATAAAAAATAATGGCAGTAAACTATTTTTATCAGGTATAACCTTATACAAAACAAATAAAGAAGTAAGATACAAAAAGAAATTCAATATAATCTGGTGCCTTAAGTTCCATCCGTCAAGATGATACAAAATCCAGGTATACAATCGAGTCCAGAGTATTTTATGCTCATTATGCTGGGCAAAAAGCCAGCTAAAATTTAAATGCTCATCAAGTCTGCCAGGATTTAAAGCTTCCCATTCATCCCAAAAAGGTAAATCAACAGCTGTTTGGTAAATGTTATAAAAATTCCATATAATAAATACACACAATATTAGACATGAAATGTAAAACACCGTCTTATTTTCAATCAAATTCTCCCAGAATTTGTCTTTCTGAGGTATAAAAAAGAGCGATATTAAAATTATTTCAAAAAGCATTACCCCAATAGTAAGTGCAAACACCTTAAATAAGGTATTTATTTTAAATTTCAAAAGTACATTACTTATGTTATTTAGAGAATATATTTCATTGCCATTTAAAAATACCGTTCTAATTTGATTTTCTTTAAGATTATTGATTGTAAATCCTGATGTCAAGAAAGGTAATTTTATTTCAAGATACTCACCGTTTAGAACATCGGTATCTACTTGTTTTGTCCCGATAACAGCTGAGTATGTTTGATATTTCGGATTTTGCAATACAACTACACAATTAATCTTTGAAAAAAGCGTAAAACAGAAAAAAACAAATAAATTAATAAGAAATAAAATACATATATCTTTTTTCTTTAACAATGCTTTCCTCCAAAAGCTTTAAAATACCATTTAAGATACTTAGGCAGCCACTCTAAAAGTTTAAAATTTGACTTTCCTGCAGTTCTGTCGTACCAGACGGTTGGAACCTCCGTTATCTTATTACCGTTTTTAAACGCTTTAACAACTAACTCCAGACCTAACTCAAACCCTCCGGTACTTTCAATTTTAACACTCTCCAAAAATGATCTGCGGTAAAGTTTAAAAGAATTTGTCACATCATGCACCGGAACACCTGCAAGATAATGAAGAGATAAACCTGCATATCTTGACATTAATTTTTTAAGCAGCTGGCCTCCAACCTGCCCCCCTCCCGACATATAACGAGATGCGCAAACTATATCCGCATTATTTTTTATAGCTGAATCAATCATATCATTCATAACCTGTGGCGGATCTGACAAATCCGCCATTGTAACAATGGCAAATTCAGTATTAACATCTTCCAATCCGGTTTTAATCGCATTCAAAACACCCCTGCCGTATTTATTCTTAACAAGATTTACATTCAAATTTTTAGCAGGTTCTATTGTTGTATCTTCATCAAAGTCATATATTACATTTATTGTATATGGATATTTAACTTCTCTTTCAATATTTTCAACAGCAGTCTTAATATTTTCACCCTCGTTATAAACGGGAATAATAATTGTCAGCATTTATGCTCCAACTTTCTTTAAATTCCACCGATTTTTATTTGTTCGGCAATCCATGGTACAACTTCATCAAGAATTTCATCCAGCGAAGTTTCAGCTTTAAATCCTAGCAATTTTTCGGCTTTTTCAACTGACGGAACTCTTTTTTGAACATCATATTTAAACGGTTCATCACTTACATATCTGAATTCTTTATCAGGGTTTAATCTTTTCCATATAGTTTCGGCAAGTTCAAGAACCGTAGTTGAAACAGGGGTTGATAAGTTAAAATCTTCATTAAAAGCATCGGGAGATTCAATACAAAGTCTTATACCTCTTGCCAAATCACCTGCATAAGTGTAATGTCTAATCTGGTTTCCTTTACCTAAAATATGAAGAGGATCCTGCCCCTTAAGAACTTTTTGCACCAGATCTGGCACCACATGGCTCATAGCAAGTTTTACATTACCTGAAAGGATTTCTTTATCGCATAAAGCACGTTTTTCGCCCGTGCCGACACAATTAAACGGTCTTATTATTGTATAAGGCAGTCCGTACTGTTCAAACGCACCTTTACAGTAATACTCACAGGCTAACTTTTGAAAACCGTATGTACTCATCGGCGGCGGAATAATTTTTTCATCACCCTCTTTAGAAGGATAATTTACAGCACATTCATAAACCATACTCGAACTGAGAACATTAATCTTTTTCAAATTTCCATGTTTAAAAGCATGAATTGCTGCATCAAACGTTGACGCCATAATCCTTTCGTTTTCTGCCAGTAAGTCATAAGCCATTTCATGAAAATAAGCAATTCCGCCTATCATTGCTGCACAGGCAAGTATCTGATCGCAATCTTGAGCAAGCTTTTTCATAAGCTCAACATCTTTTGCATCACCTTCTACAAAATGATAGTTAGGATGATTATCATACGACTTTTTAATCTTTCCGTACTTTGAGAAATTATCTATACCCACAACTTCATGCCCGTGGTTCAATAATTCTTCCACCACATAACCACAAATAAAACCTGCCGAACCTGTTACTAATATTTTCATTTTAATTACCTCTTATTTCCAAACATTCCAGCAATCCACATAAGGTTTATTAATTTGTAAATTTAAATATTCATTATGAGGAACCCCTAATATAACTGCATCGCAATCAGCCAAAACATCATCAAGTTTATATGTATTTTTGAGATAAGGATCTGAGGGCAGGACTTCAGCAAGTTTAAATTCAAGTTCTTTTTTAATCTTAAAAGACAAACTTTCTCTTATATCATCATTGTTTGCCTTAAAAGTCATCCCGAGAAGAGCAACTTTTTTATTCTTTAAAGAACCCATTTTCTTTTCAAGCTGACTTACCAGAAAATTCGGCAAGCCCTCATTTACCAGCATAGCAGACTGTCCGAGGAAAAACTGATTTCTGTAAAAAGCAGACAACTGCATAGTATCTTTAAATAAACAAGGTCCCGCAGCAAGTCCTGCCTTACAAAAAGTTTTTGCCCGCGGGTAATCTTCTTTCATTGCATCAAATATTTTATAAAAATCAAGCCCTTTGTCTTCAACCATCATATAAAACTGGTTAGCAATTGCAAATTCAAGATATCTCCATGTATTAAGCATAAGCTTTGAAAGTTCTGCCTCAACCGGTTCAAGATGAATAACTTTTGGAGCAATTTTAGAAAATATTTCAGCGGCTTCTTTTCGTGCTTCATCATTTACAGCAGATACAATTTGCGGAAGATTTTGAATTTCTTCAATACCTTTACCCTGCAAAATTCTTTCCGGACAGAAAGCAAGTTTAGGCTGAACTCCAAAGAAATTCTGAAGTTTTTGCTCAATAATCTCTGTTGTTCCGGGATAAATTGTACTACGTAAAATAATTAATTGCTCTTTATGCATTAATGGCAAATATTTTTCAACAACATTAAGCACTTCATGAATTTTAGGGTTGTGGTGTTCATCAACTGGAGTTCCTGTAATAAAAATTACAACATCCTGAACTTTCACCACATCAGAATTATCTGTAACAAAAAGGTTTTTATTAATCTCTTTTTTCAGAAGTTCACCTGCACCCTCCTCCTGAAATGGAACAATCCCGCTATTTATTAAATCAACAGCAGTTTTATTAATATCCAAAAGCGTTACTTCAAACCCTCTATCCGCAAGCACCAGCCCTAAAGGCAAACCAACATGCCCGCATCCGCCAACAATACATATTTTTTTCATGAATAAATCTATCCTTATAAAAAAATAATACCATAAAAACTAAAAAAAATGACAAGTTCAAAAAGCTATTGTTATCTGCGCAGATAAGCCTCAATAAACCCATCCAGTTCACCATCCATAACAGCATCAACATTTCCGGATTCATAATTTGTTCTGTGATCTTTTACCATTTTATAGGGATGAAAAACATAAGAACGAATTTGTGAACCAAAATTAATATCTACATTCTCCCCTTTAAGTTCTGCAAGTTTTTTTTCATGTTCAGCTTGTTTTATTGCCAGAAGTTTTGATACAAGAATTTGCATTGCATTTTCCTTGTTCTGTAACTGAGAACGTTCCTGCTGGCATTTTACGACAATACCAGTAGGTTTATGCAAAATTCTTACCGCTGTTTCAACCTTATTTACATTTTGCCCACCTGCACCGCCTGAACGCATTGTCTCAATTTCCAAATCTTCAGGAGGAATTACAATAGTTTTTTCAAAATCTTCTATTATAGGAGAAACTTCAACAGATGCAAAACTTGTTTGACGTTTTCCATTAGCATTGAATGGCGAAATTCTGACTAAACGGTGTACGCCTTTCTCTGCCTTCGCATAACCAAAAGCATATTTTCCGATTATTTTAATTGATGCTGATTTTATTCCAGCTTCATCACCATCAAGTTTATCCAAAAGCTCAACTTTCCACCCATGACTTTCTGCCCATCGCATGTACATTCTTAGTAAAAGACTTGCCCAATCTTGAGCATCAGTACCGCCGGCTCCGGCATTTACAGTTAGGATTGTATCAGCATCATCATATTCCCCGCTTAACATTTTATGCACTTCAAATTTATCCAGAGCCTTTTCCATATTATACAGTGCACCTTTACTCTCTTCTATTAATTCATCATCGCCTATTTCTAGAGCTGTTAATGCATCATCAATAACCTGAAGGCATTTATCATAAAAATCAAGATTATCCTTTATCTCTCTTATACGAGCGCCAAGCTCTGATGCTTTTTTTTGATTAGACCATATCTCAGAAGTTTGCATCTCCGCCTCAAGTTTAGAAAGTTCTTCTTTCAAGCCTATCGGGTCAAAGACACTCCTTTATTTTATCAAATCTGGCTTTTAATTCACTTAATTTCTGTTTAATTTCTGTTTCCATAAGTTCATTTTACTATAAAAAAAGACAATCTTGCAATTGAAAAAAAAACTGATATAATAAACACTATCGGTAGGTAGATTTTATGGCAGGACCAGTTGAAAGTTACAAAAAAATTTATGAAAACAAAAAAGCACATATTTTTCTGATAATAATATCGATTATATGGACACTGCTCTCTACATTTGTTGATATTAAAACAGGTAAAACATACAGTTACAAACAGAATCCTGTTGATCTTATATTTAATATAATTATAGGTGCATATAGTCTGCAATTTTTGCATAATGCTATCAATAATATAAACAACGGAATTTTGCCTTCCTTTAAAGATATTACCCCCCGAATTTACCTAGGAATTATTAAACTGAATATTGTATGGGGTATCTATGCATGTCTTTGTATAATACTTGCTGTCGTAATATATATGACAACACATTTTATAGTTTTACCCGTAATGATTTCTATAGCATTAATTTTTTGTGCAGTATTTGTATATTATATTTTTCTGGCTTATGCAGAAAATCTTGATTCTAAAGGTCTCATAAATATATTGTTGTTGTTTAAATTTATAAAACCTGCTTTTAAACCAACTTATTTGAAATTAATTTTATTTGTAATATTTAGTCTTGCAGTAGCTGCCGTTTATATTTTAATTTATTTAGCGGCGGGACTTACGGGTATTGATAAAATGGTACGTATTACAAATGAATATTACCTGCTGGATTTTTTTATGAGCACTTTTGCAGGTTACTTTACGATTGTAACCTGGTACTTTGCATTCCCCTATTCTTTAATAAATTCTTACAATAAATACATACGACCTGTTATCAGAAAGGATAATAATAATAATGTCACAAATGATTAAAGGATTAAAAAAACTATATACTGGAAAAAATGCATTACCCAGACAAATATCATTATTTTCAATATGCGGTATTACAGGTCTGCTAAATGGATATCTTGCTCTTGACGCACAGGGAATACTGGAAGTCAATATTTATCAAAAAATAATATTCACTGCACTTCTTATTATATTCGCACTATTCTTTACAGGTTATGAAACAATATTTATGCATGTAAGAGAAATTCCAGACATTGATATGCAATCATTTAAAGTCTCAGTAAAAAAAATTCCTTTTATAATTTTTATTATCGGAATTCCGTTTCTGCTTATCAGTTTGTATACAAAATACCAGTACCCGTCATTTTGCGTAGAAACACTTATTGCTATTCCGTTGACGATGATGCAGGCCGGGTTTTCTTATAACTATAAAAATAATGAAGCAGGATTGCTATTTAAAAAATTCAGAATTAAGGAATATTTTCTACTTCTTATAAAAAGATTGTGGATTGTGATATTAAGCCATATTGTAACATTTTTGAGCATTTTTATAACATTTTTCATTATAGGAATATCTGCGGCATTGTATTATAAAGGGGATATTAATGCTATAAGTCTGACTTTGTCGCAACAGCAGACTGCAATTTTAAAACTTTCAAATTACATGGTAAGCATCTTACTGATCTACACGTTGTCTATCGGTGTTCTTGTTTGGGATTATGAAATGTTAAAAACGTATGAAAGAGAGGAACAATGAACGTTATTGACATAATGGTTGAAGGATTTAAAAGAGTTTTTTCAGGGCAAAATGCTCTTACTAAACATCTATATTTATTCTTAATAACTGCTGTAATATCTATTTCATCTGTATATGTACAAGAAGCGGCAGATGCAATAGAAAAAACTAAGGAACTTCCGGCAAACATTCCTTTACTCATAATTTATATAATAATGCTTGTTGCTTTTGGAATCTATATTGGCGGATACAACCTTATATTTTCACATAATTCATTTTTCAGAGAAAATGACATCGGTGAAATACTACCCGATATAAATTTTAAACCTTTAAAGGTATTTTTTCATGCTTTCCCGCTAATGCTTGTATGGACACTATATATTTTTATAATCGGCATAATATCAATTCTACTTATGGCAGGTAATTTATTAATTTATAAAGTTCTTGGAATATTCATATTCCTCTGTATTATTTGTTTCTATGCTTTTGTGCAATTTATTTACACAGCATATTCAAAACATTTTGACAGAAAAGGATTATACAATATTTTACTGCCGATAAGTTATATAAAACATAGTTTTTCAGATTTTATACTGTTAGGTCTGCTTTTTATACCTGTTTATATAGTTACGGTATTTCCCGGCTTTGTACTAGGTTTAATTTTTGGAATTATTAATCAGAATGCCTTAACTGCAGGAATATATACCGGCGGAATAATCAGCGGATATCTGGGATTTGTCGTCCAAATTGTATGGTATTATTGTCTGGTGCAAATTTTTAAAGAAAAAATTGAGCCTAATATGTATATGTAAAAAAGAGCCGTTATAAGGCTCTTTTTTAATAATTCATTTGCCAGTTATCATTTAATATTTTTCCGAAGCAACCATATATAGATGCACTATTTCCCAGGCATCCGGAATTAAAAAGCTCATCTCTTTTATCCTCCGTAAGCGGAAAGGATGGAACCGTACCATTAGGCAGACATGAGTCAATATTTCCATTTACATCAATACACATATCAAAAAAATCCCTGCCAAATACATTAGGACCTTTAGGTCCATTTACATCAACTACAGCCACTATAAAAGCTAACTCATCAGAACCTGCAAGCCAAGGTCTTATTGTTGCTCCGCTTGCAAGAGTAAAAGTACAACCGTCCGTAGAATTCTGACAATTAGTAAAACCATTTGCAACATTTCCAGAAATCTTTTTGTAATTGTTCGGGTCATCAAAACAAGGTTTTACATCATTTGGATCCGAGCACCTGCTTACAATTTTAAAATAAGTTGTTACGAAATTATTCATTGTATCCTGATCTGTTATGCCGGCCTCTCGAAGATTTAAGGCATTTCTATCTGCCATATATTGAACAAAAGCCTGCTGAAGTTCATTATAGACTTTATGTAATTGGACAACATAAGTTTTTCTCTGATGATTTTGCATCAATGTAGGAACAGTCATAGCCGAAACTACGCCGATTATGCCCAAAGTGACCAGAACCTCGGCTAAAGTAAACCCAAAGCGTACCGTTTGACCCGATACAAAGGTCTTACCGAAGTTGCTAAAACGAATGAAAGAAGCTACTAAGCGCCCCCCCCCCGGCAACTTAAAAATTTAATCATTACTACTTCTCCTTTCTTGCTAATCATATTTTACCCTGTATATATGCGAATTATATCATTATTATTAAATTATGTAAATAAATTAAAGTAAATATTAAAGTTTTATTATGATATACCGATATAAAGTATGTAATCAGAATTAAAATGGAGATTTATATATGCTAAAAAAGATAGTAACACCTTCGTGTAATGTATGCGACAGTGTGGAATTTATATTAAGAGGAGCGAGAAAACGGCGCAATTTAGCGCTGGCAGCCGCTAAGATGATTAACGCGGATGCGGGTATTCAAACAAGACTGCACGCAGTCAAGTAGTGCTTATTGTTTATTAAGATTTGAGAGTTTATATTATTAAAAGACCGATAAAAATCGGTCTTTATTTTTTAATAAGTCATCTCCCAGTTATCATTCAATATTTTACCGAAGCAGCCCCAGCTACTGCCAGAAGCTCCTGCATTACATTCAGAATTAAACATATTGTCACGTGCCTCTTCAGTCAACGGAGCATTATCATTTACATCATTTGTATAATCGTCTATTAAAGCGTTTTTATAAACAGCGAAAAAAATAAAATCCCTTCCTAAAATATTCGGACCTTTCTTCCCGTTAACATCAATTCCTACATTAAGTAATTTAAAATTACTTCCATCCGTAGCATAGCTGGGTCTTATTGATGCGCCGCTTGCTAACACAAAGGATTTAACATCTCGACTGTAACTAGTATCACTAGAACCCTGAAGAGTTTTATACTCATCAGCAAAGCAATCATCCATAGAGTCACATTCCTGAACAACTCTAAAATATTTTTTAATAAAAGTATCAACCGCATCTTTGGAATTTAAACCTGCCTCTGTTAAATTTACGGCATTTCTGTCTGTCTGGTATTGGGTTAAGGCTTGAGAAAACTCATTATACACCTTATGTAACTGGGTTACATAGCTCTGACGCTGGTAATTCTGCATCAAGGTCGGTACTGTCATTGCTGAGACTACGCCGATTATGCCCAAAGTGACCAGAACCTCGGCTAAAGTAAATGCTTTTTTCATTCTATAAACTCCGTTATTAATGTGAACATACATATCAATATTATAACAGCTTTTGGGGATTTTGCAAGATCTTAAAGAAAAAGACAGGAGCTCTAAAATGCCCCCCCCCCGAGTTTTTTATTTAATATCTTTTTCATAATCGCTCCTTTCATCGTATAATTATCATAACATAATTTTGAAGTTACTGCAATATTAGGGTTTAATCAAAAATTTAATAGCTTTTCCTTCAATATGTTGCTTCATTGCATATTCAACTTTTTCAAGAGGCAAGGTATCTGTAATAAGCTTTTCGACTTCAACTTCCCCTGATGCTATATAATCCAATGCCATTCTAAAATATTTAGGCGTATGGTGAAAAACACTCATAAGTTTTATATCACCGTAATGCATTTTAGTAGTATCGAAGGTAACAGTTGAACCTGACTTACAACCTCCGAAAAAGTGAACAGTACCGCCTGGACGAACACATGAAAAAATTCTCTCCCAGATTTCAGGCAATCCTACACATTCTATAGCGACATCAAGCCCTTTATGTTCTTCTGTATATTCTCTAAATATCTTTTCAGGATTTGCATACCGCGTTAGATCAATAATTTCATCAGCATGTGCAAACTCCTCTGCAGCTTTTAATTTTAAAGGATTTCTGCCTGCAACAATAACCCTGGCACCTTTAAGTTTTGCAAGTCTTGCAAACATAAGTCCTATCGGTCCGATTCCAATAATACCAACAGTTTGACCTTCCTTAATCCCTGTCCTTTCAACCCCATGAACAACATTAGCCAGAGGCTCACAAAATGCAGCTTTGTCAAAACTTAAATTATCCGGCAGTATAAGCATATTTTTACGGACAATACGGGCCGGAACGGTAATATATTCTGCGTAAGCTCCATTTAACAAGTCTAAATTTTCGCAAAGGTTATATTCTTCATGCCGGCAATAAAAACATTTGCCGCAGGGCGCGGAATTTGCGGCAACAACTCTGTCACCCGGTTTAAAATTCTCAACACCATTGCCTACTCTTTCCACAATTCCGGCAAACTCATGGCCAAATCCGGAAGGAACGGATTTTATCAAAACAGGATGTCCACGTCTATATGTTTTTACATCAGTACCGCATGTTAGTGCTGATATAACTTTTACTACAACTTCACCTTCTTGCGGAGGTTTTACCATAACTTCTTCATATTTTATATTTTGCGGACCATAATATTGTATTGCCTTCATAATTTTATATACGCTTTCATTATTTTATTTGACATAGTATCATCAAAAGCTTTCTGAATATCATCCAGCTTATATTCTGTTGAAATACCGTTAACCCTGACTTTACCATCTTTCAACAACGAAAGAGAAGTTCTCAAATCCTCAGGGGAAGGAGAATAACTTCCCAGAACAGTCAGTTCACGATAATATATTTCATTATTAGGATAAGAAGTTTCATCATGCGGAGTGCTTGAAAATACAAGAATTTTTCCGCCGTTTCTGACATATTTAAGAGCTGTATCAACAGCTTTGTCCGCACCGGATGTCATAAAAATACAATCAGCCTTATAGGTTTCCGGAAGCTCCCTGACATCGCAGGCCTGAATACCAAAAGATTTTAAAAATTCGCATCTTTCTTTCAGAAGGTCGCATCCGGTAACATCATACCCGCCAGCTTTTAAAGCCTGGGCCGATAAAATACCGATAGAGCCAAGACCAACTACAAGAGCTTTATCACCATTCATCAAATTTGCACGCTTTACAGCTCTTACGATACAACCCAGCGGCTCATAAAAAGAAGCTTCAATATCAGTAAGATTATCAGGCTTTCTATGCGCAACATTTTGCAGATGTTCTTCGCTTAAATATACATATTCGGAAAAGCCACCCGGACGTATATTAGTAGATTTAAAATGTTCACACATAGAAACATTACCATGCCTGCAATATACACATTCAGCGCATGGAATATGATGCGATGTAACTATCACATCACCTGTTTTAAATTTAGTATCTGAATTTATTTCAATAATTTTTGCAACAATTTCGTGCCCTAAAACTGTTCCATCCTTAACGCTTTTATGAACAAATTTGACAATATCAGATCCGCAAAGCCCGCATCCTATTACTTTTACAACTGCTCCTTTACGTCCCTCCAGTACTAAATCTTCAACCTCTTTCACAACAATTTTTTCATTATCAGTTACAGCTATTTTCATATCTCGCCTCGTAAAAAATTTTAGCACAAACTTGAAAAGATTAAAAATAAATTATATAATAAGTATATGGCAGTCATAAGAAGATTAAATTGTTTTGATGCACCTAAAATCAAAAAAATGATTTCTTACTTAGGCTCAGACGACGGCAATAAATACACTAAAGCCTTAAATGTCGAAGCCTTTATAATGCTTCATGCTATTCTGCCATTAAAATATAAATTTCTGCCGGAATCTTTCATTTTACTTGAAGATAATGAAATACTAGGACTTATAACAATTGTTCCTACAAGCGGAAATCCTTATAAAATTAATATCACACGACTTATATTTAAACAAAATCTGTATGAAGCCGGAAAACAGCTTGTAGAATTTGTTATTGCAAGATACGGAGCCAAAGGTGCTGTTTCATTCGCTGTATGCGTAGACATTTCTCATGATGAGTTATTAAATCTGTTTATGCAAGGATGCGGTTTTAGACAATGCAGTTATGAAAACCTATGGAAACTTGATAATTTCATACCGCCTACCGATAAAAAAGCAAATTTCAGGTATTGCCAGAACTCAGATGCAGACGCAATAGCAAAGCTTTATAACAGCGAACTGCAAAACTTATATAAACCATCACTGGAAAGGTCAAAGGAAGAATATAAAGATCCGTTTTTTGCAGGAATGACGAATTTTTACAAGAATAGATACGTGCTGGAAGAACCGTCTAATCACAGAATTATTGCATACCTTTCAATAACAACCAGCGACAATAATAACTTTATTATTGATATGTCATTAAATGACGGCTACAATGTCCCTTACGATGAAATCATAAATTTTGCACTAGGGGAAATCTCCAGAAGAAAAACTAAATTTTATGCTTTTCTGAAACACCGTCAATACACAAAAAATGCAGATATTCTTGAAAAATATCTGCATGAACGAAATTTAAATTGTATCCAAACACAATGCGTGCTTATTAAGGATTTCTATAAACCGGTAAAACAAACAGAAAATGCCTTACAGGTTTTTTTATTCGGAGAAAACGGACTTGCCTCAAATTAATAAGTCATTTCCCAGTTATCATTAAGAATCTTTCCAAAACATCCCCAGGCAGTTGCTCCGGTAGAACAGCCGTTGTTATACAAAGTATTTCTTGCATCTTCTGTTAAAGGGGCAGATGTGCCATTCTCATCCATTATACCATTATTATATACACCTATAGTAAATAAATCCCTGCCAAGAATATTCGGACCTTTTTGACCGTTGATATCAACCATTATATTCCCAACTTTTTCTCCTTCTTTAGCATATAAAAATCTTACAGATGCCCCGCTTGCCAAAACATAAGCATTTGTAACAGTATAATGAGCTGGTAAAGCCGTTCCGTTTAATGCTTTATAAGATGTTTGCTCCAAAAAACAAGGTGTCAAAGAATTCGAGCAGGTTTGGACAACTCTAAAATAGCTTGTTATAAAGGAATTTAAATTTGCCTGAGAATTTAAACCAGCTTCTGTTAAATTTACTGCATTTCTGTCTGTCTGGTATTGGGTTAACGCCTGTGCAAACTCGTTATAGACCTTATGCAGCTGGGTTACATAACTCTGACGCTGGTAATTCTGCATCAAAGTTGGGACGGTCATTGCCGACACTACGCCGATTATTCCCAAAGTTACCAATACTTCTGCAAGTGTAAACGCTTTTTTCATTCCAAAATCTCCATCATTAATGTGAATATATATATATCACTATTATAACAGTTTTTTGGAATTTTGCAACCCTTGAAAATGCGCTGCAGGAGCTCTAAAACGCCCCCCCCCCGCGGCTTTCATATAACTTTTCGTTCATTTTGGCTCCTTTCTTTATACTACTTTCAATTATAACAAATTTTCTAAAATTTTACAAGATATGATTTTTTCTTTGTGATAAAATTGAGAAAAGAAAAGAGGCAGGATATGAGTAATTTAAAAATTTATCTTGATAAAGATATTAACAAAAATTTGATTAAAACAAAAAAAATAGCAGTAATAGGTTTTGGCTCACAGGGTTACGGGCAGTCAATAAACCTTAAAGACAGCGGATGTAATGTTGTTTTAGGACTTCGCTTAGGCGGAAAATCCGATGTTAAAGCCAGAGACTATGGTTTTAAAACAATGTCTATTGAAGATGCCGTAAAATGGGCTGATATTGTACAAATTCTTATACCTGATGAAATTCAAGCAGAAGTTTATGAAAAACAAATCAAACCATATATGAGAAAAGGACAGTATTTAATGTTTTCTCACGGATTTAACATTCATTATAAAAAAATTGTTGCCCCTGAAGATGTTAATGTAATTATGGTTGCCCCAAAAGGCCCAGGGCATACAGTTAGAAGTGAATACCAAATAGGACGTGGAGTACCTTCATTAATAGCAATTTATCAAGATCCTTCAGGTGATTCAAAAGAAGTTGCACTGTCTTATGCTTCAGCAATAGGAGCAGGACGTGCAGGGATTATTGAAACAACCTTCAAAGAAGAAACAGAAACTGATTTGTTCGGCGAACAGGCTGTAATCTGCGGAGGAGTTTCTGCTTTAATAAAAACAGGATTTGAAGTCCTCGTAGAAGCCGGATACTCTCCATATATGGCTTACTTTGAAGTTTTACACGAAATGAAACTTCTTGTTGATTTGATAAATCAGGGCGGCTTAGCTGATATGAGATATTCAATATCAAATACAGCCGAATACGGTGATATGACAAGAGGTCCGAAAGTCATCGGCGAACAGTCGCGTAAAGCTATGAAAGATTTGTTAAAAGATATTCAAAGCGGAGCATTTGCTGATGAATTTTTAAACGAAATGCAAACAGGATGCAAAAAGTTTAATGAATTAAGAAAAGAAAATGCAGATCACCTTATAGAAAAAGTAGGTCAGGAAATTCGTTCCTCTTTTGTCTGGGGGAATGATAACAAAATTATAGATAGAGATAGGAATTAAAAATGTTCAGTACAGATACGGATTATGAAGTTGTAATATTCTCGGTAGGCGACACAAAAGCAGGCACAAAAATGGGCAAGCTTCAATTGAAAAATCTTGAGGACGGCTCGCTTTTAAACTGTATTCTCTGGGAAGAAACGCTTAACCGCTTTGACAGCAAAGTTTTTAGGACTGGCAATATTGTAAGAATAGTTTCTGCTTCGTTCAATGAAAAATTTAATAACTGCCTTGTATCTGCTCTATCCGTAGTGAAAGAGGCAAAAACAGGACTTGACGAAAAAGAAAGAGAAAAAGTTTACGCAGAACTAACTTCATATTTTGACAAAATTCAAAATGAAAAATTAAATCAGTTCCTTGTAAGATTTTTCACCGAACACAAAGAAAAAATTAAAATTATGCCGGCAGCAAAACTTATGCACCACAACTACATAGGCGGACTGATGGTTCATATTCTTGAATGTCTGAAATATGCTGAAATTAATATGGATTTATCTGATTATAAATTTAACCGCGATAATATACTTGCAGCCTGCATTCTGCATGATATAGGCAAAATTTTTGAATATACAATTGATACAGAAACAGGCTTGATAGATTATGATGAAAATTTCAGAAAAGAATGGCTTACTCATTCTCAATACGGATTTTCAATCTGTATGAACAACGGCTTTAAAGAGATTGCAAGAATGATAGCCGCTCACCACGGGAGAAGCGACTGGGGAGCTATAATCGACCTTGACCAGAAAGATTTAGAGCCTGAATTGTATTTCATACATATTATAGACAATCTGTCAGCTAAATTCGGAAAAATTAATGTTCACCTCTTAGAAGAAAAAGGAGTATAAAATTTGTCCAGATTAACTGAAAAACATAATTACAAAGGAACACTTGTTTGTGTGGAAGGTATTGACGGTTCCGGCAAATCCACACAGCTCGCGCTTTTAAGAGATTGGCTGAAGGCTACAGGACAGGACGTGATTTTTACTGAGTGGAATTCTTCCGAATTAATCAGCCAAACAACAAAACTTGCAAAGAAAAAAAATATGCTTTCTCCAAGAACTTTTTCACTTTTGCACGCTGTAGATTTCGCAGACAGACTTAAGCAGGTTATAGACCCGGCGCTTAAAGCAGGCTTTATTGTTCTTGCCGACAGATACGCCTATACAGCTTTTGCAAGGGATGTCGCAAGAGGTGTGGATCCTAATTGGGTTAGGAATGTTTACAGCTTTGCAATAAAACCGGATCTTGCAATATATTTTGATATTGATCCGAAACATTCAATGGAAAGAATTTGTGCAAACCGTGCTCCAAAATTCTATGAAGCAGGTATGGATTTGAAATTAAGCAATGACCCTTATGAAAGTTATATGATATTTCAGGGACGGGTTATTAAAGAATATCAAAAAATGGTCGAAGAATTCGGACTTGTTAGACTTGATGCGATGGATTCCATTCATTCAAAACAGGTTATGATAAGGAATATGCTAAAGGATGTTCTTGCAGGCAAAGGAGTAAACTTATAATGACGCAATTTAAAACAAAACACGGATATGAAGGTTTGCTTATTGTTATAGAAGGGACAGACGGTTCCGGCAAATCCACGCAGCTTGAACTTTTAAAAAAGTCAATTCAGGCACAATCATACGGAGTTATGGTATCTGAATGGAAAACATCAAGACTTATTGCAAACGTTATTGATGATGCAAAAGAAAGAAACCTGCTTAATGCCACAACATATAGCCTTTTGTATGCTGCAGATTTCGCTGATAGGCTGGAAAACCAGATTATTCCCGCATTAAAATCAGGCTTTATAGTTCTTCTGGATAGATATTATTATACTGCCCTTGCAAGGGATGTTGTCAGAGGACAGGATATCGAATGGGTTAAAAATCTTTATGATTATGCCCCCGAACCGGATTTAATATTTTATCTTGATATGCCTGTTGATATACTTTTAAAAAGAATAATAGGAACAACAGGCTTAAATTACTATGAAAGCGGAAGGGATGTCGGCTTTTCAACAGATTTTTACAAAAGTTTCGAAATTTATCAGAATAAATGCCTTGAACAATATGAAAACATGAAGTCAGCTTATAAATTTATCAGTATCGACGGAACAAAAACTGTTGAAGAAATTCATTCTATTATGAATAAAGAAGTTCAAAAAATACTTGATTCCGGTGTTTTATATTAGATAATATCCTATTTATATACCATTATTGTTACGTAATTAAATAAAAATTTACGTTATGAAACATTTTGCGTCAGCGGGCATGGTTTATGCTACATTAGAAAATGTACAGAGACACATATTATAGTTTATAGGAGATTAATGAATGTCTGAATATTTGAGCAAGGAAGAGATTAAGCAATGGAGAAGCTCATTAGAAAAGATTACATTAGAAGAATACGCTGCCAGATTAGGGAAGAAAATAGAAGAGACTAAGCCTACAAATGATTTAATAGACATAGTTTTAAAAGGGAAACCTGTTGTTTCTAATGAAGGAGAATGGAAACAAACTCATGCAGAAAGATTAAGCTCTATAGCTGAAAGAGGATATGATATCGAAAGAGATATTGCACCAAGTCCTTTCTCTATCCATAAACTTCACACAGAAGATGAAACAGCTGAACATACTGCAAAGCAAAAAAATGTAAAAAAAGCAGCTGTAAAGAAAACAAACGCAAAATCTTCTAAAAAAACAGAAACAGCTAAGTCTGCAGCATCTTTAAGAGATGAAGTCAGAATTGTATTTAAAAAAGCTCTTACAGACAGAGAACAAAAAGTATTTGACCACTTCGCCGCTAATAAAGGTAAAATAGTATATGCAAAAGATTTAGCAGCATTACTTGATTTACCAAGAGATTATGTTTATAAATATATTAAAAACCTCAGAGCAAAAATTGACGGGGAAAATTTACAAAATGCTGATAAAGGCGGTTTCATATTAAATTAAAAGTTTAGTCATAATCATTTCATAAATAAAATAAAGCCTCTGTATTTTCAGAGGCTTTATTTTATTCTAATAATTCATTTCCCAATTATCATTAAGTAATCTTCCAAAACAACCGTTAATTGTAGTTTCGCAATTTAACTCTTCTCTTTGTTCCTTAGTCAGAGGAGCATTATAGCCTCCGGTATAAACTCCATCATCTATCAATCCATTTTTATAAACATACATAATAAATGCATCACGGCCGAGTATATTCGGGCCCTTTAGGCCATTTGTATCAACAAGACAAAAAAGTAACACATTACCTGTATTACCATATTTAATTCGTATAGAAGTTCCGTCTGCAAGTACAAATGATTTCTGCGCCGTATCAAGATCACCCTTATTTACATCTGTTCCACTAATAAGTTTATAAGAAGCACTTGGAAAACATGGTTCAGTCACAGTATTACATGAAGATATAACTTTCATATAATTTGTAACCATATCATATACAGACTGTTGACTGCTTAGACCTGCTTCAAATAAATTAATTGCATTTCTGTCTGTTTGATATTGAAGTAATACCTGATTAAGCTCGTTATATACTTTATGCAGCTGTGTAACATAGGTTTTTCGCTGATGATTTTGCATTAAAGTCGGAACGGTCATTGCTGAGACTACGCCGATTATGCCCAGAGTTACAAGAACCTCAGCTAAAGTAAACCCTAAGCGTGCCGCTTGACCCGACACAAAAATCTTACCAAAGTTGTTGTAACAAATGGAAGAAGCTACTAAGCGCCCCCCCCCCGAAAACTTGAAACAAATAAACTTTTCATAACTAACTCCTTTCTATATAATATTATAAAGGATATAACTACAATTTTCAATACTATTTTCGAAGAAGTACATTCATCCCTGCAATAAAATAGTTTTTAACTTCAACTAAAGAACGAATTCTTGATAACATTTTCAGTATATACAGAGGTCTCAAGTAAAAACGCTTTATTGCTGATTTGTGAAGTTCAAACACTCTTTCTCTGTTCATATAATGGGTATTTACAGCCGGATAATAATAAGCATTCTCAAAAGATGTTTCTTTATCAAATAAATTATGTTCCTCAGCGTAATCATAAAATGTTGACCCCGGAAGCGGAGTTGCAGTATAAAAACTTATAAAATCACTATCTAACTCTATTGCAAATTTTATTGTTTCTTCCACGGTTTCTTCCGTTTCCCATGGAAGCCCGATTACAAAATAATTATAAATTCTTATTTTAGCCTTTTTAAATACTTTTACGGTACGACGCACATCATTCAATGTAATCTTTTTACCCATTTTTTCAAGCATATACTGAGAACCGCTTTCAACACCTATACTTACAAGACGACAACCGGATTTGTACATCATTTCTGCCATTTCTAAATCCGCGGTATCGGCCCTTGTATTTGCAGACCAGATTATTTTAAGCCCGCTGTCAATTATTGCCTTACATAATTTCATAGTCCAGTCTTTGTCAAGGTTAAATATATCTGACCAGAATAAAAAATTCTTTATGTTATATTTTTCAACGCATTCTCTTATTTCCGCAACAATATTTTCAGGGGTTCTGCGTCTGACTTTGGCCCCCGACACAGGAGTTGCAAGGCAAAAAAAACAATGAAAAGGACAGCCGCGAGATACTTTAATTGTTGCCTGAACTTTATTGTTATCCGGACGTCTGTATATATTATTATCAACCAGATGTCTTGCAGGAAAAGGTAGAGAGTCCAAATCCTCAATAAACGGTCTTACCCCCGTAAACTTAACCTCACCGTTTTCTTTATAATAAATTCCAAGCACATGATCCTTTGGAATACCATTAAAAATTTCTTTTAGAGTAATCTCAGCCTCACCAAGAATTCCAAAATCCAATTCGTCGTGTTCAGAAATTATTCTCTCTGCTAAAGCTAAAAAAGCAGCGCCTTTTGCGATAGTTGTAATATCCGGACAAATTTCTTTTGCCTTTTTTACAGCTTCCAAATCATGTTCTAAAGTCGGAGTTGCAATATTAACAAGAAGATAATCCGGTTTAAATTCTTTTAAATCAGCTTCAAAATCGCCCCCCTGACTGTAATCCCGAATTTTTGCCTCAAGCCCCTCTTTCTCCGCAACTGCAGCAAGGTACATTAAGTCTGTAGGCGGAAGAGGAGGAATTACAATCAAATCTCTTGTCGGCTGTTGACAGCGATCTTCTCTGTTTAATACAGGAGACGGCGGATATATTAATAGAATTTTCTTTTTCATCAGCATTTTTCCTTAACAGTGTTTGTAATAACTGCCGCCGCAGCCAGACAAGCCGCGCCAATTATAAATGCATATTCCCAGTGGTAATTTATATAGTCTGAACCCATTGTAAAAGAGCATTTTGAAATAAACCAGGCAACAAGAGTACATACAAAGACCTGAGGTCCGGCAATAAATATATTAAAAATTCCCATAACAGAGCCTTCCGTACCTTTTTTTATAAACTGCGAAAGCATCGCAAAAGGAAGTGCACAAATACTTGCCCATCCGATACCTGACAATCCCATAAGTGCTGCAACCGCTTTCGGATTTTTAGTAAATGCCATTCCAAGATATGCAAGCACCATGGAAATTAATGAAATTATATGAACTTTTTTATTTGTATATTTGGCAGAAAGAACACCTATAGGTATAGCAACTAAAAAACATACAAGATTAAAAACTGCAAAACATACAGAAGAAAAATTTGTCCCGTTCAAGGTTGCCTGCGTAAACTGCTCAACGGTTGAATCAGAAACAGTTGTTAAATCAGGTACAAAATAAATTGTATGAACAGCATATTGTGTAAAGAAAATCATCATACACATAGTGCCAATCCAGGTAAAAAACTGCATTAAACAAATCTTACCTACTTCCGGAGAAAGAGCAAAAAAGTTTTTTAAAGAATCCCAGAAACCTGTTTCACTTATCTCTGCAGTTGCAACCTCTTTAATCATTTCTTTTCTTGAATTATGTTCTTTAACAGTCATACAAGTCCATATCATACCCAGAGTAAATGCAAGGGCAGCCATATAAAACTGTGCATTTATAGACATTTGATAGCCGAAAGCCCATTTTAAAAACGGTGCAGTACCGGCAGCAACAACAGAACCAAGTCCTATTGCAAGGCTTATATAAGAATTTGCAATTGAATATTGCTCCTCCGGAACAACATCAGGAACAAGAGCTCTGTAAGGTCCCTGAGCTACATTCACGCAAGCATCAATAATCCATATCATAATTGCGGCAATAAAAAGAGCTGTTAACGGAGGAAGATTTATACCCGTAAAATTATGCAAAAATTCAGTAACAGTTTCTGAATTAGGGAAAATCCATAACGCAATAGAAGCCAGTAAAGCGCCCCCAAGTAAATATGGACGCCTTCTGCCGAATGGAGATACGGTTTTGTCACTCAATGCACCTACTAACGGCTGAACAACCATACCGGTAAATGGTCCTGCAAGCCATATAAGTCCGTATAATAACGGCGATGCCCCAAGCCCTTCAGTTACCGGTCCCGACAAAATAATTCTCATCTGCCATGCAAATTGAAGTCCGAAAAATCCCAGTGCAAAATTTAAAAATTGAGCTGTAGTAAATTTTTTTAAAACGTTATTCTCTTCCATTAAATATCTCCCCAAATACTTCACTGTATATAATAAAATACACGCAACATAAGTCATAGTCAAGAGTACTAAGCTTGACAAAGTAAAATAAATCGGAAATAATAAAAATATTAAAGGAGACTGAAAATATGATTATGAAAAAGCTGCAAATTGCCCCCCCCCCGATAAACACAGGCCTGTAATCTTTTATTTTCAAGGAATTAATAGATATACTTATTTTTTTAATGCATATACACTGGCGGAGGTTTTAATAACACTGGGAATTATAGGTGTTGTTGCAGCTCTGACCATACCGTCATTGACTGCAAATTATCAAAAAAAAGAAGCTGCAACAAGACTTGCCTATGCTTACGCAGTTGTTTCCCAGGCTGTAAAAATGTCCGAAATCGACAACGGGCCTATGGAAGATTGGATAGACGAGGTTGAAGGAGATACAGGCGAAACAAATACAGATGAAACAAAAACATTTGTTGATACATATGTTACACCATATCTTAAAGTTGTTAAGCAGGAACAAATGAGAACATCTGGTATGCCTTATGAATATTTTCGCAGAGAGAACGGCAAGCTTGTATCAGGCGGAGGACATACACATTACAGTATAGCCCTGACAAATGGAATTTACCTGCATTTTAATGCTGACTATACACAAGAAGATTCGATATCACTACGAATTGATACAAATGGTGAAAAAAAGCCAAATATTGTAGGTAGAGATACATTCTTTGCAAACTTTAATTCTAAAGGTTTTTATATGAATGGCAGCGGCAATAGTAGAGAAACACTATTAAAATATTGTAAAGGCGATGGCAGCGATGCATGCGGAGCACTAATACAACTCGATGGCTGGGAAATAAAGGATGATTACCCGTGGTAGCAAAATTATAAAACTTGACAAAACACTAAAAATAATAAAGCGTGTGGTTAATAGATATGCTTTCAGAGGGCTCTCAACTTATGAGAGCCCTCTGAAAATTATTACTTTTTAACAACAGCATCTATTAAGCCTTTAAACAGCGGATGAGGATGCTCCGGACGCGACTTAAATTCCGGATGGAATTGGCAGGCTACAAACCAATCTAATTTCGGAAGTTCAACAACTTCGGCAAGCATTCCGTCCGGCGACATGCCCGAAAATACAAGTCCGGCATCTTCTATTTGCTTTAAGTATTCATTATTAACTTCATATCTGTGCCTGTGGCGTTCTGAAATTTTTTCTTTTCCATAAGCCTTATTCGCTTTTGAACCTTTTTTCAAAACACATTCATACGCTCCCAGACGCATTGTTCCGCCGTAACCGTGAACATTTTTTTGTTCAAGCATCAAGTCAATTACCGGATGCTGCGCATTTTCGTCAAATTCTTTTGAATTTGCATCCTTTATTCCTGCAACATTTCGCGCATATTCAATAACAGCGCACTGCATACCCAAACATAAACCTAAAAACGGAACGTTATTTTCCCTTGCATAGCGGATAACATTCAACTTTCCTTCTATACCTCTTACGCCGAAGCCGCCCGGTACAACAACAGCCTGAACATCTTTCATCAGCTCTTTGCAGGCAGAATAATCAAGACAATCCTCTGAATTTATCCATTTTATTTCCACTTTAACATCATCTGCATAGCCTGCGTGCTTCAATGATTCCACAACAGAAATATAAGCATCCGAAAGTTTTGTATACTTTCCTGCAATTGCTACTCTGATGGCACCTTTTGGATTTTTAATTCTTTCTACAAGGTTTTCCCATCCCTTTAAATCAGCTTTTCTATCCTCAACCCTCAGCATGTCAAGGATTACTCCTGCCATATTCTGTTCTTCCAATGCGATCGGAACTTCATAAATACTTTTCATATCACGACACTCAATAACAGCCTCTTTAGGAACAGAACAGAACAAAGCCAATTTTTCTTTTTCTGTTTTCGGAATAGGTTTTGTAGTACGGCAAACAAGAATTTCAGGCTGTATACCGTAACTTCTCAAAACCTGAACACTGTGCTGTGAAGGTTTTGTTTTTAATTCTCCTGATGTCGGAAGGTAAGGAAGAAGAGTTGTATGAACAGAAACAGCATTTCCAATTCCGACTTCTGTTTTAAACTGTCTTATTGCTTCAATAAACGGCAAACTCTCAATATCACCTATAGTACCCCCAATTTCAATTAGCTGAAAATCAGGTTTAAACTGTTTTGTTGCACCCATAATCCTTGATTTAATTTCATTGGTAATATGAGGAATAACCTGAACCGTTGCCCCCAGATAATCACCGCGTCTTTCTTTTTCAATAACAGTTTGATAAACACTTCCGGAAGTCACATTATTATACTTTCCCAAAGCCGTATCGGTAAACCTTTCATAGTGCCCTAAATCCAAATCCGTTTCTGCACCGTCATCTGTTACAAATACTTCTCCATGCTGGAAAGGGCTCATTGTGCCGGGGTCAACATTTATATAAGGATCAAACTTCTGATTAATAACAGAAAATCCTCTTGCTCTTAATAATTTACCTAAAGATGCTGCAATAATTCCCTTGCCTAACGAACTTACAACACCGCCCGTTATAAATATATACTTTGTCATCATTTATCCCCTTTCAACGCAAAACCGGTGAAATTTATATCAATTCATGTACTCACGGGAATTTTGCAGTATGCAAAAATCTGTTTATGACCTTAACCCCTCACAACTGTTTTGCCTTATATTATTAATAAACGGTTAATTAATCTTCGGAACTTTAAAGAATCCGTTTTCTTCTTCCGGAGCATTTGCCATTAAATCTTCTTTGCTGATTTCCTGAACAACTTTGTCATCTCTCATGACATTATAAAAATCAATAACCTGACACATTGGCTTAACATTTGTTGTATCAACTTCGTTCATCTGATCAACATATTTTAATACATCACCTAACTGCTTAGTATACAATTCCTTTTCTTCTTCAGTTAATTCCAGCCTTGCTAATTTTGCAACATGTTCTACATCTTTAATCGTTATCATATTTCTACTCCGTTATTTTATTATAGTAGCACAAAAATTTTACATGCTCTTAAATTATTACGCAAATTTAATGATTTCTAAAATAAAAAAGTTATGCTATAATACTAATGATATTGGAGATTAATTTGTTGGACAGTAAAGAAAAACCTATCGAAGATCTAGATGAACAGCTTCTCGCCTATAAAGATTGCAAGGACGAGAAGAAAAAAAGAATGCTTCATATCAATATTGTTGAAAACGGGATGCATCTTGTAAAAAAAATTGCAGGAAGCATTTCTTCGCAATCCGGAATTTCCAATGAGGACCTTGTGCAGGTCGGTTCCATAGGATTAATCAAGGCTATCGAATTTTTTGATCCTGATAAAAATGCAAGATTTAAGACTTATGCATCGTATTTTATAAGAGGAGAAATAAAACATTATCTGCGTGATAAAGCGTCAATGATTAAAGCTCCGAGAGAACTGCAGGAACTCGTGTTCAAAATAAGTTCGGCTGTAAAACAATTAAAAGAAAAAGGTATTGATGAACCTTCAGAAGAACAGATTGCAGAAATAGTAGGAGTTCAGGTAAGCAAAATCCATGAGGTTATGGAAATTGAACTTTGTAAAAGCACCCTTTCTCTTGATCAGGCGATTTCCTCAGTTGACGATGACGATTTAACGCTTATTGATAAAATTCCTGCCGGAGATTATCAGGAATTTATGAACTCTTATGAAAATAAAATAATGCTTGCTGCCGCTATAAAAAAATTACCACGTGATTTGCAGCAGATTATTGAAATGAGCTATTATCAGGACTTAAACCAGCGAGAAATATCGGAAAGAATACATATATCTCAAATGCAAGTTTCCAGACGGCTGAAAAAAGCATTGAGTAAGATGTATGAAATAATAAAATCAAAAGATGAAAATTAAAGGAGACATAAAATGGGAGCACTAATTGCAGTTTTAGCACTGATATTTATTACAGGTTTGTGTATCGGGAGTTTTTTAAATGTTGTTATTTTAAGGACACTAAGCGGAGAATCTATTGTTTTTCCGGCATCGAAATGCCCGAAATGCCAGCATCCGTTAAAATGGTGGCATAATATTCCTGTCATATCGTATATCTGCTTAAGAGGGAAATGCGCATTCTGTAAAGAAGCTATAAGCATACAGTACCCGATTATAGAACTTCTGACAGGTATTATTTTTACATTACTTTTTATGAAATTTGGTGTAAGCTTTGACACCTTATTTGCCTGGATAATAGCTGCATTGCTTATTGTTATTGCAGGCACAGATATAAAAGAAAAAGTTGTTTATGATGTGCACACTTATACATTAATAGGAGTAGGACTTATATATTCAATTTTTGTAACAGCATTTTCTTTTTACCAAATGCATTTGGCAGGAACTCCTATAGAATTTTCAAAGTATCTGGTACTAAATAACCCTATAATGCTGTCCCTTTTAGGAATGATAGCAGGTGCGCTAATTCTTGAAATATGTGCAAGATCAGGTTATTTGTTAGCAGGAACGAGAGCTTTCGGCGAAGGGGACACTTTTATTGCGGCCGGTCTCGGGGCGCTTTTCGGCTGGAAAACTCTCCTTATAGTGCTTGCGTTGTCTGTCGTTATACAGGTAATTATATTTTTACCTATTTTCATAAGAGGTCTTGTTAAAAACAAGGACTGGAAAACATTAGTTTCATTTTTAGTATTTGCAATCTTTGCAATCACATTTTATACATTACAATATTTTAGAATAATCACAGTTGAAAATATAACTTTATATACGATATTTGCATTGATTTTAATAATTCTGGGCATTGTATCCTGCATATTGATATTCAAAGGTTTGAGAGAACATCCTGAAAACAGAACATATATGCCATTTGGACCTGCAATGGTTGCAGCAGCATTTATTGCTTTAATATTATAAAAATAATATTTACAGAAAACATTTTTTATAAACTTCAGATTCAAGCTCACTGTATTCACAGGTGAGCTTTTCTAATCTTTTGCAGATTATTTTGGCTACAGGCAAAAGGTGAGAATAATCTTCATTGCCGGCAATATAACATTCAAGCATATCACGCATGCATTTATTCATAGAATGAATTTCAAAAATTCTCATCCCGACATCATCAATCATTTCTTCAAGGTTAGCCATAAATTCTCCTAAATATTTAATAAGTAAACTTAATTTATTATTAAGTTTACTTTATTGAAGATTTATTGTCAATAGATAATAATATAAAATATGAATATTAAAGCATTAGGTTTAAATATAAAGGCAGAAAGAAACAGAAAGGCCATGTCCCAGGCACAATTGGCAGAAATGGTTGATTTAAGTCAAACTTCAATTACTGCAATAGAACAAGGGAAACAAATACCAAGTGCTATAAACTTGTATCTAATAGCAAAAGTCCTTGAAATAGATATCAATGAACTGTTTAAAGGCATTGACTAGACTGAAAGGATTTTTAATGCTTCTTTTAAAATTTCTTCAGCAGATGCCTTATCATTCAATATAGCAACCGCTTTCGATATAGCATCCTGAATTTCTTTACGTTCATAGCCGAGAGATACAAGAACCATTTGTGCATCTTCAACAGCCCTGTCATCAATTTTTACAGGGGTTATAGAAGTAATCTTTATAGGTTCTTTTGTTTGATAATTCATCAATTTATCTTTTAATTCAAGAATAATTTTTTGCGCAAGTTTAGGTCCTACTCCCTTTGCACGCGTAATCTCTTTATAATTCCCTTCGATAACAAAACCTATAAGTTCAGATGATTCAAATTCGTCAAGCAAAGTTAATGCCATTTTTGAACCGACACCTGATACAGAAGTTAAAATATTGAAAATATCCCTGTCCTCTTTATGCAAAAATCCGCACAGGCTCATTTTGTCCTCTCTGTGAAGCAAGACTGTATAAACTTTTATATCCCCATCAGGCATATCATTAAAGTCACGTGTCGTAACCTCTAAAAGATAACCAATACCAGAAGTTTCTATGGTAACATAAGTCCCTTTTGAAGAATTTGTTTTACCGGCCAAAATCCCTTTTATATAATCGTACATTAATTTTCCCTCAAAGTTCTCCTTATAACCGAAATATCCTGATCAAGATTTTTATTTGTCTTTAAATCATCTCTGATTTTTTCATAAGAATAAAGCATTGTTGTATGCTTTTTCTTAAAAAATTCTGCAATGCTTTCAAAACTTTTTTGCGTAAGTTCACGTGCCATATAAACAGCAACATGGCGGGCGGACGAAACCCTCTGATTTCTTGCGGAGCTTAAAAAATCATTCAGCGAAACGCCATAATATTCACCTACTGCCCTTGCAACTTTTTCGATTGTAATTTCCTGCTTCATACTCTCACAATTCAAAACTTTTTTTGCAAATTCAAGAGTTAAATCAGTCTTTTCTATATCAGCATAAGCGCTTACCTTATTAAAGGCTCCTTCAAGCTCTCTTACATTATTCACAAAGTTCTTTGCAATATATTCAAAAACATCAAATTCAGCTTTAACATTAGCCTGCTCTGCAAGATTTTTCAAAATTGCAACTCGCGTTTCAAAATCAGGCGGAGTAATATCAACCATCAGCCCCATTTCAAAACGGGTTCTAAGCCTGTCAGGAAGAGTCGGGATATCTTTAGGTAGTCTATCAGATGTTATCACTATCTGCTTATTTTTGTTATGCAGACTGTCAAAAGTATGGAAAATTTCTTCCATTGTATAAGTTTTGCTCTCTAAAAACTGAATATCATCAATCAAAAGCACATCAACATTTCTGTACTTCTGGCGGAATTTATCCATACGGCTGTTTCTATCATTTCCTCCGCATTGAATATTTTTAATAAGTTCATTTACATATTCTTCAGTTTTAATATATTTTACTTTCAATTTCGGTTTATTAAAAATTATATAATGCCCGATTGCCTGCATAAGGTGGGTTTTACCAAGCCCGGATGCACCGTATATAAAAAGAGGATTATACTTTTTTGCAGGATTTTGAGCAACAGCAAATGCTGCAGCGTGCGCAAAACGGCTGTTTTCACCGACTACAAAATTTGAAAATTTATATTTCAAATTCAAGTTAGCAGATGACTGCATCTGTGCAAGATTATCCATAATCCTGTTTTCATCAGTATCTGCAAGGGTTTTCTTTTGTTTTTGCAGTTCTTTTTTCTTTTCTTTTTGATAGCGCTCAGCAAATTCTTCATCATATAGAATGTTATAGCTTACATTCTGCCCGTATGCATTTTTTAAAGCTTCAAGGATTTTCGCGTCATGCTGCGACTTAATAGCCTGCGGAGCAAGTGCATGAGCAGTTATTAAAGTTAAGACGTTTCCGTCAAACGAGACAGGTTCCAAAGGTTCAATCCACATTTTGAATGTCGGAACTGTATTTGCCAACTCCTCTTTTGCTTTTATCCAAATCTCTTTTTCATCCATAAAATAATTTTACTATAAAAATAATTTGTACAACACAACAGCACATGAAACGGATAAATTCAAAGACTCTACAGAAGATGCCATCTCTATTTTAACTTCTTTTGTTGCAAAATTAATCAATTCATCAGAAAGTCCGTCTGCCTCTGAACCAAACATTACAAGTAAAGGTTCGTTTACTTTAAAGTTTTGCAAATAATTTTTTGCGCGCGGAAGTGTTGCAACGCGCTCAAATCCTTCAAAAATCCTCTGCAATTCCTCAAAATTCTCAATATAACTAACAGGAATTTTCCAGAGATTTCCAACAGACGCTCTGACACACTTAGGATTATAAATGTCAGCGCATTCACGTCCGTATAGGACTACAGCATCAGCGCCGAATGCAGTCGATGTCCTCAAAATTGTTCCAAGATTTCCTAAATCTTTTATATTTTCAAGAAGCACAACTTTCTTTGCATTTTTAAGACCGGCAGAGGAACAATCTTTTTTGAAAGCAACAGCAACAGCATCAGGAGCTGTATCGGTTGTTGAAATCTTTTTCAAAACAGGTTCGGTTGTGAGAATAATTTTATCATTTAGAAAATCGTATTTTTTTTCATCAGACACAAATGCATATTCAATTTCAATACCTGCATTAAAAGCTTCTGAAATACATTTAAATCCTTCAAGCAAAAATTTATTTTCTTTTTCTCTATATTTTTTCTGCTGAAGTTTTACGGTTTCTTTTACCAGACTGTTATTTACACTTGTTATTTCCTGCATCTTTTATATAACCTCAAATTCTTTCAGCCATTCCTTTTCCTGCTCAGTCAAAAGAGAAAAATCAATCAATTTTTTTTCATAATTCATATGAACAAAAGAACAAATTTTTCCGTCTTTCATATAGCATGAATTTTCCAGCCTTACACCGAAATAATTTTCGTTATACAATCCAGGCTCAATTGTAAAACACATATTGTCTTTAATTTGAACTTTTGCCATTTCATTTTTGCTTAAATTCGGCGGATATTCATGAACACTTACGCCTATACCATGCCCAAGCCCGTGATTAAATACAAAACCATCTATTTCATTTTCAGAATAGATTTTCCGCACAAGATTATCTATTTCATAGCCTGTTTTCAAGTTCGAATTAAATGCATTCAAGAACATTTTTAAAACAGTTGTATAAACGCGTCTTTGAAGTTCAGAGGGAGTTCCCTTTACAAAAACTCTTGTAATATCAGTTGCAAGCCCCTGCTCATAATAAGCTCCGCAGTCAATTAAAACCAGACTGCCGTCTTTTAGTATTTCATCTTTTGAACATTTTGAATAATGAGCAAGAGCAGAGTTTTTATCTTTCGCTACAATTGATTTAAAACTCAAACTTTTTGCACCGTAACGCTTAAATTCTTTTTCAAGCTGTTCTGCAATATCCAATTCAGAAATATTGTCATTATTTTCAATATAATCGCCGATTGCCTTGACTGCTAAATCAGTACGCCTGAAAGCTTCTTTGTAATGTTCGATTTCATCATTTGTTTTTACTGATTTCATCAGCTTTATAGGACTGTTTTCAAGAATTTTAACTTTGTCGCCGATTAACGCAAAATCATAAGCATTAATTGAGGCTTTATCAACGTAAATATTCCCCTGATAACTTTCAACAAAATCGTCAATATCTTCAAGCATACGTGCGCGCCCGGTAAGAATTACAGCTTTACCGCGAATTTTACTTGAATAATTTTTTGAAAAATCTCTTAAATTAAAAAGATAAGAAACTTCTTCCAGGTCAGTAATCAATACGGCACCGTCGAAATTTATATCTTTAATTTTTTCTTCAACAGAAACACCAACAACCGCAACAACATTTGAACTGTCATAAGAAATCTGTTCATCTAAAGGATCATTGTCAAAATATTTAAGCTTTAACCCCTTTTCTTCCAGATATTCAACACGCTTTTGAGAATTTTTCTTAGAAAAAATACCCAAAATGTTTCCTTCAGGAATTTTTTTTACAAGTTCTTCTAAAAAAGATTGCCCCGTTTGTAATTTAACGACATCAATAATCTCATGATTAACTTCTAAATCAGCTTGTATATGATATCTGCCGTCAACAAAAAGATAAATTGTTTCAGGAGCAACAAGAACGTCTCCGGTTGAACCTGAAAAATCAGTTAAAATATAACGGGAATTTTCCTCAAGCGGAGTATATTCTTCAAGATATTTGTTTGCAGAGTTTACAAGTAGGTATTCTACACCCTGCTTTTTCATAAACTCTCTAATTTTTTCAACAGCGCTAATCATCAATCATGCCTGTCAATTGAATTAAATGCCAGCCAAACTGAGTTTCAACAGGTTCAGAAATTTCGCCGATTTCTTTTAAAGAGAAAGCTGCATCTTCAAAAGGTCTTACCATAACACCTTTTTTGAAAAAGCCTAAATCTCCTCCGTCACGACCGGAAGGGCAGAGTGATACTTCTTTTGCAGCATCTGCAAAAGATTTTCCGCCTTTAATTTCTTCTAATAAACTTTTTGCTTCATCCTCTGTTTTTACAAGAATGTGACTTGCTCTAACTTCTCTTAACATTTTTCACTCCTTAATATCTTCACAAAAAAATTATAACATAAAAAAGACTTGCCCGACTAAAAAATCGGGCAAGTTATGCATATCAAACATAGAGTTTTAAATCTTGTGAAGTAAGCTCATTATATTTTCAACCAAACCTGCAAAGAGAAAAAATCTTATCGCAACCCCGAAAAAGTGCCTGGATATAATAAGCTTACATATATATAATAACGTTTTTTTTAACACTTTTCACCACTCCTGAGGATGAGTTTTTTTATAAAAAAGTAGCAAACTAGAGCTAATTCTTTAGAATTATATTCATCCATTATAGCTATTGCAAAAATTTTTTGTTTATATTATATATAGAAATATGCGGAAGTAACTCAATGGCTAGAGTACCTGCCTTCCAAGCAGGCTGTTGCGAGTTCGAGTCTCGTCTTCCGCTTTTTTTGTACTCTCTTTTAATAACTGGAGATATGTGTATGATTGATGATATTGTTTCTTTTGCCGACAAGCTGGACAAAATATTTGCTGCATTCAAAATAAACCTGATTGCAGGAACAATTGTCAATCTGATAATTATAATCGTACTTTTTAAACTGACTGATATATTTACACATAAACTAAAAGAAAAATTCCAAGCAAATAACAGTCCCCTGCCGATTGATCATATAGTACCGCTGATTAGTAAAGTTATAAAATTTCTTATAGCTTTTGTTCTTATTGCATCATTTTTGCAGAGTCAGGGTTATTCTTTAACATCTCTTATAGCAGGTTTCGGGATAACAGGTCTTGCGGTAAGCTTCGCTGCGCAGCAGACAATATCTTCAATTTTTGGCACCATAGCTCTTTTGGGGGACAAGGTTTATAAAATCGGGGATTACGTAAAAATCAATGATTTGGAAGGGACTGTAGAAGCTATAAGCATTCGTTCTACAAAAATCAGAAACCTTGAAAATTTTGTAGTAACTGTGCCGAATGACATGGTTGCCAACAGCATTATCTCAAATGTTTCCGGTGCAAAAAAACGCAGGATTGATGTAATTTTCGGATTAACTTATGACACTCCGGATGAAAAACTTAAACGTGCAATGGAAATAATTAATGAAGCTGCTATTGCAAACCATGAAATACATAAAGATTTCAATACATTCATGCATGAGCTGGACAGCAGTTCAATTAATATACGCTTTATCGGATATGCAAAAACAAAATCTTACGACACTTTCGTAAAAATAAAAAGTGCATTTCTTTTTGAAGTAACCTCACGTTTCCGAAAAGAAGGCATTGATTATGCATTCCCTTCCACAACTGTTTATATGGCAAAAAATGAAAATTAAAATCATTGCACTCGGGAAAATTAAAGAAAAATTTCTAAAAGAAGGTATTGATGAATTTTTAAAACGTCTGACACCTTATGCTTCTTTTGAAATAATTGAACTTCCAGCAATTGAAATAAAAGACGAAAATCTTACCTCAAAAATATTAGAGCAGGAAGGTGAAAGAATTTTATCATACATTAAACCTCAATCATTTGTAATCACAATGGAAATTAAAGGTAAAATGTTTTCCTCTGAAGAATTTGCCGCCAAAATAGAAGAACTGACAAATGACGGAGTTTCGGAAATCATATTTGTAATAGGTTCTTCATGCGGAATTTCTCCAATAGTTTCAGCTCGTGCAAACCTCAAAATGAGTATGTCAAAAATGACTTTCCTGCACCAATTTGCACGATTAATACTAATTGAACAAATTTACAGAGCTTTTAAAATTATTAAAGGTGAAACTTACCACAAATAATTACAACCCCATGCTTTGCATCATTTCCTTTGTTGTCTTTCCGCCTTTTTCTGTAAACGAGGCACCAGCCTCAAGCCATAATGCTTTAGCTAAATTTGATTTAAGGGTAAATGGAAATAAGTCATATCCCCATTTATTAGGTCCTTTCATACCATTAACATCCACTGCAAACAAAGCAGTTGAACTACCATACCATACTATAGTTATACCGTCAGACAAAACCCAAATATGCGATTTATTTTGAATATTTTGTTCTCTCCAGCCGGCTGTACCAGTTGTAGCCATATTCGTATCTTCTTCAGAAGCATTTTCATTATTGTCTTTATATAACGTATCATTTCCTTTATATGGAGGAATACATCCGTCAGCAAGACCATTCCCTTCACAAACCTTTATTACAGATAATACTTTCATTAATTCTTCTCTTAATAGCGGACAGTCAGATAATTGATTTGTAGGATTAACAGCCTCTCCATATTCAATACAATTTCCGTTTTCATATTTTATACAAGGTGCCCCAATATTATCATCACCATAATAACACATAGGATGAAAACCTAAATTTGCTTCGGCCAAACGATAGCCATTTAACATAGTATTATAAGCTTTTTTAAACTGCTGTCTCAATACCATTTTCTGGTAAGAATTAATTAATGCAGGCATTGTCAAGGCTGCTACTATTCCAATAATACCTAATGTTATCAAAACTTCAGCTAGAGTAAAACCATTGAAAGAGCTTAAATTACGCCCCCCCCCCGACATGAAGATTTAAAATATGTATTCATAATTACTCCTTTCAATTAAATTATAACATAATGATTTTAACAAAAATTTCTATTATTTTCAATAAGACTACATTATATGGTCTAATATAAATTTGATAGAATATGCTATAATTATCAAATAATAAAGGAGATAAAAATATGAGAGAGTTTGAATTTAATCTTTCAATGGAAGAACTTGAAAAACGCACGCATAAAGATTACTTAATGACAAAAAAAATGCTTAAATGCGATGCCCCGGAATATATAGAACTTGAAAAAGGCGATAAAGAAACACTTAAACACCTTGTGAAAGCAGCATATATATTAGAAAAGATTAACATGCAGATTGACTGCCATCATAACCTTGAATTTAAAGAGTTTTTAGAAGATGAAATTTCAAAGGGAAACAAACAGGCTGAACTCACAAAAATTCTTTTTGATGCTCAAAAGGGCATGAACGCTATTGATACTATGTCAAATAAAATTAACCTTGCAAAAGGAATAAAAGAATTACCCGGCAAAGGTGTTTACCCTGAAGATTTATCAAAAGAAGAATTCCATAGTATTTTAACAAAAATGATTAATGAAGGAAAAATAGAAGAAGTCAAAAAAATTCTTACCCAGCGCTCAGTTGTTGAAAGAAACGGAGATGAACTTATCGGAATTGATTACATTGACAAATTCAAAGAAGATTTTTCCAAAATGGCGGATGAAATTGATAAAGCCTCAGAAACATCAACTAATGAAGATTTCACAGAATACTTAAAACTTCAGGCAAAAGCATTACGTACAGCAGATCCTATGCTTGATGCTTATGCTGACAAAAAATGGTCAACATTACAAGATACGCCTCTTGAATTTACTATCACCAGAGAAAACTATGAGGATGAAATGACCGGAACAATTGCCGAAAATAAAGAACTTTCAGAACTTCTTGAAAAAAACGGAATTAAAGCAATCCCGAAAGATTTTCTCGGCGGGCGCGTCGGGATTGTCAACAAAAAAGGAACAGATGCATTAATGGCGATAAAACAATATCTTCCGACTCTTGCGCAAAATATGCCGTACGCTGATGAATATGAACAAAATATTAATCCGAACAGCGATGCGAAACAAACAATGGTTGATGTTGATTTAGTTGCTGTAACAGGAGATGTCGGAGCTTACAGGGGCGGGATTACGCTCGCAGAAAACCTCCCTAACGATGACAAATTATCTCTAACAATCGGCGGAGGCAGAAGAAATGTTTATCACAGGCAGATAAGATTTATAAGTGATATGAAAAAACTCCAAGAACGACTGGATGCAATTTTAGATAAAAATCAGCACCAATTTTACCTTGATGAAGCTGATCACTGGTTTACAATAGGTCATGAAAATGCACACTCACTAGGACCTAAAAAAGCTTGCGAAACCTTGGGCAAATATCGTAATATTATTGAGGAAAACAAAGCTGATATGGGTTCTTTAGCTTTTGTTGACCTTTTAACAGAACTCGGAATGTATACAGAGGAACAGAGAAAACAAATTATTGTTACAACAATTGCCGACAATTTCTTAAAGTCTAAACCGACATTAAGTCAGGCTCACAGAGTCCGTACAGTTATGCAGAACAAGTATTTTGCAGAACGCGGGGCGTATGATATTATTGACGGAAAAATACATGTCAACATAGATAAAGTTGTTCCAATTGCAAAAGAAATGCTTGCTGAAATTGTAAGAATTCAAATCGAAGGCGATTTTGACAAAGCAGAAAAATATGTTCTTGATAACTTTATCTGGACAGATAATATGGAACTCATAGGACAGAAACTGCAAAAAATTAACAAAACTCTGAACGGTAGAACAGAATCAGAACTTGCAGAAAAGTTACTTAATGAATAACTTAAAAAGGACAGGTTTTACCTGTCCTTTTTATTAATAGACTAATACGTCATTTCCCATCCATCATTAAGAATTTTTCCAAAACAGCCGGCTACGCCGGTAGAATTTGAATTGCACTGAGAATTAAAAATCTTATTTCTCTCCTCTTCTGATAATGGTACAGTGTCAAAAATTTCAGATGTATTGCCATCATCATCTATAGTATAACTGGCATCGTCAAGCACACCATTATTATAAAGACACATAATAAACAGATCACGCCCTGCAATATTAGGACCTTGTTTCCCGTTTACATCTACAAGAAAACTGACTAAAGCCAACCCTACAGCATTATACATAGGTCTGACAGAAGCTCCGCTTGCTAAAACAAAACTTCTTGTATTTCCAAGAGAAACTTCACCACCACTCATTTTTTTATAAGAATCTGCAAAGCAGCCGCTTAATCCTTCACATTCATTTACGACCTTAAAATAATTTCTTATAAATGCATTTGCACTAGCCTCAGAATTAATACCGGCTTCTCGAAGATTCACCGCATTTCTATCTGTCTGATATTGCAAAGCTGCCTGAGTAATCTCATTATATACTTTATGCAACTGCGTAACATAAGTTTTTCGCTGATGATTTTGCATTAAAGTCGGAACAGTCATTGCTGAGACTACACCGATTATGCCTAATGTTACAAGTACTTCTGCTAAAGTAAAGCCCTCTGAAAAAGCGGTTAAGCGCCCCCCCCCCGAAACAATGTAGCTATAAATGTTTTCATACCAGCTCCTTTCTTATTTTATATTATAAACTATCGTCCCAAAATTTTCAAGATTAAAAAATTTTAACAATTAAGCAATTTTTTGATAAAACAAACGTTTATAATTATACGGGGAAAATAAAAAAAGGGGATATAATGACAGAACCACTTAAAACAGTCGGAAATGTTTCAGTTTCAACATATCAAAACTTAGACGGCTCAAATTTTACAGTATGCGGGGTCGAAGAAAAATATAAAAAAGAAAAAGGATATGTATCAGCATTTCTGGGTGTCGGCACAAACTTTAAAGACGACGGAATGTTTGTTATTGATTTAAAGGGCGGTTACAATTACGACAAAAAAGGAGTATTTAACCAGAACCTCAGAATACGTAATAAACTTGGAAAAGAAACAGAATCTATTCAATTCAGATATTCTCCTTTCTCTGTAGATGCTCCTGTCGGAAAAAATACAAATATTTATTGCAATCCGCATTATGCAGGCCAGAAAGATTTCAAAAAAGTGAAATGGAATCACAGCGTCGGTGTATTTGCAGGTGTAACACAAAAATTGAATGACAGAACATCAATATCACTTGAAGCACAAAGATACAACCTTCAGGATATAAAAGATAACAGCGGTAAAAACTGGGGATTTAACGCAATCATATCCTGCAAATTCTAATTCTTAATCTCATGCTGAAAAGCCCAGGCCGAATGATTATGTATGCTTTCAAAAGCTTCACATTCCACTTCAAATTCTTTTATAACATGGTGATTTCTTAATTCAACAACCACATCACGCAGAACATCCTCAACGAATTTAGGATTATCCCATGCTTTTTCAGTTACAAACTTTTCATCTTCACGTTTTAATAAAGGATAAACAGGACAGGAAGCACAATTTTCGATTAAATCTATTAAATCCTCCAGCCAAACATGCTTGCTCTCATCATAAGAAACCTTAACCTTTATAAAAGCGCGCTGGTTATGTGCACCGTTATCAGAGATTTCCTTAGAACACGGACAAAGAGTTGTTACCGGAACAACAACACCTAAGATAAATTTATAATTTCCGTTTTCAATTCTCCCCTCAAATGAACAGTCATAGCTCATTGGAGCAGATAAAGCCGTAACCGGTGATTTTTTATCTATAAAATAAGTAAATTTAAATTCCAGTTCACCGCTTTGTGCATCGAGGTTATTGATAATTTTTTCCAAACAGCCTTTAATATCCACACCCAAAAGATTTTTATTTTTCCATTCGGCAAGAACCTCTACAAATCGTGACATATGAGTGCCCTTATAATCTCTCGGAAGTGATACATTAACTTTTGCTCTGGCGCATACAACCTGATTAGAATTATTTTTTCGCTGAATAATCAAAGGTAATTCAAGATGTTTAATCCCGACTTTTTGAATATCTACATTTCTGTTATCTTTTAAATTTTGAATATCTTTCATAATATAATTTTAGCATAAAAAAAAGACCTTGAGAATTAGTATTCAAGGCCTATCCGTTTAAATAAGAAGAGAGAGCTTTATATTTATATAAAACCCTCTCTTTTCAAAAAATTGCTATTTTTAGCCCATTTTGTTAAGAAATATTACAACTATTTTTCTTCTTGTACAGTAGCCTTATCTAACAAAGCCCTTATTCTCAAGTATCTGTCAAGTTCTACTCTGAATTTTTTAAGATTTTGGTAATAACTGTTAGACATGAGAACTCTGTTGTCATATTTCGGGTCTAAAATATAAACCGTCGGGAAACCTGTAATCCCAACATCTTCAGAAAGAGCACGATTTTCTTCATTTTCAACATCTATCATTACGAAATTATATTTATTTTTATAAATTCCGCTTAATGTTTTAAATTTAGGCATAAACCTCATACAATAACCGCACCAGTCTACATAAAATACTGCAAGCATCGGTTTGTCAGATTCTAAGGCCTTCTCATAAGAAATACCTATCTTATAGTCAGACGGATGTTTTGGCGCATTCATGGCTGCAACTGCAAACCCTACAACCGAAGACATTGCTATTGCAATAATAATTCCTAAAGTTATAAGTATCTTTTTCTTCATAATATCCTCCATTTTATGATTATACAACAAAATTTTTATCTGACAAATTATTATCAATGAAACATAACTTAACATAATGTTTAGAAAAGTATATATCATGGTATATATTTAATATATACTAAGTAATTATTATATCAGTGTTGTATCTTGTGTTCACCAAATAAGAAGGAGTTTAAAAGAGGTATGAAAAAAAATACGCCTGTCAAAATGAAAACTGCCGGACAATCCTCAAATCCTGCGAAAAATGAAATATTTGACGGATCAAATGATAGTATCCTGTCTAATTACATCAGAGAGATATCAGATTACCGCTCACTTACTCCGGCAGAAGAAAAAGATCTTGCTAAAAAAGCAAAGAACGGAGATTTGGAAGCAAAAGACCGCTTGATCAAAGCAAATTTAAAACTCGTAGTTACAATTGCAAAAAAAGCAATACACATGTCAAATTTGCCCATGATTGATTTAATTCAGGAAGGCAATCTTGGCCTTATGGTTGCTGCAGACAAATTCAACTATAAACTCGGTTATAAATTCGCAACATATGCAAGCTGGTGGATTAAACAGTCTATGTTTAAAGCTATATCCGAACAGTCACACTGCATGAAAATTCCTGTATACATTCAGGAAACCCTGTCAAGATTTTCCAAACTCAAAAGAGAAATGGAACGAGAAAATAACTGCCAGATTAAAAATGAAGACGTAGCCAAAAAGATGAATATTTCTGCAGACAAAATAGATTCTTTCCTAAACGCATATACAAAAACAATTTCAATTGAGAGCGGACTTGAAAATACAGACGGCAAAGAAATGAATATTGCTGATATTATAGAAGACAAAAAAGCATCTGCAACTGACGATGCCGAATTTACAAATCTGAAGAATGATATCCTGAATGTAATCTCAACACTTAAAGAACGTGAACAGCAGGTAGTAAAACTCAGATATGGAATTGAAAACAGCGAAAAAATGACACTTGAAGAAATCGGGAATATTTATGGCGTCACCAAAGAATGTATCCGTCAAACAGAATTAAGAGCTTTGAAAAAAATGAGATTCTCCGTGTTGGGTCAGGAAGTTCTTGCAGCTTATATTGACTAAGAAGGTAAATTTTATTGTGTTTATTTATAAAAGATTTTTATAAACGGTCATTGATTTTTCAATGACCGTTTCAATTAGTAATTCATTTCCCAGTTATCATTTAAAATTTTACCGAAACAGCCTGAAATTCCGGTAGAATTTGAATTACAGTGAGAATTAAATATCTTATTTCTTTCTTCTTCGGATAATGGAACAGCCGCAAAAATTTCAGATACTTTTCCATCATCATCTACAGTATAACCAGCATCGTCAAGTACACCATTATTATAAAGACACATAATAAAAACGTCACGTCCCGCAATATTTAGGACCTTGTTTCCCGTTTACATCTACAAGAAAACTTATTAAAGATAAACCTACCGGATTATACTTAGGCCTGACAGAAGCCCCACTTGCTAAAACAAAACTTTTTGCATCTCCAAGAGAAACTTCTACTCCACTCATCTTTTTATAAGAATCAGCAAAGCAGCCGCTTAATCCTTCACACTCATTTACAATCTTAAAATAATTTCTTATAAATGCATTTGCGCTATCAACCGAATTTATACCGGCTTCCCGAAGATTCAACGCATTTCTATCTGTCTGATATTGCAAAGCGGCTTGAGTAATCTCATTATATACTTTATGAAGCTGCGTTACATAGGTTTTTCTCTGATGATTTTGCATCAGTGTCGGTACAGTCATTGCTGAAACTACTCCGATTATCCCTAATGTTACAAGAACTTCTGCTAAAGTAAAACCTTTAAAAGAAGCGCTTAAGCGCCCCCCCCCCGAAACAATGTAGCTATAAATGTTTTCATACTTGCTCCTTTCTTTATTATAATTTTAACATTATTTGGAAAGTTTTTCAACACATTCATATAAACAGATGTGTACTTTTATTTAAAAATCATTATTATTAAAGTATGAAGAAGTTTCTGATATTTGTATTTACAGTAATATTTCTGATGGGGAATTTCACCCTGGCGGAAGGAGATTTATGGGATAACTTTGGAGATACAAATGTCTATGGGCAAAAACCCGTTAGCGATAAAGAGTTTGAACAGGCTCTTGAAAGCAAAAAAGGAAAGAAAAAACGCGATAAAAATATTCCGAAAGGAGAAAGTTTTTCTCAAAGCAATGAAACAGAGCAAATAAATCAGACATCAAAGGAGCTCCCGATTCTTTTAATTCCTCTGGATTTAAAAGCTGATAATCATATTATACCAACCGGCCACTATCAGGTTGAGGGGTTCAAAGAAAACGGTCAAACTTTTTTAAATCTTTATCAATCTCATGATGTTATAGCAAAACTTCCGGTAACAGAAACTAATGACGATTTTGGCGAACCGACAATTAATTTTGTAAAACTTCTTCCGCACGGGCAGAACCATGTACAAATTATTTACGGAGGCCTTGACTTCAACGCATACACCGTAATTGACATTGACGATTAGTATTGCTACAATAAAGTCTAAAAGGGGTAAATATATTATGAAACGAGCAATAGTAATTGTTATTGATTCTATGGGGACAGGAGCAATGCCTGACTGCAGAGAATTTAATGATACACCTGAATGTAATACATTGAGAAATGTATGCAAATTTAATAACGGTCTTTATGTTCCTAATATGGAAAAAATGGGGCTCGGGAATATTCAAGATTACGAGGGGATAAAAAAAACAGACAACCCAACTGCGCAATATGGTATAATGGAAGAAAAATCAAAGGGTAAGGATACCACTACGGGCCACTGGGAAATGGCAGGACTTGTATCTCCAAAACCTTTTGCGACATTTCCCGAAGGTTTCCCGGTAAAACTTATTGAGAAATTCATAAAAGAAACTAATTGCGGAGGAGTTCTTGCAAATAAACCGGCAAGCGGTACTGCTATTATTGCTGAACTCAATGAAAAACATCATAAAACAAAATTTCCGATTGTTTATACAAGTGCCGACAGCGTATTCCAAATTGCGGCAGATACAGATTTAATCCCTCTTGAAACGCTATATAAATGGTGCGAAATTGCAAGAAAAATTCTTGACGAAGATGATTGGAATGTTTCCCGTGTAATAGCAAGACCCTACAAGATTGTAGAAGGAAAACCGGTAAGAATTTCCAAAGATAGACGTGATTATTCAATGGTCCCTTCACATACTGTTTTAAATGATATAAAAGATGCAGGTGCCAGAGTCATAGGAATAGGAAAAATTGAAGATATTTTTTCAAAATCCGGCATAACCCATGCAATTCATACCGGATCTAATAAAGAAGGACTTGAACTAACTTTAAAAGCAGTAAAACAAGACCTTGATCTCACCGGGATTGCATACAACAATATTAATATAACTAAAGACGATGAACTTATTTTCACAAACCTCGTTGATACAGACATGCTTTACGGTCACAGAAATGATGCAAAAGGTTATGGTAAAGCAATCGAAGAAATAGATACATATATTGATGACATAATTGCTAATATGACGGAAGAAGATTTGCTCATTATAACTGCAGACCACGGATGCGATCCGACTGTTGACGGAACAGATCATACAAGAGAATATGTACCGATACTTGTTTACCATAAAAATATTCAGGGCAAAAACCTTGGCCTTATTAAAGGTTTTGACTATATCGCGTATACCGTAAAAAATTGGTTAAAAATCTAAACGGACAATTGAATTTTAAAAATTTTTATAGTACAATTAAGTTGTGAAAAAATTTCACAATGTATAAAATTATAAGGAGAAAGTAGAAATGACAGTAAAAGTAAATGATTCTTGTATCGGATGCGGTGCTTGTGAACAAATTTGTGATGCAGTATTTTCTGTAGATGGTGTTGCTCAAGTTGATGAAGCAGCTGTTGCAGATAATATGGATTGCGTAAAAGAAGCTGCAGACGCTTGTCCGGTGTCAGCTATTGAAGTTGAATAGTTTATATATTTAATAATAAAAAAAGGTCTGGTTATACCGGATCTTTTTTATTGTCTATACTCGCAAACAAAAACAAATTTTTGAGATTTTAAATCAGAAGAGCTGTCTATAGGAATAACATTGTTATCAGCATCAAGAGTACCTTCTATAGAACAAACATATTTATTTGAAACAGAAGATGCATTGTTTGCGTTTCTTTGCATTAATTCCTGCTGATTTCTTTCTACACTTCTAATCCTATTTTCCATACGATCTTCTATTCTTCGAATTTCAGATGCAATATCAACCATATTTGATGTACCGGCAGAATAACTATCATCCGCACTGCTCTCTCCGACAGGGACCGATGATGAACTACGATTTCGTCTATAAGAGCGACGTGTTTCGGAATTTGAATTATTCTCTGAAATCACATCTCCGTCATCTGTATTCAACTGATTTGTTTTATACTTATCAGCCAGCATCGGAGCACTTATAATCATTACGACACCAAGAATAATTACAAGAACTATAGCATAACCCAAAGCAGACATTGCCAATTTTTTATTCATTTAATCACCTTTTTATATTTTTTAAATATTGTATCATATAAAAAATACAGGTTCAATACTCCGCATTTTTCAAATTAAGAAACTTCTTTAACAACAGCTTCAAGTGCTTCCAGTGCATCATCAGGCAGTCTGTCCAGCCCCTGTTTTTCGGTCTCCCTTGATTTTACGAAAGAAATTCTATCGTTCATTCGCGCAATAAACTTATCAGCATATTCTTTATTACTAAACGAAGCATCAAATCCCTCAATGTTCATAATTTGAATATTTGAAAAGTTTTCCCATTTATGGAAGTCTGCACTACCATCAACAATTGCTTCAATAATAGCAAGTGTATGAGCAGGTGTAACCTTTGTTCCCATAAATTCACCCGTATTTAAAATATAACAGTCAACGCCATCTTCTATTAATTGTCTAAATCTTATATAATCCATTTTCAGCGGATAAACCCTAAACGGATTAGCATAAGGCTCAACAACCAGCGCATCAGGATCAACACCTTCAGCAAGTCTTTCCGCGGAAGAACGTTTTGTTGCCAGAGTTGCGCCCATAGCAGCTCCGAGCGATGCACCTGATAGCTTTAATACCGGTGGGATTGTAGGATCTTTCATCAGCCAGAAAATAGCATTTATAGGTTCATTGATTCTGTCCACCCTGTTTGCAGACCACAATTTGGATTTTACTGCACGACCGTTACCATTTCTTACATCTTCGGTAACAGAAACAACCTTACCGTCAGAAAGAGGAATTGCTCCGGCATTTTGCTGGGTAAGAATATATTTATTATCTTCGCAGCCTACAGGGTAATCTGCGGTTTTATCAAAATACGCAGGTTCCAAAGCAATAGAATATTTATCTTGAACATTAATAATAAAAGCATCATCATGCAAAACCGTAACATTATATTTATTTTTATGTTTTGCATGAGTAATTGTAGACTTACCAGAACCTGACAGGCCGAATACAGCAGCCTGAAAAGAGGTGCCGTTATCCAGACAGTAACGTTTCATCCCTCCGTGACAGGACACATAACCGTTACGCGCAGCACAACCCCATGCAAGAGTTAAAGTTCCTTTTTTATGCTCTCCGAAATATCTCATACCAAGTATAGCAGCACAATTATGCTCAGGATCAAAGAAAGTTAATCCATAAGGGAAATCAGGATGCGACCAGTCAGGATCAGAAAAGACATAAATATCACCGTCAGGAAGTTCTCTTGATTCATTATACAAATTTGCATATTCTTCGTTAATGTACTGAAAATTCAGCATCCAACTATACATTATATTCTCAAACCTTTGCGGGATCAATAAATGAGCCTTAATCATAAAATCTTTATCCAGACCTACAACCGCTTCCGCCTTATACATAAGCTTATCACGTGTTTTATAAACAGCTTCTCTGATAACAGGCAATAAAGTTTTTAAATCACAATTAGGTTCCCCGGCAATTTTTCTCGCCACAGCACACCGTCCCACAACAGCACCATCATTAAAAAGTAATTGATTAGCTCCTTGCGGTAAGCCCAATTTTTCTGGACAATATACGGGCATACCGGTCAATTCAATTGTGCCGGGGCTATTTTTAGCTAATTCAAATGCTTCCGATACTGATTTAATGTGTTGCACATTATTAGCAAAAAATGGAGCAATAATCGTAGCTCTTGCAGCAGACATTAATCCCTTTAATTCATCAGAATTTGTAAAAAATTCTTTTGTAGACATAATTTTCTCCTTTTGTAAAACACAGTTATTCAATTCAGCATCCGCACGAATACATCAACCTCCAGTTTATAGTACCACAAAATAAAAATAAAGAATTAAATTTTCTGTTTTTATGCATAATTATTTATTCGGGTAGTTACAAAAAATAAATATTGTGATAGAATATTATTGTAAATAAAATAGATAAGAAGGGGATTTTTTAATGAATAAAATAACATATTTAATATTAACATTGGTACTTGCTGCCGGATTAAATACATACGCAATTGCACAGGCTCCCGTCAACAATACGGCAGCTCAGATACAGGCTCAAACACAAGCAGCAAAAACTTATATCAGTGTTAATCCGTTAGATGTAGTTGCCAGACCGAATTTTTATTTAAATAAAAATATTAAAATTAAAGGTAAATTTGATAAATTTTCAACATTGGGACTTGATTATGCTCCTGCAATGAAAAGTTCAGAAAAATATATTTCTTTCTTAATCCAGAGACCTGATGTTACAGATCATAACATTCCTCTTTCGGAATTAAAAATATTCTTAGACAGAACAGAAGCTGAAAAACATATTGATTTAAATTCCGGTGATATAATTGAATTTACAGGCAAAGTATTCTCAAATGCTCTTGGAGACCCCTGGATGGAAGTCGACAAATTTACAGTAATCAGCACAAAACCAAAATCAGAAGATAAATAAAGTATTTTGAGATTATTAACGGAGTTAAGATATGAGCGATAAAAAAAATGAAATATTTTTAACCATTCATGGACATTTTTACCAGCCTCCGAGAGAAAATCCCTGGCTGGAAGCAATTGAACTGCAGGATAGTGCTCTCCCTTTCCACGACTGGAATGAAAGGATTAATACGGAATGTTATAACCCCAATTCCGTATCAAAAATTGTTGACAGCAGAAATAGAATTCTTGATGTTGTAAATAATTACGAGCACATGAGCTATAACTTTGGACCAACTCTGCTTTCCTGGATGGAACAATTCGCTCCCTTAACTTATGAAAGAATAATAAAAGCTGATATAGAAAGTATAGCCGAACACAACGGCCATGGAAATGCCATTGCACAGGTATATAACCACATAATAATGCCTCTTGCCAATGAAAATGATAAACAAACTCAGGTAAAATGGGGTATAAGAGATTTTGAATATCGTTTCGGAAGAAAACCTGAAGGAATGTGGCTTGCTGAAACAGCCGTTGATGATGCAACTTTGAGAATTCTTGAAGAAAACGGGATTAAGTTCACAATACTTTCACCTTATCAGGCTGAGAAATTCAGAAAAAGCGGTGACAAAGAGTGGACAGATGTAAGCTGGGGCAATATTGATCCGGCACGCTCATACAGATATTATATTAAGTCTGCTCCCGGAAAATATATCGATTTATTCTTCTATGACGGTGCCATCTCACGTTCTGTCGCATTTGATGAACTACTTAAAGACGGAAATAAATTCATTAAACGTCTCAAGGAAGGTGTATCTGACTGCAGAGATTATCCTCAACTTGTTCATATAGCAACAGATGGTGAAAGCTATGGACACCACACAAAATTTGGAGATATGGCTCTTGCTTATGTTTTAAAAATTAAAGCAAAAGATGAAGGCTTTACAATTACTAACTATGCAGAATATCTTGAAAAATACAGGAGTGATTGTGAAGTTGAAATTAAGCAGGCTTCAAGCTGGAGCTGCTTCCACGGTGTAGGCAGATGGAAAGAAGATTGCGGCTGCTCAACCGGAGGACATCCGGGCTGGAATCAGAAATGGAGAAAACCATTAAGAGATGCCCTTGACTATTTAAGAGATGAATTGGCCGGTCTCTTTGAACAGGAAGGTCAAAAATATTTTGATAATGTATGGGATGTTCGTAACAGATATATTGATGTTATTCTCGACAGAACTGAAATGAACGTAAAAAAATTCCAGCAGGAAAACTTTAAGCCTGATTTATCAGACGAAGATAAAGTTAAAGCTATGGAATTATTAGAAATTCAGCGTCAGGCTCTCTTGATGTATACAAGCTGCGGCTGGTTCTTCTCTGAAATATCAGGGATTGAAACTGTACAAATTATGAAATATGCAGCACGCGCAATGCAGCTTGCTTCAAGATTTACAAATAAAAATCTTGAAGAACATTTCCTTAACATTCTTGCAGAGGCAAAAAGCAATATCCCTGAACATGGAACCGGTAAAGATATTTTTGAACGCTTTGTTAAGCCATCTATAGTTACAACAAAACAAATTGCAAGCCTATGGGCTTTATCCTCACTTTATCAGGATTTTGAAGATGAAGAAGGAGTATATTGCTACACAATTAGAAAAGATGCTTATAAAAAAGTACAAAAGGGTTCTTCAACTTTTGTTGTAGGACATATTGAAATACAGTCAAAAATTACACTTCAAAAATCCAATGTAATGTTTGCATTGATTCAATATGCAGATGGTGACTTCCACTGTGCAATTAAAGAATATTCTGATGATACGGAATTTAACAAAATTAAAAATAATCTTATAAAAACTTTCCTTATGAATCCGCTGACAGAGATTATACGTTCACTGGATGAATATTTTGGGAAAGAATATTTTACACTGAAAGACATATTTATTGAAGAAAGAAGAAAAATCCTTCAAATTTTGCTCAAAGGAAAACTTGAAAAATTCTCAGAAACATACCAGGAAATGTATGACGAAGGAAAGGGATCAATATATCATCTTCAGGGGTTAGGTTTAAAAATTCCTGACGAATTTAAAATCTCTGCGGCATACGCGTTAAGTCACAAATTCAATGATATCGTAGTTCACTCCGGAGGTTTTGTTGAGGACGACTTAATCCAGCAGGCTACTGATATTAACTATGAAGCTAAAAAAATGGAGATTCAGTTAGATAAAACTCCTTCAAACAAAATCTTCAGCAAAAAAATACTCCAAAATATAAACAGGCTTGTTCACAGTTTTGAAATACAACAGGCTGATGTTGTTCTGGAAATATTTGACAGTATTAGAAGATTAGAGCTTCAAATAGATATATCAGAAGCTCAAAATATATACTTTACTAAAATTTATCACAGAATAGGTGACATTATTGAATCCGGAACACTTAATAAACGTTCTTCAAATAAAAGATTCGTAGAAATGCTTTTAGAAATAGGAGAAAATTTAAATATTAATACTGAATTCTACAGAAAAAAATTGGATAAATTACTCTTACAATAAATTTACCAGTCAAGAGAACCGTATTTCTTATAGCTTTCAATATTTTTCAGAATTTTTTGTTCTACTGACAAAATTTTCTTTAAATTTTCTTCGTTTAAAGGCTTCTTTTTCAGAAGTTGTAATTCAATCAATTCTTCTTTAGAACGTCTGATTTTTTGTTTGATTTCTTCTCTCTGCCAGAAAAGCCAGCCTTCAAAACCACATCCGGGCGGAACAATAGACCAGGGAGAAGAAGGACAGTGTCTGCATAGTGTTAATCTGCTCTCATATCTTGAACACAAATTATCCGGTTGTAAGTATTTACAGCCATAAAATGTAATTTCATCTTCATTATAATTTCCATCGTCTATTAAACGCATTATAATATTATCTACAACAGAAGCATCAACTTTTCTTGCGGCCTCAATAGATTCATAAGGAACAAATAAAGAAAGAAAATCAAGCGCACCTTTATCCCCTTTTTTTGCCATTTCCCGTAATTTAGGATATGGAATGGAAGTAGTTACAACCCGACAACATTTACCACACATATGACACAGGTGTTGAGGACGCTTTGCTAAAAAATTTTCTTCATAACTTCCCATATTTAAATTATAACTTTCATGCAAAAATATAAAAAATTCTGTAACATTTCTTAAAATTGAAGCAATAATCATACCTCTCTATACTTTATTTATATAAGTAGTAAAAGGGTAGTTTTCATGCAAAGTTCAGTAGGACAACAAAACATACAACAGCCAAAGGTTATACCACAATGTACATGTCCGCCTCAACAAAACAACAGTGTACAACAACAGACGCAGGCAATACAGCAGCCTGCTCAATATCATGCACAACCAATGGTTCAACCGCAAAGCCAGAATGTTCAGGTTCCAAATTATTCTGGCGTGAATATTCAAATCTTTAATCCTTCTGTGGCAACTCCGGGCTCAACAGCTCCAGTATATAATGTAAATGCTCCTAACTATGGGACAAATCCGGTAAATGGCTGTTATCCGCCGGGGTATTATACAAACAACTGGGGTGGAAATAACGGACAGCACAATATAACAAAATCAAATACAACAACAAACACAACAGAAAATAAAACCACTGAAAAGAAAACCGAAAAACGTGAAATAGTTCAACTTACAGATGAATATATAAAAAACCTTGAAAATTATTTAAACAGTCAGGATAAAGAAGTTCGTTTAATGGGTGCAAAAGAAGTCATTGCAAGACTTGAAGAAGATCATTCAAGAAAAGATGACAAAGCACTAAACGCTCTTGTAAACAAAATGCTTCAAGATCCGTATACACCTGTAAAAATTCTTGCATTAAGTGCTCTTGATTCACGTGTTGTTACAGGGGATGACTTCACGGTAGGACTTTTGAAACAAATGCAAAACTCAACATCCGGATATGGACAGGATGCCCTGCAAGCAACAAATATCCTGTTAAAGATGTCAGGGAAAAAAGTTGAAAAAGAATTTGAAGTAAAAGATACCAAAAAGACAGAAACAAAAACCGAACAAAAATAGGTGAAAAATGAGTATCAGCACAGCATTAACATCAGTAAAAAATAATTTTACCAAATATCTGGCTAAAGGAGCCGGAGCAGCCGCTCTTGGGATTATAGCCTATGATGCACACATTGTCGGAAAACTTCAATCTGATGTTTACTCAAAAACCGGAGATGCAGATGCTTGTATGCGTGCGTTCAGTAATACTCAATATCTTTCCAGTCCAAGCGTTACAATGTCAAAACTTAAACGCGGAGTGTTCAACTGGGAAACTGAAAGTAATTTTAGAAACTTTATTAATTCAGGCATTGGGTATTTCAAAGGCTTCGGCTCAATGCTTGTAAATAGCGTTGTACCACTCGGCTTAGGTCTGGGAGCACTTCTCGGTAAAGGGAAATGGTCGAAAGGATCTGCAATAGGACTTGGTGTTTTCGGCATTGTAAAATTATTTAAAGATGTTCTCGGTTTTGGACATTACAACGACTTAAATCAAAAATTTTAAATAAAAAGCCTCTATAAAAGAGGCTTTTTTGTCTAATAGTTCATTTCCCAGTTGTCATTTAAAATTTTCCCAAAACAACCGTGAAAACGGTTTGCGACATTACTTGTACAAGATGTTTCAAAATTATATTCTCTTTGTTCCTCTGTTAAAGGTGCAGGAACATTTATCCAGCCCTCGTCGTCACCCGGTTCACCCATATTCAAATCATCCAAAACTCCATTTGAATATAAATATAAAACAAATGCGTCACGTCCTATGAGATTTGGTCCTTTAGCACCATTAGTGTCAACAACTATTGTTTCGACAATACTTGATTGGGCATCGCCATAATGACCATAAGTTCCTAAAGAAACCCCGCTTGCAATAGATACACAAGCATTTTTACATCTATATTGAGATACTGTGCCGGATATTTTTTTATAGGTATCCGCAAAACAGGGCGTTTGAGCATCACCACAATCCTGAACAATTTTAAAATAATTCTTAAAAAAATCATAAAGAGCAGTTTCTGAAGTTAGTCCTGCCTCTTTTAAACTAACAGCATTTTTATCTGTTTGATATTGTAAAGCCGCTTGGGTAATCTCATTATATACTTTATGCAGCTGTGTAACATAGGTTTTTCTCTGATGATTTTGCATTAAAGTCGGAACGGTCATTGCTGAAACCACTCCGATTATTCCTAATGTCACAAGTACTTCAGCGAGAGTAAAACCTTTGCAGGAGCTTAAATTACGCCCCCCCCCCGCGTGACAAATTGTAATAAATGTTTCATTTGTTGCTCCTTTCTTTATTATAATTTTAACATTATTTAGAAAGTTTTTCAATATAAGCAGAATATAAATCCGGACGTTTAAGTTTTGTCCTCTTTAAACTTTCCTGATAGCGAAATTCATTAATTTCTTTGTGGTTCCCGTTAAGAAGAACTTCCGGAACTTTTAAGCCTCTATATTCTCTTGGTTTTGTATAATGAGGATATTCTATTAAGCCGTTTGAGAAACTATCCTCATCTGCCGACTCTATTTTTCCTAAGGTACCATCCAGTTTACGACTCACTGCATCTATAAGACATAAAGCCGGAAGTTCCCCGCCTGTTAAAACAAAATCACCAATAGAAATTTCTCTGGGTTTTATAATTTCCCGTATTCTTTCATCAAAACCTTCATAGTGTCCGCAAAGCATTATGATCTGCTCGTACCCTGCTAGTTCATTTACAATTTGGTCATTTAGCGGCTCGCCCTGTGGTGAAAGCATAATAGTAACCGTATTTTCTTTTCGGACAATACTTTCATAAGCATCAACATAAGGCTGAGGCATTAATACCATACCGGCACCACCTCCGTATGGCGTATCATCAACTTTTTTATGCTTATTTAACGTATAATCCCGCGGGTTTATTGTATTAACACTTAAAATACCATTATCTACAGCGCGTTTTAATATACTGTAACTGAAGTAATTTTCTATCATTTCCGGAAACAGGGTCAAAACGTCAAAAATCATTCAATAAGTCCTTCAATGTTATTAATAATAATTTTTTTATCTTTAATACTGACATCTGTTACAATAGCTTTTACAAAAGGCACAAGTACAATCTGTTTAGAGTTTGTTTTTACCGAAAGTAAATCACTTGCACCATTATTTGAGACACCAACAACAAACCCCAATTTTTTACCTGCCTGATCAAAAACTTCTAAACTTACAAGTTCATCAATCAAAAATTCATCTTCTTCAAGTGCTTCTCTAATAGTTTTTTCTTCAACATATAAAAAAGCCCCCTTATATTCCATCAGCTCATTAATAGAGTTAATATCTTCAAACTTAACAAGAGCGACATTTTTATGAATCCTGATACTTTGGATTTTTAAAGCTTTATATTCATGTTCGGTCTTAACAAATACTTCATCGAGAGAGGAGAAGAAATCAGCCTGATTTTTAGTAAAACCGACTTTAGCTTCTCCTTTAATTCCATGAAAGTTTAAAATCTTACCTACAGAAACAAACTTTGTCATAATTTTTATGCTTCCGGAGTTTCTTCAACCTTTTTAGGTTTTCTTCCTCTTTTAGGTTTAACAGGTTCTTCTGCAGGTGTTTCAGAGACTTCCGATTTAGGTTCTTCTGTTTTAACGGTTTCCTCCCGAGTTTTTTTAAACTCTTCCGGCAAGTCAGGTCTATCCTGATTCCACCTGTCCAATCCCATTTGGGAACGAATTAAACCAATGCCGACATGAACTCTCCATTCATCCATCTTAAGCTGAGCAGCAATAATTTTATGGCATCCGATTGGAGGAAGCGGTAAGAGTGGTTCGTATAAATTCTTAATAGCAAAAAGCTGGTCCGGAGAAATTGCAAGTTTTCTCTTCGGAAAAGGCAATTTCGGGAGCATCATCTTCTGTCTTACAAGATTAATACCGAAAAAGACTTTTCTTGGCTCTAAACCAATTTTTTCTCCAATTACTTCATGGCAGTCAGGATTTGGAAGCGGAAGCATAGCCTTATAAAGCTTTTCAATTTGTTCCAACTGCTCCTTGCTGACCAGTAACTGTTTCGGGGCTTTTTTAGCATTCGGCCGCTTGAAATTATTGCGATTGTTCTGTGGACGTCTGCTCTGAAATCCGCCTTGATTATTATAAGGCCTTTGAGATCTGTTATAATTTCCTCCGCCCTGCCTGTTATAATTATTGGACTTATTATATCCACCCTGCTGATTTCTATTGTAATTATTTTGTCTGTTATAATTCTGACGGTTATATCCGCCCTGATTATTATAAGATCTTTGGGGTCTGTTATATCTTGGTTCCGGGTTACCGCCGGCGCTATAAAAACGCGGAGGTTCCTCTGTTCCACCGGTACTATACCCTTTCAACGGTTCTTCCGCAGGAGTTGAAGCTTCAGAGCCTGAAGTTTCCGGAGATGAAGAAGGTGATAGCATCATTTTTTTATCCGGATAAAGACAATCAGGACAAATAACTCTTTTGGGGTTTTTGGTTTCAAATTCACGACCACATTTGATACACTTGTTTACATACATAATAAAAGCCTCTTAATTAAAAATAATAACGTAATTCCGGGTTAATAAAAAATTCTCCTCAGTCAAAAAAAATCGATTTCTAACTCTATGTCAACATTGATATTATAACATGAATTTAAATTTTTTGCAACATGCAATATTATTTTTCCAGCCAGAGAGTTACAGGACCATCATTTACGAGTTCTACATCCATCATTGCACGGAATTTACCTGTCTTTACAGACAAATCATATTCTTTCACACATTTAATAAAATATTCATATAAGTCAACAGCTTTATCCGGATTAGCAGCTTTATCAAAAGATGGTCTTGTCCCTTTTCTGCAATCTCCGCACAGGGTAAACTGGGAAACAACAAGGATTTCCCCGTTAACATCTTTCACTGATAAATTCATTTTTTCTTTTTCATCTTCAAAAATCCTTAAACTGACAATTTTTTGAGCAAGTCTTACGGCATTTTCCTTATCGTCATCTTTTTCAACCCCGAGAAATACAAGAATACCAGAATTAATAGATGAATAAAGTTCTTCTCCAATACTGACAGATGCATGTTTCACTCGTTGAATTAAAGCTTTCATAATACAAGAATACAATAAAATATGCATTATTGTAAATAGCAATAAAAGCCTGCTTGAAATCTTAAAAAAAATAATATATAATGAGTATGAAAATAAAAGGAGGTTGAAATGAAGAGTTTCAAAGCGTTAAGGGTCGCCCCCCCCCCGCGAAGGTCGCTTGTTACAGGGGAAAACTAGGGTTTACTTTAGCAGAAGTATTAATCACTTTAGGAATTATAGGCATAGTTGCAGCATTAACCATGCCGGCGTTAATTGCTAATCATCGTAAACAAGAGGTCACTACTAAACTTAAAAAAATTTATTCTGTAATGAATCAAGCTATCAGCGCTTCAGTCGCCGAGTATGGAGATGTTGAAACCTGGGCAATAGATTGCGGGTCAAGTGGAGCCCCAACTTGCACTACCGAAGAAGCTATTGTATGGTTTAACGAATATATCGGGAAACACTTACAAATAACACAGATTAAAGAAGATACAACCAGTAATAAAAAATTCAATGTCTACTTAAGCGATGGAACTATTTTAAATGTATCAACATACATATATGACATGTTTTTCTTCACAAATCAAAAAGCTCTTGATAATCCAAAAACAGGTATCAACAGATTTTTTTTCCGCTTCAATCCTGTATTAGAAGCACATCAGGATGCAGAGCAAAATAAGTACACAGTAAGCCCTACATTTGAACCATATACATGGGATTGGGACGGAACAAGGGAGGGACTTATAAATGCCGGAAACGGATACGGCTGCGGGGAACAATATAATGCATACTGCACAAAACTTATACAATATGAAGGATGGCAAATTCCGAAAGATTACCCTTTACGATTTTAAGAAGCTTTTCCGCTTAATTGTCCGCAGGCTGCATCAATATCTGCCCCTCGCTCTAATCTTATTGTAACCTTTTTCCCTGACTGCTCAATAAGAGATTTAAAACGCATTATAGAACGGTCAGACGGTTTTTGATAATCATTTTTTTCTGTCGGATTATAAGGAATTAGATTAACATTACATTTCAAATCATGAAGGTATGCCGCTAATTCCTTTGCACTCTGCAGAGTATCATTAAGATCCTTTATCAAAAGATATTCAATAGTAATCCGCCTGCCTGTTTTTGCAATGTAATCTTTTAGAGTTTTTTTGAGTTCCGGCATAGGATATTTATTTTCAATCTGCATAAGCTGTTTACGGATTTCATGATTAGGCGCATGCAAAGAAATCGCAAGAGTTGACTGCATATCTTCTCCGGCAAGTCTTTCTATCCCCGGAATAATACCCGATGTGGATACAGTCAGACGTCTTGCCCCGATTTGAAAATTTTCATTAAACATTTCCATTGACTTTAAGACATTATCTAGATTTAAAAGTGGCTCTCCCTGCCCCATAAAGACAATATTTGTAACCTTAAGTCCTGTGTCTCTTTGAATTGTTAAGACCTGTTCCACTATTTCTTTATAAGTCAAATTTCTTATAAAACCGCGTTTTCCGGTTGCACAGAATGAACAATTTACAGCACACCCAACCTGAGAACTTACACAGGCCGTTAAATTCGCACGATTGTCAAAACGCATTAAAACAGTTTCAACACATTGCCCGTCAGGATACTCCAGCAAGTATTTTAAAGTCCCGTCAGAACTTTCTTGTTTCATCTTAATTTTTGTATCAGAAATACATACAACTTTTTTTAACTCTTCTCTGAATTTTACAGATAAATCTGTCATTTCATCAATAGATTTAACAGATTTAAGGTAAATCCAGTTGTGAATTTGACGTGCTCTAAATTTTGAAGCCTTTAACTCATCAGTTATTTTTTCTATTTCTTCAAGAGTAAGTCCAGATAATATTTTCATGATACTTCCTTTTTATACGGTATTTTTTGTTTATAATAATCAATTATTTCAACCATAGAATGAAGCATTAAAGCAACCGGTTCAACCTCCGTACGCCACTGATAATAACCACAGCTTTCAGGGAGAATACTAAGCGGATTATCAGGGAAATCCCTGCAAATTTGAGGACGATTGTCATAATCCGAACACCTTCTGCACTCATTTAACTTCGGACAGTGGTAAAAATAAACCTCGTATTCTTTAACATCGGCTAAAAGCTTCAAGTACTCAGGATAAACTTTTTCTGCCTCTTCACTGGATTTATAGGGAATAAAAATACTTGTAAATTGAGTTGCAAATTTATCTCCGGACAAAGATTTTGCTTTTAATTCCTCCGGTGAAAACTCGGAGCAAGCAAGATTACAGCATGTCGCACAACCTTTACAATGAAACATTTTTCGGTAATCCAATATTTCATTCCATTTTCTGTAAATTTCATGAGATATGTCATTTTCAAACATATCTAAAACAGCATTCTGCCATTGCTCACCTTTTGAATTACAAGGAAATGCATCAAAAATATCACCTTCAACATCAGAAGGCTTTATTTCGTCAACACGAGATTGTATGGCATCCGCAGATTTTATAAAAATCTCCCGATACTTCTTTTTCATATTACTCACTGTATCTGCTAAGTCAGTCATATCAAAATAATATCACGAATCTTAAGGAATGTAAAAAATTTCAAAAAAATTTCAAAAAAATGTATTTTTCAGTTTAAAATATATAAGTTAAAAAGGAAGGATTTACATATGAAAGTTTCTGCTGTAGGTATGCCGTTAAGTTTTAACGGACAACTTGAATCTAACTATAAACGTGAAGTTGAAAAAAAATCAGACACTGCCGTAAAATACACGCTGGGAACTGCTATTGCGGGCGCCTGCCTTCTTTCAGTTTACTATCTTAACAGAGGGAAAAAAATCAAGGGAATAAATACAAAAAATTTCGAATCAACAGCCGCATCTACACAGATAAAAGATGACATAAAACCGAAGTTAAAAGTAATAAAAGATATTATTGATAAAACCAGTGACGAAGTATTGAAAAAACTTGCACCCGAAACAATAGATACAATAAACAGCTTGAAAGCAAATTCAAAAGATTTTGCAGAAAGATTAATTAAACTGCTTGATAACGGAAAGACCAAAATTGAATATATAGGGAAAAAAGGCAGCAAAATCTCTAAAAAACATTTTTATGTCAGCAAAAACGGAGAACTACAAGGTTCAATAACAAAATTAAATAACGGAACAAGCATACTTGAAAAATTTAAACACAGAGAAAATAGCAATATTCATAAAAAAATATTTTTAAATAAAGACGGATTTCAATTCAAAACCCAGAATATTGAAACAAAGCTGCAGACATCATCCGGCATTCCAACCGGCTACACAAGAATTATAGAAATTTCAGAAAAAGGCAAACCGCCAATCATAAGGACTACACAATTATCTCTTGATATGAAACCTTTAAGTACAAAATCTAACGGTAAAGAAATTATATACGGCTATAGTTCTTCAAAACCCGACACCATTATAGGTCACGCGTTCTCAGAAGGGAATAAATATGTTCTTAAATATTTAAATAATCCTAAATTCAAGAAATATTTTGATAATATCGAGAGTATTCACACATGGGCCAAAGAAAATTTCACAAGCAGATAACCTCAAAACTATGAAATGTCCCATCTTCCGCATGTTCCGCCCCAGCGTGCGATAATATTGCCTTTTATATCTTTAATTTTTTCTACATGCGGAATTTCCTGTTCACCTTCAACAATAGTAATTACTTCACAATTATTTGAACAACCGGTGCAGTCGCATGTAATTGAATGAAAATGCATTTCACCTACTTGCCAGCCTTTAAATTTAGTTGCTGCTTCGGTATATTGGTGGTTTTCCATTGCTAATAATGCAGCACCAATTGCCCCCATTGTTTGATGATTGTCAGGGACTACTACTTTATGCCCTAAAGCTTCTTCAAAGGCTTTTACCATACCTGAATTAGTTGCAACACCCCCCTGGAATGAAAATACAGGAAGTAACTCTTTCCCTAAAGCAAGATTAGATAAGTAGTTTCTTACAAGAGCCTGACAAAGCCCGTACAACAAGTCCTCAACAGGGTATCCCAGCTGCTGTTTATGAATTAAATCACTTTCAGCAAAAACGCCACAGCGTCCAGCAATACGTGCAGGATTTGTGGATTTGAGTGCTGTCGGACCAAAATCCTGAATAGGGACATTCAATCTGTTGGCCTGCTGATCAAGAAAGCTTCCTGTCCCCGCAGCACATACAGTATTCATAGCAAAATCAGTTACAATGCCATCACGAAGGATAATAATTTTACTGTCCTGTCCGCCTATTTCCAAAATAGTTTGAACACCGGGCACATTAATACTTGCCGCAACTGCATGGGCAGTAATTTCATTTTTAATAATATCAGCGCCTACTAAAGCTCCTGCAAGGTTACGGCCAGAACCGGTTGTTCCAACACCCATAACATTATAATCTGTAATTCTTTTAGCATACAATTCATTCAAGCCTTTTTGAACAGCCATTACCGGTTTACCAGCAGTTCTAAGCATGAAACTATCAACATATTTACCTTTCTCATCAACAAGCGCAAGTTTTGTTGTTACTGAACCAACATCTATCCCTAAATATACTGTTAAACTCATTTTATATACTTCCTTCTGTGTCTATTAGATACATATATAATAACACAAACAAAATAAAAAAAGTTATAAATTAAAATTATAACAAAACGACCCCGCTTTTTCAAGTGAGGCCGTTTTTTTATGAGATTAATACTCATTCCCTATTTAGCTGATTTTGAAGGTATTCTCATTGCATAGAATGAACGAACAACGAACACCAATGCAATAATTAAGAATATCCATCCTGCAATAGGAGCTATGCATCTGAAGTTTTCAGAGATTGCAATTTCCATCGCAAGAAGCCCGAATAACGTTGTAAATTTGATAATCGGGTTCATAGCAACTGAAGATGTATCTTTGAAAGGATCGCCTACTGTGTCACCGACTACAGTTGCTTCATGAAGCGGAGTACCTTTTTCAGCCAGATCAACTTCAACGATTTTCTTAGCATTATCCCAGCATCCGCCTGCGTTTGCCATAAATACAGCCTGGAATAAGCCAAATACTGCAATTGCAATCAAGTAGCTTACAAAGAATGCTACAGGAGCTGATGTCATACAGCTTGGAGCTGACAAACAAGCAAATGCAAGAGCAAATGCAAACAATGCGATAAAGATATTAATCATACCTTTTTGAGCATATTGTGTACAAATTTTTACAACTTCTTTTGAATTTGCAACATTTGCACTCTTAGAATCTGCATCATCCAATTTAATATTATCTTTAATGTATTCAGTTGCAGAATATGCACCTGTTGTTACAGCCTGCATAGAAGCTCCTGAGAACCAGTAGATAACTGCACCGCCTGATAACAAACCAAGCAATGTATATGGATTAAGCATATTCAAAATCATTTCCGGTTCAATGCCTAAAGTTGATTTGATAACAAGAATCAAAGAGAAAATCATTGTTGTAGCACCTACAACAGCAGTACCGATTAATACCGGTTTAGATGTTGCTTTGAATGTGTTGCCTGCGCCGTCATTTTCTTCTAAGTATTTCTTAGCATTATCAAAATCAGGTTTGAAACCGAATTCTTTTTCAATTTCTTCAGATACGTTTGGAATATCTTCAATTAAAGATAATTCATAAACAGATTGAGCGTTATCAGTTACAGGACCATAAGAGTCAACTGCAATTGTAACAGGCCCCATACCCAAGAAGCCGAATGCAACTAAACCGAATGCAAATACAGACGGATAAATCATAACAGCTTCAGGAATATGAATTGATGCAACATAAGCAAGTCCCATCAATAATACGATTACCATACCAATCCAGAAAGCAGAGAAGTTACCTGCAACAATACCTGAAAGGATTGTTAAAGAAGCTCCGCCTTCTCTTGAAGCAGTAACAACTTCTTCAGTATGTTTAGCTTTTGGTGATGTAAATATTTTAGTAAATTCAGGAATTAAAGCTGCGCCCAAAGTACCGCAAGAAATAATTATTGAAAGAACTAACCATAAATTATCGCCCATATCAGCTAATAACCAGTGGCTTACACCAAAAGTCATAGCAATTGAAAGAATTGAAGTTAACCAAACAAGGTTAGTTAACGGTTTTTCAAAATCAAATTTATCTGTCTTAGCAGCATAGAATTTATCAACTACACCGTTAATCCAGTAAGCAACTACAGAAGTTACAATCATTAAGAATCTCATTACGAAAATCCATGTTAATAATTGAACCTGATATTCAACACCTGCAACAGCAAGCAAAATAAATGAAACAAGAGCAACACCGGTTACACCGTATGTTTCAAAGCCGTCAGCTGTAGGACCTACAGAGTCGCCTGCGTTGTCACCTGTACAATCTGCAATTACACCAGGGTTTCTCGGGTCATCTTCTTTAATACCGAATTGAATTTTCATCAAATCAGAGCCGATATCAGCAATTTTTGTAAAGATACCGCCTGCAACACGAAGTGCAGAAGCACCTAAAGATTCACCGATTGCGAACCCGATAAAACATGCACCTGCAATTTCACCGGGAACAAATAATAAAATTGTCAACATTAAAATAAGTTCAACAGATACAAGGCAAACACCAATTGACATACCTGCTTTCAAAGGAATATTTAAAATATTTAAAGGATTTCCTTTTAAAGAAACAAAAGCAGTTCTTGCGTTTGCTAGAGTATTCATTCTGATACCAAACCATGCAACTGCATAAGAACCTAAAATACCTATTACAGACCATGCAAGAATAATCAATACATTAGTCAATGGCATTCCTTGAAGATATCCGAAGTAAAATGCGATACACAGACCAATCAATACTTCAAGAACTAAAAGGAATTTACCCTGCTGAATAAGGTAAGTTTTGCAGGTTTCAAAAATTGTGTTGCCCACTTCTGCCATAGCTTTGTGAACATCCAATTTTTTGATACGTAAAAATTCAATAAATCCAAATATCAAACCAATAACAGAAATTGCAATCCCGATAAGCAATAAATTGTAGCTTGTCGGGCTTGCATCTTTGATACTCGGAACAACTAAATCTGCTTCGCTTGCAAGAACAGGCGAAACTCCCATTAGCATAGTAGCCAAAAGAGCCATCAATGCTTTTGGAGAAGTCAACTTTTTAATCATAATCTCTCCTTCACTAAAAATAAGTTGTCCTACTACAAATAAACTTAATAGTTATATTATAAAACAAACTAAAATATTTACAATAATGTTAAAAAAGATTAATAAAGATACACATCTTCCAAAAGCTTAATTTCAAACTCGCTTCCTGCAGGAATTGAAATTCTTCCGCCCTTGGACCAGAGCGCAAATAACGGAGAACCTGCGAGGTTTACTGCATAAACGACCATACCGGTTACAACCGGAATAGGAGAAATTATAATCCCGACAGGATTGTCTGCAAGTTTTGAAGATGTTCTTCTTGTTTTTTTATAGAAATTTTCACCTTTATCAATCTGGTTTGCAACCCCTTTCCAGTAACTGCGTTTGCCTTTCATGTTATTAAAAAAGATTTTTTTCATATTAGCTTTTGTAATTTTTCCATGAACACTTCGTGTCTGTCCGTTTACAGTAATACTGTCAACCATAAGTACAACAAGACCGCCGTTGCCGCTCATTTGCGGCTGGTGAGAATCTTCAACAACTGCAGTAAATTTAGTTCCTTCAGGAATTGTAATATATCGCTGGGTTACAGGTTTGATTGACGAAAACGAGACCTTTGCTCCTTCTCTTAAATAATCAGAAATCACTGAATTTGATTTTACCCTGAATTTTGTACCTTTTTTAATTCTTATTGCAGTAGATTTGTCATATTTATAATCGTTTTGGAATTTTTTAACACCTATTTGCGGTTTTGCATCCTGTACCACAGGAGCAGTCTTTGGCGGAGCTGTTGGAGACGATACCTGCGTTTGAGAAGCCTGCGGAGGCGTAGACGGAACTTTTGGCAAATCAGGAAGCGTTTGCTCTAATTTTGATGGATCGTATGTTCTTCTGATTTCCTCATCAACAGAAGGATCCAATTCCAGAGCAGACACAGGAGACAGAAGCAGCAATAAAATAGCAATCAATGATAATCCGCGTTTCATTGTGCCTCGCTATTTATTCAACATTTCATTAATAGCTTTAGCAGCTTTTTTACCTGCCCCCATAGCATTAATCGCATTTGATTCTCCGACAGGTGCAACATCACCGCCGGCATATACGCAATCAAGATTTGTACAGCGAGTTTCTGCATCAACCGTAATATATCCACGCTTATCAGTTATAATTTCAAGTCCTTCAGCTTCTGCAGAGCGCTGAATAATCGGGTTAGGACCTGTTCCGAGCGCTACAATTACAGTATCAAGGTCAATTGTCTCAAATTTTCCGGTAGGCACAGGTTTACGGCGTCCGCTTTCATCAGGTTCACCGAGTTCCATAACTTCAAGTTCAACTGCTTTAACATAGCCATTTTCTCCGATTATTTCTTTTGGAGCATACAGGAATTTAAATACAATACCTTCTTCTTTGGCATGTCTGATTTCTTCAAGACGGGCAGGGAGTTCCTTTTCCGTACGTCTATAAATAATATAAACTTCTTCAAAGCCTACACGAACAGCCGTTCTTGCCGCATCCATCGCAACATTTCCGCCTCCGAATATAGCAGCTTTTTTACCAACTCTTAATGGTGTCGGGCTGTCAGGTTGTCCTGCATGCATCAGATTAACTCTGGTTAAAAACTCATTTGCAGAGAAAACACCGTTTAAGTTTTCTCCGGGCACATGAAGCATTTTAGGCAATCCTGCACCGGAGCAAATGAATATTGCATCAAATCCATCTTCTTTTAACTGCTTCAAAGTAATAGATTTTCCTACAATAACATTCGTATGAAATTTAACACCCATTGCCTTAAGGTTTTCAATTTCTCTATCAAGAACAACACGCGGTAATCTGAAAGGCGGGATGCCGTATCTTAAAACTCCGCCAAGTTCATGCAAAGCTTCAAAAACTTCTACCTCATGACCTGCTTTTCTTAAATCACAGGCAGCAGTCATACCGGCACAGCCTGATCCGACAACTGCAACTTTTTTACCTGAAGGTTTAATTTCAGGCATTTCTGCTTTTGTATTGTCGCCAACATACCTTTCTAAAGCTCCGATAGCAACAGGTTCACCTTTAATCCCAAGAATACATTGCCCCTCACATTGTCTTTCCTGCGGGCATACGCGGCCGCAGACAGAAGGAAGCATACTTGTCTGACGGATAATTTCACCGGCTTTATTCAAATCACCGTCTTTAATTGCTTTAATAAAATCAGGTATTTGAATATTAACAGGGCATCCTGCCACGCATCTCGGATTTTTGCAATGAAGGCATCTTGATGCCTCAAGTTTGACCTGTTCTTCGGTTAAATTACTTTCAACCGGTTCAAAATTATGACGTCTTTCAATTTTATCCTGTTCTTTTACGTGTTGTCTTTCTACAGCCATTTTACTCCCCCTCTTATACAATCATTGTATCAGAAAGTAGAATAATATACAAGAAGATAATCTTACTTCCACAAATAATCATCCATTATCTGCCAGCCGTCCTGCTGTATTAGCGCTCCGCAATAATAACGTTTTGATGTTTTTAGATTACATCCCCATCCTGAGGCGTTTTTTAACTTCTCACGTGATACTCCTGCCCCAAACATTGCAAGCTTTTTAGAAGACGAATTTACTTCCATAATAAACAAATCACGCCCGTATATATTCGGTCCGGATTTTCCATTCAAATCAATAGTAAAAAGCAGTCTTCCGTTACTAACAGGTATAGAGTTTCCATCATCATCCGTTTCCAAAATATTATCAGTCATAACACTGTATATCGTACCGTCAGGAGTTATAAACATTCTTCCAAAACTCATATTAAGAACAAATGAAGTTTTATCAATTGAAGTTGTCTTGTAATCCGGACACTTATTAACATTATTCATACCGCAGTCTTTTAGAACATGCATATATTTAATAATATAATCCTGGATAAATGCTTCTCTTTCAGCCCTGACTGCATCTGCATTCTGAGATAAATCAGAGCCAGGCTGTAAAAATGTCCATTCCGACATATCGCCGTACTCTGCCTGAGACCTTGTTACAGCCTGTTGTAAAGTAGAAACGGCTTTTTTTAATTTTGTTACTGTAACCTGTTTTTGATGCTTAGCAATTAATGAAGGCATTGTCATGGCGGCAACTACACCAATAATTCCAAGCGTAATCAATACTTCTGCCAGTGTAAAACCCGAATGTACTGTTTGACACCGGATAAACATTCCATCATAGTTTTTAAAACTACGAAAAGAAGCTGTTAAGCGCCCCCCCCCCGACGTTTACTAAATATATTCATAAATTCCTCCTTATTCTTTTATTATTGTAACATGTATAACACCAAATATCAATATATAAACTATTTTCATGATAAAATTTTATTATGGACATCGCTGAAAAAAGCCGAAAATCTCTCGAATTTGATAAAATAGCGGAAAGACTGGCAAATTACGCAAAAACTGCACAGAGTAAAGAAATTTGTCTAAAAACTCTGCCGTTTGATGACATCGTTAAAATCAAAAATGAACTCAAATGCACGAGTGAAGCCAAGTTCATTCTTGATATGCCTTCAGACATACCAATAGAATTTGTTGCAGATATGGAACAAATTAAAAGAAATATCGGCTCAACATATCTTTCAGAAGAAGAACTAATTGACACTGCAAAAACTTTAAGAACTTCAAGGCTTGTCAAAAAATTTCTTTCTGAAAATCTCCCTGCAGATGCAATAATAAGAATTGCTTCGATAAATTTAACCGTTGATAAAGAGCTTGAAGATAAGATATTTTCTACATTTGATGAAAATTTAAACATCAAACAGGATGCAACGCAAGAACTCAAAGGGCTGTATTCTGCACTTCGCGACAATGAAAAGAATTTGAAAAATACCGTAAATTCTCTTTTAAATTCAACAGAATTTTCAAAACATCTTCAGGAAAATATTTATACAACAAGGGATGACAGAATTGTTTTTCAGGTAATGGCTTCTTCAAAAAGCAAAGTCCCGGGAATTGTTCACGACGTTTCCGCAACAAACAAAACATTTTATATAGAACCGCAGCAGATAGTTCCTCTCAATAACAAAATAAGAGAGATTAAAGCTAATATACACGCAGAAATGGTTAGAATTCTTGCAAACCTGACATCTCTCGTTAAAGATAAAATAAGAGAACTTGTTTTAACCGAACAAATTCTTGCAACAATTGACTATCATTTTGCCAAAGCGCGCTATGCAGTAAAAATCCATGCAACAGAGCCGGAAATTGTTACTCACAAATTCATTGAGTTTGAAAATATGAAGCATCCGCTATTGATTGACAATGTTGAAAATGTGGTAACAAATAATTTTGAAATCGGCAAAGATTACAAGTCCGTTATAATTACAGGCTCGAATACAGGCGGAAAAACAGTTACAATAAAGACAATAGGCCTATTTATCCTTATGGCAAAAGCTGGAATGTTCCTGCCCTGCACTGCAGCAAAAGTTTATCCGTTTGAAAATGTTTACGCCGATATAGGAGATGATCAGAGCATTTTGCAAAACCTTTCTACATTTTCATCTCATATGACAAATATTATAGAAATTTTAAAACAGAGTAATGAGAAATCCTTTGTAATCTTAGACGAAATATGCGCCGGGACTGATCCTGTAGAAGGTGCTGTTCTTGCGCAGGTAATACTGGAAAAACTTGCACAAAAAGGAGTTTTATCAACGATTACAACTCACTATGGAGAATTAAAAGCACTTGAATATCTTAATCCATATTTCAAAAACGCATCTGTTGAATTTAATACGGAAAGCTTGAAGCCGACTTATAAACTACTTATAGGAATACCCGGTTTGAGCAATGCAATTTCTATAGCGGCAAATTTAGGTCTTGATAAAGAATTGACAGACAAAGCAAAAAATATTGTTGTCTCAACAAAAGACCCTTCAATACTTGTCGTTGAAAAGCTTCAGGAAACACAGGCAAAACTTGCACACAATCTTGAAGAAGCTGAAAATTTAAAAGAAACATCACAAAATCTTAAAGCAGAATATGAAAATTCTCTTGAACAGGTAAAAAAAGACAAAAAGAAAACCGTAAAAATTATAAAAGATAAATTTGACCGCGAACTGCTTGAAGCAAAAGGAGAAATTAAAGAAATTCTTGATGAGCTTAGACGCGAGAAATCCGAAAAAATTGCCAGAAGATCTTATGCAAGACTTGCTCAGACCGAACAAAAGTTCAAAGGAGAACTCTCTAAATTTGATGAAAAACAGCAGTATAAAGAAATTGTATGGGCAAATGTAAAAACAGGCGACAAATTAATACTGAAAGAGCTTCACCAGCCTGTTACAGTTCTTTCGCTCCCTGATAAAAATAACTATATAACTGTTCAAATGGGCAACTTCAAAACAAAAATCAAATGCGATAAGCTTGCACCTTACGATTCCGCATTTGAAAAGAAAGAAAATGTTTACCGCCCGAGTTCTCTTGAAAAATTTGAATTAAGAAGAACAAATATTTCAAGTACGCTTGACCTGCGCGGTTACAAAGTGGAAGATGCTCTCGACAGTCTTGAATTTTACCTTGATAAAGCAAGCCTTGCAAACCTTGCCTGTGTAACAATTATTCATGGACATGGAACTGGTGCTTTAAAATCTGCCGTAAGAGACTTTTTATCAACATCACCTTATGTTGCAAAATTCCGCCCCGGAGAAGACGCTGAAGGCGGCGACGGAGTTAGTGTAGTTGATATTAATTAAAATAGTGTTATAATAATTCCGTAAAAGGAGAGAATTATGACTATAGAAGATATAAGAAAAGAACATGAGCTTGTTGATTTGTTCTGCAGTCTTGCAGAAGTTCCATCCCCTTCTATGCACGAAGAAAAAGTTGCAGAATGGATTAAAAATTATTGTGACCAAAACGGAATAGATTGCAAATTTGATGATTTTAAAAATGTAATTATAAATATCCCGGCAACAGACAGTTCCAAAGAACCTCTAATGTTGTCTGCTCACATGGATGTAATAGGAGATGACAGCCCTGTCAAAACATATTTGGATGATAGCGGCTTTATACACGCGGCAGATAGAACTCTTGGCGGTGATGACAAAGCCGGCGTTGCAAATGCTCTTTACTTTGCAAAAGAACTTGCAAAATCCGATATGAAACATGGCGGTCTGGAAATTATGTTTACCCGCGACGAAGAAAACGGACTGTCTGGTATCAGAAATGCAAACTTGAAAAATTTCAAATCTAAATACGTTCTTGTCCTTGACAGCGACACTTTAGGGCAGTGCGAAGTATCAGGCGCAAGCTATACTTTAGCTAAAATTAAAGTTCACAGCTTCAAAGGCGGACACTCAGGTATTGATATCGGTGACAAAACAAGAGCTAATGCTGCAAAACTTATTGCAGATTTAATATCAAATCTTCCTCAGGGAGTTTTCTACGAAGAAGAAGGGACAGTAATTACTTCTTGCAATTTAGGCGGGATTTCAGCTGGCGATATAAATGTGACTAACATTATTAATACAGATGCCGAAGTAAGTTACTCAATCAGAAGCTCCAGCCGTAAAAAAGAAGAAGAATTGAAATTGAAAATGGCATTAACTGTTGATGAATTTAACGAAAAACACAAAAATCTTGCTGATGCAGTAATTGAGTTTGAAGAACACCTTCCGCCTTTTGAAAAAGTTGACGATGATTATATCCCGATACTTTTTGAAGCTGTTGCAAAAAAAGTCGGAGTAAAACCGGATATAACATCATTCCATGCCGGTGCAGAAACTCACATTTACGCAAATGAAACAAACGCAAATAATGATAAATTTGTACCATATTTGTTAGGTCTTGCAACAGTTTGCAATATGCACTCAAAGAATGAATATCTGGATTACAAATCAATGCTCAAAGGTCAGGAAGTTTTAAAAGAACTATTTAAAGCTTTCAATTCGTAAATAAAAATCCCGCTGAAATTGCGGGATTTTTATTATGAAAATGCCTTAAAAGATCTTTCCACGTTTTTATCAATTACACTCTTTATCGAATCATATTCGGTTTGAAGGGCGCTGTGCTGGGAATCAAGCTTTTTCAAATCCTGATCATATTTTTTATCCTGATTTTCTATTTCGGTTATTGTGTTTTTATATTTCACCTCGGCTATAGCTATTGCCGTTTCATCCTCCTGTGACTTCAAATCATTTGCGTTAGTATAAATGATTGAGGTCCAATCGTAAGTACCTATTTCTGGATATTTCTCGGAACCATTTTCTGAGTAAGCAGCCTGCTCCATTGTTAAAATTCCATGTTCAAGAGCAAATTGCAGCCATTCTGCATTATTCATTAGATTTTCGTCTAACTCTTTGTAGTTATTTGAATTTTTTGTTCCATCTGCATTCTCTGCGCCGCCGCCCATACGATAGTAAAGGTTTACATACCACTGGTAACGGGCATCCGTTTCATCCGGAGTTACAGCTTTCGGAAGATTGTCGATATATTCTTCAAAATTATTTACGGCATTTTGAGCACTATTAACCCAACCGGCAAAATCAACTTTGAACTGCTGGTATTGTTCATATGCAGCAAGTTTGTCACTATATTCAGTTAAAGCAGATTCATAACCGGCCAGATCATCATATCTGGTATCATCAGGTCCTGCTTCCAAAATATCATTAGCAACAGCAAGTAATAGTTCATCAATCAGTTCATAATACTGCTGTCCTATTTCTTCATTACTTAAAAGAGCATTACCATGATCATTTGTGATAGAACCGCTTGTTAAACCACTGTTAGTATTATTGGTATCTATATGCAAAGCAAGTTGATAATATAGCTGTTCAAGCTTTTCCTTAAGTTCAGCATTTTCAGACTTCGCTAATACACCTCTTACATTCATAGGATCATCACCATCTCCGCCGCCTGATGACAACCCCCATGTTGAACCTGAATTGGTAATTGTTTCAGTTCCATTACCGGTATTTACACTAATAGAGCCGTTGGTAGAAGACCATAAATATTGAGCAAGAACATGTTCCATGTGCCAAATTTCATCATCAGTAGTATCAAAATTACCATTTCTTAGATCATTAATCCCGGTAGCATCCCAACATTGAGGGCTTAAAAGATCTTTTGCATAATCCATTAAATCTACTTCTTCAGGTTTATCAACTTTTTCAACGTATTCAGGCATTCCATTTACAGTATCGACAAGAACATCAAATATACCGCCGCTTTTTAAAGCCTGATCCTCTGTTAATTTTAAACCCGCATTTGAAACTAAATTCGAAAAATTATTTTTAAGCGTATTATAGCTATTTTCATTAAGACTATCTAGATCTAGCGAAGCAAATTCGTTAAGTTTTGTTTTATAGTCAAGATCTGTTCCGTCAGGATTTTTTGTATATTTATTAGGATTAGCTTCATCATAAAATTGCTCATAATTCGCGCCAAAAATTTCTTCCAGTGCTTCAAGATACTTAGGATTTTCTGCTTCAGCAATCCCATAACTGTATAAAAAGTCTTCTAAACTGTTTGCTTCCTGATATTTTTTTATATCAGACCCGCTTAATAAAATTTGACCGTTTGAGTTAACTAATGAATATTGATTTTTCAAATCCCCGTAACTTAACAATACATTCGCCGTCAATTCCTGGTAGCTTAAAGTTCCGTCGGAACTATAGCTGCCATACATCAATTGAGTTGTATTCAGTGCATTCATATACTCTTCACTGGCCTCGGATGATTTGTCGGCCAGACGCAGTTTAGAATTGGTTATCATCTGAGAACGCAGCTCGTTATCGGTTAATCGAGCCGTAATACTTAATAATCTTGCTTGTCCTGCTGACATTCCCATATAGATAATATATTCCTTTCTAAATAGTTATACGGAAAAAAGAAAAAATATCTTTAATTTGACCGGACATTTGTAACAAAATCTTAAAATAACAAACTAAAAAAAATAAAAAAAGACCAGAGCCAAATCTGGTCTTTTTTATTTTCTGGAAAATAGTTCATGTTATATAGCAACAGTCAATGTTTCAAGTTTTAATTCTATCGGTTTTTCTTCAAGAACTTCTACCTGCAAACCTTTAGTGTCCATAACCTTTGAAGCGGGTTTATTTACTGTTGCTTTAGGTACAACGGCTTTTGGCTTCTGAGCCGTATAAGCTCCCTGCTTTGCTTTTACAACCGCCGGATCAGGATTAGTTTTCTGTCTGTTTACGTCTGTCATAATCTTATTCACAAAACGTCTTGTTTCTGCATAAGGCGGAACAGCATTATATTTTTTTACGTTTCCCGGTCCTGCATTATAAGCCGCAAGTGCCAATTCTACAGACCCGAACATATTATACATTTTCTTATAATATGTAATTCCTGCTTTTATATTTTCATTAAGCAAATACGGATTATATCCCATTCTTCTTGCGGTAGAAGGCATTAATTGAAATACACCAACCGCCCCATGTGCACTTCTTGCCTCGTGGCGAAATCCTGACTCTGTACGCGCAATACTGAGCGCTATTGCAGGATCCACACCCATTTCAATAGCATGTTTTACTATTGTGGCTTTTACAGAGTTTACGTCAGCTGCCTGACTTTGTGCATTACTAAAAAGCATACACATCAGTGTAAAAGTTAACAGTAACAATTTTCTCAAAATGTAATCCTCTTATTTGTAAATTGAAATCCCTAAAAATTCCCTAACGACCTGTTTCTTCAACAAAGTCAAAAACTTTTAAGAATGATTATATAAACAATATATTACAAAAAAATAAAATTTCAACCCCTAAAACAGAAATATAGCACGCTAATATCGCCTCAAGGCGTGATATAACACGTTTAAAGTGTATTTCAAACAATTGTTAAGATTATAATTTTTTCGTACTTTCGGGGGAAATTTTTCCTTTTTTATGTTAATATTTCAATAGTAATTTTATTTAAAATGAGAGGATTTAATATTATGGAAAACAAAAAATTAGCTGATATAGGTGTATTTGGCGGCTCAGGTTTTTATAAATTTTTAGATAACATTGAAGAAGTAAAGGTTGAAACACCTTACGGGATGCCGAGCGACAGTTTATTTATAGGCACTGTCGGCAAACATAAAGTTGCATTTATGCCGCGTCATGGAAGAAGCCATACTATTTTACCTCACTTAATAAATTACAGAGCCAATGTATGGGCTATGAAATATGCCGGTTGTGAAAGAGTTATTTCACCCTGTGCTGCCGGAAGTTTGCAAAAACATGTTAAGCCAGGTGATTTTGTAATTTGTGACCAGTTTGTAGATTGGACTGACGGGAGAAAATCAACATTTTTTGAAGGTCCTATAGTTACTCACCCTTCAGCTGCCGAAACTTACTGTCCGGAATTGAGACAACTGGCAATTAACACAGGTAAAGAATTAGGCATTAATATTCATGAACAGGGAACTGTTGTTGTAATTAACGGGCCAAGATTTTCTACAAAAGCAGAATCTAAATTCTTTACTAATCAGGGATGGGAAGTTATTAATATGACAGCATTTCCTGAAGCTTATCTTGTTAAAGAAATGGATATGTGTCCTTTAAATATTTCTTTAATCACTGATTATGATGCTGGTTTAGTTGGTGATGTTCCACCTGTTTCACATCATGAAGTAATTGAAGTATTTAATTCTAATGTTTCTAACCTCAAAAATCTGCTCTTTAAGATGATTGAAAATATTCCCTCTGAAAGACATAATTGCTCTTGTGGAAATACTAAGAAAAATTCCCAACTGTAACGGAGAAATATTATGATAAATAATTTAATTTTTGTTGTAAACAGCTTTTTTCAAATATACTTCTGGTTAATTTTGTTGAGATGTCTTTTAAGCTTTATTCCTAGTATAGAATGGTATAAGCAGCCGTTTGAAGGTTTGAAAGATGCAACTGATTTGTATCTGAATTTATTTAGACGCATTGTTCCCTCTGTTGGAGGTTTAGATTTTTCACCTATAATTGCTGTTATAGTTTTACAAATTTTAAATTATTTAATTATTTATATTTTGTTTTTGTTTAAATAATTCTAAAGCCCTTTGAATTTTATCCCTGTGCGGAGTTTTAGGGTTGGCAATTTTATTTTCAAGATCATTAATAACTTTATTAAGCTCTTTTTCAGAATTTCTGAACAGGAGCTTTTTAAAATATCTGCGGACAATTTTATCATCAATAAAACCGGAGGTGCTTAATCTGTTATCTTTAACAAAACCTCCCGCATCATATAACTTATTGTTTATCGGGTCATTGAAAACATCCATATAAGTGATACCAAATATATTTTCAAAATCAATTGGAGACTTTGTCTGCTCTATACCGCTATCTATAAATTCAGTTAAAGCATAACCGCTTTTTACATCTGATATATAATGTTTTGTAAATTGTGTCTTATCAAGTTTATGTCCTGCTGCATATTTTATGAATGTCCAAAAATTTGCTTCTGCATAATTATTTTGGATATGAGAAATTCCTTTTATTTTACATTTCGGATCATGATAAACTTTTAAAGCCTTATCATGCATAATTTTTTCGCCATGTTTATTCTTTATTGAAAACTTAAAAACATTTCCCCAGACCCCACGTCCAATATATTTTAATTCAGCGCTTAATCCATCCGGTAAAATACCTTCTAAACGTCGGGTAACTATACTTGATACACTATTTTCAAATAACGACAGATCTTCACATAAATCATTAAAATCGTGGGAAATTAAATTTTGCTCCTTTGCAGATTTATAACATCCTCTTAAATATTTTGCAGTATCGGAAAGAGCATTTTGAAAAGCTTTTATTTGTTTTCCTTTATTATCTTTAAAAAGTGCAATTATCTCAGGCGGAATATTTCCCACAACAGTATTTTTCATATTAGGAATAAATTGATCATAAGTATGATAATTTATATCTGCCCGAAAAAATTTTTTCAGTCGAGAAGGATAACACTTTTCATAATTTAATAAATTTATTCTGCCTAACATGATGACTTTTTAAAGAGATATGAATAATAAAAATTGACTGAATTTGAAATACTTGTAAAAAAAGTTTACTTAATATATAATTTGGTCTATGAAAATGGTAATTTACGGTGCAACGGAAATGGGTTGTTTGCTGGCAACCGAATTTTTCGAAGACCATGACATTACAATTATTGATAAAGAAGAAAACAGATCCGATGAATTTGATAAGCTGGATATAAGCTTTGTGCAGGGTAATGCATCAAGTATTGATGTCTTAAACGCAGCTGATATAAAAAATGCTGATATTTTTATTGCCTGTACAGCAATTGATGAAGCAAATATCGTAGCTTGTCTTTCTGCTAAAAAATTTGGCGGTGTAAGAACTATCTGTTTTGTCAGCAGAGAAGAATACAAAAAAACTTTAAATTTTGAGAAGAATAATGCAAACTTCTGTGATTTCTTTATAGACTATATAATTTGGCCGGAAGAACTTTTAACACAGGATATTTTCCGTATTGTAACGGTTGCGCATGCACTTGATGTTGAAAATTTTGCGGACGGTCGCGCAAGACTTCTTGAATACAAGGTAAAAGCTCACCATCCGATAGTCGGGAAAAAAGTAAAAGACTGCGGTTTTACAAAAAATACTTTGATGGTAGGGCTTACACGTAATTGTGAACTTTTTATCCCCAACGGAGAGACAGAAATTAAAGAGGATGATAAACTTATATTTATGGGAACTTCTCATTCTCTTGATATTCTTGCAGGTACTTTTTTCCATGAAAAAGAGATTGTAAAATCAGCATCAATAATCGGCGGCGGAAATGTAGGTATGATGCTTGCAAAATCTCTGGAGAAATTAAAAATTAAAACCAAAATAATTGAAAAAGATTATGACAGGTGCAGATTTCTGGCGGAAGAACTTTCAAATACTCTTGTAATAAACGGCGACGGCACAAATCTTAAACTGCTGGATGAAGAAGATATAGGTTCTGCCGATGTTGTAATAAGTGTAACAAACAATGATGAAAAAAATCTTCTCTGTTCGCTTCTTGCAAAACAGCTGGGAGTAAAGCGCGTAATTGCAAGGGTTGCAAAAGTTGTTAATATTCCGCTTTTTGAAAAGGTGGGAATTGATATTGCTGTTTCTCCGAAAAATTCTGCCGTTAACGAAGTAAAAAATGATTTGCAGGAAAACGATGTTGATATTCTTGCAACTGTTGAACAGGGGCAGGGAGAAGTATTAGAAATTTCTGTACTTCCGGAATTTAACGGACAAAAAATTATGGATTTAAAATTTCCGGCAAGGGCAATTATCGGTGTTATTTTAAGGAAAAATAACATCATTATTCCATACGGAGAAACAGTAATTAATACAAATGATATTTTGATAATTTTTACAACGTCTGAAAATGCGGCTGTAATAAAAGAATTTTTTAAGGTAAAGTGATATGCGCTTAAATTATCTTGCTAAAGCTGTGGGATTAACAATGATTTATATAGGAATTGTAACCTTAACTCCTATAATTACAGCCTTATATTATCATGATTTTAATTCAATAATGCCATTTGTTACAGCAGGTGGAATTTCTGCATTTTTGGGCTGGCTCTTTATGAAACTTGTGCCGAATACCTCGGAACTTGAAAATTTGAATGACATAAAAAAAGCAGAAGCCCTGTTTATAGTTGCTGTTTCATGGATTATATTCGGTATAGTAGCGGGTATTCCTTATCTTTTTTACGGAATCAGCCCACTTAACGCTATGTTTGAATCTGTCTCAGGGATTACAACGACCGGTGCAACTATTTTAACGAATTTTGATTACCCGAAAACATTTTTCTTCTGGCGAGCTTTGACCCAGTGGCTTGGAGGTTTGGGAATTATCGTTTTGTTTGTTGCAATTCTTCCTCAATTTGCGGTTGCCGGCAGACAGATGTTTTTTGCGGAAGCTCCGGGACCTACGGAGGACAAATTTACCCCGAGAATAAGAAATACTGCTTCAGCTTTATGGAAAGTTTATGCAGGACTCACATTATTGAATATTATATTTTTCATTGTTGCAGGAATGCCTAAATTTGATGCAGTTTGTAATTCATTTTCAACACTTTCGGCAGCAGGCTTTTCTCCTAATCCGCAGAGTATTATGGGATATCATTCAAACTGGATTAACTGGATAACAATATTTTTTATGTTTCTTGCAGGCGCCAGTTTTAATATTCAATATAAAGCAATTGTTCAAAAAAATCCTTTTATATTATTTAAAAATGAGGAATTTAAACTATATTTTTCTCTTGTAATGGTTATGGCTTTATTGATTACAATTTCACTTGTTATAAATACTCATTATGGAGTATTTCAAGGATTTACGGATGCTTTATATCAGGTTGTAAGCATAACCACATCAACAGGAAGTGCAAATGTTGATTTTGTAAAATGGGATTATGTTTCAAAAGTTATTTTATTCATTGTTATGTTTATGGGCTCCTGTTCAGGATCTGCAGGCGGCGGTATTAAAATGGTTCGCTGGCTTATTGTTTACAAAGCTATGAAAAGTGAACTTTTGAGAATTTTACATCCTAATGCAATTATCAACATCAAAGTTGACAACAAAAGTGTTCCGGCAGAAGTTACAAGGCAAATTGTAGTTTATGTATTTTATTACTTTATAATTTTCGGTATTACATCAATTATTATTGCAATACTTGAACACAACAGCATAATCGGACTTGCAGGCAGTATTACAGCGCTCGGTAATATCGGTCCGGGGTTTGAACAATTGACAGGCCCCATGGGAAGTTTTGACGGAATACATCCGGCAAGCAAATGTATAATGATTTTTAATATGCTGGTCGGTCGTCTCGAGTTAATTCCGTTTCTTGTGATGCTGCAAAAAGATTTCTGGTCATTAAAGGATAATTAAGCCATTATGCGCCATGTTTCATCAGGTAAAATATAGCGAAGTTTTGCATGTATGTAATCATTTTCTGCATCTTTCACTTTTTTGACATTAACACATTCAAATTTTGAACTTCTCGGGAAAACAATTTCATCATTGCTTCCTAATAAGCCCTTTCTTGATACGCGTGCACCTTTGGGAATTTCAATTTCATACATTATACCTTTGTTGTCCGGCAGGTATCCTTTAGCATAATTGATATCTGATGTTGCATAAGCATATTCTTTCATATCTATTATGTCGCCTTTTTTTATTGCACAGCGTTTTTGATAAAGCTTATATTCCGAAAAAAATTCAGGTTTTTGCCCTATACATCTGAAAACATTGAGTTTTTCCGCTGTAGGTTTCAACTCTTTAAAATCAAAATCTGTTTCAATAATCATTTCTCTAGGAGTCATATTGGTTTGGAAAAATTTTTCATCCATAGCTTTAGGATAAGGACTATGTATAAAATGGTGGTTTATACCATTTAAGTATCCGTGAAGAGAAACTGCTTCTTTGCCAGTTTTTTCAACAGCTCCCTGTTTTTGAGCCCAATCCCAGTATTTATGACAGAATAAATCGTTTTGGTTTGATACTTTAACAGTATTGTTTAATATATTCTGTTTCCTGCCTGAAGTTTTTATAGCCGTTAAAATACCAGTAAAACCTGTAATTTTCATAAATTTTCCCTTATTATACTAACCTATATAATATATAAGTATTTTTATCCGAAAAAATTGCCCTAATTTCCTATTCATAAATGATTAAAATGAACAAAAAACATGGTTTAATCGTTATAGTATTGTAACGAGGATTTTAAATTTGAAATTCAATATAAAAATAACAGCCCTGATAATTTGTTTATTATTTACAGTATCAGCATCATTTGCAATAGAGCAGATGAGTGTAGAAAAAAATGCTGTTTTAAATATCAAGGATTGTATTGAAATCGCGCTTCAAAACAGCCCTCTGATAAAAAAATCCCGTTACAATTACGGTCTTGCAAAAGGCAATCTCGGTATTGCGAAATCTGAATATTTCCCGACAATAGGAGTAGGTACAGGTTACAATATAACTGACAACCATAATAGCAGACGTAATACCAGCAGTAATATTTATTCGGCAGAAGCCAGTATCAGCCAGCTTATATGGAACTTTGGAAAAACAAATGCAAATATCAGAATGTACAATTTTGACAGAATTGCAGCCCTTTATGAATTTGAAAATACAGTACTTGATACAATATTCGGAGTAAAAACAAATTATTATGGTGTTCTTGCGGCAAAAGCGACCCTTGATGTAAACAGGGCAAATGTACAAATTAACGAACGCAACTATCAAAGAACTAAAGCTTATTTTGATGAAGGCATAAGATCTAAAATCGACCTTGTAAATGCAGAAGTTAACTTAAGCGATTCAAAGGTCACTCTTGTAGAGTCTGAAAAAAACTACAAAAATGCTCTTGTACAGCTCAACAATTCTATGTATATAGCATTTGCTCCTGAATATGAAATTGAAAATACAGAAACATTCAATTTTCAAAACAGCTTTGTACCGGTAAATCTTGAAAAAATTGACGAAAAAAAAGATTTGAGCAAACCGCCTAAAGATGTCTCAGATGCTTTTCTAACTTCTCAGGTAGAAAAAATTAATGTACTTGATAATTATAAATTCCAGCCGTTTCCTTACACATTTGAAGAGTCAGTTAATCTGGCATACAAAAATAGACCTGATTTAAAAGCATATGATGCAACCTTAAAGGCGATGAAAGAATCCTTAAAATATGCTAAAAGAGAATACCTGCCAGAAATATCAGCATCTGCCGGTTATGGCTACCGTGATCAGTATAATACGAATTCATTTAATATAGGAGTTAATCTTTCAACTTCGGTTAATATAAAAGGTCAGAAACACAGAATTGATAATGCTAAAATTCAGGTAGACCTCGCACAGACAGAAATAGATCAGGCAAAACAAGATATCTATTTTGAAGTTCAAAATCTATATATTACAATGGCACAATTGGAAAAACAGATACCTTTGCTTGCCGTAAAGGTTAAACAGACGCTTGAAAACTTTGAACTGGCTGATGGAAGATATGCAGTCGGTTTAGGCGATTATATACAGCTTCAGGATGCAAAAGTAAATTATAATAACGCTCAGGTTTCATATGTTCAAACAGTGTATAATTATAATGTGGCAAGAGCAAATCTTGAAAAAGCGATTGCATTACCGCAGGAAGTTACAACATCAATAGAGGATAAATAATGCTTTATAAGGATTATCTAAAAAATATAAAAAAGAAACACATAATTACAGGTATTGCGGTAATAGCAGTATTAACCGCGGGTATAATCGGTTTTGCGGGAAGCAAACAGGTAAAATATCAAACACGCCATGTGAAACGCTGCACCATCACTCAGGTTGTTGAAGCATCAGGAACAATTAACCCTGTGAACACAGTCAGCGTAGGTTCAACAGTGTCAGGTCTGATAAAAGAAATTTACGTTGACTATAACGATGTTGTAAAAAAAGGCCAGATTTTAGCGCAGATAGACCCCGCAAACTTTGAAGCAACGGTTCAGCAAAATCAGGCGCAGATAAACAATGCACAGGCTAATGTCGCAAGACTTCAGGCAATCGCTGATTTTGACAGACAGCAGTATATAAGATACAAAAATCTTTACGCAAAAAACTTCGTAGCCAAAAGCGAACTTGATGAAAAATACAGCACATATAAATCAGATGTTGCCCAGATTAATGCCGCAAAAGCACAGATAAGCCAGTATCAGGCATCTTTAAGAACAGCAATGACAAATCTGGGCTATACAAAAATTATTGCCCCGGTAGACGGAACAGTAATTTCAAGAGAAATAGACCTCGGATCTCCTGTTGCCGCAAGCTTTCAGGCTCCCGAATTATTCACAATAGCTCAGGATTTAACAAATATGCAGATTGAAGTCAGCGTCTCCGAAGCCGATATCGGGAAAGTTGAAGAAGGTCAGGACGTAACCTACACAATTGACGGTTATCCCGATCAGAATTTTAAAGGAAAAGTTACGCAGGTCAGACTTTCTCCGACAACAGAATCAAATGTTGTAACTTATACAGTAATCGTTGATGTTAATAACGAAGATTTGAAACTCAAACCCGGAATGACAGCAAATGTTTCAATTATTACAGACAGAAGCGAAAATGTCCTGTGCGTTCCGAATATGGCGCTAAAATTTACTCCCGATATAAACGGTCCAAAATATAAAAATCAGGGCATCTGGGTTCTTGAAAAAGGCAAACCAAAACGTATAGAGATTAAAACAGGCGCAAATAACGACTCCAATACAGAAATAATTTCTGACAAAATAAATGAAGATACTCAGGTTATTATGTCAATAAAAAGTAAAAATTCTAAGGCTAATAACGGCAGAATGCGTGTCCCGAGGTTATAACAAATGAGTTTGATAGAAGTAAAAGATGCAATAAAAACTTATCAGACCGGAGAAGACAGTTTCAATGCGCTGAACTGCGTTTCTCTAACGGTTGAAAAAGGCGAATTTGTTGCAATAATGGGTGCATCGGGATCCGGCAAATCAACATTTATGAATATGCTCGGAACTCTTGATAAGCCAAATTCCGGAAGCTACTTCCTTGACGGCATTGACATGCTTTCTCTTGATACTGATAACCTTGCAAAAGTCAGAAACGAGAAAATGGGATTTGTTTTTCAGGGTTTCAATCTGATATCAAGAACAACAGCGCTTGAAAATGTGGAACTTCCAATGATTTACAAAGGAATTCCTGAAGAAGAAAGAGTTGTAAGGGCGAAAAAAGCCTTAAAAATTGTAGGTCTTGAAAAACGTGAAGATCACATGCCAAACCAGATGTCAGGCGGGCAGCAGCAAAGAGTTGCCATCGCACGTGCAATAGTAAATGATCCGCCACTGATTCTGGCAGATGAACCCACAGGAAACTTAGATACAAAGACAAGCATTGAGGTTATGGAATTTTTCATAAACCTCAACAAGGAAATGGGTAAAACAATTGTTCTCGTAACCCATGAACCGGATATCGCACAATACTGCAAACGTGTAGTAAGATTTAAAGACGGAAACATTATTTCCGATGAATTAAATACACACACCACAATTCCATATTAATCCTTTTCCATCCCTGTGATGGAAAAGGGAAGATTAGAAGCTCAGAGGGCATGAAGGCAGGCTATTTACAAAAAAATAATAATATTTCCTCCTAATGTAGTAAATAATAAACATATCCCCTCTCTCCGCGAGAGGGTAAGTTGAGGCAAACTATGATAGATTTCAAATCTTTAGTAAAAATGGCGGTAGTATCGCTTAAAATAAATAAAATGCGCTCAATGCTGACAAGTCTCGGTATAATTATTGGTGTAAGCGCGGTAATTATTATGCTTGCAGTAGGAACAGGCGCAAGCGAAAGAGTTCAAAAAGACATGGAATCTATGGGGAGTAATATCCTGACCATACGTTCGGCCTCCGCAAAATCAGGCGGTGTAAGAATGGGACTGGGGACAAAACCAACGCTAACTACCAAAGATGCACTTGCAATAGCCAAAAATGCAAGGGGAATATCTGCCGTTGCCTCAGTAAGTTCAGAATCCAAACAGCTTACATATGGTAATCAGAACTGGGCAACAACAGTTTACGGAACAGATCCTGAATATTTTTATATAAAAAATTATGAAGTAAATTCTGGCAGAGGATTTGTCCGCGAAGACCTGAAAAATTCCGCAAAAGTTACGGTAATCGGCTCAACAGTTGCCGCAGAACTTTTCGGCGACTTAGATCCGATAGACAGAACTATAAGAGTCGGCGGAATACCTTTCAGAGTAATCGGAACTTTAAAATCAAAAGGCAGTATGGGACCTATGGATCAAGACGATTTGATATTTATTCCAATAACAACAGCACAGAAAAAAGTTTTCGGAACGGTTTTCCCTGGAACTGTCTCAATGATAGTTGTAAAAGGCTCTGATCCTGATGATGTTTCGCTTGCCGAACAGGATATTGAAGAACTCCTCGTTGCGCGTCACAGAATAGGAAAAAATCAGGAAAACGATTTTGAAATAAGAAATTCCGCCGAGTTTCAAGAAAAAATGAAATCAACAGTCCAGACATTTGCAATTTTACTTGCATCAATCGCATCTGTATCTCTTCTTGTCGGCGGTATCGGCATTATGAACATTATGCTTGTATCGGTAACAGAACGAACGAAAGAAATCGGAATAAGAATGGCAATAGGTGCCAAACCGTCCGATATAAGAATTCAATTTTTAATAGAATCCTTTTTGTTATCGGTAATCGGCGGTCTGATAGGTGTCGCTGTAGGTGTAATAGGTGCGCAGATTGTCCAGATTACAGGCGTAATGAATGTTTCAATATCCTTATTTTCAATACTGCTTTCACTGGGATTTTCAGGGGCAATAGGAGTTTTATTCGGCTATTACCCCGCATACAAAGCCTCACTGTTAAATCCGATTGATGCTTTGAGGTATGAGTAGCATTACAAAGCTTCCAGAGCCGCGATTTTCATATCTTTCCAGTCCGGTCTTTGCCCGAACCACAATTCCTGCGCGGCAGCTGCCTGAAAAATCAGCATATCAAGCCCTGTAATTGTTCTCAAATTCAATTTTTCAGCCGCTTTTATCAACAATGTTTTTTTAGGATTATAAATTACATCGTACACTATTGCATCATGACTTAATGTTTCAAGCGCACGCTGTTCAACAGGCATCATATCTGCGGCCTTTCCAAGCATTCCGATAGGCGTTGTATTTACAAGCATTGCATATTCACCAAGATGTCTTATATTCTCTATCTGGTAAACGTTAAAATTCACTGCAGGAAATTTACGTCTAACATAATTCATTAATTCAATAGAATTCGGGATATTTCTTGTGAAAAATGCGATTTCTTCAACACCGCATTCAGTCAATGCAACACAAGCTGCATGAGCTGCCCCACCAGTTCCCAAAATTGCAGCCTTTTTTCCGCGTAAATCTATATCATCAGGGATTGCCCTTTTAAATCCTATAACATCAGTATTGTAAGCTTTTAAAGACTTATCAGCATCTATATACACGGTATTTACCGCACGCGCAAGATCTGCATATTTATCAACTTCATTTACAAACAATGAAACAGGAAGTTTCAGAGGAATTGTTACGTTAAACCCTTTATATCCGTTTGCTTTAAGCCACTTTATTCTGTCAACAAGACTATCCTGCGGAGTTTCCAAAATATCATAACTCGCATTTATTCCGAGACTCTTAAATCCTGCTTCGTGAATAACTTTTGAAAGCGAATGCCCTAGAGGATAACCTATAAGACCAAATTTATTTTCTCTTGTATCGTTAATTTCAGGCTTTATAGGTTCGCTTATCGGACTGCTGCTATAAGAAGGTGATTCCTGCATTTTTGAAGGGCCAAAAATATATGAAGGAACTTCCGTTTTTACGGTTTCTTCCTGCATTCCAGAATAAGGTTTATGCAATGGTTCAGAATTTTCAGAAGCAAGCTGATCCTGAATAGTTCTTTGAACATACTGCGGTTCAGATACAGACGGCTGTGAAACAGCAGCGGTCTGCGGTTGAGGAGATTGAACTACAGGTTCTTCTGACACTGGGGAAGAAGTTCCTTGTGCTTTTAATTCTTCTACTGTTATACCTAACTTTTTAGCTTTTTTAGCCAGATAACGTTCATACAATTCAGGATTCATTTTTTGTCTCCTTATTCAACTCATAGACTTTCTGTCTGAACAGATGCTTCCTCAACTTCTTTCTTGTAATTACATTTTATATTGGAACATGTAATTACATCGCCTTTTTTCAAAACTTTTTTCACAAGAAGAGAGCCACATTCAGGGCAAGTTTCTCCTGTAGGCTCATTCCACAGCACAAAATCACAGTCAGGATATTTATCACAGCCGTAAAATACCGTCCCACGTTTTGATTTTCGCTCAACAATTGTACCTTCTCCACATTTCGGACACTTTACACCTGTTGATTTTCTGTATGGTTTTCTGTGCTTACAATTTTCATTTGTACATTCCATATATTTTCCATATGGTCCTGTTTTGAAAATCATATCCGAGCCGCATTTTTCGCATTTTTCTTCACAAAGCTCCGGTTCATTCGACTGTTCATCCCCGGTATCCTCTGATAAAGCATTTAAAGACATCATAGTTTTGCAATCAGGGTAGCCTGAACAACCCAAAAATTGAGAACCGTTTTTCCCTATTCGTAAAACCATTGGTTTTCCACAATTCGGGCATTTAATTTTGCTTTCTATTTTTACACGTTCTCCTGTTTGGAGCGCTTTATTAACTTCTTCTATAAACGGAGTATAAAACTCCTGCAAAACATTGTTCCATACAGCTTTTTTCTCTGCAATCTGGTCTAACTTTGTTTCCATGCCGGCAGTAAACTTGTAATCCATAATATCAGCAAACTGCTGAACAAGCTGTTTTGAAACAGTTCGTCCAAGAAGCGTCGGATGCAGGGCTTTGTCTTTCTTTTCAACATATTTACGTGTTTGGATAACCGTAATAATTGTTGCATAAGTAGACGGACGTCCAATGCCGTATTCTTCTAAAGCTTTTACAAGAGAGGCCTCATTATATCTTGGAGGCGGCTGTGTAAAATGCTGTTTAGGCTCTACCTTTAAGCATTTAACTTTGTCACCTTCATTCAAGTCAGGGATTTTTGCATCTGCTTCTGGATCTTGTTCCTCCGAATCATTATAAACTTTCAAAAATCCGTCAAAAGTAACCTTGCTTGTTCCTGCTTTCAAAGTATAGTCACCGGCTGTAATCTCTACTGTTTTATTTGCGATATCAGCCGGAGTCATTTGTGATGACATAAATTTTTCCCAGATAAGTTTATATAATTTATACTGGTCATTATCAAGATATTTTTTAATACTTTCAGGAGTTCTTTCAGGATAAGAAGGTCGGATAGCTTCGTGAGCGTCCTGAACATTTTGTTTCCCTTTAACATAAATATTTGGTTTATCAGGGTAATATTTTTCCCCGTAATTTCCCAGAATAAAATCTTTAGCCATCGCTTGAGCATCATCAGAAACCCTTACGCTGTCTGTTCTCATATAGGTAATCAAACCAACCGGAGTACCGTCAATTTCAATACCTTCATAAAGTTTTTGGGCAACCTGCATTGTTTTTTGAACGCCAAAACCAAGTTTTGAGCTTGCAGCCCTTTGCATTGTAGAAGTTATAAATGGCGCAGTCGGTTTTCGTTTTGTAGATTTTTTAGTAACCTTTGTTACATCAAATTCTGAAGGATAATTGGACAGAAAATCGACAATTTTTTGAGCTTCTTCGCTGTTTTTAATATTTTTTTCAACAGCTTTACCTTTTATTTTTGAAAGTTCTGCTTCAAATATCTTTCCGTCTTTGTCAAGATTTGCATGAATTGACCAGTATTCCTGAGGAACAAAAGCTTCAATTTCTTCTTCTCTTTCGCAAATCATTCTGAGAGCAACAGATTGCACACGTCCTGCAGAAAGGTTTCTATTTCCGATTTGTTTCCATAGGACAGGGCTTAACTTATACCCCACAAGCTTATCAAGAATTTGTCTTGTCTGCTGTGCCTGAACCATATCCATATCAATTCCTCGTGGATTTTCAACGGAATGTTTAACTGCCTTCGGGGTAATTTCGTTAAATACAATTCTCAAAATCTTATCATCAGGCACTTTTAAAATCTGTCTTACATGCCATGCAATTGCTTCACCTTCGCGGTCAGGGTCGGATGCAAGATAAATTTTATCAACCTTTTTAGCAAGATCATTTAACTTTTTTACAACAGCCTGCTTCCCGGGAATAATTTCAAACTTGGGTTCAAAATGGTTTTGAATATCAAATCCCAAATTTTCAGTTGAAGGATCTTTTGTAGGCAAGTTTCGGACATGCCCGTAGCTTGCCTCGATTTGGTAAGCATCCCCGAGAATTTTTCTGATTGTTTTCGATTTAGCAGGCGACTCTACTATAACTAAAGATTTTTCTTTTTTATTTTCAGCTGTTTTTGCCATTTTTTATACCACCTATATTTTAACTACTCTTAATTTAAGAGCAATTAACAGGAGCAACTCTCTTATACCTGTCCCCGTCGACTTGTTTAATTATCCCTTTAAGCTCCATGGTTGTCAAGTACATCAGTAAATTATCTATACTTAATTTCGTAAATGCTTGAAGCTCATCTACACATTTTTCTTCAATTTCAAGCGCTTCATAAATTAATTTTTCATCATCGTTCAAATCTGGAAGGCTAAATAAATTCTGCTGCTCAATTTTGACCTCCCACCCGAGAGTTTCAAGAATATCATCAGCACATGTAACAAGAGAAGCTCCGTTTTTCAAAAGTTTATAAATACCTTCAGTATTAGGGTTTGTTATAAGCCCCGGAATACACATTAATTCACGCCCCTGCTCAAGGGTAAGATTTGATGTAATTAGTGCTCCGCTTTTCAATGAAGCTTCTGCAACAAGAGTTCCGTAAGAAAGTCCGGAAACAATTCTGTTTCTCTGAGGGAATCTGAATTTTAATGGTTCAAAAGTCGGATAATATTCAGTTACAACAGCTCCGTTTCCATCTTCAATACGTTTATACAAATCTTTATTAGCAGCAGGATATGTATAATCAAAACCGCTTGCAATAACACCTATTGTTTTAAGATTATTTTCGAGAGCCGAAACATGAGCAGTAGTGTCAATTCCTGAAGCAAGCCCTGAGACTATACAAATATCAGTTCCGCCAAGTTCCGATATAATCTTTGATAACGCCTCTTTAGCGTAAGAAGTTGCACGCCTTGAGCCGACAACCGCAAGAGTTCTTTCAAGATTACAGGAAAATAAGTCGCCTTTATAATATAGAACTGACGGCGGATTATCAATATTTTTAAGCATATACGGATAATTTTCATCATCAAAGGTAATATATTTTATCCCGCGCTTTTCAACCTCTTCAACTGCTCTGTCAATATTAACCTTATCACGCAGACGAAGAAATTTTTCAGCTTTCTTAACACTTAAACCGTCAATCGCAGATAAATCATTAGCGTTAAAAGCTGTTTCAATATCTCCAAAATAATTATACAGCCTTTGAATAAATGTGCTGTCTATCTCTTCTATTGATGAAAAAGCTATCCAGTATTTACTTTTAGTCATTTTGTTTTTTCTTTATTCTTTCTATAAGCTCCTTAATTTTTCCTGCTTCTTCCTGAGGAATATCAAGGTTAATATAATCTTCAAAGTATTCAATCGCATCTTCATAATCACCTCTTGCAAAAAAGAGTATACCGGCCTTTTTATAAGCAGGAGAAAATGAATCATTATGTGCAATTGCTTTCAGGTAATTTGAAAGAGCTTTGTCAATCTCGTCATTTGCTTCGTAAGCCTCTCCAAGGTAATAATAAATCCATGGATTTTCACTCTTATAATCAAGAACATTTTCAAAATTTTCAATTGCACTTGCATAATCGCCGAGTTCAAAATGAACTCTGCCTAAATCATAATACACATCATAATTATCAGGCTGTTTTTCGAGAATATGTTCGAGTTCATCAATCGCCAGATCAAGCCTTGCATCTTCCATATAAAACCTTGCAAGATAATGTCTTAATACCAGATTATCAGGAATTTCACCCAATCCCCTTGAGATAAGTTCAATTCCACTTCCCATATCTTTTCTACGATAATAAATATCCGCAAGATTTATATAAACCTGAGGCAATTTCGGGTTTAATTCAAGGGCTTTCACATAATTTTTTTCTGCCTTATCATAATCATTAAGGTTCGCATAGCAAAGAGCAATATTGTTATAAAGCTCTGCATTATCCTGACATGTTTCAAGCACAGTGCTGAAAATATCAATTGCTCCTTTATAATCGCCTTTATTATATAAATCTATTGCCTTATCAACTTTTTCTTTTTCGCTCATATTTATAATCCAAGTCCTATTCCGCCGTTTTCGCTTTCTCCATTATCACCTGAACCTATATTTTTAATAACAGTTCTTGTGTTACCATCTGCATGGAAATTTTTAGGCTTCATTGTCATCATAATTTTATCGGCAAAAATTGTTCTTACACCCTGCGTAATACTGGAACGTCCCGTAAAATATGCTTCATTAGGTTTGCCCTCTTTATTCGGATACAAGGTAAGTTTTGGTCCTTCCGCATAATAATCCTGATACCAAACACGCACATTACCCGATGCATAAAAAATATTTTTATCCTGAACATATTCCTGACGGTTTGATTTTAGAACAAGTTTAGCTCCATCATCCATTATTGCATTTGAGGTGGTATTGCCAGTTGCCGTTAAAACTTTTGTTCCTGCGTCATAATAAAACCTGTCAGCAAAAGAGTCATTACTTTGCTGCTTAATCCTTGCATTACCAACAAGCTCAATGTCTTTTAAATCACCGTTTTTATCAGTTTTAACCTTAGCTTTATCAGAAAAAGTATCCAGATCCTTATATTTTATTGTAACAGCGCCAGTTGCCGTCATAATTCCAGTTTTTGTATCATATTCCTGCTCATCGGCATTTATAACTACAATAGGAGTTTTTCCGTCAAAAACTATTGACTGGGTATCACCCTGAGCTTTTACAACTTTAGTAATCAAAGACATCTTTAATATATTTGCCTTTACTTCACGTTTTTTGTTTTTCTTAATCTCGTATGCATAAGGTTTGTCATAAAAAGTTGCAGTATCAAGTTTTTGATTTTCATCCATACTTACATCAGCAGAATCACCCACAACTTTTAAATCATCTACAGTAACTTTTACATCACCGTCAAATTTAAGTTTATTTTCTTGTTCATTATAGCTCTGCGTTTTGGATTCTATAATAAGATCAGATGCCTGAACTACAATACCTGCCATAAATAAAGAAATTATTAAAGCTAAAAATATTCTTTTCACTTATTCTCCTTATCACTATATACTCTGGAAACAGCATTTCCTTTAATTTTAAACTTCTGATAATCAGGGCTGATTTCAACTTCTTTTGCTGTTGCAAGAAGCTCATTTTTTCTTGTAATCCTTACATTTCCCTCTGCTACAGTCGGAATATCTTTTCCAGACCATACAAGTTTATTTGCTCTGAGAGTTGTAAAATCTTTTAAAACAATAAAAGTATCATCATACAAGATAATTTGTTCTTTTTTTTCGTTATAAGTTCCCTTCGAAGATTCAAAACTCATAGAGACTTCATTATTGTCATCATAAAAATTTCCTACAACATTATTAAGCATGGCAACACCGTTTTTACTGTCATAATTTCCAGTTTCACCATATATTTCCCAGTATTTTTTTTCATCTTTTGTTTCTGTAAGAATTATACCGTTAATTAAGGCTTCCTGCCTGTCCTGATCTGTTTGAAGCTGACTTCTGTTAAAGTTATGTGTAATAACACCGGCAGAAATAAACGCCCATGCCAGAAGGCCGATAATCGCGGCAAAAGCTCCAATATAAGCTTTTTGTTTCTTACTTAAACTTTTTAATCTATCCTTTAAGTCCATATATATAAATGTTATCATAAAACTGTAAAATTGGACAAAATAGAGTATAATAACTTAATATTTTACACATTTTTTATTCATTTGTTTTATAATTTATTTATATGTAAGGACAGACAGATTAGGGAAAGAGGTTTATATGGCATTAAGATTTGATGCAGGTGAAATTATAACCGCCATGGTTACTCCGTTTAATTCTAAAAGAGAAATTGATTATAATAAAGCCGAACAGCTTGCTAAATATTTAATAACACATGGCAGTGATACACTTCTGGTGGCCGGAACAACAGGCGAAGGTCCAACATTAACTCACGAAGAAGAATTTGAACTTTTAAGTACTATAAAAAGAGCTGTTGTTAATAAAGCAAAAGTTATTATGAATGCCGGCTCCAACAGTACTGAAACTGCTGTTATGGCAGCAAAATGGGCTCAAAAAGAAAATGTGGATGCTATACTTTCCGTTGTTCCTTATTATAATAAACCTTCTCAAAAAGGAATGATAGAACATTTTTCAGCAATTGCAGAAAGTGTTGACATCCCAATTATTATATATAATATTCCGGGCCGGACAGGAGTCAACATGCTTCCTGAAACTGTTGCAGCGCTTGCTGAAAAATACCAGAATATCGTTGCAGTCAAACAAAGCTATCCTGATATGGATATGATTACGGAAATGAAACTATGCTGCCCTGAAGATTTTTCAGTATATTCAGGAGATGACAGTTTAACATTGCCGATGATGTCATTAGGTGCAAGAGGTGTGATTTCCGTTGCATCACACATATTCGGTTCCGAAATTAAATCTATGATAAGAAATTATAAAACCGGAGAATTTCTGGCCGCTGTTAATATGCACAAAAAACTTTATCCCGTTTTCAAAAAACTATTCATGGCTCCTAATCCGGTTCCGGTTAAAGCTGCCCTGGCACATAAGGGTATCATAGAAGACTATGTAAGACGACCGCTTGTTGAACTTACACAAATAGAAAAATCAGATTTATTTATGGTAATTGACGAGGTTAGCAGCGATTAGCCCGAGGGGACTATAAATAAAATTTAAAATTAAAAGTAAAATAAAACACAGTTAATAAAGAGGATAAAAAATGAAAAACAAAATTTTAATGTTCTGGTTTATTGTAGCAATAGTGATTGTTTCTACAATCCTTATTCTTGTTAAACCGACAAAATTAGGCTTAGATCTTGTCGGAGGCTCAAGACTGGTTCTTGAAGCTGAAACGACCGACAGTATAGCAAAAATTACTCCTGAAGTTATGAGCAGACTTCAATTTGCAATTGAACAACGAGTAAATAAACTCGGAGTTGCAGAAACTCTTGTCCAACAAGAAGGTGACAAGAGATTGCTTATTGAAATTCCGGCCGTAAGTGATTTAAAAGAGGCAAAAGCTTTCTTAGGAGAAACAGCACAGCTTGAATTTAAAAAAGAAGGTAAAGCAGCAGACGGCTCACCTATTTGGGTATCAACAGGTTTGACCGGGCAGGATCTTGCAAAATCAACTCTCAGCACAGATTCTACCGGACAATGGGTAGTATCTCTTGAATTTAACGCAGAAGGCGCAAAAAAATTCGCTGATTTAACAAAAGCGTTGGTCGGTCAGCAAATGGCAATTTTCTTTGACGGAGAACTTCAATCCGCCCCAAGAGTAAATGAAGCAATATATGGCGGTAAAGCACAGATTTCAGGCGGGGAAAGCGGTTTCGCTTATGAAGAAGCTGAAAGAATGGTAAACCTTTTAAATGCCGGCGCATTACCTGTTCCTGCCAAAATTGTTGAAGAAAATACGGTAGGCCCCACACTGGGTGCTGATAGTATTGCAAAATCTAAAAAAGCAGGAATTATCGGACTTTCTGCTGTTATGATATTTATGATTGCATTTTATCATGTACCAGGCTTAATTGCAGACATTGCGTTGATAATTTATAGTTTAATTCTGTTTGCATTATTCAAAACAATCCCTGTAACCTTAACTCTTGCAGGTATAGCCGGTTTTATTCTTTCAATCGGTATGGCCGTTGATGCCAACATTCTAATCTTTGAAAGAACAAAAGAAGAATTAAGAGCCGGAAGAAATCTATTCACTGCTATTAATTCCGGTTTTGACAGGGCATTTACAAGTATCTTTGATTCAAACATGACAACAATAATTACCTGCACAATTCTTTATCTTTTGGGAACAAGTGTGGTTAAAGGTTTTGCTTTAACACTTGCATTAGGTGTAATTGTATCAATGTTCAGTGCAATTACAGTAACCAAAAACTTTATGCATTTAATCTTTGGAACAGGAGAACTTAAACATCCTGCTCTGTTCGGATTAAGAAAAGATGAAATCGGACAAAGTTATGAAGCAACAGAAACAAAACGCGAAAAAGCTCGTTTCGGTATTTTAGATTAAAAAAGCGAAGCGACTGACAAAAACATAAAAAGTACTGACTGATAAAGAGGATAAAAAAATGATAAATACAGGTAAAAAACATTTAGTTCATATTGTAAAATACAGATGGTGGTGGATGGCATTGACCTGCCTTCTTCTTGTACCGGGAATAATCGCAATGATCTATTCTTCCGTAACTTATGCAAACCATGCACCGCTCAAAGTCGGGATTGACTATACAGGCGGAACAATTTTACAATACGGCTTGGAACAAAAGCTTGGCAATAATGAAGTTGCCAAAACAAGAGAATCTCTTGAAAAAGCAGGGATTGAAAATCCTTATATTCAAATATTGAATGTAAACACCGAACAACAAGAAAAAACTAAATCAAATATTAGTTCAATCATATCAATAAGAACAAAATTTATTGACAAAGATTCAAATACAACTGACGTTATAACAGAACAATTGAAAAAAGATTACACAAATCCTGAATTAATTTCTGTAAGTTCCGTTGGACCAACAATGGGAAAAGAATTATTCAAAAATTCTTTAATTGCAGTAACACTTGCATTTTTAGGGATTGTAGCTTATCTTTCATTCCGTTTCAGATTTGACTACGCTCTTGCAGCTATTTTAGGAGTATTGCATGATGTTTTGTTTGTATGCGGAATATTTTCAATACTCGGGCTTTTATACAATGTGCAGATAGACGGGCTGTTTATTACGGCAATCTTAACTGTAATAGGATTTTCAGTTCATGATACAATCGTTGTATTTGACAGAATAAGAGAAAATTTAAGATATTACTCAAAGAAAATGTCATTCGGTGAAATTGTAGATGCATCAGTAAACCAAACCCTTACAAGAAGTATCAATACATCTTTAACAACATTAATCACATTGTTAGCTTTATATTTCTTCGGAGGTGTAACAACAAAAGATTTCGTTCTTTGTATGATACTTGGTATTGCAATAGGAACATACTCAAGTATATTCTTCTGCAGTATGCTTGTGGACTTCTGGAACGATAAGCGTACCACATCAACTGCAAATTAGTTGCTTTTACAATACTAAAAAAATGACCTCTTAATAAGAGGTCATTTTTTATTTGATTACTTTTAAAGTATTTTTAATACTGTCCCGGACCATTTGCGCTCCTTCAAAATAGGCTTTCTTACATAAACTGTCAATTCTGAGAGAATCTCTCATTAACTGCAGCTCATTTTCCCAATTTTTGGGTGTATTATGCAGTTTTCCTGCAGTTATATTATCGACAATCTTTAAATATCTGGAAGGATCTTTTTCTTTTATTTCCTTTGAAACGTTATTAATATATTTTTTATCATATTCAATTACATCTCTCACAGCCGAACCTGAAATATACAATGCTCCGGCAACACAAATTCCCATCGCAGTATTTTCCAGAAGTTTTTTATTTATTATTCTCATTTTACCTCCTCATAAACTGTTTTTATAGCTTCAATCATGCTTGTTTCATCTGCAATATTTTTTCCTGCAATATCAAATGCAGTGCCGTGGCCGGGAGAAGTTCTTATAATATCAAGTCCTATTGTCATATTAACAGTCTTATCCCCGGCCATTGTTTTGATAGGGATTAACCCTTGATCATGATAGTTAGCAATACAGCAGTCATAATCTAAAGCTTTTACAAATAAAGTATCAGCCGGAAGCGGTTTGGTAATATTCACGCCGCATTCTCTTAATCTTTCAACAGCCGGAATTAAAATATCAATTTCTTCCCTGCCTAAAATTCCATCTTCTCCTGCATGCGGATTAAACCCGCATAGAGCAAATTTCGGATCTATAATTCCGAGATGCTTAACAAAAAAAGATTTTAAATTAAGAACTTTTTGAACAACCATATCTTTTGTAATTTTAATATCTTTTAGAGCCACATGCCGTGTTAAAAGCAAAACCCTAAACTTCCCCGCGACAAAAAGCATTTCGGCAAGCTGATTATCATGTGCAAGATACTTTTGTAAAATTTCTGTCTGCCCGTTAAATCTGTGTCCGGCAAGATATAATGCATTTTTGGCAACCGGAGCAGTCACAATAGCTTTTGGTCTAAATTCACAGGCTTTTTTTACAGACCGAAACGAAAACTCCCCTGCTTCCTTTGTCAGATAACCGGGGCAAACATCAGCCTCATAAGGAATTTCTATAATTTGATAGTTACAATTTAAACTGCCGTAAAAATCAAGAATTTTTTTATTTGATATAATCGAAATCTTATCTTCTGGCAAATTCAACTTATTTAATGCCTTAATAGTAATTTCGGCACCTATACCATTTGGATCTCCTGTAGTTATAACAACTTTATTCATTCTGCAAACCGCCATGGGTTTCAAAATATTTTAAAATATCAATAAGAGTACTGGCATTTCCAAGGTTACCGGACTTGGTGACTATCCATTGTGCATTATGATCAAGCGTCAATGCAATAGCCGGCGCAACTTCGTCAATCAACTGCAATTGATATGCACCAATTGCACTACAGCATTTATAAGATGTTTCACCGCCGAGGGTTATTAAAATCGCTTCCTTTTTAGCCAAAACTCTCTTTGTTAATTCTGCAAGAAAATCAGTTATAACAGATGCCAGATTTGCCTTTGTTAATTCAGCATTTAAAGAATCTTCAGAGAAGCCGTCAAATTCCTTAATCAAATTTGATGTATGAACAACAACTGCGTTATCAAAACGTAAGTTAGCCGCAACCCTGTCTACAAGTTCTTCCTTAACACCTCCAAGCACAGTTTTTAAATCAAGACTGATTGAAAGTATATCATCAAATTCATCACTTTTTTCAAGTTTTTCTATTTGATTGGCAGTAATTTGTGTTGCACTGCCTGAAATAATAAGTTTAGGCAGCCGCGGAAAAGTTTTTATAATGTGCTCACAGTCCAAATCAGCAAACCAGTATTCACTCAGCGCCTGAGCAAATGCAGCCGTTCCTGCCGGCAGAATTTTATAGTCGCATTTTTTTATTGCAAGAGCAACCTGTTCAACATCTACAGTTGATACTGCATCTGTAATTATAAGTTTTTTACCTTCATTTACAAGTTCATTAATTCTCTGTAAAACAGGCCCTGCCCCCTTCATAACAGTTTTCAATTCTATTTGTCCTATAAGACTCTGATACTCAGGCAGGATTTGTGATTTAAACAAAGCCGGTAGATAAGACTCAAAAATAGGAGAATGAGGGTCTCTGGCCATTTCCGTTCTTTCAATCGGAGTGCCTCTTAAAAGATGATATCCTCCGACAGTAGTACGCATCTCAGCCGGAAAAGCCGGTAGAACAATTGAAGCATCATAGTTCAATGCAGCCAAAATACCTAACACTTCAACCGCAATATTACCTCTGACAGTAGAATCTATCTTTTTATAAAAATAATCAGGGTTAAGTTTTTCTTCAAGCATCTTAGCGGCTTTTAGGACTTTTTCATAGGCAGTTTCAGGTTCCACATTTCTGGATTCCGTTGAAATAGCCCATGTCTGTGTATTTTTAATATTTAAAGGTTCAATTTCATCAGAAAGTAAAATTTGCGTATTAGCACCTTTTAAATGAAACTGTAACGCCGTATCATTTGCACCTGTCAAGTCATCTGCAATTATTCCGACAATATTAGAATTAATTATCATATCTGGTCTTGCTCAATATCCCTCTTGGAACCCAATAATCTTATACTGTTAGCTATAATAAGGAAGTTTTCTCTTTCATTTCCTGTAACTTTATCAGTCCATTTGTTCTGGCCAATTCTACCGTCTACTGCAACCTGAACACCTTTTTTAACATATTCACCCGCAAATTCAGCAAGTTTATCCCATACATCAATATTAAACCAGTCAGCGACTTCAGACTTTGTTTTAGAATCCCAACGATTAACAGCTATAGAAAAATTAGCTTTTACTTTACCGGATTCAAAATATTTAATTTCGGCATCACGTCCTACTCTGCCTACTAAAACTGCTGTGTTCATATTTATAACCTCTTTCTTTAATAATGATATTTTACAACAAACAAAGCATATCTCTACAAAAACACTGTAACTTTTTGTAACATACGGCAGATATAGTAGCAATAAATATATTTATGAGTTTTAATAAAAAAAGTATAAGGGAAAATAATTATGCATGTAAATTCAATACAAAGATCTGATAGCAGAGTTCAAAATAATATAATGGCCGCATCAGCTGCAATCTGTGCGGGTACGGCCGGAGCTATAGCCGGTTATAATGCAGCTCCGCGGGCAGCAAAAAATTTAGATGAATTAATGCAGGCAAAACATGACGTTTTTTACAGAACTATTGATAACATGCAAAATTCAAAATCAATCGATGCCGTACTAAAAACGTATGCACTGCTCCCTGTAAAAGGAGCCATAAACTCAATAGAGGTACGTGTGAATAATGTATTTCCGGGGGATAAAATACCTGCAGCAGACTTCAAAACAAATCTAAAAAAACAAGAACAAAGTATAAATAAAGCAAGTGAAAAAATTAATACTTTTATCTCAAGTATTATAAAAAAGAAAGGGACAAATATGTCTCTTGAAGAGTATTTCAATGAATTAGGAAAAAGAGACATATTACCTAAAAATTTAATTAATCTTACAAAAGAAGGAATAATTAATGTAATCGGAGAAGACGGTTACAAGGCTCCAAACCCGATAAATGATGAAACTATTGATATGTTTAAATCGGCCGGAGATATCTCTTTGAATGTATCAAAAAAAGAGCTTGCCCTCTATAAAAATTTTATAAAGCTGGAAAAAAATGGCATTCTCAATAAAAAAGATATGATTGAATCAGCTAAAAAAGACATGAAACCTATTATTAATGATATACTGACCGGAATATCTTTCGACGAAATAAAAAAATTTGTACCTAAAACAGGCCAGACCAAATATGCACTAATTACCGGGGGAGCATCAGCGCTGCTTGCTGCAATAGGGACTAAAATGTTAGGACATAAAGAATAGTACAAAACTTGACATTCCTAAAAAAATTTTCTATAATCATAACCAATAAATAAGGAGGGATGAAATATGTTTATTCGAGAAGCTTTCAGAGTACCCCCCCCCCCGAAACATAGGTATATCAGAGGGTTTCACGTTAGCTGAAGTTTTAATTACTCTTGGGATTATAGGGGTAGTCGCAGCTATGACTATGCCGACTTTAATTAACAATCACAGAAAAGCAGCATTAGAAAACCAATTAAAAAAGCAATATAGTGTTTTGTCACAGGCGCTTGATTTATGGAAACAAGAAACAGGCGTTATAGGCCTTTATAAAATGTATGCAACATATAACGGACAAGAATATGTGAATTCAAGCACTTTTAAATCACAATATATGGCAAAGTTAAAAGCTTCAGGAACAATGAATTATGAAAAAGGACCTTTTAATTTTAATAAAACAAAAACAATGAAAGCAGAAGGCAGAACATGTACTCCAACAACATTGCTCCCGGATGGTTCTTCTGTTTGTATTCAAATTTGGTCAGGAATGATTTCTGTTACAACAGATATCAACGGACCAAACAAAAAGCCAAATGCCTGGGGACATGATATTTTTACGTTTGTTATTGACAGAACAACAGAACAATTAATAGGAATGAAACCAACAAAGGCAGAACCGGATCCTGATGCTCAGTATCCTGAAGGCGATGGGTTACCCTGTTCTTTAAAAGTTCAAACTGCAGGTAACGGGTTAGGATGTGCATATTATGCAATTATAAATTCCTGTCCTGATGATAAAACGAAAAAATACTGGGATTGTATTCCCTAAAAACTTGTAATTAATCCTTATTGGTAGTATAACCTTAACTGTAGCAGTTAGGGGGATCCACCCCGGGGGTAAAAGAAGTTTTATATAAGTAGTTGTTATTTAAAACGGAATTTACCGGAACCCAAACAGGGTACGAAAGGATAATTATGGAAAAAAACAATGAAACATTAAGTGTTTTAAGACACTCGACATCCCACGTTATGGCTCAGGCCGTTCAAAAGCTTTTTCCGTCAGCGAAGTTGGCTATCGGACCGGCTATTGAAAATGGATTTTATTACGATTTTGATCTAACAGACGGTCATGCATTCACTCAAGAAGATTTAACAAAAATCGAAGAAGAAATGAAAAACATTGTTAAACAAAATCTTTCTTTTGAAAAATATGTCATACCCGATGTTGAAAAACAAATTGCAGAATTTAAAGCAGAAGGTGAAATTTACAAAGCAGAGCTCCTTGAAGAACACAAAAATGACAATCCGACTTTGTACTTAACAAAAGACAAAAACGGCAATGTCCTTTTTAACGACCTCTGTGCAGGCCCTCACCTTCCAAATACATCATATATTAAAGCAAATGCTTTCAAGTTATTAAAAGTTGCAGGCGCTTACTGGAGAGGCGATGCAAAAAATAAAATGCTCCAGAGAATTTATGCAACAGCATTCTGGACAAAAGAAGATTTGGCAGATTACCTCCACTTTTTAGAAGAAGCTGAAAAACGCGACCACAGAAAAATCGGCGCTAAGCTTGATTTATTCTCTACAAGAGATGAATTAGGCGGCGGGCTTGTTTTATGGCACCCAAATCTTGCAGTTGTAAGAGAAGAAATTGAAAATTACTGGAGAACTGAACATAGAAAACGCGGTTATGTAATCGTTAACACCCCGCATATTGCTAAATCAAAATTATGGGAAATTTCTGGACACGCAGACCACTATCGTGAAAATATGTTCTTTATCCAAAAAGATGAAGACAGCGATGAACAATTCATATTAAAACCCATGAACTGTCCTTTCCATATTTTAATTTATCAGGCAAACAGGTATTCATACCGCTCACTTCCATTAAGAATGGCAGAACTCGGGACTGTCTACAGAAAAGAAAAATCAGGAGCTTTATCAGGCCTAACACGTGTTCAAGGCTTTACTCAGGATGATGCTCACATTTTCTGTACACCTGAACAGCTTGTTGATGAAATCAATGAAATTATAGATTTTGTGGCTGATACAATGTCTTTGTTCAATATGCCGTTTGAAGTTGAACTATCAACCCGTCCGGAAAGCTATGTCGGAGAAATTGAAAACTGGAACAGAGCTGAAGCCGGATTAAAAGAAGCAATGGACAGACGCGGGATGAAATACGAAATAAATGAAGGTGACGGTGCATTCTACGGACCGAAAATTGACTTTAAAGTTAAAGATGCAATCGGCAGAACATGGCAGTGTGCAACTATCCAGCTTGATTTCAATCTTCCGGAAAGATTCGGCATCAAATATCAGGACAGAGATGGTTCTATGAAAACTCCCGTAATGCTTCACCGTGTAGTATTCGGTTCTATGGAACGTTTCCACGGAATCTTAATTGAACACTATGCCGGCGCATTCCCGACATGGCTTGCACCGACACAGGTTGCAATCGTTCCAATCAGCAACGAAAAACATATTGATTTCGCTGAAAAGGTTTACAAAAAAATGCGTGATGCAGGAATTAGAGTAAATCTTGACGACCGCTCAGAAAGCATGAACTATAAAATAAGAGAAAGCTTACAGGATAAGAAAATTCCTTATGTATGCGTAATTGGCGACAAAGAAATTGAAGCAAACTCTGTTGCTGTAAGAGCTCGAGGAATTGGTCAGGTAGGGACAATGAATATTGATGAATTTATTTCAAAAATTAAAGATGAAATTCATTCCAGAAGCTCAGAATCCTTCGCAAAATCTCTTGTAAAAGCATAAAAAAAGGCGGGCTTGATAGCCCGCTTTTTTTAACGATTATTTAACCAATCCTATTGATTTATGTTTTTCGTAAATACTTTCTGCCATTACATCAAGCTTTTTAAAGTCATCTTCGGTCGGTTTTCCTTTTACCTGCAAAGGTTCTACCAAATCAAGCTTCAAAGGTGCAAGAATTTGAGCAATTAAATCAAAAAGTTTTCCGCCCCAGCCGTAAGAGCCGACAAGTGAAGCAAATTTAGCTTTCGGTCTTAATACAGCAGCAAGATATGCAACATTTACTGCCATAGGGTGAGGTCCAGCAAGAACCATTGATGTACCCAAAACAATTGTTGCCGCATCAACTAATGACATTGCTAAATCGCCCAAATCATCGTCTACAATATCAAATTTAAAAGTTTCAATACCTTTTTCATTTAACTTATTGCTCAGGTAATCAACCATATCCTTTGTGCTTTCATACATTGAAACATATGGTAATGCAACAAGATTTTTTGGAGAATCTGAAGCCCAATCTGTATATAAGTCAAGAATAAAATCAGGTCTTTTATACACAGGTCCATGGCTTGGCAAAATCATATCAACATTCATATCTTTAATCATTTGAGTATATTTTTTGCACATTGTTCTGAAAGGCATCATAATTTCAGCGTAATAACGTTTAGCGCTTTTTTCAAGCTCAACACTTTCCTGCGCAAAAACATCTGAAAAAGTATAATGTGCACCTAAAAAGTCACAAGTACAAATTACGTTATCTTCTTTTATATAAGTGAACATTGTATCAGGCCAGTGAACTCCAGGAGCAAAGATAAATTTCAAAGTTTTATCGCCAAGAGAAACTTCTTCCCCATCAGCAATTACTCTGATTTTTTCATCAGACACATGAAGCATTGATTTAATATTTTCAGCACATTTAGGATTTGTTAAAACAATTGCATTCGGATATTTTTCCAACAATGCAGGAATAGACCCCGAATGATCTTGTTCCCCGTGGTTTGCGATAATATAATCAACTTTACCAACTTGATTTTCAACTAATCTTTTTAAATATTCTTTAGTTTTAGGCGGATACATTGTATCAATTATTGCGGTCTTTTCAGAACCTTTTACCAGATAAGAATTATAGCTTGTACCGTGCTCAAGAGGAATTAATTCATCAAAAATTCTTCTGTCACAGTCATTTAATCCGCAATAAAAAATATTGTTTTTAATTTCTTGAAATTTCATATTTATATTTCTCCTTTACTATTTATTTGGCTTTTTATAAAAAAATACTTCTTCTTTTAAGCATAAAGGGCAGTATTCAGGTTCTTCTTTCTGGACAAAAACAGCACCGCAAGTACTGCAAACCCAGTTATATGTTCCGTCGCTGTTAGGTTCAACAGAATCTTCCAGCTTCCAGATTAGTTTTCTTAACCTGTCATAATGGATTTTTTCAATATTTTCAATATTTTCCAGAAGCCCCGCAATATGCTCTAATCCTTCTTCTTTAGCTTTACGGGCAAAATTTTCATATAAACCTTCTATTTCATCCTTTTCCTGGCTAAGAGCATTTTTAACACAATCAAGCAGGTTAGGAAGGCTTCCGCTCTCACATTTTAACCATTTATACCACAATTTTGCATGCTCCTTTTCGTGGTTTGCAAATCTGGTTAAAAGACGGGCGACATCATTAAATCCGTATTTTTCAGCAACTAAAGCGTAAATATCGTATTCCATGCGTCTTTTTGCATTAATCTCGAAAGCTTTAATCAAATTATTTTCAGTTTCTGTTCCCCTTAGTTCCACAAAATTTCCCTCTTATTTATACACATTAATATTTTATCATAAAAAAGGCTTTGTTTATAACAAAGCCTTTTTTCGTTTAATAATTTTTAGCTTTCATAAAGAAATAGGCTTGAGGATGTTTGCAAACAGGGCAAAGCTGCGGAGCTTTTTCTCCGGTATGGATATGACCGCAGTTTCCGCATTCCCAGACCACAATCTCATTTTTTGCAAAAACCGTACTGTTTTTTACAGCCTCTAAAAGAGCTCTGTATCTTTCTTCATGTTCTTTTTCTATCTTTCCGACAAGTTCAAACAATGCAGAAAGAGTGTCAAAACCTTCTTCTTTAGCTTCTCTTGCAAAAGTTGCATACATATCAGTCCATTCGTAATTTTCACCTTCTGCTGCATCTTCAAGATTTTTCAAAGTATCAGGAATTTTATCTCCATGCAAAGCTTTAAACCAAATTTTTGCATGTTCTTTTTCATTATTTGCAGTTTCTTCAAAAATTCTGCTAATTTGAACAAAACCTTCTTTTTTAGCCTGAGAAGCATAATAAGTATATTTATTTCTGGCCTGCGACTCTCCTGCAAAAGCTGTCCATAAATTCTTCTCAGTTTTTGTTCCTTTTAAATCAGGCATAACACTTCCTTTCTACACTTAACCTTCATAAATATAAACGGTTCAAAGTTATTGTTTTTCAAACATATCTTTACCTACACCGCAAAGAGGGCAAAGATAATCATCTGCTAAATCTTCAAATTTAACACCGTCATTTTCTTCAGGGTCATATACATAACCGCATACTGTGCATACATACTTGTCCATAATCAATTCTCCTTTACTTTTTTAATTGCTTTCTTTTATCTTTTCCAGACAATCTCTACATATACCGTTAAATATTATATCATGTTTTTTTACAATAAAACCGGTTTCATTTTCTGTTTTTTGAACAATATCCGGAGCAACATCAGAGCTTACATCAAATACCCTCTTACAATTGTCGCATATAAAATGATAATGCTCATGAGTGTTATGGTCATAATGAGATGAGGCTTCCAGACCGTCAATTTTTTTTATAATCCCGTTATCTGCCAGCTGGTTTAAATTTCTATATAAAGTAGCAAGGCTGATATTAGGAGCTTTTTCTTTCAAAATTGCATAGAGATATTCAGCCGTCGGGTGAACAACATTCGACTGCAGCATTTCAAGTATTATTTCTCTTTGTCTTGAATAATTCATAATTCTCCATAAAAAGTAATAATAATTCTCATTTTATACATATTTTTATTTTTTGTCAACACGCCTGCTTAATATAAATATATATTTTAAGCAATTTTCCTTTCTGTTTTGTTTTAAAAGAAGTATGGAGAATAGTGTCAGTGTAAATCAAAATATGAAAAATCCGCCCTTGAATGTCGGAATTCTAACACCTCCGAACAGTTTTAACAAACCTGTTCTATACTCGCACGTTCAGGCATCAAAGGATTTCAACAGACTTAATCACGATATATACACTTCAATGAAAAACAGTGAAGCAATAGAAAGACACAACACTCCAAAATCTGTATTCTACGCGCTGGGAGCAGGAGCTTTAGCACTTTGCTTTCCGCTTATAAAAAAAGTGTTCAAAAAATAAACTGTTTTCCTATTCAAAAATTTATTGTATTATATTAAACATATATGTGTATATTTTAAGAGAAGGGGAGAAAATGAAGAAATTTATTATATCACTGGCTATTTTACTGACAGCCAATATGGTAATCGCCGGAGATTTTAATGTTTATAAACTCGACAACGGTCAGACTGTTGTTATCCAAGAAGTAAAAACAAACCCGATAGTTACAATTGATACCTGGATTAAGACCGGTTCAATAAACGAAAATGATAAAAATAACGGAGTATCGCATTTTTTAGAGCACTTATTCTTTAAAGGCTCAACAAACCATGCACCGGGAGAATTTGATAAAATTTTGGAAACTAAAGGTGCAATTACAAATGCAGCAACAAGTAAAGACTTTACTCACTATTACGTAACAATTCCTTCAAAAGACTTTGACTTAGCACTTGAAATGCATTCAGATATGCTTCTTAATCCTCTTATTCCAAGAAAAGAACTTGAAAAAGAGCGGAAAGTAGTAATAGAAGAAATAATGAAGGATGCCAACTCCCCGACTACTCTGGTTTACGATAATCTTGTTAATATGCTTTATACAAACCATCCCTATAAAAGAAAAGTTATAGGCAAAGCTGATATTATTAGCACAATTCAAAGAGAACAGATACTTGATTACTATAATAAATATTATAACCCTTCAAATATGGTAACTGTAATCGTAGGAGATGTGGACACTGCATCTGCAATAGAAAAAGTTAAATTTGATTTTAACGCAGAATATAAAAAGCCTGTAAAACACAATTATCCGAAAGAAAAAATTCTTACATCACAGGCAAAAAATATTGCATATGCTGATACCCAATCCGGCTATATGCTGATAGGTTTTAGAGGAACAAAAATTGATGATGCAGATTCGTATGCTCTGGATATCCTTTCAACAATTTTAGGCGATGGCCGTTCTTCAATTTTTTACAGAACAATAAAAGAACAAAAGCAACTGGCTTATTCCATAGGCGCAGTTAATACCGGTTTTAAAGACGACGGAATATTTTACATTTCAGCAAATTTTACTCCGGACAAATGCGACAAACTTGAAAGCAGTATTTTCAATGAGATAAAAAATGTCCAGAAACACGGAGTAACTCAAGACCAATTACAGCTCGCAAAAAATGTTATAGAACGAAATACTTATTATGAAAGAGAATCTATTTCTAATATTGCAAATGAAATAGGATACACCTTTGTAACAACAGATGATATAAAATATTATGAAACATATCTCGAAAATATAAGAAAAGTAACAGCAGACGATGTTAAACGCGTCGCAAACAAATATCTCGGCAAGGATAAAAGTGCTGTATCAATAGTTTTGCCACAAAACTGCAAAGAAGTTAAAATTTCTAATGTAACTCCAAAGACAGAACCGGCAAAATTAATAAGCGAAAATAAAAATACTCAAAAATATGAACTTTCAAACGGTGCAGCCCTTTTATTAACACCAAATAAAGTTAACGATATAGTTGCAATAAGCATTTTATCAAAAGGCGGAGAATTCACAGAAAACATCCCCGGTACCGCTGATTTAACAGCATCGGTATTGACTAAAGGAACAAAAAAGTATTCCTCTGTCGAATTCGCACAATTTTTAGAGGACAACGGGATTAAAGTAGTTCCTTCAGCAAGCGCTGATAATTTTTCAATTACAGTGCTCACTACAAAAAATGAATACGATAAAACTCTTGATATCTTAAACGAAGTTATTAATAATGCAGTTCTTGATGACTACGAAATTGAAAAGTCTAGAACCGATAAACTGAACGGGATTAAAAAAATCAAAGACATTCCGCTCAATTTAGCAATTGATAATTACAAAACTTATATATTTGAAAATACACCATACTCAATTTCAAACAAAATTCTTGAAAAAACATTACCGCAAATTACACGAGAAGACATAAAAACTTACTATGACAAAGCTTTCTACCCGCAAAATGTCGTAATATCTATAAACGGAAATGTTGATAAAGAAAAAACTTTAAATGAATTTACAAAAATATTTAACGGTAAAAAAGGTGAAAAGTTTGATTACTCTAAGTATTCAATACCCTCACTAAAAGAAGGTAAAAAAGTTACAGCCTCTGTAAAAGATTTAAAAACAGACTGGATTATAATAGGCTGGCAGACTGCAGGCGTATTAAATAAAAAAGATTACGCAACTCTTGAAGTAATTGATTCACTTCTCGGCTCCGGTATGAGTTCGCGACTGTTTAAAAATCTAAGAGATAAAGACGGGCTTGCTTATCAACTCGGTTCGCAGTATTCTCCCAATTTGCTTAAAGGCGCCTTCATTGTCTATATCGGAACTAATCCGGAAAATCTTAATTATGCGCAAAGCCGTATGCTAGAAGAAGTTTTCAGACTTAAAAAAGAATTTGTTGGAACAAAAGAACTTCAGGAGGCAAAAGATAAACTTCTCGGCCACTACATAATCGGTCAGGAGACAAATCTCGATAAAGCACTTACAATAGGATGGTTTGAAGCTTCTGGCAGAGGCTACGAATTTGATGATGAGTACAAACAGCTTATTAACAGCGTTACAGAATCAGATATAATAGAAGTAGCAAACAAGTATTTTAATAGCAATTATATTCTATCAATAGTAAAACCTTAATAAAAAACGGTATAATTTTGTCATGCTGAATTTAGTTCAGCATCTCTATCAGATCCTGAAACAAGTTCAGGATGACTTTAAAAAATTATACCGTTTTTTAATGTTTAATATTTATTAGCCGAACAATACTTGTAATTGTTGTGCTTTGTCTGCAATGCGAGCTTCTTTTTCCGCTATCATTTGCGTTTGATAAGCCTTTTGCGCAGACCTTGCGTCAATCTCTTTTGCAATTTCTCTTGCATTAAATAATTTTTGCATTAACGGATACGGTTCGTAAACATCTAATAAGAAAGTTTTAGGTTCTTTATATTTAATATGAACCACATCTTCTCCATCATTAAGCAAATACTGTAAATCTCTGTTATTTGTATTAGGCATTGCAACCGGACAACGTTCAGAAACTGAACATCCATCAATTAAAACATTTTTACCATCATAAACAACTTCCGTTTTAAGAGAATTTATCGGAGCAATTAAATCTTCCATTACACGTTTATTAGTTACCGGACTTGTTTCTTCTAAGAATGTGGCAAGTTTCTTTGCCCCATCGCCTTTTAATCTAAAAGCCATACCAAATGATTGAGAGGTATTATTTTGTACCGGACTTACGTTCATATAAATTTCCTTTCTGCTTTTATAAATTACACACATCAGACATAAAATCAGAAAAAGTTGAGAATTGCCCAACCAGCCATAATTGTTACAAATTTGTTACATAATAATACCGCGGACGGGTACTGCAAAAAATTATTCCATATACCTGAAAAGATAAGGTAAAAAACTTGATATACATTACCTATTTATATTGTAAATATTAATAAATCCTCAATTTTCATCTCAAAAGCATTTGCAATATTTTCAAGATTTTTTATCGTAATATTAGTTTCCCCGCGTTCCACCATTCCAATAAAATTTCGATTTAAATCCGCAAGCTCTGCAAGTTTTTCCTGAGATAGCTTTCTTTTTTTTCGCTCTATTTGGATCTTGTGACCAAGTTTTGAAACAGTATCTTTATTTAATGCCATACATTAATATTAATAACTAATATATTGACAATCTACCTAATATTTTGATAAAATGAATAATATATTAGTCTAAAAAGGAATTATATGAAACCTACAAATTTATCAAAATTTGCATTCACACTCGCAGAAGTGCTGATAACTCTTGGAATTATCGGAGTAGTTGCGGCATTAACACTTCCTGCAGTAATCTCAAATACACAAAATAAGCAGTTGGAAAGCGGACTAAAAAAAGGGGCCTCTGTTATAGAACAGGCTTTAAATATGTATCAGGCGGAATATGGTGACAAAATTGCAGCGGGAAATATCCCAAACGAGGAGTTAAAACCGCTCTTAATGAAATATATGAATGTTGTAAAAGACTGCGGATACGGTCACTCTGATGCTGACAAAGCCTGTATAAAAAATTATGGCAGCGGCAATTCTGAAAATTCTACATATTACAAAAATTATAACGGCACAAGTAGTATTGACAACAGTTTATTTGATGAAGGCCAATTCGTTTTGGCAGACGGAAGTTTAATTCTTATTCAAAACTCTGCTCAAACCGATTTGTTATATATTTCAATTGATGTAAACGGGTTTAATAAAAGACCTAACAGACTTGGACAGGATTTATTTATGTTTTATATTTCCGACAAAGGTCAATTATTGCCTATGGGAGCTGAAGGAACAAATTTCCAGGGCGAAGCATATTGCGCAAAGACATCTACAAATTCAATGAACGGAGCAGGATGTACCTACAAGGCATTAAGTGAAGCTGACTATTTTAAAACACTTCCTAAATAAACGTACAAATCAACAAAAATCTAGTTTTTACCAGTTTGTACGTGTCAAAGTCTGTTTTGCATGTCTGTCATACATTTTATCCTTGTACCAAGCACCTTTAAATTCTTTATCCGCTTCGTACATATACTGCATATCATGCGATATAAAATATATTGCGCTGACTAAACTGCCGTTTGCCCTGTATTGTTTTGACATATACGGGAAATTAGGATAGTTTTCAGAAAACTTATCTACATATTTGAGTTTCCCCATAGCATCATAATAATAAACGGTCCTTAAATCATTTTTATATTGAATTGCATAACTTATCAACAAATTATCTTTATAGTAAAAGCCGCAAAGGTTTTCCGTATCTGTTTCTTTAACACCGTTTCGCACAAGCATATAATGTCTTTTGAAATCTTTATCTTTCAAATAGTCTTTATATTCCTCTCTGAACACTTTTTTCTTGTATTTAAAAACAGTATTTTCATCAAAAAGCTCATTTTTATATTTTTCAATAACAGCATCTCTTTCGACCTGCGAAATATCGAGCCAGTCAAAAACAAGATTTCCTGTTAAAACAATTTCAGATGGAACATTTTCAATAACTTTAGCAGGTGTGACATCCGCTGCTAGTCCAGCTTTTCCCAGGATTAATAAACATAATAAAATGACTATTTTTTTCATATATACTCCTTTTTATTTAACTATAATATAATGAATAGCCAAAAAGTATAGTCTTGACACTCTATTGATTATATAGTCAAGCTTTTCACCCTGTCGGCAAAGGGGTTAAACAGCATGTAACAAAATTTTAACATATTTTTTTAAATTAACCAATATTTTCTTGACGCTCAAAATTGATGTATTATGATTAAGTAACATGTTAAATTTAAGTTAGGTGTACTGTGCCTAAAATTAAGTTGAAACATCAAAATTCATTAAGCTGAAATTCAGTAAAATGAAAGGTTTACAGCCTCAAGTTAGATAATCATTTAGAGATGCCTGACAAGGCATGATATAAATTCAAAAATTAAAAAAATTTTTATATAGTACGTACACATAGACGAGGTGAATTAATGTCTAACACAAAATATGCAGAAAGAGTAACTCCAATGGGTATCCCACATACTCGTTTGGATGATTTACCGGACCTTATTGAAGTGCAGAAAAAATCGTTTGAATGGTTTTTAAAAGAAGGATTAAAGGAAGAATTACTTTCTTTCTCTCCTATTAAAGACTATACAGGCAGATTAGAATTACACTTTTTACCGAACTATACTTTCGACAATGCAAAGTATACAATTGAAGAAGCAAGAATACATGACGCTACTTACGCAAAACAATTACGCGTAATGGTAAGACTTGTTAACCGTGACAGCGGTGAAATCAAAGAACAGGAAGTTTATATCGGTGACATCCCGACAATGACTGACAAAGGTACTTTCATCGTTAACGGTGCAGAACGTGTTATCGTTTCTCAAATTGTCCGTTCTCCCGGCGTTTACTTCAAACGCGAAGTATCACCTGCCGGAAAACGTTTATACAACGCAACTATGATTCCTAACCGCGGTGCATGGTTAAAAATTGAAACAGATTCTAACGACTTAATTTACGTTAAAATCGACAAAAATAGAAAAATCTTAGCTACAACTTTATTGAAAGCTATGGGTATTACTGTTTCTGAAATGGAAACTTTATTCACTCACTTTGAATTCTTAAAGAAAACTCTGGATAAAGATACTACAGAAACAACTGATGATGCTTTAATTGAAGTTTATAAAAAATTAAGACCCGGCGATCCTGCATCTGCTGCAGGCGGACGTTCTATATTGGAAGCTCGTTTCTTTGATGAAAAGAAATACGATATCGGACGTGTAGGCCGTTATAAATTAAATAAAAAATTAAATTTGAACATTCCTAAAAACCAGAGAACATTAACTGTTCAGGATATCGTTGCATCAATTGAATACTTAATTAACTTAACTTATGATGAAGGAACAGTTGATGATATCGACCACTTAGGAAACAGAAGAATACGTTCAGTTGGTGAATTGTTGCAAAACCAGTTCAGAGTCGGTCTTTCAAGAATTGAAAGAATCGTTAAAGAAAGAATGACTTTACAGGATTCTGAAACATTAACCCCGTTGAACTTATTGAACACTAAACCGTTAGTTGCTTCATTAAAAGAATTCTTTGGTTCATCACAATTATCACAATTTATGGACCAGATTAACCCGTTAGCTGAATTAACTCACAAAAGACGTATTTCAGCTTTAGGACCTGGCGGTTTGATGAGAGAACGTGCAGGTTTCGCAGTTCGCGATATCCATCCTTCACACTATGGACGTATCTGCCCGATTGAAACTCCTGAAGGTCCTAACGCAGGTCTTATCGGTTCATTAGCTACACACGCAAAAGTTAATGATTATGGTTTCATTGAAGCTCCGTTCTTTGTTGTTAAAGACGGAAAAGTAACTGATGAAGTTGTTTATATGACAGCTGACGAAGATGAAGAATTCAGATGTGCACCTGCTGACGTTCAGTTAAATCCTGATAAAACATTTAAAGATGAATATGTACCTGTACGTTACAGATCAGAATTTACAATGGATCAGTCAAGCAAAGTTGACTTTGTAGGTGTATCACCAATTCAGATTATCTCTGTTGCGACATCTTTAATTCCATTCATTGAACACGATGACGCTAACCGTGCTTTGATGGGTTCAAACATGCAGCGTCAATCAGTTCCTCTTTTGATTACTCAAAGACCGGTTGTTGGTACAGGTATGGAAAAAAGAGCAGCAAGAGATTCAGGTATGGTTGTAATCGCTGACTGCGACGGTGTTGTTGAAAGAGTTGTAGGTGAAGAAATTATCATCCGCGATATTCACAACAAACCGCATGTATATACATTAATGAAATATGTGAGAAGCAACCAGGATACTTGTATTAACCAGAAACCTTTAGTTCACGAAGGCGACAAGGTTAAAGAAGGCGACGTAATCGCTGACGGTGCTTCTACAAACTGCGGGGAACTTTCATTAGGTAAAAACGTAATTGTTGCGTATATGCCTTGGGAAGGTTACAACTACGAAGATGCTATCCTTTTATCTGAAAGATGCGTACACGATGACATCTTCACTTCAGTTCACATTGAAAAATTAGAAATAGATGCCCGCCAGACTAAACTCGGACCTGAAGAAATTACCCGTGAAATTCCGAATGTTTCAGAAGACGCTTTAAGACATCTGGATGAACGCGGTATTGTTCGTATCGGTGCTAGAGTTTATGCTGACGATATATTAGTAGGTAAAGTTACACCGAAAGGCGAATCTGAACATCCGCCGGAAGAAAAACTTTTAAGAGCAATCTTTGCAGAAAAAGCAAGAGATGTTAAAGATAACTCATTAAGAGTTCCTCACGGCGAAGGCGGACGTGTACTCGACGTTAAAGTATTCGACAGAGAAAAAGGCGACGAATTACCGCCGGGTGCAAATACCGTAATCAGAGTTTATATTGCTCAAAAACGTAAAGTATCAGTAGGTGACAAACTTTCAGGAAGACATGGTAACAAAGGTATCGTATCAAGAATATTACCTAAAGAAGATATGCCGTTCCTTCCTGATGGAACACCTGTTGATATCGTATTGAATCCGCTTGGTGTACCTTCTCGTATGAACGTTGGTCAAACTTACGAATTATTATTAGGTTTGGCAGCATACTTAACAGGTAACTACTATGAAACTCCGTCTTTCGACGAAAGATACGGCGATAACCAATCAGAAATCGCAACTAAAGCAGAATTGCTTAAAGGTATAAAAGAATCAGGCTGCGATTGGGTTAACGAAGACGGTAAAGTAAGACTTATCGATGGAAGAACAGGGGAACCGTTTGATGAACCTGTTGCTGTCGGTCTTTCTTACATACTTAAACTTGTCCACCTTGTAGACGACAAAATTCACGCACGTTCTACAGGTCCTTACTCACTTGTTACACAACAGCCATTGGGTGGTAAAGCTCAATTTGGCGGTCAAAGATTCGGTGAGATGGAAGTTTGGGCATTGGAAGCTTACGGTGCAGCTTATACTCTGCAAGAAATGTTAACAATCAAATCAGATGATGTTAACGGAAGAAACAGAGCATATGAAGCAATCGTTAAAGGCGACAATATTCCAAGACCGGGTATTCCTGAATCATTTAAGGTACTTGTAAGAGAATTACAAAGTATCGGTTTGGATATTACGGTAGCGAAAAAAGACGGTGCAGAAGTTGACTTAATGACTGATATGGATGATTTGAGAAAATCAGCTCCAAGAAGAGTCCTTTCAGACATGGATTCAGAGTTATTAAATATCAATTTCTTTGAAACACCGACTACATTCGGAGATATATAATAGAAGGTAAGAAGATAGGAAGGTAAGAAGGTAAGCTATTTATAATAAAGATTATTTGTGCGAAGCACCAAAAACAGCTAAACTTCTTATCCTCCTACCCTCCAATCCTCAAGATTTATAAAGGAGATATAAATGTCAACAAGCATAGATTATTTTGACTATATACGAATTAGTATCGCTTCACCGGAAAGAATACTCAAATGGTCTTACGGCGAAGTTACTAAACCGGAAACAATAAACTACCGTACATTAAAACCGGAAAGAGACGGTCTTTTCTGCGAAAGAATTTTTGGACCTTCTAAAGACTGGGAATGCTATTGCGGTAAATATAAAAGAGTAAGACACAAAGGTATTATCTGTGAACGCTGCGGTGTTGAAGTTACAGACAGTAAAGTAAGACGTCAAAGAATGGGTCACATTAAACTTGCTGCTCCTGTATCTCACATCTGGTTCTTAAAAGGAATCCCGTCATACTTGGGCTTGCTTTTAGATATGACTTTGAAAGATTTGGAACAGGTTATCTACTTCAACAACTATGTAGTACTTGATCCTGGCGAAAGCGAATTCAAAAAATTACAATTGCTTTCTGAAGAAGAATATGAAGATTATATGGCTGAACATGAAGATTCCGAACTCAAAGTAGGTATCGGTGCAGAAGCTATAAAAGAACTTCTTTCAGAAGTTAATACAAAAGAACTTGCAGAAGAAATCAGAACAGAATTAGCAGGTACTGTAAACTCTGTTCAAAAGAAAAGCAAACTTATTAAACGCTTAAGACTGCTTGATTCTTTGATTTCATCAGAAACAGATCCGACCTGGATGATTATGGATGTACTTCCTGTAACTCCTCCGGATTTAAGACCTATGGTTCAATTGGACGGCGGACGTTTCGCAACATCTGACTTAAACGACTTATACAGACGTGTAATCAACAGAAACAACCGTTTACAAAGACTTTTGGAAATGGGCGCTCCTGAAATTATCGTAAGAAACGAAAAACGTATGCTTCAGGAAGCTGTTGATGCACTGATAGATAACGGTAGACGCGGCAGAACAGTTGTCGGCCCTAACAACAGAGCATTAAAATCATTATCTAATATTATTGAAGGTAAACAGGGACGTTTCCGTCAAAACTTATTAGGTAAACGTGTTGACTACTCAGGTCGTTCAGTTATCGTTGTAGGTCCGCAGTTGAAATTAAACCAATGCGGTCTGCCAAAAGAAATGGCTATCGAATTATTTAAACCATTTGTTGTTAATAAATTGATTGAAAGAGGATACGTTCAAAACATTAAATCAGCTAAAAAGAAAATTGAACGTTCCGAAGCAGTCGTATGGGATATATTAGAAGAGGTTATCGACGGACACCCTGTTTTATTAAACCGTGCCCCGACTCTTCACAGATTAGGTATTCAGGCATTTGAACCCAAATTGGTAGAAGGTCGTGCAATTCAATTACATCCGCTCGTATGTACAGCATTTAACGCCGACTTCGACGGTGACCAAATGGCTGTTCACGTACCTTTATCAATTGAAGCCCAGACAGAAGCAAGAATGTTAATGTTAGCAACTAACAATATCTTAGCTCCTGCAACAGGTAAACCTATTATCACTCCTACACAGGATATGGTATTGGGTATGTACTATCTGACAATCCTGAAAAATCCTGAAATGGATCCTAAAGGATATTTCTACAACTTCCAGGATGCAATTTCAGCTCTTGAAGTCGGTGTAATTGATCTTCACGACAAAATAGTTGTAAGAGATGAACACGGCGAAAGAATTGAAACAACTGCAGGAAGAATTATATTCAACGAAGCTGTAAGAAATGCTCTTGCATAAGAGGAAGATAAGAAGGTAAGAAGATAGGAAGGTAAGCATTTTTATAAAACGAAAAGAACTTATTCGCCTATTGACTTATTAACCTATTGACTTTAGTAAAAAATACAAACTAAAAAGGATAGATATAAATGGAAACAACATACACACATGGTAAAAAAACAATAGATTTCATTAACAAGCAAATGGACAAAAAAGGTTTGAACAATTTGCTTTCACAAATGTATCTTGAGTTTGGCGGTGCAAAAACCGCAGAATTGGCTAACAGCCTTAAAAACCTTGGTTATAAGTATGCTACAAAATCCGGAACCACAATTTCTATTGCAGACTTGCAAGTTCCGGCAGTAAAAAAAGAGCTGCTTAATGAAGCCGAAAAGGAAATTGAAAAATCTACAAACAGATACCTTAAAGGTGAAATTACGGAAGTTGAAAGATATACCAAAGTTATCGATACCTGGTCTGAAACAACCGCTAAATTAACCTCTCAGGTTGTTGAAAATTTTGATAAATTAAACCCTGTATATATGATGGCATTCTCAGGAGCAAGAGGTAACCTTTCACAGGTATCACAGTTAGTCGGGATGAGAGGTCTGATGGCAGACGCACAAGGTCAAATCATCGACTTGCCGATTAAATCAAACTTTAAAGAAGGCTTATCCGTTACAGAATACATCATTTCATCTTACGGTGCAAGAAAAGGGCTTGTAGATACTGCGTTAAAAACAGCTGACTCAGGGTACTTGACAAGACGTCTGGTAGACGTTGCTCAGGATGTAATCATTCGTGCAGATGACTGCCACACTACTAAATCAATTAACATGAAGCCTATTACAGATGGTGATAACGTAATTGTTCCTCTAATTGACAGACTTCTTGGAAGAACAATTGCTGAAGATATCGTTGACGCAGACGGAACAGTTCTTGTAAAAGCAGGAACTACAATGAACAGAGAAGATGTTCAAAAAGTTAAGCACCTGAATCTCCAAGAGTTAAAAGTACGTTCAGGCTTAACCTGCGGTTTGGAATACGGTATATGCCAGAAATGTTACGGCTGGGCAATGACCACTCAAAAACTAGTTGACATCGGTGAAGCTATCGGTATTATTGCAGCTCAATCAATCGGTGAACCCGGAACACAGCTGACAATGAGAACATTCCACACAGGTGGTGCTGTAGGCGTTAAAGATGCGATTAAAGAAGTTATTGCAAAACAAGACGGTGAAGTAATTTCAAATGTTAAAACAAGAGAATTAAGAACACGCCACGGGGATGTTGTTAATATCTCTAACTATGAAACAGATATTGAAATTAAAGGTGAAAAAAGAACCGAAAAATATCATATCCCTGCAGGTTCAACCGTATTCTTTACTAACGGTATGAAGGTTAAAAAAGGATTTAAACTTGCTCAATTTGAACCGGCAGCTCAAGGCGGCTCTCGTCTTACAGAAAAAGCTACAAAAGATATCACTTCAGATCTTTCAGGCGAAGTGTTATATGAAGATTTCGTAGCCGATGAAAAGAAAGACAGACAGGGCAACATCTCAAGGACCACAAATAAACAAGGTATTATCTGGGTTCTCGGCGGTGATGTTTATAACCTACCCGGCGGTTCTAAAGTTCTTGTAAAAGACGGACAGAAAATTAAAGAAGGCGAAAAATTAGCTGAAACTTTAACAATCTGTGAACACGGCGGAGAAGTTCGCTTCGGTGAAGATTTAGTTATTGAAGATGTTAAATTTGAAGGCAAAAATATCAAGAAAATTGTTCAAGGTAAAGAGTTGACAATTGTAATTGCATCATTAATGCCTGAAAATGCTTCATTTGAACAAACTAAAAAAGAACAGTTATGGACAGTTAATAAAACAGGCGAAAAATATATCGTTAAAGCTCCTGTAGATACTACAGTTGAAAACGGTATGATTATTGCCGAACTTATTGATGATGAATGCGCTGTAACTTCATCAGGTGAAATCAGATACGTTGATGTTGAAGTTGACGAAAATCAAATTATTACAAAACCAGGATCTGTTGTATTTATTCCGGAAGAAATTCACCAAATTAATAAAGATTCTTCTTTAAAAATGGTTGAAAACGGAACACACGTCACAGCAGGTACAGAAGTTGTAAAAGATGTATACTGCCATATTGACGGTATTGTAGAGTTCAAAGAATACAATGATGTTATTCACGAAATAACAATTCGCCCCGGAGAAATCCATACACTTTCAAGTGTTTCTGAATTGAAAGTTGATGAAGGCGAAGTCGTAAAAAAAGGAACCATAATTGCCGACGGTATAAAAGCAAAGGAAACTTCTATAATTACAATTATGGATTCTTCAATGGATGATTTGGACATTGATGATTTGGATGAAGAACTTGATAGCAGTCTTTCTCTTGATGAAGACAGTATTTCAAATCAGCCTATACAAATTCTTATAAGACCGGTACAGGTTTTAGATGTTGAACAAAAAAATGTATCAATTAAATTTAATACATCAGATGATTTAATTGATATCGTTCCAGTTACACAGCTTCAGTATAAAGACGGTGCAAGAGTAAGAAATTTTGACGGTTCAACAATTACAAGAACAAGTTTGGTTCTTCAAATGCAAGGATACTTATCACACCTTAAAGGTATGGTAGAACTTGATGAAAAAGAAAACCTCAGAATTGTTGTTCTTGAAAACCTAATCGTCCGTCGTGAATTTGAAGGCAATGCAAAAACAATGTCATCACTTCAAACAGAACTTCTTGTTAAAGACGGCCAGACAATTGATCCTAAAACGCCTGTTGCAAAAACACAGGTATTAGCAATTAACGATGGTATTGCGTCAATCAAAACAGATAAAGAAGATGCCAGAAGACTTTTATTAACAAGTGAAACCTATGAAACAAAACTTTTGATCAAAGGAAAATCAAATGTAAAAAAAGGAGACTTTGTAAGACTTGATTCAATATTGGCTGATAGTGGGGAAAAATCAACTGTTTCAGGTATAGTAACAGCCGTTAATAAAGGTGAAATAATCATCAGAAACGGTCGTCCTTACTTAATCAGCCCGGGTACAATGTTACAGGTAGAAGCGGGAGCTCTTGTTCTTCGCGGTGATAACATTGCAACACTGGTATTTGAAAGACAAAAAACAGGTGATATCGTTCAAGGTCTTCCGAGGGTAGAAGAACTTCTTGAAGGCCGTAAGCCAAAAGATTGTGCAATTTTAGCAGAAGAAGACGGTATTGCAGAAATTGAAACAGATGATGATTTGCCAAGATTATATCTTGTAACAGATAATGGCAGAACTGAAATCAAATACGCAATTGATGCAAATATCGTTGTTCAAAACAAACAAACAATAACAAAAGGACAGCCTTTAACAAGCGGGCCTTTAAATCCGCATGATGTTATAAGACTTTGCGGTCCTGAAGCTGCACAGCAATATCTTGTAGACGAAGTACAACGCGTATATCGTTCACAAGGTGTAGAAATTGCGGATAAACACGTTGAAATCATCGTAAGACAAATGACTAAGAAAGTTAAAGTTGTTGACGCCGGTGATACAACATTGTTACCTGGTGAACTTGTTGAAATGCAGACATTCGAAAAAGAAAATAAAGAAGTTGAAGAAAAAGGCGGAACACCTGCTACTTGTGAATACATGTTATTAGGTATCACAAAAGCTTCTTTGAACACTGAAAGCTTCATTTCAGCAGCTTCATTCCAGGAAACAACAAGAATCCTTACAGAAGCTGCAGTTGAAGGTAAAAAAGACATGTTGAGAGGTTTGAAAGAAAACGTTATCATCGGTCGTTTGATACCTGCCGGTACAGGCTTCCACCATCTTTCAAATGCGAACGAAGAAAAAGAACGCGAAGAAAGAAAACGTGCAGTTGCTCAAAGAAATCAGGCAAGAAAACCATCTGCGATTTTGGAAGAAATCGAGGGTATGTTCGGTGCTCCTGATTTCCAACTCGGCGGAGAAGACGAAGAATAAACTAATTCGTTAATATATAACTAAAAACAGCCTTAAATTTAAGGCTGTTTTTTTATTCAAATTTAGATAAAAATTTCTACATATAAAAGCCGATTTTACAAAAGTTTTACTACAAACTACCGTAAAACAAGTTGAAAGGAATTATGTATGGCAAGAATTATTGAAGGAGAAAGACGGATTATAAAAATGTCAGTTGATGATATTTTAAATATTGTAAGGGAATATCAAGTAATTTGCCAGAAGTCATGCTGTTATGAGCATACGCGCGAACTTCTTGCTAAAGCTGATTTTTATGTTCCGGAAGATGTTTAATACTATCATATTACCCGACTGTGGTTTTGAAAAAATCCTTTTTGGTTTATGCTAAAATTAAACAGAAAGGAGTTTTTTCATGAAGAAAAACGTTATTATCATAGGTTTAATATTTGCAATACCGCTTATGGCATATATGCTTCTTACAGCATCAAATTCAACAACTGCTCAAACAACAGATGCAGGCAAGCCGCAGGTTATCAAATTCACATCATCAATGTGCCTTGATTGCCAGACTATGAATAAAATTTTTAAAGAAATTATGCCGAAATACGAAAATAAAATTGTTTTAACTGAGATTCAAGTTCAGGATAAAAACTCCTTTAATGAAGAACAGATAAAAAAATACAATGTTACACTTGTTCCGACAATAATTCTTTTGAACTCAAAAGGTGCACAGGTAAAAAGGATTGAAGGTGCAGTATCTAAAGAAGAAATGGATAAATGTTTGCAGGGACTTGAATAATTATGGAAAACTATATCAGTCTTTTTACACAACAGGGAAGTTTACCTATACTATTGGGATTGTCATTTTTAGGCGGTCTTGTAGCATCAATATCACCATGCTCGCTTGCGATGCTCCCCATAATAATAGGTTATATCGGTGGATATTCCGATGCAAAACCTCTTAAAACATTTGTTCAAATGCTGTTTTTTGTATTCGGAACGGCAATCGTATTTTCTGTTATCGGAATAATCTGCGCTGTAACAGGAAAAGTATTCATATCATTTGCCGGCGGATACTTCGGGATATTCTTAGCAGGAATTATTATGGTAATGGGTTTAAAATTAATAGGAGTACTTGATTTTGAGCTTCCTGTTGTAATAAAAGAAATGCCGAAAAATGACGGCACAAATACATATCTTTATCCGATAATTTTAGGCGGGGTTTTTGCACTTGCAGGAACACCTTGTTCTACACCTATTCTGGCAGGGATTATGGCATTTGCATCATTATCAGCAAGTATTGCACAGGCAATATTAATGCTTTTCTTATTTTCACTCGGACAGGGGTTAATCCTTATTCTAGCTGGATTTTTAACCTCGCACCTTAAAAATTGGAAAGGATTTTATAAGTTTTCTGACTGGCTTTTAAAAATCAGCGGCGGCTTGCTTGTCATCGCTTCAATATATATTTTTTATAAGATTTTTGCTCCGCTTATTGTAAAATAGTTTAAAATGCGTTAAAATCATTGTATCTATAGACAATGGAGAAGTAAAGATATGAAAACATATGAAGGTCAGTTAGTTGCAGGTAATGAGAAATTTTGTATCATACTGTCAAGATTTAATGACTTTATCGGATCTAAATTACTTTCAGGTGCATTAGACGAACTTAAACGCCACGGGGTAAGTGATGAAAATATTGATATAGTTAAAGTCCCCGGAGCTTTTGAAATTCCGGTTGCTGCTTTAAAGTTTGCCAATACCGGTAAATATAATGCAATTATTACACTGGGGGCTGTAATCAGAGGAGCAACAGCTCATTTTGATTATGTAAGTGCTGAAGTTTCAAAAGGTATTGCACAGGTGAGCCTTCAAACAGGCGTGCCTGTAATCTTTGGAGTTCTTACAACTGATAATATAGAACAGGCAATCGAAAGAGCTGGAACAAAGGCCGGCAACAAAGGCTCAGATGCAGCAAAATCAGCTATTGAAATGGCTAATTTGTTGAAATTGGTATAGTGTTTATTTTATAAGGGGTAAAAATATGTCTGACATTATCACAGAGTATAGGAATGAGAATACAAAAGATATTGATATTCTTCCTACTATTGAAATCGTAAAAAAAATGAATGAGGAAGATAAACTCGTTGCGCTTGCCGTAGAAGAAGAAGCTGAGCATATTGCACAGGCCATTGATTTGATTGCTAAACAATTTTTAAGGGGCGGAAGATTAATATATTTCGGCTCCGGAACTTCCGGAAGGTTAGGAGTTCTTGATGCTTCTGAATGCCCGCCGACATTCAGCGTTTCACCGGAATTGGTTCAGGGATTTATATCAGGCGGAGATAAGGCATTAAGACATTCTATAGAAGGTGCGGAAGACAATCCTGATTTGGGTTATGAGGATGCAAAAATTCTTGAAGAACAGGATGTGGCAGTTGTAATATCTGCAAGCGGAAACCCTAAATATTTGCTCGGAGTGTTGAAAAGAGCCGATGAAGTTAATTGCAAAACAATCGGTGTTACATGTAACCCGAAAGGAAGAATTGCTGAAGAAGCAGGACTTGTTATATGTGCAGAAGTAGGTCCTGAAGTAATTGCGGGCTCCTCAAGATTGAAAGCAGGTACTGCTCAAAAAATGATTTTAAATATGCTTACAACAGGTTCAATGATTAAAATCGGAAAAACATACGAAAACTTTATGATTGATCTTAAAGCAACAAATGAAAAACTGAAAGACAGAGCTATCAGAATTGTCGCTCAAATCGCAAACGTTTCGCACAGCGAAGCTCTTGCAACTCTTTTAAAATGTGATTGGGAAATAAAAACAGCAATTACATCAATAATTATGAAACTTGATATTGAAACATCAAGACAGGAATTGAAAAAACACGGCGGAGTTCTTAGAAAACTAATACACGTCAGTCAGACAGTATAAAGGAGAGCTTTAAAAATGAAATTAACAGTACTTGGAGCAGGATGCTGGGGCTTAACGTTAGCGTGGCTCTTAACAAATAACTTTGAAAATATAACAGTTTGGGGACGTGAACAGGATATCTCAGACGATTTAAGAATAAATAAACATTGCTCTAAACCTCTTGAGGTTCAACTTGATAATAAAGTTGAGATTACATCAGATTTAAAGTCCGCAATATCAGATGCCGATATAATTCTTTCAGTTGTTGCGACATCAGGTACGCGTGATGTTTGTGAAAAACTGAAAGAAGCAGGAATTAAATCTGAACAAATCCTTGTCAATGCATCAAAAGGGATTGAACTTCCTTCATTAATGCGAATGTCAGAAGTAATCAAAGATGTACTGCCTGAACAGAAACTTGCAATATTATCCGGTCCAACACTTGCAAAAGAAGTACTGGCGGGACTTCCAACAGCCGCATCGGTTGCTTGCGAAGACATAAAAATTGCAGAATTTGTCCAAAAAGCTTTAAATGTACCTTCAAAATTCAGGTTATACACAAACTCTGATGTAATAGGGGTAGAACTTGGCGGTTCTTTGAAAAACGTAATCGCAATTGCATCAGGTTTTGCTCATACAATGGGGCTTGGTGATAACTGTGCCGGAACACTTTTAACACGCGGCATGGCTGAAATTGTCCGCGTCAGCATTAATCTCGGTGCAAATCCGTCAACTCTTTACGGACTTTCAGGAATGGGAGATTTAATCGCTACCTGTTCAAGCCCTATGTCAAGAAACTATACAGTAGGTTCAATGCTTGCTAAAGGCAAAAAAATTGATGATATTTTGAAAGAACTGGGTTCCGTTGCAGAAGGTGTTAAAACATCAAAAGCAATCTGCGAACTTGCAAAAAAACTTGACATTGAAGTTCCTGTATCAAGCGCTATTTATGAAGCTGTATACACTGACATTACTCCTCAGGCGCTTCTGGAAAAATTGATGAACAGAAAACTCAAAGAAGAAGAAAGATACGTATAATGAAATATGCCGTAAAATATTTAAAAAACACATTTTACCCGCTGGAAGTCCCGGAAACAATTAATATCGAGGATGGTCAGATGGTACTTGTAAGAACTGATAAAGGAGAAGAAGCTTTAAAGGCATTCATTGTTAATTCTCAAATTGCCAGCCTCTGGGAAAAAAGCAACAACAAACCAGACCCTTTTCATGTTATCAGGACTCTGTCACAGCGTGATCTTCAAACACTTGAAGAAATTAAAAAAGAAGAAGTAACATCCTTTTTTAAATGTCAGACACTTGTACAGCAGCACAAATTGAATATGAACCTTGTACAATGCAGAATAACTTTTGACAGAAGGAAAATTACATTTTATTATACTGCTCCGGAAAGAGTTGATTTTAGGGCTCTTTTAAAAGATTTAACGCAGGTTTTTACCCGCGTAAGAATAGATCTCAGGCACATCGGAGTACGTGATGAAACCTCTATTCTTGAAGGGTCAGGAGTTTGCGGAAGGCCTTTTTGCTGCTCAAGTTTTTTAAGAAAATTTGCAACAATTAATGTTAAACTTGCCAAAGATCAGGGGATGCCTATAGCTCCAGGGAAAATTTCGGGCACCTGTGGACGGCTTTTATGCTGCTTGACATATGAATATTCAAATTATATTGATGCAGCAAAAGGGATGCCACCAGTAGGCTCTTCCGTTATGACTCCTGACGGATTAGGCAAGGTGTGCTATCTGCAATTTTTAAGCGGAAAAGTCGCAGTAAAAATGGAAGACGGAAAAACAAAAGAATTTCCTAAAGGCGACATCGAAATGGTTGATGCAGATGTCAACGTTGAAATAGATGTACCTGTCATAAATACTTATACAGATGACAACGATAATATAGATATAAGACAACTAGAAGATGATAGAAACAGTTCGACCGGAAATGTTTAATTAAAATTTTCCTTATTTTTTTCCGGTAAGTTCCGCAAGAATGGTATACCACGGTTTTTTAACAAATACGAAATAAATTTCGCCATTAGTTAATTTTAATTGATACCTGAAACAATTGTTATGCCTTGGATGCGGCTCAGTTTCTTTAATTGCTGCGACCAATTCATCATTAGTAATTTTGTGCAATTCTTTTACACTGATTACTTCTTTGTCTACAATTTTCATTAAATTATCATAATTACTCATATAACTATTATATCAAATATTAAGAATTATTTCAAGTGCAAAATAAAAATGTCGAAGAAGGGACTCGAACCCTCAAGGCGTTAACCACACGAACCTGAATCGTGCGCGTCTACCAATTCCGCCACTTCGACATGATTAAATATATAGTAACCTTAAAATAACACAAAAAATACAATCTGTCTATATCATAAAAAAACAACATATCTTGATTTTAATATTTATCAGCAGGGATATGCGCGTAGCACCTATTTTATTTTCCCGAAAAATTCATCAGAAATTAATTGGGAATATTTCTTTTTTTCATTTGCAGAAATCAATAATCTTGACTCACCATCTTTTGTCTCAGCAACCGATATTATACCGCCAACATCACCTATCGGAAGTTTTTTTACATGTGCTTCAAACTTTACATACGGAACCTCTTTTCCATAAGAATTCATTGTTCCGTGTTTTGTAACTTTCAAATCATCAACTGATACTGCTTGATATTTAATTTTGCTTATAGCATTATATAATTTTTCTTCAACATTGTCTGACTTTAAGTCCTCTACAGTTAATATCTCCTTGTTACCTGCATCTACAACAAACATTTTTTGTCCGGAAGCCTTGTGTTCTGCAACTACAGCATTATAACCCATTATTCCGGCGGCTTTTTCTATTTCAAATTCTTCATTTATTTTAGAAAAATCTCCGACTTTTTGAGCTCTCTCAAGTACGGTTTCTTTCGACGGGTTAAAATAATTATAAATAAGTCCGCTTATAAGTTCCTTACCGCCAAGTGCCATAAAACCAACAACAGCAAGCGTAAGGATTATTGCACGTAAAATATTTTTTAAACATCCCATATTGAAATCCTTGTCATGTTATACTATTATTATAACTATGAAAAAACCTGAAATCAATTACATTAATACCGCTGATATTAAGGTCGAAGACCTTACTCCGGCTATGCAGGAGTATTTAAAAATTAAGCATCAAAATCCGGATAAAATTCTTTTATACAGACTCGGCGATTTTTATGAAACCTTTTTTGAAGATGCCGTAATCATGTCTAAAGAGCTTGAACTAACTCTGACAGGCAGAGAACAGGGGAAATTCGGAAGAATTCCACTGGCAGGAATTCCTGCAAAAGCGGTAAATAATTATCTTGAAAAACTTGTACAAAAAAATTATAAGGTAATAATATGCGACCAGCTTGAAGATCCAAAATTTGCTAAAGGTCTTGTAAAAAGAGGAGTTACGCGTATCGTGACATCCGGAACACTGACTGAAAGTGATTTTTTAAAACAAAATTCAAATAATTATATATGTGCACTTTTCAAAGATGAAAAAAACGGTATCTGGGGTTTTTCATACGCAGATATTTCAACCGGAGAATTTAAAGTTACTCAGGCCGCGTATGAACTTATTCTTGCGGAATTAACAAGAATTGCACCGGCCGAAGTTGTAGGGCCTTCTATAAAACAAAAACTTATGCCTTTCCAGATTGTGCCGGATGAAAAAATTGATTTACCGGAAGAAATTACTAAAACATATAATTGCTCGAAAGTTCCATCATCAGTGTTTGATACAAATTTTGCCGAAAATAATTTGAAAGCAGTATTTCAGGCAAATAGCCTGGAAGCTTTTGGGTATGACAAATATAAAACCGGTTTTAGAGCTGCAGGGGCTTTGCTTGCCTATGTTTGGGAGACGCTTAAAGATAACGTACCTAAATTTGAAAGAATTGAACCCTATGAGCTTTCTGAATATATGATTTTGGACGGAAGTACAAGAAAAAATCTTGAACTTACAGAAACTTTACGTGACAAAAATAAATTCGGCTCGCTTTTATGGTCAATTGATAAAACAAAAACTAATATGGGAGCAAGGCTTCTTAAAAACTGGGTATGTCAGCCTTTAAAAAGAGTTGACGATATTTTAAAACGGCAAAACTGCATAAGCGAACTTGTAGAAAAAAATGATGACAGAATAAATATATCAAATCTGCTTGAAAAAATATATGACATTCAAAGGCTTGCAACAAGAATGTCGAATAACTCGGCAAATCCTAAAGATTTTCTGAGTTTAAAAACGTCTCTTATGATTCTGCCGGAATTGCTTGATGCAACGGAATATCTCAGTTTCAATCCGCTTGCATCTGTCGCACAGTATCGAAGTGAAATAGCTGAATATACAGAATTAATCGACAAAACTATTTCTGAAAATGCGCCGCAGCTAATCAAAGAAGGCGGGATTTTAAAAGAAGGTGTATCAGGAGAACTTGACTATTTCCGCGAACTTTTAACAGGCGGAGAAACCTGGTTGAAAAACTTTGAAGAGAAAGAAAAAGAAAGAACAGGCATTAAATCCCTAAAAATAGGTTTTAACAAAGTATTTGGTTACTTTATAGAAATTTCCAATTCATACCTGTCTCAGATACCTGAAGGTTATATAAGAAAACAAACACTTACAACAGGAGAAAGGTTTATAACAGAAGAACTAAAAAAACATGAAGATGATGTTCTTTCTGCAAGATTTAAGTCTACAGAGCTGGAATATAAATTATTCTGTGATTTTAGAGAATATTCAAAAGAATTTGTCTCAAAAATAAGAGAAATAGCGGAATGCATAGCCAGATGTGATGTATACACCGGACTTGCACAGGCCGCTGTTGAAAATAATTACTGTAAGCCGATTATTGACGAATCCGATGACTTTATTGTCAAAAACGGACGCCATCCGGTTCTTGAAAAAATATTACCTCTCGGAGAATATGTTGCAAACGATTTGGAATTAAAATGCAATTCCTCTGATACAACCCAGTTTATGATATTAACAGGGCCTAATATGGCTGGTAAATCAACTTATATGAGACAAAATGCGCTGATAGCTATTTTGGCACAAATAGGTTCATGGGTTCCGGCTGACTACGCTAAAATCGGAATTATAGATAAAATTTTTACACGTGTCGGAGCGTCTGATGATTTAACTCTCGGTCAGTCAACCTTTATGGTTGAAATGATTGAAACAGCCTGTATATTAAACTCTGCTACAGACAGAAGTTTTATTCTTCTTGATGAAATCGGCAGAGGCACAAGCACCTATGACGGCGTTGCAATTGCATGGTCTGTTGCTGAATATATAGCAACAAAAATCAAAGCAAGATGTATATTTGCAACACATTACCATGAATTGAACGTAATGACAAAAACTTACCCGCAGATTAAAAATTACAGAATTACAATTGCGGAAGAAAACGGTGAAATTGAATTTTTGAGAAAAATTGTTCAGGGCGGGGCAAGCAAAAGTTACGGTATACAGGTTGCCAAAATGGCAGGTCTGCCGAATGCAGTAATTAAACGGTCGCAGGAGTTAATGAACAGGATGCAAAAAGACTATTCCAATAATCTTGCAACACGTAAAAAAACTGTTGATACTCCTACAGTTGATGTACCGCAATTAAATTTATTTAATTAATATTTGTAAAAACAGGTGATTATATAAAAGCAACCGGTTTTAAAGGCAAACCAGCATGCTGCACATGTTGACCAGAAATTAAATAATTACCCGAAAGTCAAATAGTAAAAAATTCCAGAAAATCAGCATTCATTAAACCTTGCGTTTCACCGCCGCTCAAGAAAACCCAAACTCTCGGGTCATCAAGTTTCAACGTATCGTCATCAGTATCATCGTTATTTTCAAGTTCATCTGTTTCGCTATTTTCTGCAATTATTATGGGTTCAACTGTTTTATTCAGTGCAGATTCAATATTTGAAAAATCATCAATTTTGTCCATAAATTAAGTCCTCATTATTACATTCTGATTTAGTAATAATGATTTTTTAATCAAAGTCAAACAAGATTTTTATAATATTCATTATAAAAATCACCGAAAGTATCATCAATAATTGCTTCACGACATTTTTGAGAAAAATCAACCAGAAATTTTATATTATGAATTGATAAAAGTGTTGCAGCCGTAGCTTCTCCGCATCGCCACAAATGTCTTATATATGCCCTTGAATGATTTTTGCAGGCATAGCAATTACAGCCTTCAACAAGCGGACGTTCATCATCATAATACTGCTTAGTTTTAATATTTGATTTGCCGTTCCAGGTAAAGAATGAGCCGTGTCTTGCGTTACGGGTCGGGAGCACGCAATCAAACATATCAATACCGCGTTTAATTCCGTCCAGCAAATCTTCCGGAGTACCGACGCCCATCAAATAGCGCGGCTTATTATTCGGAAGCAGAGGTGCAGTAAATTCTACAAAATAATTCATAATATCTTTAGTTTCGCCCACGCTTAAACCACCGATTGCATACCCGACTGCATCATAAGAAGATATGACAGAAGCACTCTCACGCCTCAAATCATCATAAAATGCGCCCTGTACAATTGGAAATAAAGCCTGATGCGGATTAGTTTTTGCCTTAAAACATCTTTCAAGCCATCGATGTGTCCGCTCCATCGCTTTTTTAGCGGTATCATAATCGCAAGGAAACGGTGCACACTGATCAAATGCCATAATAATATCAGCACCTATATCCTGCTGAATTTCCATTGAAACTTCCGGATTTATAAAATGCTTTTTACCGTCTTTGGGGTCGCGGAATTCCACGCCGTCCTCAGTAATTTTATTAAGATGGCTTAACGAAAACACTTGAAAACCGCCAGAATCAGTTAACACAGGCTTATGCCAGTTCATCCATTCATGAATACCGCCAAATTGTTTTATAAGTTTTGTACCTGCACGTAAATACAGATGATAAGAGTTAGAAAGCATAATTTGCGCACCTGTATCCATAATCTGGTCAGCAGTTAAAGTCTTAACAGCCGAATTAGTCCCGACAGGCATAAAAATCGGAGTTTTAATAATTCCATGCGGAGTAGTCAAAATTCCGGCTCTTGCGCCTGTCTGCTTACATTCGTGAACTAATTCGTATTTAAAATATTCGTGTGCGTTATCTCGCATCAATATCCTCAGTTACAATTTCCATCATATTTTTGTAATTAGAACATAATTCTTCAGGCTTGAAATAAATATTAATTTCTCTTTCAGCGCTTTCAACACTGTCAGAGCCATGAATAGTATTATATTCTTTAAGCTGGGCATAATCAGCTCTGATAGAACCAACATCAGCTTCGCAAGGGTCAGTTGCACCTAAAAGATGACGGATACCTTGAACAGCTTTATAACCTTGAAATACCATAGCTACAATAGGACCGCTTGTAATATATTTTACAAGGCTGGGGTAAAAAGGTTTGTTAATATGTTCTTCATAGTGTTTTGCAGCAATTTCCTCAGTTACCTGAAGCATTTTCATGCCGATAAGTTTATACCCCTTCTTTTCAAAACGGCTGATAATCTCTCCGACACAACCTCTTATAACTCCGTCAGGCTTAATAGCCACAAATGTTCTTTCTTCTGTATGCATAAATCCTCCATTCAAAACTATATTAACATAAAAACATACTATTTAACAGTTTCCATCTTCTTTATACTTCTTAAAAGCATAAATGTCATAATAACACATAAAATTACAGCTGCAGATGCCAGACCTATCCAGAAGCCTTTTAAATCAAGGTGATAGTGAAATGCAAGAGTATATCCGACCGGGATAGAAATTAACCAGTATGCAACAAAATTTGAAAGCAGTACAATTCCGGTTCTTTTCATACCTTTGAAAATACCGGCAAGCGATACCTGCAAGCCGTCGAAAACCTGAAAAACAGACAAAATATATAAAATAGGCACAGATATTTTAATAAGATTAGTATCTTGAGAAAATAATCTGACAAGAAACTGCGGGAAACTTGAAAATACAAGTGCACTCAGCATCATAAAGCCAACACAGATTACTATCCCGACAAATGAATACCTTTTCAAATCTTTAAGATTTCCCGCACCGTTTGCAAACCCGACTTTAACCGCTATAGCATTTGAAACCGCAAACGGAACCATAAATGATATTGTCGTTAAAGTACATACAAGGTTTTGAGCGGCAGCATAAACTCCGTCAACCCTGCCCATAAGGATTGCGATACTGTTAAACGCAATAAATTCAACCATAACAGCACAGGATATAGGAATACCTATTCTAATTAGACTCTTATAATAATCAAAATCTTTATGGTCTTTAAAATTCATCAACGTAAAACAATATATCAAAAGAGCAAATCCCATAAAATATCTTATAATAAAACTTGCAACAGCTAAGCCCACCACCCCCATGGAAGGAATAGGACCAAACCCGAATACCATTGCAAAACACAGTGCAATATTTAAAAATACAGCAATTGCAGTAATTAAATTAGGGAATACCACAATTTCAAAAGCCTGCAAAAATTCCTTTAATGCAGAATGCAAATAAGCCCCGAAAGTAGCAAAAGCCGTAATAAACATATATTCCTTTATCATAGGGACTAATTTCGGTGAAAAATGCAAATAATCAATAACAGGAATAAATGCAAGCACCGCAAGCATAATTATAAATGCCAGAAGCATTGCAAATCTTATTGTCGGATAAAAATATTTTTTTGCGCTTTTCTTTTCACCTCTAAAATTTGAAAGCAAAGGCGAAACACTTGAAATCAACCCGACACCGAATGTCTGAATACAATTGGTAATCGCCGTAGCAATACTAATTGCCGCCAGAGTATCAGTCGAATGATGTCCTGCTACCAGAACATCTCCGGCACCTATCAGGATAAACCCGAGATTTCCCATAATAATCGGCAGGGCAATGTTTAATAATTCTTTAGCATAATACCTGAATTGATTACTCATACAAAAAAATTGTACTACAAACAAAATTTACGGTAAAGATTTCCAGTAACCTTTTGAGCTATCATCCGGATTCTGGTCTATAAGTGCGTAATATGCACATCCTACACCGTTACCCTGCTGTTTTGACTGCACGGAACAGGGTACTCCGCGATTAAATGGATACTCCATATCTTCCAATTCATCTTCACTGTATAAATGTGTCATTTTTTTCGGTTGTAATTTGTCATCATCAATATTAAAAAAGAATATATCATAACCTAACTGATTAGGTCTTTTTGCCCCGTTTACATCGACTGCAATATGAATAGCTCCGCCATTTACTATAAAACTTGCACACATACCATTTGACAGAGCATATCTCAGAACCTCTTTACCGTCAACTGTTTCAATGTAACTGGTATGAGCTTCTGCAGTCTTGTTATAATTCATTATCTTAGTATAATTACATTCCCCGATTATTTTTAGTTTGGAAGATTTAATAAACTGTTCTTGAAACTCTTTTGCTCTGGGATACCCGAGATAATTTCCATCTTCATCAAATTCTTGAACTGTATAATAGTTTTTTAGATCAGGACCGACTTCTTCTTTCATATTCAATACTGCCTGACTAAAAATTGAATAGGCGACTTTTAATGCAGTTTCAAATTGTTTGTTTTGTGTTTTATTAATTAAAGAAGGCATTGTCAAAGCAGCAACAATACCGATAATTCCAAGTGTTATTAAAACTTCTGCTAATGTAAAAGCAATTACCTTATTTAAAGGAGCTCTAAATTGCCCCCCCCCCGACATTCTAATAAATGAAATATTTTCATATTTTTACTCCTTTTTTCATTATTCCATAAAAAATTATAACAAGTTTTTAACGGATTTTCAATATAAAAAAGAGAAATATTTATGCATTATAATCTAATTTATTTCCGACATTTTGAGATTTCATAGCCTGCGCCTGAATTTTTATATTCTGAGCTTGAGCCGCAACACGGAAATCCTGATCCGACGGATCAGATGGCGCCATTGCCGAACGAATTACCGTATTTGCATCATTAATTGTTTTTTGAGGATTATTAGGATATAAAGAAGGCATTTTAATATCAACATGTCCTGCAAACGGAATTCCGTCGGCATTTCTTTCAATTACAATCGCACCGGCAAGATCACCGCCAGCACGCTTGTGTGCAAGCTCGTGGGCATAAATCTCATCATAATTTTTCTTTATCAAAGCATCTCTTTGCTGTTTTCTCTGTTCTTTTTGTTTTTCAAAAGGATTTGTAAAATTATAGAATAAATTTATTCCTGCCATACAAAAACCTCACACACATAATATCTGCTATTATTGTAGCATATTTTTACATGGCTTTCAACCCTTATATTAAATATTATTACCAGGGATAATCATCTCTTATTTCCCAACCATCTTTGTATAGCAAAGTTCCACAGTCAGTAAAACCATTGGATGTATTACTCATTGTTTTACAACTTTCAATATTTTCTTCTCTAGTACGTCCCATATGAGGGGGAAGCAGACGACCGTCTTCATTTATAAGAAACCAAAAGATTTCTCTGGGACCTTTATATCGATATGTATTACTGTTAGCAGAAGCATTCCAGTGTGCTACACCACGCGTATAAAATATACAGGGAAAAATGAATTGATCATTACCATACCCTTCAAGATTAGTTATATTTGAACATATAGCCTGAGTACCATCCGTAAAAATTAGCTTAATCCCTCCAGTAAAGTTACCATAAACATGAACATTACGCTGAACCTGCACAACTTTTAAATAAGAAGCAAGGTAATTATCATATAGGTCATCTGAATTTTTAACGTCCCAATACTTGAATTCACCATTATCAAGTTCTGATAACTTTATTGCTTGACTAAAATTAGTATAAAACTTTTTTACCTTATTTACAGTTACCTGCTTCTGATAACTTGTAATTAGTGATGGCAAAGTTAAAGCAGCAACTATACTGATAATTCCGAGTGTTATTAAAACTTCTGCCAAAGTGAATCCTCTATTTTTCATAAATTTCGCCTCTTTGTTCTCTTTTAGACTACATACATTTAATATAATACTATATAAAATACATTTGTGAACAATAAGACTACAAAAATTTTACAATTAGGCAGAAATATATTTAAATTTCGCAAAGAAAAAGGGCTATCTCAAAATCAATTAGCCGAAAAACTTGAAATATCAAGAGAACATTTAGCGAAAATAGAAACTGCAAAAAGATGTGTCAGTTTAGGGCTCTTAATAGATATAGCAGAAAAGCTTGATATTCCTGTTAAGGATTTTTTTGATTTCTAATAAATAGACCGAAGATATAAGCTTCGGTCTATTGAAATTATTTTTTGTCTTTTCCCGTTCGTTTATAGAAATCTTCTATAAAACCTGTGTTGAAATTTCCACTCATAAATACAGGATCTTCTATGATTTCCTGATGGAACGGAATAGTTGTTTCAACGCCGGTAATAACATATTCTTTTAATGCTCTGTACATTCTTCTGCGGGCTTCATTTCGTGTTCTACCCCAGCAGATAAGTTTTCCTATCATTGAATCGTAATAAGGCGGAATTGAATAATCCTGATAAGCATGAGAATCAACTCTTACACCGAAACCGCCGGGGGTTACATAACCAGTAATAGTTCCGGGGTTTGGCATAAAGTCTTTTTCAGGATTTTCTGCATTAATACGGCATTCAATTGCATGCCCGCGCAATACAATTTCATCCTGAGTAAAATCAAGTTTTTCACCCGCAGCAATCATAATCTGTTCTCTTACCAAATCAACATTAGAAATCATCTCAGTTACACAGTGTTCAACCTGTATTCTGGTATTCATTTCCATAAAGTACCATTTTCCGTCATGGTCAAGTAGAAATTCACATGTTCCGGCACTTTCGTAATTAATTGCCTTTGCCGCTCTAACAGCTGCAGCACCCATTTCTTTACGTGTAGCTTCATCAATTGCAGGTGACGGTGCTTCTTCAAGAAGTTTTTGGTGACGTCTTTGTATTGAACAATCTCTTTCTCCGAGGTGAACTACATTACCATACTGGTCTGCAAGAATTTGAACTTCAATATGGCGCGGATTTTCCAGATATTTTTCAGCATAAACATCCGGGTTGCCAAAGAAATTTTGAGCCTCAGCCTGGCAAAGATTCATATTAGTTTCAACATCATCATCTGAACGGCAAATTCTCATACCTTTTCCGCCGCCGCCAGCTGTAGCCTTTAAAATAATCGGATAACCGACTTTATTAGCAAATTCTTTAACCTCTTCCGGAGTTTTCAGAATTCCTGTTCCCGGAGTAACAGGAACATTATTTTCAATCATTGTCTTACGGGCAGTAGCTTTATCACCCATTTTTCTCATAGCTTCAGCTGTAGGTCCGATAAATTTAATCCCGTGTTTCGCACAAATTTCTGCAAAATCAGCTCTTTCAGACATAAAGCCATAACCGGGGTGAATAGCATCTGCACCGGAAACGATTGCAGCAGAAATAATTGCCGGAATACTCAGGTAACTTTTAGAACTTTGAGCAGGTCCGATACAATAAGCCTCTGTCGCCAGTCTTACATGCAGTGAATTTGCATCAGCCTGAGAATAAATAGCTACCGTCGGAATTCCGATTTCTCTGCAGGCTCTTATAATTCTTACCGCAATTTCCCCGCGGTTTGCGATTAATACTTTTCTAAACATCTTTTTTATCCCTATAAAACAGTAAAAAGTGAATTTATAAATTCACTTTTTACTACTCACTATTCTTTTATTCAATATACATTAAAACCTGACCGAACTCTACAGGCTGACCGTCTTGTACACAAATTTCAACGATTTTGCCTGAAAATTCAGCTTCGATTTCATTCATAAGTTTCATTGCTTCAACTATGCAGACAACATCACCTTCTTTAACAGTCTGTCCAACCGTAACAAATGGTTCAGCGTCAGGTGACGGAGCTGAATAAAAAGTACCTACCATTGGAGAAGTTAAAGGTTTACCTTTTTTAACTTCTTTTTGTTCAGCAGGAGAAGAAGCAGGAGCAGTTTGTACCTGCTGAGGAGCCGGAGCAGCCGCAACAGGGGCTGCAACACCCATAACTTCTTTTCTCAAAGTAATAGCCTGTTCTCCATCTTCCAGAGAAATTTCTGTTAAGGAATTATCAGCTAAAACTTTTGCTAATTTTTCAACATAATCTATATCAAATTTCATATTTTGCCTTTCAAATTTCCGTCTTACTCGCTCACAATTAACGTAGCCAAGACTCTGCTTGTTTTATTTGTCAACACCAGCCTTCGCCCGCAGGTTCGCTCGCGCTATGCTCTGTCTAAGTATTCATTTGTTCTGGTATCAACACGGATTTTGTCGCCGTTAGAAATAAAGAACGGAACGTTAACAACAGCACCCGTTTCAAGAGTAGCAGGTTTTGTACCGCCTTGAGCAGTATTTCCCTTTTCTGAAGGAGGAGTATCTGTTACTTCAAGAATTACATGAGCTGGTAAATCTACACCTATAATTCTTCCATCATGCATTAAAACCTGAACAACCATATTTTCTTTCAAATATTTAGTACCATCACCAATATGATCTTCCGGAATCTGAAGTTGTTCATAAGTTTCGTTATCCATCATAACATATTCTTTACCTTCTTTGTATAAATATTGCATTTCACGTCTATCAAGCATAGCTTTAGCAACTTTTTCACCGGCTCTGAAAGTTTTTTCAACAACCTGACCTGTTTCAACATTTTTAAGTTTAGATCTAACAAACGCTGCACCTTTACCGGGTTTTACGTGTAAAAATTCAACAACAGACCACAAACCGTTGTCCAATTGAAGAGTTAAGCCTGTTTTTAAGTCGTTTACTGAAATCATATTTTTCCCCTTTTCATAATTAATATAATCATTCTGTTAAGCTGATAATATCATAAACATTCAAAACTTCAAATAATTGTTACAAATAAAAGAAAAAATAGTAACAAAACAGCAAAAAAATCTCTGTTGAGTTATTATATAAACATAAATTAAAAAGGAGTATAAATATGAAAATTTCAGCGATTGACAGATGTTGTCCTAAACCACAGTTCACATCTAACAAAAACGGGTACGAAAATCCTATTAACAGAGGTACTGAAAAAGGTCTTGCGATATGGGGTTCAATCGGTGGGAGTGCATTAGTCGGCGCAACTGCAGCAGGCATCGGGAGCTGTTTTATCAAATCGGGTATTAAAAATAGAGCCTTAAAACTTTCCGGGATAGGCGCCGCCGCCGGTTTAATTACAATGGCACTAACTTTACCGGCAAAACTCTATAATACAAAAGTTAGAGCATTCACAAGAGAAAAAGAAATGGATGTTTTCTCCCGCGACAGGGATTTAAAATCAAATATTATGGAAGAAGTGAATAATGAAGTTAAAGATGAAGATGTATCTTTAGACCAGAAAATTAATCACTATGCAACTGTCCAAATGGCAAATAACGGAAACGGAATGCTTATAAAAGGAGCATAGATGAGAATTGATGCAATAAATACCAATTTCTCATTTAAATCTTCTGCCCAACCGCCTAAAAAAGACCAAAATCCAGTATCAAAAACAGGGGAAAAAGCTCTGCTTACAAAAGCTGCTTTTGTTGCAGGGCTTGGTGTAGGTTCAAGGTTACTATTTGAACTTATGGACGGTGATTTTCTTGTGGATACTCTGGGTAATAAGGCCGAAAAAATTGTTGACAAACAGCACAAAAATGTTAGGGGAAACAAAAGAATTTTACTGCAGCTTGGTGCATGGGCAGGGTTAGTTGGTGCGTTTATTGGAGGATTTGCATTGCTTTATACTCTCTTTAAGGCACCGCAGATTAACTATGAAGGTAACGTAAACGCCTTTAAAAAGAGCAAAGATATGGATATTTACATAAAAGGAAATTCTGCTGAAAAAGAAATTTATACTCAAATGAATGAAAAAGCGAAAAATGCCAGCAAAGAAGAAAAAACAAAACTAAAAGAACAATATATGATTATGCAAAAGGCAAAAAACAGAGTCCCAGACTTTGTTAAAACAGACTTGACAAAAAATGAAAAATCATAAATAATAAGAAAAAAGTCAGGAGGATGAAAATGATTGAACAACAAGCTTTTAGGGTTGCCCCCCCCCCGCGAAACAGGCTTTAGGAAACGGTTTTAGAAAATTAAAAATTTTTAGTGATCTACCTCTTTACAATTATATAAAAAGTTATAATGAAGTTATGAATCACTATACAATAAATAACAAATCAGCATTTACACTGGCAGAGGTATTGATAACCTTAGGAATAATAGGTATTGTTGCTGCACTAACAATGCCGTCACTTATTCAGAAACATCAAAAAAAAGTTTTTGCAACCAGAGTTGAACATATCTACAGTATAGTTTCAAACGCGTTGTTATCTTCTGTTGCTGAAAACGGTGCTCCTAGCACATGGGATTACGGAGAGAAGGTAAATACGGATGAAAACAATATATTAAACAACCCTGAACATATTCAAAAAATGGCAGAAACCTACTGGGTGCCCTATCTAAAAGTTATTAGACAAGAACGGACTTCTAATGGATATTATATAGTGTTAAGTAATGGTACAACTTTAACATTTTTTACAGATGGTTACACAAATAGCAATAATATATATACCCCTCGAGGATTGTATATAGTTGCAAGTTTTAATAATAATACTGAACATTATGCCTCAACAACCAGAGATTACTCAAAAAAAGACGTAATTATGGTAGTTAATATTGATGAAGAAAATGCAAGGGTAAAATTTTTTAACTGGGGCGGAGAGACCAGAGACGGGATTAAAAATACTTCAAAATATGCCTGCAACAAAAATATAGCGAAAGATAAACGTTACAATTGCGGAGCTTTACTGCAAGTAGACGGCTGGGAAGTTAGGGATGATTATCCATGGTAAATTTTTTATAATGTTTATGGTAATATAATACCGTATGACAGAAGGACAAATTTATAAAATTCATTCTGATTTTTACTACGTTGATGACGGACAAAATACGTATGAATGCAAAATTCGGGAAGTTCTAAAAAAACAGAAAGAAAAAATTCTCGTCGGAGATTTTGTCGAATTCGAAAACGGTGTAATAAAAAAAATTATTGAACGAAAAAATTTTATAAAACGTCCCAGTGTAGCAAATATTGACCAAATTATAGTAGTTTCGGCATTAAAAGAACCTGATTTGGATCTCCATCAATTGAACCGCTATATCGCACTTGCGAAATATTATAACATCCCGACGGTACTCTGTTTTAACAAAGAAGACTTAAAATGGGACAGACATCTTAAAGACAAAATTAAAAATATATATGAACCACTTGGCTACAAAATAGTTTATACCTCTGCAACCGAACATAAAGGTCTTAAAAATTTTGAAAAGCTTTTAGATGGCAAAACAAGTGTTCTGTGCGGAAATTCAGGGGTCGGGAAGTCAAGCCTTATTAATGCAATTAATCCTAATCTTAACCTGCGAACAAAACAGGTAAGCGAAAAAACTCAACGCGGCACGCATACAACAAGACACTGCGAAATAATAAAAATTAATGACACATCAAGAATTGTAGATACACCAGGTTTTAGCAACGTAAAATTTGATTTTATACTGCCTGCTGATGTTGATTTACTGTTCTGCGATATTTCAAAATACAGAGATGAATGTAAGTACTCAGACTGCCTGCACATAAATGAAGACCCCTGTAATGTAATAAATAATCTTGACAAAATAGATCCGACACGCTATGAAAGTTATCTTGCCTTTATAGATGAAGCAAAAGAGTATAAAGAACGTATAAAATATGAAGGTAAAAAAGAAGAACATTCTAAGAAGTTTGTGCACAACAAACATATAGCAAAAATCAGCGAAAAGAAAAGACAAAGTGCACGAAATACTTTAAAACAAAATATATATAAGGATATAGAAGATGAAAATGAATGATTACATTGAACTTATTGATAAAAAAATAGATGAATATATGCCGATTTGTTATCCGCAAAAAATTTTTAAATCAATGAAATACACAGTAACACTCCCCGGCAAACGTTTAAGGCCCGTAATGTGCCTTGAAACCTGCAGGATGTTCGGCGGAAATTATGAAGATGCACTTCCAACAGCCTGCGCAATAGAAATGCTTCATGCACAAACACTAATTCACGATGATTTACCCTGTATGGATAACGATATGTACAGACGAGGACAGCTCACCAACCACATGGTTTTTGGAGAAGCACATGCAGTACTTGCAGGAGATGCTCTTTTAACTTTCGCTCCACAGACAATTTTAAAATACTCTAAAAATCTGGGCGCTGAAAAATTAATGAAAATAATGGAAGAATATTTTCACGCTGCCGGAGCTCACGGGGTCATTGCAGGACAGGTTGTTGATATTGAAAGTGAAAAGTTTTCCCAAGCCGGCTCGTTTGATACAGATGATGAACAACTTCCTGAAATTTTAGAATACATTCATACGCATAAAACCGCCGACCTTTTCAAACTTGCCCTGAGAACAGGAGCAATAATAGCCGGAGCAACAGATGAACAAATTCAACAAATAACGGATTTCGGTCAGAAACTAGGCATGGCATTCCAAATTGCGGATGACATCTTAGATGAAACATCAACTTTTGAAGAAATGGGAAAAACCATAGGTAAAGATAAAGAAGATGGGAAATTAACCTATACAAGCCTTTACGGGCTGGAAAAATCAAAAAAAGATTTAAACTGCTTAATAGATGAATGCTTTGAAATATTTAATAAGAATAGCTTAAAATCAGAGGTTTTCAAACAGATTTTAAACAAAATCAGAATTAACTAAACTCAATTTTTGCCAAAGCAATATTGTTATGCTATACTGAAAAAGCAAAAAAAGAAAAAGAGAGTAGGAAATTAATGATTACAAGCATCGCAAATACCGGATATGAAGCATTATCTGCCGGAATGTTGGCTGCATTTTTAGCTCAAGTTATTAAATTTTTTATTTTTACAATTAAAACGAAAAAAATTAATTTTAAAATATTTACGACAACAGGCGGTATGCCAAGTTCTCATTCCGCAGGCGTTATGGGTCTGTCAACTGCAGTAGGAATTATTGAAGGCTGGGATTCAATTGTATTTGCCATTGCTGTAGGATTTGCACTTATTACAATGTATGACGCAGCGGGTGTAAGACGGGCGGCAGGGAAAACAGCAGCATGCTTAAACAGAATGATGGAAGATTTTTACAAACATGATGTTCAGGCAATAGGAGGGAAATTAAAAGAACTTTTAGGGCACACTCCGCTTGAAGTCATTATGGGAGCAACTTTCGGGATATTATTTGCTTACATTTATCATTTTTACATTCTGATATAAAAAACTAAAAAACTTCTTGCCTTTTTTTATTATTCATGTAATAATATTAATTGTTAAGGGCTTATAGATTTAATTCTATATCCGAAAATTTGTACCCTTAGGGAAAGAAAGAGATACTCAACTATAATGAGTGCTAAACAGCAGGAATTTAACTACAAATTTATAAAAGAAAATGCGAGTGCCGGAAGCTGGCGCAGAGGCTATGAATATCACCTTAAAGATATGGTGTTTGATTCGTATCCTGAAAAAAACTTTTATATGGCAAAAGTTAAAGGGAATTTTCAGGATCATTACAACACTGACCTAATTTTTAAGAAAAACAAGGTTGAAGCCAGATGTAACTGCCCGCTTAAAGAAGAATGGTGCAAACATGCAGTTGCCGTAGCTCTGAAAGCAATTGATGAACACGCTTATGAGGATTGGCTCGAAACCAAATACGGTATGGAATTTGATTTTCCTGATGAAAACACTGCGCTAACAGAAAAACCGCAAGGAAACTATATTTTCCATTTTAATTCCAAAAGAAAGGCAAATTTCTTTTCCGTTCTTGTGCGCTCTAGAGAAACAGGAAAAGTAGTAAGGCAAATTGAGCCGATTTTAAGAGCTTTAATAGAAGCCCAGAAACAAAATCCGGATTTTGAATTAAACAATTCTCAAAAAGTTGAAGTTGCAATATTCCAGCAGCTTCTGACAGTATCAAGACAGGACAAAAAAGCCGGCTGGTACGATATCCCTATTACCAAATTCGGTCCGATGTTTACGCTTCTTTCAAAAGCTGATGAAGTTTTGGATGAAAAAACAAAAGAAAGACTGAAATTTACAGATGAAGAATGGAAACTCGTTTTAACAGTTAACACAGGCGCTCAGGGAACAATTTTGCTTTCCCTTGAGTGGAAAAGACCTGATAAAGATGATGTTTACCCGCTTGAGGAAGTAAGATATTTTTCAAGACATTTAAAATGGGGAAGATATAAAAATATAATTTTTCCGACCAATATTGCAATGAGCTCAATTCCGCAAAATATACTCAAATCATCTTTCACTGATTTAAAAGACGCTGACGGCGGTAAATTTATATATGAAGAATTGCCAAAACTCAGAGAAATTATGGATGTTGAAATTGCGGACAATATCAGCAAGCTTATGCTGGAAGAACGGCCGCCTCTAAATATTGTTACTATGGGAATTGATTATGACCAATCTCTGAAAGCATCGCTGGAATTTGAATATGACGGAGTTGTTGTTCCGTATTCCAAAACTACAGCTGAAAAAGCTCCATATATTACGGTAAAAAAACAGGGAGAGGATCTTGTTTACTGGATTAAGAGAAATCTTAAACACGAACAGGAAGCTTATCAAATGCTTCTTGCCTGCAAATTTGTTCCTATGCAGACAAACAACCTTGCTCTGGAAAAAGAAAATGCCATAGATTTTTATAATTACTATATTAAACAGGCAGGAGAAGGCTGGAAGTTTGTTGAAAAAGACGATATGAGTTTTTTCAAACTTATGGATGATCCTTTTAAACTCTGTGCAAAAATTGACTTTTCAGAAGAAGCAGAAGATTCATTTGAAATCTTTTTATATGGCCAGGCAGGAGAAGAAATTATCAACTTTGATGAAGTTTATGAAACCATTCAAAGCGGAGAAAAATACAGCCGTATAAGAAGCCTCGGCTTTGTTGAATATCCGGCGCAGGACATTTATTCGATTATGCGCGCGTTTAACTCATTTGATGTTTATAGAAACAACGAAAACAAGTTTATTGTAAAGACCTACCGCGCAGGTCTGATCAACGAACTTAAAAATCTTAATGTTGAGCTTGTATTAAGCGAAGAGTTTGAAAACTTCTGGAAACAGATGTCAAACTTCTCGGCATCTGAAGATTTGAAGCTGCCTGAAGGTATTAATGCAGAATTCCGCGAATACCAGACTAAAGGTTTCGGCTGGTTGTGGTTTATGTACAAATACGGGCTTAACGGAATACTTGCGGATGATATGGGGCTCGGAAAAACTCTGCAGGCACTTGCAGTTATCCAAAAAGCCAAAGAAGAAGACGGTCCTGCCCCGACTCTTGTAATATGCCCGACAACCGTTGTGTTTAACTGGGAATCGGAAATTCAAAAATTTGCACCGACATTAACAACATTAAAATTGTCAGGTGTTGACAGAAAACAGCTGTTCAAAGAAATTCCAAATTACGATGTTGTAATTACAAGCTATGCACTTGTAAGACGCGACATTGCAAAACTAAAAGATTACAATTTCAGATATGTAATCCTTGATGAATCACAGAATATTAAAAACGCAATGTCACAGACTGCACAGGCTGTAAAAAAATTGCAGGCATCGCATAAGCTCGCGCTTTCAGGAACTCCAATTGAAAATAAACTTGAAGAATTATGGTCTGTCTTTGACTTTTTGATGCCGGGATTCTTGTTCAGTATGTCTGAATTCAATTACAGATATGTAAATCCGATTATGGAACGTCAGGATAAAACAGTTGAAAAACGTTTAAAATTACAGATTTATCCGTTCATCCTGCGTCGTATGAAACGCGACGTAGCCAAAGATCTTCCTGATAAAGTTGAAAACATTGCGTACTGCGAACTAACAGATGAACAAAGAGATTTCTACTTACAGGTTCTTGACAGTACAAAAGAAGAATTGTTCAAATCTATTGAACAGAACGGACTTGAAAAGAGCAGACTTTCAATATTCTCTGCACTTCTCAGATTACGCCAGATATGCTGTCACCCGAGACTTTACGACAAAGAAAATGTCAAAAATATTATGAAGTCCGGCAAGTTCGAAAAACTTAAGTCAATGCTTGAAGAAATTATTGACGAAGGTCACAGAATTCTGCTGTTCAGTCAGTTCGTAGATATGCTTGATTTAATTAAAGGCTGGCTTGAAAGAGAAGGTATACCATATGAATACCTGACAGGTAAAACAAAAGACAGACAGGGAGCTGTTGAAAGATTTAATTCAACACCATCAATTCCAATCTTCTTAATCAGTTTGAAAGCCGGCGGTACAGGATTGAACCTTACAGGTGCTGATTACGTAATCCATTACGATCCGTGGTGGAACCCTGCAGTTGAAGATCAGGCAACAGATAGAGCCTACCGTATCGGGCAGACTAAAAAAGTTTTTGTATACAGACTTATCACAAAAAATACTGTTGAAGAAAAAATTCAGAAACTCAAAACTGTTAAACGCAACCTTGTTGACAGCGTAATTTCAGTTGACAGAAATATTGTTAAGTCACTGACAATGGACGATATCAAAGAAATCTTCTCAGTTGATTAAAATAAAAAAGAGAATTCAAAGTCTCTTTTTCATTTTTTAATCTTTGGTCTCTTTTCAATTTTAAAAGAATATCCTAAAACAGATATTTTTTTATACCTGATTCCACGGTCATTAACTCTTTGAATTGAACACATATCCTTCCATAAAGGACGTTCTTTCCGGATATGCTGTAAATATTTTTTATAATCATTTTCTCCTAAAAGTTCCGAACACTTTTTGTTGTATTTACGGCGAGTACAAAAATCCCAGAACTGCAACCCCTTATATGCATTGACCAGTCCGATAATAATACCTTCAATATAAACGGATTGCCAATCAGGCATATAAGTCTTAACAAAGTCTATTACATCCCTTTTAGCATCAAAACTCGTAAAATGTTTAGGTGTGAACTTTGACATTGTTGAATCACTTCTCATATAATAATTATATAAGTTTTTATTAAGATAGCACATCTTTTCCGCATAATATACTACCATCAAAACAAACAATCCATCATCACTTCTGTAAGTCGGAGAAAAATGGATATTGTGTTTTTCAAGAAAATCCTTTCTGTAAAATTTATCCCAAATTCCTGCGAGAATCTTAAATACATTTTCCCCCATATCTCTGTATTTAAAAAATGAAGTGGAATTCAGATCATAGCTTACATTTGCTTTAAATGCATCAAGATATGAAAAATGAATAGTACTCATATCGCTTACAATATTGAAATTAAATAAAACAACTTCGGCATTTGTTTCTTCTGCTTTCTTATATAAAACTTCCATTGCATCAAGTTCAATCCAATCATCCGGATCTACATAAGCTATATATTTTCCTTTTGCATACTTTAAGCCGTTATTTCTGGCCGCACCCGAACTCTGGTTTTTCTGATTAATAATAACAAATCTGGGATCTTTTTCCGCGTATTTATTCAGGATTTCAAGAGAAGCATCAGTTGAGCCATCATTAATACAAATAAATTCCAAATCTGCCAGTGTTTGATTAACCAGACTTTCAAGACAGCGCTGAAGATATTTTTCCACATTATAAACCGGAACTATAATTGAAACCTTAGGCATCTAATACCTCCATGTTTTTGAAAAAAAGGTATTTTAAGGAAAGTTTAAAATCTCTTAATTCAGCATATAAACGCCCCTCCCCCGGTTTAACATTTGTAAAAAAATTCTTCATAATTTTACTCCTTCACAGTATTACTAAACATATCATATCGAATAAAAACGGACTTATCAATACTGGTAAGTCCGTTTTTTACAAAGTTGTCAAAAAATTGCTTATTTTTTATTAACAGCTTCTTTGAATTTTTTACCTGCAGAAAATGCCGGAACTGTAGTTGCAGGGATTTTAAGTTCCTTGCCAGTTTGAGGGTTACGGCCGATTCTAGCAGCTCTTTTTCTTGATTCAAAAGTACCAAAGCCAACTAATGTAACTTTTTTACCTTTAGAAACTGTTTTTTGAATAGTTTCAATTAAAGCGCCTAAAACTTCAGCAGCTTCTTTTTGAGTTACGTTTGATTTTTTTGCAATTTCTTGTACTAATTCTTCTTTGTTCATAATAAAACTCCTTCTCTCTTTGTACATGCTCAATTATAGCTTAATCTATTTTAAAAGCAAGTATTTTAACGATTTTTAATACTTTTTTGCCTATAAAACATATAAATAGAGGAATTTGTATTACAAAAAGTAATGAAAAATGCGAATTTTTTCATATTTAAAATAAGTTTTTGATATAATATTAGAGGAATTAAAAAGGGAGTATAAAGGTATTTTAATATGAAAGAAAGAATTTTATTATTCACCATAGTCTTCGGGCTCGGCGTTTTTATATATATCTTTCAAAGTTATTTTAATACGGTTTGGGGGCTTGCGCTTTTATGTACATTCATGTTCATTTACTGCCTGTTTATGAACCTTTCTTACAAGCTGAAAAAACGTAAACTGCAAAAACACCCCGAAATAATAAATCAGAATTATAAACCTTTTGTATCGGTAATGATTCCGGCACATAATGAGGAAGCAGTTATTTCAAATACTGTTCATAACATTCTAAATATGGACTATGAAAATTTTGAAATTATTGTAATTGATGATAGAAGTACAGATAATACTGCATTAGTTATAAAAGATTTGGAGCAAAAATATGCAAATGTTACGGCTCTAATACGCCCGAAGGAAGCATTTCCCGGGAAATCTGCTGTTTTAAACGACGCTTTTAAAATTGCAAAAGGTGAAGCGGTTCTTGTATTTGATGCAGATGCGACCGTTGATCCTGACTTTTTATCTAAACTTGTTCCATATCTTGAGCCTAAAGATGTGGGGGCTGTTCAGGCCAGAAAAGTTATTAGAAACAAAAACGCAAATCTTCTCACAAGATGCCAGAACAATGAATATACAATGGATACCCATTTTCAGGTCGGCAGAGATTCGATTAAAGGAGCAGTTGAACTCCGCGGGAACGGAGAACTTATAAAACGTCAGGCAATAGAAGATATAGGCGGCTGGAATAATTACACACTTGTTGACGATCTGGATATGTCTACCAGACTGCACATTAAAGGATGGGACGTCAGATTCTGTCCAGAAGCAGTTGTTTACGAAGAAGGTATTATCTATATAAGACCTCTTTACAGACAGAGAAGAAGATGGCTTGAAGGAACAATCAGAAGATATCTTGAGTATGCCGGAGATGTATTGTTTTCAAAAGATATGTCACTGCGCGCAAGTCTTGATATGACTGCATATATAACTCAATTCATTATGCCGGGGTGGTTTTTAATAGAAATACTTATAAGAGGCTTTAAAGTCCTTGCAAAACAGGCTCCCCCTCATATGCTTTATTCATCCATTTTTATTGGATGTATAATCGGTTTTGGATTTTTCTTCGGTGCAAGATATGCCTTGAGAAGATATGATTATATGCCAAGACTTGATGCAACATTTGAGGCGCTTGAAACTTCAATATACCTGTTCATAATCTGGTTTCCGCTTGTTCTTTATATCTGCTTTAAAATACTCTTTATGAAAAGGGATATGAACTGGGGTAAAACAGCACACGGACTTGTTATGGAAGAAGAAGCAAGCATCAAAGCATTTATAAAAAAAGAATTGCAGAAAACAAAAGAATACACAAAAGAATATACCGAAAAATACAGAGAAAAACTAAAACAAATACTTGCCGAAAATAATAAATAAAAAGGAGAAACGAACAAAATGACAACTGAAACAACTATTGATGTAAGAAATAAAATCAGAGCGGTTCCGGATTTTCCCAAAAAAGGAATTATATTCCGCGATATTACAACTGCACTCAAGGAACCTGAAACATTAAAAGTTATGATAGATTATCTTTGCGCCCAATTCAAAGATGTCAGAATTGATTATGTTGCAGGAATTGAAAGCAGAGGTTTTATTTTCGGGATGCCTATGGCATATAAACTTAATGCCGGTTTTGTACCTATCAGAAAGCCAAATAAACTCCCTGCAGAAACATATTCTCAAGAATATTCTCTTGAATACGGCACTGATAAAATTGAAGTTCATAAAGACGCATTTGAAAAAGGTGCAAATGTTTTAATTGTGGATGATTTACTTGCAACAGGCGGAACCGCAGAAGCAGCATGCAAACTAGTCAAAAAGACGGGTGCAAACTTAGTCGGGATTGCATTTTTAATTGAATTAACAGATCTGAATGGCAGAGAAAAATTAACGGACTCTCCAAAAACTGTTTCAATGCTTCAATATTAATAATTTTAATTTTAAATAAAAAAAGAAGCTGGCATTCAACCAGCTTCTTTTTTTATTTTATAATATTATCTTTGATATATATGTTCTTTTGTAACCCTAATATCTTTGGGAATATAATTTTTTATATATTAAACAGCCTCCTGTGGTGTTGATGCAAGAAAAAATAGTTCGCTTGATTGCTTTGATGCAAATACACAAACTCGTTTTATATCATTCATCAAATCCTCCGCCAATTTTGTAATAATAAGAACAACTAATCCCTGACCCTGTTTCAGAACAATCTTTTTTGAGTTCTTCCATACTTTTATCAAAGCCAAACGGCTCTATCTTTCCACCGTCATATATATTAATTCCAAAAATATCCTTACCCCATCTGTTAGGAGGAAGAAGACCATTTATATCAAACATCATTAAAAACCATATATCCGATGTTTTATCTGTTTTAATATCCTTAAACCCGACAATAGTATTATTTTCTGCGAAATAGAAATCATCAAAATAATACATTTGTCCTTTATATACACGTGTATTATTCATATAACGGGGTTTATAATGTTTTATAGGATAATTGTCAGTATCAATCCTAAGATAAGGTTTTACAATAGTCAAAAGGAGTTGTTCTCTGTCATACGCTGTTTCGGCTCTATTGAAGCTTTTTATCATGTCATCTGTAATATGAGCATTTATAACTGAAAACATATATTCTACCCGGTTAAGTTTTTCATTCCATTTAGAAATAAAATTTGCCTGCATTGTATCTTCTATAGAAAAAGGCATAATAAGCAAAATTACTCCAATCATAACAAACAATGCAATAGAATATTCAAGTTTCCAGTAATGTTTTTTTGTTCCCATAAGACCTCTATTAAGCCATATCAATACGTTTCTTTTCCTGAACAAGTTTATCGTAAACCCATTCCGGTACAAAGTTTTTACCAAGTATAATCTGGCCATTCATAATATTCGGCGCATGAAAATCAGACCCCCCGGTTACAATAAGCCCTAGTTCTTCGGCCATTGATGAAAAATATTCAACACATGCCGGTGTATGTTTTCTATGGTAAGCTTCAATTCCTCTTAAACCATATTGCATTAATTCTTTTATTAAACTTTCTGCAATATCAAGATCATGCGGATGAGCTATTACAGGAACGCCTCCGGCATCATAGATAATTTCAACAGCATCCTGAGGGGTAACTGTTTTTCTCTGAACGTAAACAGGCGAATCATCATGAATATATTTCGCATAAGCTTCAATAACACTTGTAGTGCCACCGGCATTTGTAATCGCTTTTGCAATATGTGGACGCCCGATACTACCGCCTTCTGCAACTTGTTTTTTTATATCCTCAAATTTGATTCTAATACCCTCTTTTTTAGCAAGAAGACTTATTATTTCTTTTGTTTGTTTAACACGCGCCTGCTGCTGGACTTTCAAAAGATTTTGAAAATCACTATTGGTTACATCCATAAAATAACCTAATATATGTACTTCATAATTTTTATACAAAGTATTAACTTCAATACCCTGAATAATTTCTAATTTATCTTCTTTGTTTTCTTTTTTTAAATAATCTTTTGCGACCTGATACGACAGGATATTATCATGATCGGTCAGAGCAATCACCTGTAGCCCAACATTGATGGCAGTATCAACAATTTTTTCAGGGGAAAAAACGCCATCTGAATAAAGGGTATGAATGTGCAAGTCACTTTTCATTTTCCTCTTCCTTTTTATTTTTATCTGTATAACAAAAAATTCTTTTTATAGCTACAGTATGTCCGCTTATCGGGTTTATTTCCACCTCGACAGCATTAATCTGGACGACATCACTGTCAGCTACATCATATCTTTCAGGAATTACAGTTATAAAGCGGTTAAGAGAAGTTTTATAATCCATACCGATTACACTTTCTGAAGAGCCGCAAAAGCCTGCATCCGTTATATATCCGGTATTATTCATAATTTGTTCATCAGCAGTCTGAACATGAGTATGCGTACCGAAAAACGCACTAACACCTAATTCAGAACAATAACGGGCAAAACATATTTTTTCAGCTGTAGCTTCTGCATGAAAATCAACTATAACTATCGGAGTAATTGTCTTTAAATGCTCTATCTCTGTTTTTACCGTTGTCCAATGAGATTCGACAGGGGCCATAAATACTCTGCCAAGAACATTAATTACAGCAATTTTCACACCGCCTGCTACTTCAAAAATACGACTGCCAAAACCGGGGGTGTTTTCTGGGTAGTTAAATGGCCTAACTAATTTATCAGCCTTATCAATGTAGTTAAATATTTCCTTTTTATCCCAAATATGATTTCCTGATGTCATACAATCAATTCCATATTCAGACAATTCAATATAATTTTTTTCGGTTAACCCAAAACCATGAGATGCATTTTCAACATTTGCAATGATAAAATCATAATTTAATTTATATTTTTCCAAAAAATCGCGTACGGCAAATCTTCCCGGTCTGCCAACCAGATCGCCGAAAAATAAAATTTTTATATTTTTATCATCACCTGTCATAATTATTGTTCCTTTAAAACAGGCTGAGGCATAGCCTCAGCCATAAACATTACTTAGCTATTTCCGTAGTTCTAAACTCTCTTACAACAGTAACCCTGATTTGTCCGGGGTAGTCAAGTTCATCTTCGATACGTTTTGCCACATCTCTTGCAAGTTTTTGAGATGCCAGATCATCAAATCTTTCCGATTCAACAATAATTCTAACCTCGCGTCCAGCCTGAACTGCAAAAGACTGTTTAATACCGTCGTAGCTGTTAACAATTTCTTCAATTTTTTGAAGACGTTTAATATAAATTTCCAATGTATCGCGTCTTGCTCCGGGCCTTCCAGCCGAAATAGCATCCGCAACTTTAACAAGAACAGCCTCAATTGTATTTGCCACAATATCATCATGATGAGCTTCAATAGCGTGTATAACCTCAGGTCTTTCACCATATCTTGCAGCAAGCTCAACACCTAGCTGAATATGAGTACCTTCCTGAGTTTGGTCAACTGCTTTCCCGATATCGTGTAAAAGCCCAGCACGTTTGGCAATTTTTTCGTTTGCGCCTATTTCGGCAGCAAGCATGCCGGCAATATGCCCGACTTCAAGAGAATGTTTTAATACATTCTGTCCGTAGCTTGTTCTGTAATAAAGACGCCCAAGAGTTTTTATAAGTTCTTTATTCAGACCCATAACACCCATCTCAAGAGCTGCATTTTCGCCTTCCTCCCAGATTTTTTTATCAATTTCATCCTGAGCTTTTTCGACCATTTCTTCAATTCTGACAGGGTGAATACGACCGTCTACAATAAGTTTTTCAAGTGCAAGTTTAGCAATTTCGCGTCTTACTGGATCAAAACTTGATAATACAACAGCTTCAGGAGTATCATCAATAATCAAATCAACTCCGGTCAAAGTTTCCAGAGCTCTAATGTTACGTCCCTCGCGGCCAATTATACGGCCTTTCATTTCATCATTAGGCAGAGCGACCACAGAAACAGTAGTTTCTACAACCTGCTCAATCATGCATCTTTGCATTGTTGTTGACAAAATTTCCTTAGCTTTTTCAAGAGAAGTTTCTTTTATTTTAGCTTCATTTTCGCGAATTAGCTGCATTTGCTCTTGAGCCAAATCATGTTTTAATTGGTCCAGAAGCATATTTTTTGCATCTTCGGCAGACATACCCGAAATCCTCTCAAGTTCTGTAGTCTGTTTTTGCACAATTTCTGCAAGATAATCCTCTTTTTCAAGAAGCTCATCTAATTTTCTTTGAGCTTGCAAGTCTTTGTCAGTATATTCCTGAATTTTATCTTCAAGCATATCCTCTCTTTTAGCTAATTTTTGTTCCTGTCTTGCAAGTTCCTGTCTTCTTTCTCTTTCTTCTTCGTTAAGTTTTTCTCTGTCATCCTGTAATTCTTCAATTGCTTTAATTCTAGCTTCTTTTAGGAGCAGTTTTTCTTTTTCTTCCAATGCTTTTTTATCTTTTTCAACAGATAAAAGCACGGATTTGGTTTTGTTCTGCTGGACAAACAGCACAGCGATTAATGCTATTATCGCAATAACCGCAATAATCAATAAAAAGTCCATAAAGTTTTATACCTTATCCTTTTCTATTTTTTAATAATACACGCAATGCCCGATACATATATCCTATCGAGCTTCAGTCAAATTTTATTTTAAGTGAATTTTATTGCATATATTTCCAAAAAATATTTACCTACTACATCTGTCAATATAATATCATGAGAATAGTTTTTTGTATAGTATAAATTTAAAATTTGATACATACATCAAATGCCAATTTACAAAAAATGCTAAAAGTGATATACTGGCAACCGTAAAAAGGAGAGAGACAATATGGAAATTAAAGTTTCACAGGACGTTAAAAACACATCCACAGAAGTTTTAGTTATCAACAAATTTGAAGGAGAAAAAACTTCACAGGAACTTATCAATACTTATGCAGTTGATAAAGATCATTTTGAAGGCAAATTCGGGCAGACTTATCTTTTGCATACACTAGGACAAATTCCGGCAGATAAAATTCTAGTTGTAGGCTTTGGGAAAAAAGAAGAATTTGACCACAATAAAATGAGAGAAGCTGTTGCTAAAGCTGTAAAAAAACTACATCAAATCAAAGCAAAAAAAGCAATCTTTGATTTTGATGTCAATGCAGATTACGGTAAATCAGCAGCAATTGGAGCAATGATAGCTGACTATGCTTATGACAAGTATAAATCAGAAAAGGCTCATCATCTTGATGAAATTACGTTTGCAAAATTTTCGGAAAGCGACGTGCAGGAAGGAATTATTTTTGGTGAATCAATGAAATTCACAAGAGATCTTGCAAATACCCCGGCACAGATTGCAACGCCTTCAAAACTTGCAGAACTTGCAAAAGGTTTGGAAGGGATTGAAACTAAAGTATTTGACAAAGAAGAAATCGAAAGGATGGGAATGGGAGCCTATCTGGCTGTAGGTCAGGGAAGTGTTCAACCGCCGAAATTCATTCACATGAAATATACGGGCAAAAACATTAAGAAAAAAATTGCACTTATAGGTAAAGGTATCTGTTTTGATTCAGGCGGTCTTGATATTAAACCGCCGTCATCAATGCTTACAATGAAAGATGACATGTCAGGAGCAGCGTGTGTATTAGGCGTAATGAAGGCTCTATCTAAATTACAGCCTGATATAGAAGTTCATGGCATCATTGCAGCGTGTGAAAATATGCCCTCAGGCTCATCTTACAAACCCGGCGATATCTTAACCGCTAAAAACGGTAAAACAATTGAAGTAGATAATACAGATGCAGAAGGCAGATTAACTCTTGCAGATGCACTCTGTTATGCATGTGAACTCGGTGTTGATGAAGTAATTGATATAGCGACCCTTACAGGTGCTTGCATGGTAGCTCTCGGTACAGTTGCATCAGGAATTATGGGCAACGACGAGGAAATGATAGGACGCTTGATAAAAACAGCAAAAGATTCAGGTGAAACATACTGGCAGTTACCGATGTTCAAAGAATACAAAGACAGTCTGAAATCAGATATTGCAGATATGAAAAATACAGGTTCGCGTTACGGCGGGGCATCAGCAGCAGGCGTATTTTTACAGGAATTTGTAAAAGATACAAAATGGTGCCACATAGATATTGCAGGAACTGCATATCTTGAAAAACCGCAGAAAGAATTTATCACAGGTGCAACAGGCGCAGGCGTCAGAACTCTTTTGAATTATGTAACAGGAAAATAAAAAATATATAAACAGGTCGGGCTTTAGCCCGACCTGTTATTTACTGCCACACTGAACTTGTTCCAGTGTCATATCCTTAAAAATTACCTATTTAACTTTTGCTAAAAATTCACCAACTTTTCTCAGCCATCTTTTTGCAATAGGCGAAAGGTTTTCTAAAGAATCACCGGATATTTTCCCATACCTATCAACAGGAATTTTTAATTCGTTTACGGCTTCAATTTTTCCTCTGTCTAAGCGACCGGAAAGTGTTAATTTATCACCATCAGTAATCTCAAAACTCCAAGGATTAATCTCAGAAGAAACACCTCTATAACATGAATTCTTTCTTGTAATAGTAGAACTATCTCTCTTTTTTGTTATCAACGGTTCTGAAACTGATCCGTCACTCTCAACTCGCCGTAAATTCGCATCATAAGAATTAGGGGAGCCAAGAACTGTACCAGTTTTTCTTGTAAATAAATAAGTGCTACCACCATGATTAAATAATCTTGTTTCCATTGACATAATTTCTACCTGCTTTCTTTTGTTTGTTTTACCTGCACAGTTTTAAAAAGTTTTACAGGCTAAAAAAATTGCTACTGGCGCAATACATCCTATCCTATCCTATCCTATGAGGGAGTATAATTGAATTTTAGGCATTTTAAAACTTAACTTTACATTTTGTTACATATAAAAAAATTAATATTTTTGCGTTCGTGAATGAGATATTATTTTACTTGTCATTAAATTATTTAAATGCTAAAAAAAGAAAAATCGGACATATTTAAACAGGCCTTATCCAGAGCATTTGCCAAATTGGCAGCAGGGACTTCTGCAACAACAGTTGCATCATCATACGATATTCCACCTGCAATTATAAGTGGAATTCGCAACGGGAAAAAAGATCCGCAGATGTCAACTTTTTATAGAATAGCGGAAGCGTATGACAAAGATCCTGCTGAATTTACGGCCATGGTATTTGCGGAACTGCCAAAAGGTTTTATGTTTGCAGACGAATAAAATTATTTCTCAAAATATTTTTCCAAACTGTCTGCAATAGCTTTTGCATATTGTTTTTGGAATTCCGGATTAATCAAATTCGCATTATCCTCGGGATTAATAAGATAAGAAACCTCAATTAAAATACTAAGTGCATTTGTATTTCTGACAACTGCCAGACTGCCCTGGCGAACTTTATCATTCGGAATCCCGATTTCAGAAACAACAGTATCCATAATTATATCTGCCAGAGGTTTTGCCTGATTATAGTAGTAGTAAATACTTGTTCCGCTGTTTTTGTTAGGGTCAGCTCCGTCAGGGAGAGCATTCCCATGAATACTTATGAATACAACGGCATCTCCGTAATTCGCGATTTCTACCCTGTCTTTTAAACTTACGTAATTATCGCCGTTACGGGTCATAATTACTCTTGCACCACGCTTTTTAAGATCAGCTTCCAAAAATTTTGCAAAAGAAAGGTTAATATCTTTTTCTTTATCACCGAGACAGCCTATACCGCCGGCTTCCTCGCCGCCATGTCCCGCATCAATTGCAATCCGTATATTATGCAAAGGCCGTCTTGAATTTGTAATTATAGGTTTTCTGACTTTAAGTATAAAGTCATTACCCTGATATTCTCCGCTGTAGCCGATTAGTTTGCGGCCGCTGAGTATATCATTTACGGGTAAATTCATCACAAAAGTGTTTTCCGGTTGTCCTTTTATATTATAAAATTTTATTGAAAACGGCTCTCCTTCAATCATTTCAAACGGAACCTTTCTTGTCAGATGAAATACAAATGTAAAATAATCTTCATCATCCAGATATTCGTAACCGCTTAACTCTGCTAAATCGCAATTACTAGCAGTATCCTGCCTAACATTCGTTTTAGAAATCCATCCGTATTTATCTTTCCCGAGAACAACGCGGTAAAAACCTGCCTTTTCTCCGTCAGTAATCAATTTTAAATCCCTCGGCAAATGCGCCATCCGATTAATTCCGGCATCAACCGGAGTTGAACGCAGCGGGGCATCCTCTGTTGTTACAGCAAAAACCTTTTTTGAACTAAAAGGAGAAAAAACTGCCTCAGGTAAGCTTGACTGCTTAACAACTGGTCTTGTAATAACAAAAATTTCTCTCTGTTCCCCGGATTGTATAACAAAAGTATTTGAGCCGGTATTCAAAGGAACGACATAGGCAAAAGCGCCTGTCGGATGCAATTGGACATACTGTCCGTTTATTGTCAACGGTGTTTCAGATGAACCAACAAAAAATGTGGATTTTGCATTTATTATTACATCATTTTTTTTAGGATACACAACATCGAAAGCAAAAGCCTGACTTCCTAATAATACCAACCCCGTTAATAAAATAAATCTTTTCATAACATCATTATACAACAAAGTTAAAATTATTTAATATTTAAATCTTTTACTATTCCTTATGCTAAAATAGTAAAATAAATGAGGGATATGTTTTGAGAGAACGATTACGAAAAAGAGAGCCGGAAAACGATATAGAAAAACGAAGCAAAACATTTGATAAAATAATGGGATTTTTACATATATTCTTTGCCGGATTTATGACCCTGTTGATAATTTATTTGTTTTTTATAATGGTTGTAGATGTCGGGAAATACAGAGCCCGTGCAAGAAGCCAGAGGGTCGGAAGAATTTTTTCAATGCGCGGAGATATATTTGACAGAACAGGCATAAAACTTGCAACAGATAAAGTTTATTCTGATGTATATGCCCACCCTGCCGATTACGACCACTCTCCGGAAGAACTTGCAAAACTGCTGGCACCTCTTTTAAAAATGCCCAAAGACGTACTTCTGCAAAAATTAAAAAAACCGGGGCCTGTAATTACTCTAAAAAAAGATATTGACAGAACCACAGCTAAAGAAATCGCAAAACTACATTTAAGAGAAATAAGTCTCGGCAAAAAAAATACAAGAGAATATCCTCAGGGAACACTTGCCGCTCATGTTTTAGGCTATTATAATTTCGATGCGGATATTGCAAACGGTGTAGAATATACTGCAAAGGATCGGCTTGAGCACGTTATAAATACCGTTAAGTTTCAAAAAACCCGCGATGGAAAAATTATCTACGATTTTACAACTGACCCCGTCGCAACAACAACAAACCCGAAAGGTGAAGATGTAACCTTAACAATTGACGCTGCAATTCAACATATTTGCGAAAAAGAAATAGAAAAAATGGTCAAAGAAAAAGAGGCCGAAAGAGGAACAGTAATCGTAATGAACCCCAAAAACGGTGAAATTCTGGCTTATGCGGTTTATCCTACATTTGACCCGAACAATTACAAAAAAGCAACACCGCAGCAGCTCAAAAACTGGACATTGACAGATGTATTTCCTCCGGGTTCAACTTTTAAAACAATAACCGTTGCAAGCGCAATGGATTTGGGAAAAATAAATGAACACTCAACAGTTCTTGATACCGGAAAAACAACTATCGGCAAATGGGAAATTAAAAACTATGACTATGATGTACACCCTTATCCGGGAAATATTTCACTGGAATATCTGTTTGAACATTCAAGCAACATTGGCTCTATTAATATTGCAAAAACAATGTCACCCGCAGAATTTTACGGAGTTCTTAAAAAATTCGGACTGGGCTCTAAAACCGGTATTGATTTACCTGGAGAATCATCAGGGCTGCTTCCGTACTGGACTTACTGGGATCAGGGTACTCAGGCAACAATGTCATACGGCTACGGAACATCCGTTACTGCAATTCAGATGATATCAGCCGTTCAGGCGCTTGCTAATAACGGTGTCAGAATAACCCCTCATATTATAAAATATTCCCAGGAAGAATATGATAATAAAATTCACCATACACAGGTTGTAAAACCCGAAACAGCACAGGCAATAACAAGACTTTTAGCTGCCGCAATAAACAACGGAAAAACGATTATAAAAATGGATAAGTATAATCTTGCAGCAAAAACAGGTACTTCTAGAAAACCTAAAGAAGGCGGCTCGGGTTACACTCCGTATATGTATACCTCTACAATAGGATACTTCCCCGCATCAGATCCTCAGGTTTTGATTTATGTTATGGTTGACAGCGCAAAAGTTGGTGCAATCTGGGGGAATACAGTTGCAGGTCCTGTTTTCCATGAGGTAGCAACACAGGTTGCAAGAATTATGAATATTAAACCTGATAAATTTACACCCGCTAAAAAACAACAGTCAAAGGAGATATAAATGAAACTTGATGAACTTATTGAATATTTGGATTATAAAGATTTAATAAACTTTAAAAACATTGATATAACAGGAATTTCATATAATTCTAAAACCACTAAAAAGGGGGATATCTTTGTCTGTTTGGTAGGCGAGCATACTGACGGACATGAATTCGCAAATAATGCAATTGAAAACGGTGCAGCCGCTCTCCTTGTAGAAAGAAAAATTGAAGGGACCAAAATCCCTCAGGTTGTAGTATCCTCAACAAGACACAAAATCGCTGATATCGCTGACAGATTCTATTCAAGCCCCTCAAAAGGCATTAATCTTATCGGCATAACAGGTACAAACGGAAAAACAACAGTTACACACTTAATTCAAAAGATTTTTGAAGAAAATGGGCAAAAATGTGCATTAATAGGTACTTTAGGTTATAAATTATCCTCAAACGGCGAATACAGAGACGCAAAACACACAACTCCGCAGGCACCGGAATTACAGGCAACTTTGAGAATGATTAAGGATGTCGAAAAAATTGATAACGTTGTTATGGAAGTAAGTTCGCACGCTCTGGAACAAAACCGCGTTGGAGGATGTAGATTTAACGGTGCCGTATTTACTAACTTAACACAGGATCATCTGGATTATCATATTACAATGGAAAACTACTTCAAGGCCAAAGCGCTTCTTTTTGAACGTTTAACCGAAGGAGATTTTGCAGTAATCAATGCAGATGATGAATACGGAGACAGATTTATTAGCGTTGTCCCCGAAGGTGTAAAGGTTTTAACATACGGAGTTTATCAACAAAGTGATGTTATGGCAAGAAATATTAACTTTTCACTTAACGGGGCCGAATTTACTCTGATAGAAAACGGAAAAGAACACAAAGTTAATCTTCACATGAACGGAATGTTCAGTGTTTATAACATACTTGCAGCTGTTACCGCATCTCTCGCAATCGGAATTGATATTGAGGTTGCACTAAAAGCTCTTCAAAACGTAAAGGGAGTTGCCGGAAGATTTGAGGTCGTAGTGAAAAAACCTCTGGTTATAGTTGATTATGCACATACACCGGATGGGCTTGAAAACGTTTTAAAATCAGCAAGAGAAATTACTCCGGAAGATGGCAAACTTATTTGTCTTTTTGGTTGCGGCGGCGACAGGGATGCTACAAAACGTCCTAAAATGGGGGCTATCGCTGAACGACTGGCAGATAAAATAGTTATAACAAGTGATAACCCGCGAACAGAAGATCCGCAGACTATTATTACAGACATTATTGCCGGCTTGAAATCAGTTAATACCGAAAGCGTAATTGTTGAACCTGACAGAGGAACAGCAATTGCACTTCTAAAAACAATAGCAAACAATAACGACGTTGTAGTTATTGCCGGAAAGGGACACGAGGATTATCAAATTTTGAAAGATAAAACTATTCATTTTGATGACAGAGAAGAAGCCAGAAAAGTATTTGAAGGAAGTGTTATTTAATGAAAACAAAACTTCTAATTGAACAGCATTTTCACGGATGTTTCGGGATTGATTTTAATAAAGCATCTGTTGATGATATTCTGTATCTTTCAAAAAGAATCTTAAAATACGGTATCGGAGGAATTTTTCCGACCCTTGTCACAGATACTGTTGAAAATACAAAACAGGCTGTTTCGGTGATAAAAGAAGCTTCAAAAAAACAAACTTCAGATATGGCTAAAATTTTCGGAGTACATCTTGAAGGGATTTTTCTTAATCCCGAAAAAAAGGGAATACACAATCCCGAACACTTTATGAGACTTACTCCGGAAAATTATAAACTTATTGAAGATGATTTTATAAAAATCGTAACTCTTGCACCAGAACTTGATGAAGGCCTTATTGATTATCTATCGGATAAAAAAATCAAAATTCAGGCAGGTCATTGTGCCGGCGGGAATTTATCAGGATGCACAGGTGTAACCCATCTTTTCAATGCAATGTCCGGTATTATTCACCGCGGTCAGTCTACTGCTCTTTCCGCACTTATAAATGATGATATTTATACCGAAATTATAGGTGATGGAGTTCATGTTTCAGATGAAGCCTTAAAATTAACATTTAAGACAAAACCTGATAATAAAATTATCTTGATAAGCGATAGTTTACCGATAACAAAAAGTACTTTAACTGAAATGACTTTTGCAGATGAAAAAGTATATTATGACGGGGAAATGGCCACTTCAAAAGAAGGAACGATTGCAGGAAGTACGGCTCTTTTACAGGATATAATCCGCAGATTATCAAAACACGGGTTATTCAATCCCGATTATATTAACAACCCGTATAAATATCATAATATAGATTTAGAAGGCTCAATTGAATGGGACGATGAATGGAATATTATAAATATTTACCATGGATAATCATCTCGAAATTCCCATCCATCAAGCATTAATAATGCGGTACATCCATGTCTGTAATCTGTATAGTCATCTTCTTCACTATTTTTTACTTTTTTACAAGAAAAAGTTAGTCCACTTTCCGATGTGTATCCCTTAAAAATCATTTCTCTTGTCAAACCATCCTGCCATCCGCTTGGCATAAGTTTTCCTGTTGCAGTATTAAAATAAAAAATATCTCTACCCATCAAATTTGGTTTTTTATAACCGTTGATATCTGCCAGAATAAAAATACTTTTATTAACCTGGGAAATTGAAAGAATTGTACCGTTTGAAGTTACGCAATTAACACCATTATTGCTTACTCCAGTTCCCCAATTATCGTCCATACCTTCACTAATTATCTGAAGTCCTTTATAATAAGGTGCAATATAAGTATTAACAAATTCACGACTATTTTCAATTGTCGAAGACTGAGCAAGCGGCCAATCTTCCAACTGCCCATGGTCTAATTCGGCAAGCATAATAACTTGAGAAAGTTCAGAGTAAACCTTTTTTGCAGCAACAGCCGCTTGTTTTTTTTGAGAATCGGCAATCAAATAAGGCATTGTCAATGCCGCAACTACACCAATTATCCCCAGAGTAATTAAAACCTCGGCAAGAGTAAAACCTTTATAGGAGCTTAAATTTTGCCCCCCCCCCGATAAATGTTAAAATGCTTCATACTTTCCAATCTCCTATTTTTATACTCAATAACTTAGTTATTTTAACATATTTTTTTATCATTTTCAAGTTGTTGAGGTATAATTATTATATGAAAAGTGATAATATTAAACAGGGAATAGCAAGAACACCGCATCGCGGACTTTTAATGGCAACAGGCGTGAGTAAAAAAAATATGAAAGCCCCTTTTATAGGGATTGCAAGTTCTTTTTCAGACTTAGTTCCGGGGCATATCGGAATGCGCGACTTAGAGCGTCAAATTGAAAAAGGAATTCATACGGGCGGCGGTCAGGCTTTTGTATTCGGAGTACCTGCAATTTGCGACGGAATAGCCATGGGACACTGCGGAATGAAATATTCTCTCCCCTCAAGGGATCTGATTGCGGACTGCATAGAAACAGTAGCATCTGCACATCAGCTTGACGGAATTGTTTTACTTTCAAATTGCGATAAAATTACACCCGGTATGTTGATCGGTGCTCTGCGGTTAAATATTCCGGCTATATTAGTTACAGCCGGACCTATGCTCGACGGAGAATGCAGAGGAAAAAGTAAATTAACTATGGTCACAGGTTCTTTTGAAGCTGTAGGAAGGTTTAGAAACGGAGAAATTTCGGAGGAAGAACTTCTTGCTCTTGAGGAAGAATCTTGCCCTTCCGCAGGTTCGTGTCAGGGAATGTATACTGCTAATACAATGGCATGTCTTGCAGAAATTATGGGAATGAGCCTCCCGTACTGTTCATCAGCTTCAGCCGTTTCTTCAAAAAAACGTCGTATTGCATTTGAAAGCGGAATACAAATTGTTGACCTTGTAAAACAGGATTTAAAACCTTCAGATATTATTACCCGGGAAAGCTTGAGAAATGCAATTATTGCAGATCTTGCACTCGGCGGTTCTACAAATACATTTTTACATATTCTCGCAATTGCTAATGCAGGCGGGATTAATGTTACACTTAATGACTTTGAAGAATTAAGCAAAAAAATTCATCAAATTATAAAAATTAACCCATCCTCATCACTTACAATGGCAGATTTTCACAATGCAGGCGGGATACCGGCAGTAACAAAATCTCTTGAGAATTTATTATCAAATACTATAACAGTATCCGGAATTTCGACAAAAGAAATTGCCGGAAAAGCTTGGAAAGATAATAACATAATTCCGGATTACGATCACTCCCAATACACACAGGCCGGACTTGCAATCCTTTACGGCAACATTGCCAAAGACGGGTGTGTAATAAAAACATCCGGAGTAGCCCCTGAATGTTACGAATTTGAAGGAACTGCCGTTACTTTTGACTGCGAAGAAGAAGCTATGGAAGCACTTGAAAATGACAGGATAAAAGAGGGAGACGTTCTTGTAATTCGCTACGAAGGGCCCAAAGGCGGGCCGGGGATGCGGGAAATGCTTGCACCTACATCTTTGCTTGCCGGTAAAGGTTTAGGGGAAAAATGCGCATTAATAACAGACGGAAGATTTTCAGGTGCGACACGCGGCATCTGTGTAGGGCATATCTGTCCGGAAGCTGCAAACGGCGGTATTATTGCACTTATTGAAAATGGAGATAAGATTAAAATTGATATTCCGAAACGTTCAATTCAGCTTCTTGTAGACGAAAATGAACTTGAACAGAGACGTAATAAACTAAAACCTTTTGAACCTAAAGTCAAATCGGGTTACCTTTATAAATATGCAAAGAACGTGCAAGACGCTTCACATGGTGCAATCGTATAAATCTTGACAAAAAGTTAAAAATAATAAATAATAAAAAAAAGGAGGATGAAATATGTTTAATAGAGATGCTTTGAGATTGCCCCCCCCCCGCAAAACATAAATGGATCTAAGGGTTTCACACTTGCTGAAGTTTTAATTACATTGGGAATTATTGGTATTGTTGCGGCTTTAACTATGCCTACCTTAATAGCAAACCATAAAAAAACAGTTCTCGTATCCAGACTAAAGAAAACTTACAGTATCCTTTCACAGGCTCTTGTAACATCCGAAGCTGAAAACGGCAGTATTAACGAATGGGATTTAGGTACCGATTACACAAAAGTAAATACAAAACGTGTAATTGATACTTATATCAAACCATATTTAAAAGTCGTTGAAACTATAGACACTACTTCAACCAGTTCTTATGATTCCTACGGTTACATTTTAAATGACGGCACAACACTTTTATTCAGCCTTGATGGCAGTTCGGACACCGGAAGCCCGCCGGTATCTATTCTTATAACAGCTGACTTCTCAGGGGCAGGTAAAAAGGGGGCAGTTGAGTATTCAAAATTAAATTTCAGCCAGAATAATTTCAAAATGGAAATCAATAAATACATAGGTAAACTTCGTTTTTTTAGCTGGACAAATAATGCATCATATGCCGAAAACTTCACTCGTGATGAATTGAAAAACCATTCTGTATATGGTTGTAATAAAAATATTAGTAAAGGAAGCCGCTGGAATTGCGGAGCATTAATCCAATATGACGGATGGCAGATTAAAGATGATTATCCATGGTAAGTTCTCCATGCTATTATTAAAATATGGAAAATCTTGAAGATTTTAAAGATGATATCAATAAATGCTCTAAATGCGGACTTTGCCAATCAGTTTGCCCTGTTTATAAAATAACTGGGAATGACTGTGCTGTTTCTCGCGGGAAATTTGTTATGCTTGACGGCGTCTTAAAAGGCGATTTAAAACTAAACAAAAATATAAATAAATATCTTGATTTATGTCTTAAATGCGGGAAATGCACAAAATTTTGTCCAAGTGCGATTGATGTGTGCAAAATATTTGAAACAGCAAAATATCAATATGCAAAAAATACACTTTCAGGGAAATTCATTTTCTTTTTACAGTCAAAATATATTTTCGGGAATTTTATAAAAATTTTTAAAACAATAACAATACCATTTAGAAAAAAACATAAATCAAAACCGGATGCGAAGTTAAAAGTTCTGTATTTTAAAGGCTGTGTGAACAATTTATGCCCGAGGACAGATAATTATTTAGAAAAAATATTTGCAGCTTCTGATATAGAAATAATTGAAAAAGATTTTGACTGCTGCGGGCTTCCATTTTTATCAAGCGGAAATCTAGAAAGATTTGAAGAAGTAAAACAGCATAATCTAAAAATGCTTGATTGTGAATTTGATTATGTGCTCACGGACTGTGCCAGCTGCGAAAGCACTTTAAAGCAATATATGGATGTAAAATTTATAAGTCTCGGCGAACTTATTGTAAAACTAAATATTAAGTTTAAATTTTCCCAACCTGTAAAAGTAACCTTTCACAAACCTTGTCATCTTGAAAATGACGATTTTCTTGAACCGCTCCTGAAAAATTGCGAAAATGTCGAATACATAAAAATGGAGAATTACGATGACTGCTGCGGCTTTGCCGGAGAATTCGCATTAAAAAATAACCGCATTTCATCTGACATATCAAAACTTAAGACCAAAAACATATTAAATACAGGAGCGGATATAGTCTTAACAAGCTGTCCGGGGTGTATTTTGGGACTACACCAAGGAATAATACATTCAAACAGAATAGGAAAAAAAATAAACATAAAAAATTTAACTGATTTTCTGGAAACCTCAAATATCATTTACGTTGACAATACTTAAAAAAAATGTTAAATTGTAGTTGTAAATAAGAAGGAAGGTGTTGATGAAAAAATTTACTAAAGGTTTTACCCTTGCAGAAGTTCTTGTTACATTAGGAATTATAGGTGTTGTTGCGGCATTAACGATGCCGACATTAATTGCAAATCAAAAAAAAGCCGCATTAGAAGCACAATTTAAAAAAGCATATTCTTTATTTTCTAATGCCGTATTTCAGGCACAAGCTCAAATGGGTTATCCAGCATACTGTTCATACTGGCAGGACGGGAAAAGAGCCTGTTCTACTAAATGTACAAATAAAAATTCATACAATGAGTGCGTGTCTTGGACCTGTGCAGACGGGTCTCCGTTACCGTCAAGATATAACGGACCGCGTGAAAATTGTGACAAATTTGAAGAACAATTATTTACAAAAACTTTAAAAGTAGTAAAATTCTGCCAGAATAAGGCTTTAGCAAACGGTTGTATAGATGAAACTTATAGAGGTACAGATGAAGTCAAAACGGAACAGAACCCTGATTATGAATATGGTTACAACCCTAATGCAGACTTTGGCTCAAATAATATTAAAAACAAATATTCCGCCTGGGTACTTTCTAACGGTATGATAATAATAAAATACGGGGTATACCAATCAAATTACCCAATTTATACAATTGACATAAACGGACTAAAAAAGCCCAATAAATGGGGGCATGATATATTTACATTCCAACTTCAAGGAACAAATGAAGGTATAACTAAAGTCGCTCCTGCAACATACGCAACAGAAGCCGGAGGGAAAACAACAACACAAATGCTTCAAAATCGCTAAAAAATTACAAGTAAAAAGCCGGATAGTTATCCGGCTTTTTAGTACAATTATCGTCCAAGTTCAGATGCCTTTTGTGTTGTTTTAGAAATAACATCATAAAATAATTCATCGGATTTTTCTTCATTCATAACAGAAATGCCAACAAATGTACATCCGCCTTTTGTTGCAACATTATCTATCAGTGTTTGAACAGGAATTTCACCTCTGTTCATAATCATTTCAGCAGAACCTAGAGCCGTTTGTGTTGCAAGTTCAAGAGATTTTTCATATTCAAGTCCGAGTTTTTCACCGGCACGTGCGATATCTTCAATTACTTTATAGAAGAATGCAGGTCCTGAACCGGAAATTGCAGTAACAATATCAATTTGTTCTTCGGTAACCTCTACTGCTTTCCCGATATTAGAAAGGAGCTCCAGAACAAATTCAACATCATCTTCTGCCGCATAGGCTCCTTTACATACACCACTCATACCCTCTAATACAAGTGCCGGAGTATTAGGCATTACACGAACAACTCTTTTCATTCCTATAATTTTTTCAATTTTTTTTGTAGAAACACCTGCTGCAATCGACACAACAAGTTTATCTGCCGTAATTTCATCTTTTATCTCGTCCAAGACATCTGCCACATAATTTGGCTTAGTTGCAATAAAAATAACATCACTATCCATTGTTAAAAATCTATTATCGGTAAGAACTTCAATACCTAAACGACTCTGAGCAAGTTCTGCAACCGTACAATTTACCTCAGACCCTTTAATATTTTCTTTTGGAAAAATTTTTGATGAAATCGTACCTTTTATAATTGCACTGGCCATTTTCCCGCAACCTATAAAACCTATTTTACACTTTTTGTTCATATTATTTAACCTGCCCCTCTTTTTTCTGTTGACTAATAATTTTTTTTAATTTAACATAAAAATTATACGACAAATATAAATTAAAAGGAATAAAGAAAAATGAGACGTACACTAGAAGGAACAAAAGTAAAAAGACAACACGTTAGTGGTTTTAGAGCAAGAATGGCAACCCCCGGCGGACAGGAAGTTTTGAACAGACGTCGTGCTAAAGGTCGTCATAGATTAGCTGTTACAGCAAAAAAACGTGCTTAATTTGCAATTTAGCAAAACAGGATTTAACAAAAATTTAACACAGCAGGTCGGAATATTTTGACGTGCTGTGTTCTTATACAGAAAATGTTAAAAAAACAATATAGACTAAAAAATAAAAAAGCATTTAATGCGACATACAGAGTTAAAAACTCATTCTATCAGGACGGAATAACAGTGTTTGCCGGACTTCTCAAAAAGGATGAAAATACAAATACGCGTGCCGGGTTTGTTGTAAGTAAAAAAACACATAAAAGAGCAGTAAAAAGAAACAGACTAAAAAGACTTATGAGAGAAGCATACAGACTTCTGCAAAAATCAGATAATCTGGGAAATTCTCAAAATTATATGTCATTAATCTTTGTGGGAAAAGAAAAAGCACTTGATAAACAATTCAGTGAAATTCAAAATATTATAAGTACCCTTATCAGGAGATTATAAAAATGTTTGAAGGAATTTTTGCTGAAAAGGTATTAAACCAAACATATATAAGACCATACCCGCAAGCACCGCAGGAAACATCCGGCTATTTTGTCGGCAGCCAGTCCATATATAGATATGCCCTGAAAGATTCCGACTATCCGACACTGATTATTCCGGATCCTCTATACGACAATGAAGGAGGAGTAATTAAACCGGGTTATTATGAAATAGCCCTATCAGATGCAAGAGATTTTTTAATACTTATGCAATCTAAAAATCCAATAGCTGTAATTCCCGTTATAAAAATTGAAGAAGATGCAACTGAACAACAAAGATTAAATAATAAAAAAGTAAAAAAAGAATTAAAAAAAGAGAAAAAAGCCAGAGATGATACAAATAAAAAAAGAGCAAAAGTAGGCATGACACCGGATGAACCTAAAATATTTATGGAAGCATCTATAGAATATAACCCTAAAAAAAATTATTATTTAATAAAATATCAAAGAGGCACTATCAGGGCCTGGGGAGCATTTAAAGGATAGTATTAAGTTATATTAACAATATTTCATAAAATAGCAAAAAAAAAAGTTTATTTTACTTTATAATAATATGTGCAATAAAAAATATGTAAATTGAAAAATTTTTCAACCAAAAAGGAGTATAATTTATGAACAAAAAGCAATTATTTATTGCGGCCGTAGCGGCAGTTTTATCAGTAACATCAGTGAATGCTACTGAAATTTCCGGTGTTACAGGCGTTGGCAATGTGTTCGACATTAACCCTGAGCATGTAAACGGCACCACGGGGTTTAGACAGTATGATAAATTTGAATTGTCTCAAAATGACATTGCAAATTTAATCTTCAAATATGGTACAAGAAACCTTGAATCATTCATTAACCTTGTAGATGGACAAGTTAAGATTGATGGTATTTTAAACACAATGCGTGACGGTAATTTCTATAACGGACACGCAATATTTATTTCACCTAACGGTATGGTCGTAGGTGGCAGCGGTGTCTTAAATGTTGGCTCTTTATCGGTTGTAACCCCTACCGATGAAAAATATACTTCATTGAAGGGTGAATATAGCGCAGGAGATTATTCAAACTTAAGTCAGGTTTCAAAATTAAAACAAGACAGTAATGCTGATATTACCGTAGATGGCAAAATTTTTGCCAGAAACGGAGTTGACCTTAGGGGCGCTAACATTGACGTAGCTGGAAGTATTTTAAACGGAGTTAAAGCAACCGATGCATTAACAAGTACTGCTCAAGCTAATAATTTGTTTAATTCTCTTGTAAATACTGATGGCATTGTTCAAGCAAGCGGATTTACTACAAACGGAACAAACATTATTTTAAAATCAGGAGCCAAAACGGATGGTTCAACAGTTGCCAATGCGGGGATTAATGTAAGCGGTAAAATTATCAACTACGCAGGCGGAGAAACTGCATTAACAAACAAAGGAGACAACGGATTAACTGTTACGGGCAGTGTTCAAGCTAACAATAAATTAAACTTATATAACACTAACGGAAAACTAAGCGTTGCAGGAAAACTTGAAAACAGCAATGCAGCTTTATCTATCTCAAATCAGGGTACAGACCTTGATATAGGAAATAATGCAAATATTTCTACAAATAACGCTCTTGAAATTGTAAATAAAGGAACGGGTCATCTTGCACTTGCCGGAAAAGCAGTATCTACAGGTAAAACTGACATCGTTAATGAAGGTGCGGGCGGTATGACTATATCCGGAGCTGTTGGCGGAACTTCAACACCTTCGGTAAGAATCGTTAACCGTAATGGACAATTAGCATTTGCATCTTCTGCAAACGCATCTGCGGCTGATACATTAAGAATTGAAAACAGTGGAACAGGAATGTCTACAAACGGAACTTTAAAAGCAGGGCAAAACGTCTCTATTGAAAATAAAAAAGGCGATTTAACTCTTAATGGTGCCTTATCCGTTACAGAAGGCGATATCCACATATCAAACAGCGGTAACAAATTAGCCCTTGCATCCGGCAGTACTATTACCGGTAATGGAAAAGTTTCTCTTAAAAATACCGGGGCCGGCGGCATGACGCTTGATGGAACAATTACAAACAGCGGTATTGATGCTGAAACTGCAATTAATAATAATAGTGGTGCTATGCTTGTTAACGGAAGCATAACAAACGAAGGTAATATCGGTATTATAAATCAGGGATCAGGAATGACCATCAGTAAAAATGCCAATATCAGCAATGAGGGAACAATGAAAATTGTAAATACCGGGGCTAACGGTATGACTGTTGTAGGTGCCGTTGATAATACAGGAGATTTATACTTCTACAATGACAATGGCAGACTGACATTTACAAGTGATTCAGACAATATAACTGCCGCAAAAATATCTAACCACGACGGCAATTTATATATTGCAGCAAGAAAAGATGCTACTGGTATTACAGCTAATTCCTTAAGCAGTATTACAAATGAAAATGGAGATATTGTAATAAGAAATAAAGGCGAAAACAGAGATGAAACAACAGGCCGCGGGCTTGATCTGCAAGGAACAATAACAAATGATGTCGGTGATATTGCTATCAATAATGATAAAAATGATATGTACATATCCGGTAAAATTACATCTGAAGATGGAAATATTGGTATAATCAACAGAGAAGGCGCCGGAAAAGCTGATTTCGCAAGCGCAGGTAAGATTACCAATACAAATGGTCAAATTAATATTAAAAACTACGGTACCGGTGATATGACTGTTAATAGTGAAATTACACATAATGGCAGATTAAATATTCTTGGTAACTCAGGTTATTTAACATTAGGTGGAACAATTAACAACAACGGCGGTTATACTTATGCTGCCTCAAGAGAAAACGGAACCGGTATTAATGCAACAAGCGGTTTTAAAGTTAATTCAACAGGAACCGTTTTAATTAAAAATATTAGCGGATCAAATGGTATTAACTATAATGGAAATATCACTAACAATGGAGGACAATCTGCAATTGTTAACAAAGACGGAAATATGAACATTAACGGCAACGTAAATGGAACAGGCGCTCCTGTAATTATTTCTAACTTTGGTGGCGGTTTGACAACAGGTTCGTCAAGTACTATCGAAAGTGACACCCAAGTTAAAGTTGTTAATACCGGTTCACAGGCAGCAAACTTAAATGGAACCGTAAATGCACCTTCAGGAATTAGATGGTTCTTTGAAAAAGTCGGTAGCTGGCTGTAAACAACTAAATTAAAAAAATAAAAAACAGAGTACATAAATGTACTCTGTTTTTTTATAAAAATTTTAAATAATACAATCATGGGGCTTGATTTTTGTTTTTTAGCGTTTAATAATGGTGTGTAAGAGAATTTATCGCGGAGTGGAGCAGTCTGGTAGCTCGTCGGGCTCATAACCCGAAGGTCATTGGTTCAAATCCAGTCTCCGCAACCATGTAAAAAGCAATAGAGATAAGGTTTAAAACCTTATCTCTATTTTTTAATTTTTTAAATTTTTTATTATTTTGGGTGCCTTTTGGGTGTGTAGTTTTTTGTCCAGGTTGATTTGTACGGTTAGATAGATTATTTTGGTAAAGTAGGCTTTGTGTGGGCGTTTTCGGGTCGGAAAAATTAAGTGTTCAAAAAAAATCAAACTGGAAAACTGGACTTTTTCTGGACTGTACGGATAGATTGAGATTTGTATATTATCAGTGAGATACGCACCAAATTTGAACTGTACGGATAATTTGATTATTTCGGAATAGTCCAGTTCCGCAAAATTTTACAAAAGGCAAATTTTTTTTGTAAAAATTCGGGACAAGGTCGGTGTAAAATAACATATAAAATGAATACAAACAGACAGGTCGGAATTTTAGACAGGATAAGCCGGAAGCAGAGATTATATATGTTTGATTTTTTTTTGAACTTGAAGATGCGGAACTTTTACGTCTCAAATTCAATAAAATCGTCAAGTATAAAAATTGACAAAATCTAATACTGACAACAATTACATCGCAAATTTCAAAAATAACATCAAATTTGAGAATTTATCATAAAAAATATTAATTTTTTAAATCTGCGAAACCAATTTATCGGAACTTGCGGAACTGAAACTAAAATCAAAACACAATAATATTTATATTTCTTATACTTTTTTTATTGTTAAACTATTGATAATTTTTCTCAAAACTTATGAGAGTCGACAGCCATAAAAGAAGTTTGTAAAGGGAAAAAAGAAACCGCATGCGGATATCACTGGAGGTTTCTTGGTTTGGTGATATAAAAAATAAAGGAATGGTGTATGTTTTATGACAAAAATGCTGAAATGATTATGGAAAAAATCCCCGATATAAGAATCGTTTATTATGTTGTTGCAGGATTAACGTATCGTGAAATTGCTATGAAGTATTATCATTATCAAATCTATAAAGTTATTTATAGAGTAAGGCAATTATATAAAGAATTTGACCTTACAAATCGCAGACATCTTGCCTATTTTGCGGTAAAAAATCACCTTATAAATACACAAAAGCTAGAGGAATATATAAATGATTGATAAACTGACAGAAGAAGAAAAAGATGTTATGCTCCTGTTAATTCAGGGGCATAACTTTCAAGGTGTATCAGCTTTTCTTGGAATTGATTACCTGGTTTATATTAAAATAAAAAAATCAATTTTTAAAAAATTACATATAACAAAAATTATTCAGATTTTACCAATACTCCTGCAAAATGGATTAGCAGATTACATATAAATGCAATGTCGATTCCTTAAAACATGTAAAGAAATATAAAGAATTACGCAATTATATTTTTTTACATGTTTTAATCCAAACGTATGAATATAACAAATAATCAAAGTTATAATAATTATAATCCGCCATTTGGAGCAAGACTCGGATGGCGTGCAACTTACGAGTTAAAAAAGACACCTGAGAAATTAGCAGAAATCAATTCAAAACTAAAAAATATGGGTGAGCCAACTACTGTTGTTGATATTATGTCTCAAGATACTAAAAAGGGTAGAATGTACTCTTTGAGATTATTTAATGAAATTTTTGGAGATAAATACAACGTTTCTATTTTGAAAGATAATCATAATCAAGATATTATATCTGCCTCAGCAAAGGATTTTTTAACTGCAATAGAAAATTTAACTAAACAAACTGTAGAGCAAAAACAAAATGTAATTTTTAATAAAATTAGTAGTGAGCATTCTACTTCATCACCTTTGATTAACTATTTAAAAACAATAATTAATAAATCTAAAGAAGAGGGTAAAGTTTTAACTGCAAATACTGAAAAAACATATTTTCAAAGATTTGTATAGTTAATATTTACTTTAATTTTTTTTTATTGTATCCTTAACATCATGACGATGGTGTTTTTTGATGTTAATTTGGGGTGATTAATGATAGAGTTAAAAAACCTTAAATATAATTTATTTTGGAATTAGACGTGTAGTTTTATTATATCTGGAGGTTTTTATGAAAGAGTATAAGGGTAAAATTACTACAAAGCTATTTTGGACAGCTTGCGGTTTTTGTGCCGGTTGGTTTGTTTACAATCTTGTAGGACGGTTCACTCATAGCTTTTTAATTTCAGCAATTGTTGGTTTAATTATTATTGCTTGGATGCTTTATAAAGTATATTACTTAGATAATATTTCCATTGTTTTTACTGAAGATAACCAACTTCTTATTAAAAGATTCGGGAAAATAATAAAAGGGTTTGCTATCGATCAATATTATTGGTCTGAATATTCAAAAGATTCAAACACAAAAAGTGAAGATGACCAAGATATTTATTATGTAAGCAAAGAAACAGGAAAAGAAGATTATATTGATGCAACTAACTTTAGTGGAGAAGATTACGAAGAAATGCTTTCAAAGTTAGGTGCAAAAATCCAAAATGAACCACCAATAAAAGTTGCAACCATTAAAAAGTAAGGAGGTATAAAATGGGAATGACACAGTATATTTTATTAGTAGGCGGACTGATTCTTTTAAGTTTTGTTTATCAAGGAGTTGCAATGTATATGCACTCAATGTCAAAAAAGAAATTTGAAAGTGAGAATCCTGATGCCTCAATTATGGTAATTAAAGATTGTCAGTGGCATCCGCTAGGATTCACTAATACTGTTAATTGTTTAACAATCAATGGTGAACCACAAATGCAAATTTCTGTAGGGTATGGTCAAAGAGGTTTTTATCTAAAACCTGGTGCAAATGTTTTAGAATTGCAGTACGAAACTCAAAGACCTGGCATTTTGCATAAATGGGTAAGAACAACATATGACCCACAAAAAATTGAAGTAAATGTTGAACCAAAGAAACAATATTCTATTTCTTATGATAAGAAACAAGAGTCTTTTGTATTTACTGAATTAGCTGATAAAGGAAATAAATAATGGACTTAGTAAGATTTAGAAATAATATCAAAAGAATGATTAACTGCTTTAAAGATATTAAATATGTCTATAATGAAAGTGCTCCTGTATTAAGCAGAGAACAATACGCAGCAATAAATATCGGTGCAATTAATTCAGAACAAAATGGATATTATTGCAATTGTATTGAAACAGAACCTGATAAAGAAGATGTTGCAGGTAGATTAAGTGACTATTATGGAATATATGACAGTGAATCAGCTCTAGAAACTTTAGAATGGTTATTGCATAGAGGACATAATATTTACTTTGAAGCAATAAGACCCGTAATCGCAAATTCAGCTCAAGAATTTAATGTAGATATTTTATTGGAAGAAGAAAAAGATCGTTCTTTAATGTCTTATGTTGGGAATATAAAAGAATCTTTAGAAGTTCTTGTTGATGAACATATCATAAAAGGAGCAAGCGAATTCAAAACAATGTCAGTTAAAGCTTGGGACTTAGGTCGATTGGTTTTAGTTACTCGTTGTTGCTGTGATGTTGGCTACATTACTGAGGAACAGGCTTGGCAATACATAATGTCTGCATATGAATGTGCGAGAGAACTTTATCATAATTGGACAGAGTTTGCTCAAGGATATATTGTTGGCAGAGCTATGTGGAATGGTAATGATGGTTCTTTGTATGGAATTATCAGCATCGCACAAGGTTTATTAAATGATGAGAACAGTCCATGGATAAAATATCCATTGCATTAACAATTTGTACAACTATATTAGTAATACTGACACTGGTGTTTTTTTTCAAAAGCCCAGTGCCACTTACTAATGAAAGACTTACTGGCTTAGGTATGTACTCTTTTGTAGTTTTTTGTATATATATAAAACTACTAAAAAAATAGAGATATTTATTTGCAAATGAAAAATTCTACAAAAAATTTTTTATTAAATTTATATTTTAGTTTTCAGTGCATAACGGCGTTATTAACGATATTGGCACTGTTTTACGCTATTTTTGTATATGTAATAACTTTAATGCTGATGTATGCAGATATTCAGACTTCGTCATTAAACGGAAAAGCTGTTATAATCTTTCTTATTATGACTTCGGGGTTGTTATTTTTATTATTCTCTGCCGTAATAACTCCAACTTCAGCTATTGCAACTATAAATAAAATTCGGCAAAGACCTTTAAATAAACTGCAAAAGTTTTCATATACAATCTTTCCGATAATTGTAATCCCGATTTATATATGCATAATTCTACTTATTCTTTAGTCTATTTTGATGCTAATTTATCTTTTAAAGAATCCATATATTTCCAGATAGTCTTATAGGCGGATAGTTTTTGTTTTTTTGCATCTCCGCTTATAAAGTTTTCTGTTGGCATATCTATACTTTTTTTACTTGGAAAATTGTGACATAGAGTTACTTTTGTACGTATTTCCTTAATTCTATATGTAGGAATACCAAGCATATTTAAAAACAAATTAGGAGAAGGTTCGCCTACAGCATTGTTACAAATCCCAACAAATATAGTATCCTTATCAGTGCCAATTGTTTTAGCCTTAGCCTCTAATCTCTGCAATGCATTTTTAGGTAATAATTGCTGCGGTTTTTTAGATAATAATGTGCCGCCAACAACCTCCAGTTTTGCTTTAAAACTTGTATTCTGATTATTACTAATCGGTGATATTTGCATTAATATATACTCCAACTTACAGGTATATTACTTTTTAATGTATGTATCATAGCATAAAAATATTATTGTAGAACTATACAGGTTAAGCCTCTACATCAAGTGCAAATTTTTCAATATCTTCGACAGTTATGTTACGATTAATATTTTTCCACCATTGATTTTGATAAACAGATTCTGGCATACAAATATCCCCAAGTGCATTACTTTGAAATCCATAAGGTTTCAACTTGTTTTCTTCAAATTTAGGTTTCATAAATAATTCTTCTATAGATTTAACTAAAGGAGAGGTTGTTCTTACAAGTTTTTCATCTTTTTCATTTAATATATAATTATAAAAATCTGGATCATAAGGATTATAATATCCTATATTATTATTTGTAAATCTTAATTTTGTATCTGGGGCAATTGAATCAATATATTTTAAGCTTGTATATAGCCTTGCAAGTTTTTCTTTCCTTTCTAATTTAGGCATGTCGGATATTTCTGACATCACTTTCTGTAAATCTGCTTTTGGAAATCTTGCGCCGAATTTAGTATTATAGCTAGTATAGTAGTTATTTTTTTGAATATTCATTTATTACCTCTTTCTTTATTATGTTGTTATTTTAATACAATATTGGCTGTTTTTTAATCATCTCAATCCACTGTTCAAGAGAAGCTTCGTTCAAATACATATTTGGAGAAAAATCCACTAGTGGAGTTCCGCCATTTTTGTAATAATCATTCAAAAAGTGCTCTAATGTCGCAGACCAGTTGATAACGACCTTTTTATCATTATCACGTTCGAGAAAGATGTATTTTGAATTCTCTCGTGGAGATTTTTGATTTAAACTTGAAAACTCTTGTAATATTTTTGTTGAATCTTCAAGTGGTCTTTTCGCATCAGGTAGTCTGTATCCCATTGAATAATGGAATGG
>CALUYO010000003.1 GCA_944325005.1 Candidatus Gastranaerophilales bacterium | reverse complement strand
TGGGCCGCAGTGGACTCGAACCACCGACCTCACCCTTATCAGGGGTGCGCTCTAACCACCTGAGCTAGCAGCCCGTATATCGGCAAGATTTAATGTAACATAAACATTTTTTAAAATCAAGCACTTCTAAAAATTAAAAAGAAACAGATTATAAAATCTGTTCCTTTGCGATAATTTAGTGTTTATTATTTTACTGTTAGTTTCTTTTTGACATCTTTATCAGAATATTTTTTTGGAGCATGAATTTTTAATACCCCATGTTCCAATTTTGCTTCAGTTTTATCAACATCAATTTCCTCGGGGAAATAAACTGTTCGAGAAAATTCACCATATCTAAATTCAGATTTTTTATAAGCCTTCTCATCTTCTGTTTTTTCTTCTTCTTTCTTAGCGTTGATAACAATATAATTTTTGTCAATATCAATATCTAAATCTTCTTTTTTTACACCGGGTAATTCAGCCTTAACCTGATAATCACGACCTTTATCCGAAATTTCTACAGGCATTGAATATTTATCCATTTCTTCCCAATAAGCTGCTTCCGGAAAGTAGCTGTCAAAATGTCTGTTTAATAAAGAACTGATTTCATCGTTTACCGTTCTGATAAAATTCTCCGGAGCTTTTCTTACTAAAAATTTCATATCTAACACTTCCTTTCAATTAAGTTTTCATTAACTACACTTATATTATTGTCACTTTTTTAGTAAAAATCCGTTTTTTTAACCAAAATTTAACATTTTCTGGTTTCAATTCTTATACCACACTTTGAAATCCTCAATATCCCGCAAAAGGTCAGTATAATTACCATTAAATCTAATACATCTATCATCTACAAAGAGCCAGGCAACTTCTTTTACATTAGTTATATCTTTTATATAATCGTTCAACTGATTTTCAATGAGCCATATTGATGCAAGAAATTTATCACGTGTGGTAAATAACTTTATTTCATATTTTTGTGCAAGTTTCTTAACAAATTCAACTGTATCTTTCCTTGCCGGCGGGATATAGCTTGGTTCATAATCACTTGTATATGTATTTAATACCCCGTCAAGATCCAGAAGAATTTTCTTTTTTTGCTTTCCCATAAATAATTCCATCTATTATCGCGCTCGCGAAAGCGATAATTTTACTATACGTATAAAATAAAAAAATGCAAGTCAGTAAAAAGAAACAAATTATATTAAAAACTTTAGCCAAAAAGGTTAAAGAATTAAGAGGTCAGCAAAGTCAGTTTATGCTTGCCAGTGAAAATGATATTTCAGTTTCTATAATTAGCACCGTAGAACGCGCAATGAAAGATCCACAGACTACTACCCTATTTAAACTTGCAGAAGCATTCAATATGAAAACATGGCAATTTGTAAAGCTTATAGAAGACGATTTACCCAAAGATTTTTCATTAATTGAAAAATAGCCTATATTAATACAATAGTTTTACTTACTTAAATTTTAGAAATTACCATGACAAAAAAATTTTTGTAGATGTTTTAGTAATATTACTTAAAAAAACGTTGTGGTAAACAAAGTAAAATTATATAATATAATAATATTGCATCAAAATAATTTGAAAGGAATAAGAATGGTTGCAGAAATGACATTCCCGCACTTAGAACGGACTATTAATCCAACGCATGACATAAAGTTGTTTGCAGGACGTTCTAATAGTAAGCTTGCGCAGGAAATTGCAGACTATTTAGGAACCTCAATTGGTCCCATGGTAGTTAAAAATTTTGCTGACGGAGAAATATATGTTCAGGTAAAAGAAAGCGTAAGGGGGGATGATGTCTTTATCATTCAGCCTCTGTGCAATCCGGTTAATGAAAATTTAATGGAATTATTAATCATTATAGATGCATTCAAACGTGCAAGCGCAAAGACAATAACTGCAGTCATTCCATATTACGGTTATGCCAGACAGGATAGAAAAACATCCGGACGTGAAGCTATTACAGCAAAGCTCGTTGCGGATCTTTTAACAACAGCAGGTGCAGACAGAATACTTGCGATGGATTTACACAGCGGACAAATTCAAGGCTTCTTTAACATCCTTGTTGATCATATTTTCGCAACCCCGATACTTACAAATTATATTAATAATTTAAACATAAATCCGGAAGACATGGTTGCAGTAAGTCCGGATACAGGCGGAGTCCAGCGTACCAGACACTTTGCAAAATCAATAGGTTGCCCGCTTGCAATAATTGATAAACGTAGAGATAAACATAATGAAGCAATAGCATCACATGTTATTGGTGATGTGAAAAACAAAATATGTGTAATGTTTGATGATATGATTGATACGGCAGGAACAATATGTGAAGCATCAAAACTCCTTAAAAGGGAAGGAGCTAAAGATATTTATGTTTGCGCAGTTCATCCGGTCTTTTCAGGTCCGGCAATAGAAAGGCTGGCTAATGCTCCTATTAAAGAATGTATTGTTACAAATACTATTCCTTTAGATATGTCTAAAATGCCGCCGAATATTAAACAACTATCAGTTGCACCATTGCTTGGAACAGCAATTGCCAGAATTCATGATGATGAATCCGTAAGTTCTTTATTTGGTTTTGAAAAAGAAATGCAGGTTCAATAAGAAATATCAGATTTGTCTTAAAAATATAAAAAAAAGCCATTCTTTAGTAAGAACGGCTACCAGACTTGGGGAGGAGGTATGAAAAACTTTCGTTTTCCATATCTAATAGTTATACTTACGGTATCAATTGTAAAAAATTTTTTATTTTGGATAAATCTCATCTAAATGATGTAGATTAATTATATAAAAGGGAAACTCCAGCTCAAGCAGCGTGAAAAAGCATCCAAAAAGAGTTCCGATAAATCCGGTTCTATTAGGCAGACATCCGGAGTTTTGTTTTTATCTGTCTTGAATGTGTAGTTAGAATAAATGGTATTGGCATCTTTTCTTTCAAAGAGAGGGGAACGTCACATGTTGGAAACTTATATTTATTATAAAATTTAAAATATGATAAAAAATGTTTATATACATATTCCATTCTGTAAATCAAAGTGTAAATATTGTTCATTTTTTTCAGTCCCGAAACTTGAATTTAAAGAACAATATTTGAACTCTCTAAAAAAAGAGGTAAACACTTTTTATAAAAATGAATTAATAGACACTCTTTATTTTGGAGGTGGTACCCCATCACTGTTGACAAATGAAGAATTCCAAAGTTTAGTGTTAATGTTTAATCTTTCTGATACTTCAGAGGTTACAGCCGAACTTAACCCTGAAACGGTTAACTATGAATACCTCAAAAATTTAAAAAAATCAGGTATCAACAGGCTTAGTTTTGGCTGTCAGACTTTTAATGACAATATTTTAAAATTAATCGGAAGAAGGCATACGGCAGCGGACGCTGAAAATGCTGTAAAATTTGCTCAACGGGCAGGATTTAGAAATATAAGTATTGATTTTATTTATGGTTTACCTGAGCAAACGCTTACAGATTTTGAAATGGATTTAAATAAAGCAATTGAGTTGAATATTCCGCATGTTTCTCTTTACGGTCTCAAAATAGAGGATGGCTGCTATTTCAAAAAACATATTCCCCCTAATCTTCCTGACGAAGATACACAGGCGGAAATGTATTTAAAAGCAATTGAAATTCTAACAAAAAACCAATTTACACATTATGAAATAAGTAATTTTTGTAAAAATGGATTTGAGTCCAGACATAATCTGAATTACTGGAACAATAATACATATTATGGATTTGGAGCCTCAGCACATGGTTATGGAAACAGAATTCGGTACTTCAATACTTCAAATTTAGAAGAGTATATAAACAACCCAACGGAACATAAAGGAAAACACAAATTAACGAAAAAAGAACAACTGGAGGAAGAAATATTTCTTGGATTTCGAAAGATGGAAGGAATTAATATTGAACAAATAAATAACAAATTTAATATCAATTTTATAAAAAAGTATGGCAATACTATAAATAAATATCTTTTTTATCAGTATCTAAAAGAAACTAATAGTGGTTTTACACTAACCGATAATGGTATTTTAGTAAGTAATATAATATTAGCAGATTTTTTGGAATAAAAAAGCCCGTTTATAACGGGCTTTTTTATTATATAAATTAATCTTATTTAGCTTCACCTTCTGCCGGTTTGTCAGCAGGTTTATCTGCCGGTTTGTCGGCAGGTTTATCCGCCGGTTTATCTGCAGGTTTATCCGCCGGTTTGTCAGCAGGTTTATCTGCCGGTTTGTCAGCAGGTTTATCTGCCGGCTTGTCAGCAGGTTTATCTGCCGGCTTGTCAGCAGGTTTATCTGCCGGCTTGTCAGCAGGTTTATCTGCCGGTTTGTCAGCAGGTTTATCTGCCGGCTTGTCAGGGGCCTTTTCATCAGCTTTATTACCCCTGATTTTATTCCAAAGATTTTTAGCATTTTCACCAACGCTAACAAAGAAGTTTTTAACTTTACTCATAAATCCAAGTTCTTTTCCTTCTTCAGCAACAGCTTTAGTTAATTTACCCTTGCCAACAGCAATACCAAGTCCGATATATGCAGCCGCTAATAAACCTACCACAGCCCCGATTATTGCAGGTGCTTTACTTTTTTTCTTCTCTGCCTGAGCACCCTCTTTTTCAAAAGAATCAGCAGGAGCTTCAGATTTTGGCGCCTGAGTAGTAAATTTACCCGGAGAATTAATCAAATCCTGAGCATTTACAGTTCCGGCATCTCCACGAAAATTAACATTGGAAACAGAACTTATCATTGGGAAAAACCTCCTTTATCTACATACACTATTTTCTAATACATATCACACCAATATAAAACGACTGATAAATTAATTTTGACTAAAACAATAAACTTTTTCAATAATTGTAACAAAAGTTTACATAAAAATTGGAATATTTTTTTACATGGTGTCATCTTATTAAGTATAAAAGGAGAATAGTATGGTTACAGAACAAGAAACACTAATTTATATTGAGGATCAGGATAAACATGACGCAAGCGTTGCTGCTAACGCTTTCGCCCAAAAAGACGTTAAAAACAGAGCATATATAAATACCCTTGGTGCAGAACTTGCACTGAAATATCTTGCGTCAGAAAATATTGATGTTTCGAATACCTATAATATTCATTCAATCAAAAAAATTCTGGAAGAAATGGATATTTCAGATATTATGCTACCTAATATTCACATGGATGTTAGAGTCGTTTTTGATGAAAATGTGATCTTTATTCCGAAATCTCATTTTGAATATAACCTTGTTCCTGATATATACCTTGTTTTTAACCTTGCTAAAGATTTTTCACATGTTAAATTCCTCGGCTTCTTTGAGCCAAAACTTATAAATAAAAATAATGCTAACAAAGATTATTACTTTATAGAAAAAGAAAAATTAAATCCTGCACTGGATTTGAAAAAATATATTGAAACACATAAAGGAAATACTTCCGAAAAACTAACAGAAGAAGATCTTGTCAACTCTGAAAGAATTATCATTGCAATGGCTGATAATGATATTTCAGAAGACGAGAAAAAGTTTTTAATAAGACAATTGACAAAAAGCGCAGAACTCAGGGACAGATTTATTGAATTTGAAAACTTTGAAACTCTTTCTTACAAAGCAATGACAGATCCGCAAATTCATAAAAAAACTGATATTACTGAATTATCTGCCATATCTGCACCTACTGAGATTGAAAATAATGCTGGCACTATAGAACCGGAACAGGAAGTTGCTAACGAAACTATACAACAAACCGAAGAAAATGTTGAAAACAGCACAGAAGCGACGGACTTAGAGCTTGAGCCTGTTGAAGATCTCAATTTTACACAATTTGAAGAGTTAACAGATACAAATTCAGATACAACTGAAAACATGTTAACTGAAACACCAAACTTAGAAGACACAGCAAATATTTTGAATACTCTTGAAACTGATGAAGCAGCTGCAACTGCTATAGGTACAGATGAAATACTAAATACTTCTTCGGATTCAACAGAACAAATAATAGATGTAAACCTGCCAGAAACACTGGATACAAATTTTCAAATGACAGATGATATAACATTTGATGATAACACAACAATTTCATTTGAGAATATTGATACATCGGAAATTGATAACATTAATATTGAAGAAAATAACAATCAGCAGGAAGATACAATTTCTTTCAACGATATTGAAATGGCGGAAGAAAGAGTACAAAGTGATTTTATCGATACTATTGATAATAAAATTTCATTTGATGATGTTCCTTCAGATAATATTCTGGCAGAACCGGCACCGCTAAATATTGATGAAACGGTCATGTCACTCAATGATGTTGACACCACATCTCTGGAAACACTTAATAACGAACCGCAATATACAGAAGAAACAATATCATTTGACGATATAGAAACACCAGAAGAAACTGCTAAACTTGATTTTGATGTAAATTTAATTGATAACACGATTTCTTTTGATGATGTAGAACTTGAAAATAATGAAGAAAATAACGTTCAAGATATTGGGCTTGACGATGATAGAATGTCTTTTGAAAATGTATCTGAAAACATATCTACTGAAATAGATGATTTCATGGATGATACTTTAGATCTTGAAGATAATAATATAGAACCGCTTGATGAAAAAAATTCAAGCACTGTCGAGGCCGGTGACAATGTAACAGAAAATATGAATAATCAAATAATAACACCCGCATCTCTGCCGGAACAGGAAACAGATACAGATACAAATACAATTGAAAATATTATACCGGAAACACCTCAGCAATCAGAAATTGAGCCCGAAATCGTTGAAGAAACTGATGTCAAAAGTGAAGGTTTCGGCAAAAATCTGCTTGACAATTTATCGTCCGAAAATCTTGACGATATTTCCATAGAAAATTTAGGACTTGATGATGACATCCCTACAGCAAATGCCGAAGATATTTCATCATCAGATCTCCTGTCACAAATAGATGATGTTTTAAATTCTTCACATCAGCCAGAACCAGATGCCGGTCAAGATTTTTCCTTGGAAGATATACCGGAAATTTCAGACTTTAATTCATCAAATGATACAGATACAGTGCCTATAACCGGTACAGACAATTTTGATGACACAGAAAATCAATCTGTAGCCCCCTTAAATACCGAAACTGTTGATGATGATATTCCAAATACTGAAATAGATGACCTTTTAAATTTTGAAAGTAATGAAGCCGGTGATGAAGATAATATAGGTGTCTTATTTAATGACACAGATCCTGATACGGATAACGAACTTGATGCAGCAATAGCTCCTGAAAACTTCGAAATGCAGGATGATGCAATAGAACAAATGGAACAGCAGCAAGTTCCCGGAGCCGCATTGTTTCAACAGAAAAATCAATCTGCAAATAAGAAAAAAATAATAATTGTAGCTGCAGCGCTTGTGACAATTCTGGCCGCAGCATCAGCAGTTGCAATATTTAAGCCTAAAAATGATAATTCATCAGATATTGAACCTTTAACAAGCACCAATACCGGAACAGAAGCAGCTAATACTCCTATAGCTCAAACACCCGAAACCGCTTCTCAAAATCAGGCGGAAGATATATTGGCAGAAAATGCCCCTGCAATTAATAAAGCGGAAACTAAAGAAGTACAGAAAGCCCAGCCTGCAAAAGAACTGAAAAGTACTCCGTCGAAACCCAAAAAACTCACATCAGACGCGTATATGACTGTCAACAGACTTGTCTGGGATGTACCGGGAAATCTGTCATATAGTACTAAAATGCAAAATTATCTGAGAACTGCTGGAAAAAGTATAAAACTCTCACTTTCAGCAGACCTCCTGCTTGCAAATGAATATGCTTATACAAATCAGGTAAAAGTAAATATCAAACTGAGCAAAATAGGAGTCGTTCAAGATGCAAACATAACTTCAAGCAGCGGTTCAACACAGATTGATAACATTGTGTTACAATCTGTTAAAGATACTTTAAACGTCGTAAAACCGCCCAGTGACGAGATTAAGACCCCTGATTTCAACTTAGGGCTTATCATATATTTTTAATTATGATATAATGTTGTATGTACAAGGAAACAAACGTGGAATTAGCTCAAGATAAAATAGATTTAATAGAAAAAATTATAAAAAGTGATAGAAAATTCGTTAATAACGAAGATTTATATGATGACTTTTTTAACGAAACCTGTAAACGTTCGTTTTTAATAGTTAAAACTGTCAGCTCTGATGCCACACTGGAAGCATATTTGAGAAAAATTGCAACGACTTCTATCCTTAATGTACTGAAAAATGAAGGCCGCCTAAGACGTACAAAAAGCGGCTATATGTCCACAAAAGATGTTTCTCTGGATACCGCAGTTCAAACAAGCGTTCCGGATTATTCAAATATTAAAGTTGTATATGAACCTGTTGATATTAAGGATACTCCGGAAGATCTGGCAATAAAAAAAGATATTTTGCAAATTATTGTTGATACGGTCTATGAAGTACATGAGAGTAATCCTGATAAAAACTATTTAAAACTCTATGATTTACGATATGAAAAAGGGATGACTCAAAAAGAAATTGCTGAAGAATTAAATCTATCTCAATCTGAAGTTTCTAAACGATTGTTTAAGCTTATGGAAAAAGTTAAACAAGCATTCAATTAGGATTTTTAATATAATGAAATGTCCCATATGCAAAAAAACAATTCCTGACAATGCGCTTAAATGTCCTTATTGTAAGGCTCGTACAGGCTTAATCTGTAAAAATTGCGGCACTGTTAATTCTATTTTTGACTTTACCTGCAAAAAATGCGGCAAAGAGATACTAAAATCCTGCCCTAACTGCGGCAGCATAAATCTTCCTAACTCTGAAAAATGCCGCAAGTGCGGATATTTATTTAAACAACACTCACCGCAAACCGATGAGGAAGAAATTAAACTTGAATACCCTGCCAATCTTATATCACAACAGAGCGCAAAAAATATCCTGATAAAAGGCCTGCTTTCTGCTGATAAAAAAATATTTTCGCTTAGCGGAGAAAAAGGTATAGGAAAAAGTCTTGTTCTGAAAGCAATTATGCATGACCTGAATCATAAAAATTATTCATGGCTTTACGGTAAATGTACACCAATAACACAGCTTACCCCTGGCGGACTTATTCAGGATATTCTGCTTAATATATTTAACCTTCCTAACTTTTGCCTTAATAATCTGCAGTTCAAAAAAGATGCTTCTAAGTATTTTAAGAACGAATTTCCGGAACTTAATAACAATGAAATATTTGACATTATAAATTTCTTATACCCGCATCAGGAAGGGACATTCGAAGAAATTGTTTCTGCAAAAAACAGGACATTCGACTTTTTAAATAAAATTTTTGATAAAATAACACAAAACAATAAATTTGTAATAGTCATTGATAACTTTGATTTTATTGACGGATTTTCTTATGAATTTATAAGCCGCTATATAAAAAAAGATATTGTCTGGAATGATTTAAAATTCCTGCTCATTTATAATGAAGCCAAACCGGCTAAGGGATATTTCTACTTCCCATCAAATAAAGATGAAAATATTTATCTTGACGTGGGTATTGCGCCTCTGGAATTCAAGCAGATTAATACTCTTATAGAGCAAAAAAATAACAAAATTCAAGGCCTTCCACAGCTCAATAAAGACGAATTATTTGAGATATACAAAATCAGCCGCGGGAACCCTTCATATATTAACCATGCCCTGGATCTATGTTTTGAATGTCAGCTTAGCGGACAGGAATTTGAACTTGCGACAAATTTTTCAGGACTTCTTGAGTTCAGACTTGCACTGCTCTCGCATTTGAACCCGACAGCTTATGATATTTTGCTTGGTTCTGCAGTTATAGGCGACAAGATTAATATGAATCTTGTCAAAGAAATCTTCGGGATGACTGACAAAACTTTCAGAGATGTAATGATTTATTTGAAAAAAATGGATTACATTACCCCTGTAAATGAAATATACTGTGAATTCAGTTCTCTGACGCTGTGGGAAACAATTATAAAAACCGCAAAAAATGATATTAATTATAATAAAATTAATAAAAAAATATTTGAATATCTTGCCGGATTCACATTGAATTCCCACGCAATCCTCGGAATTATTGCACAAAATCTTAAACAACCTGAACTTGCACTAGATATCTGGACTAAAAATACAAAGTTAGCAGCATATGTAGGCGATTTAAACCTTTATGCAATTTCCCAAAAACAATCTATGGCACTTATAAACGAATTTGATGAGACACAGACACTTAAAATAAGATATAACATATCTGAACGACTCGGGAAACTCCTTGCAAATTCAAATCCGGTTGAAGCTATTGAATACCTTCCGGATGCAATATCAAATGCACAGGCAGTAGGTGACAGCCCAAAAGAAATAGAACTTCTTGCATATCTGGCATCCTGCTGCAGAAAAACAGGAAATTATTTCGGCGAAGTTGAATGTGTTGATTCCGTACTTAAAAAAGTTAAACCGGAAGATATACTGGAAATTGCTCTGCTAAAAACTACCAAACTTAATGCTCTTTTAAATATAGGTAACTGCGGTCAGATTATAAATATGATTGACAATGAAATTATGCCTGTGCTTGACCAGTATTTCAGCAAGAAGCAGAATGTAAGCGATCCCCGACTGGGATTTATGTATGAAACCTGGCTTAAGACATATCTTATACTGGCAAATGCTCTTGTGATACAGGGGAATGACAGATCGTTTGAAATATTGACAATACTATTTGATATTATTGACCGAAATCAGCTTCAGGACAATTTATTTATCTGCAAATGTAAGTTAACACTTGCGTTCGCAAATACAATGAAAGGTAATTATAAAGCTTCAGAACAAATGCTGGAAGAGGTTCTAAAATTATACCGCGAAAACGTTATGGATAATGAAACTATTTTAAGATGGAATTTTATTAACATAATAAATAATTTCTTTAGAAAACGTTATGAAGGAGTTCAGGAAGATTTATTCCAGGTGGTTACGTTTGCAAATAACAACGGAGATAACTTCACAAAAAATATACTGAAAACCCTGCTCGGCAAAGTATTTAAAGACAACAACAATACAAAACAGGCAATGGAAATTTATAACGATCAGATTGCATATTTTGCAAAAGAAAAAATGGCGCTGGGTGCACTTTTGACCTGGTTTTTAATTGCGGATGCCACTTTGATAACTGAAGGCCCGCAAAATGCCCGTGAAATTGCGGAACAGGCACTTGAAGTTGCACAAAATCCGAAAATTGACAATTACTTCTTTGCCGTGCTTTTAAGAATGATAATCGTAAAATGTGCAATTACATTATCTGATTTTGATACCGCAAAAATGCAGCTTGAAACTGCCATACTTACAGCTAAAAAATTCAACATGAATGATATTTTATCAAGACTTTATATTCTTTACGGCAAATATTTCCAGGAAATCGGTCTGATAAATTCTCCGCAAAGAGAAAATTATCTTCTGGGCGCAAAAAAAATGTACGATGAAGCTGAAAAAATTATTAAGGAAATAACAAAAAATAAAAGCGTTAATACGGATTTACAAAAAGCAAAAAATGTCTTGAAATCATTTTGCAGTATGAATAATATAAAATTACAAAATTAAATATCGAAAATAAAGAGTTTGCAAAGTTCAATATCCAGAGCCTTAGCAATTGCCCCGACAGTTTCAACAGTAGGTGATTGAACACCGCGTTCAATTAAACTTATTGAACTTGAGCTAATATTTGCTAACTCTGCAAGCTTCTCTTGAGAAAGGTCTTTTTTGAGCCTTTCTATTTTTAATTTCATAGCAAATTTATACGTTACTGTATCTACTTTACTCATTATATTGTTAGTATACTACTTGACAAACGAATTTACAGAGAGTATACTAATAATATTAGTAGTATACGGAGGTTAATATGCTAGAAGAAATTTTAGAAAAAGAAATGAGAAACAAAAGCATGGCAATTATGGAAAACATGTCCACTGAATTTAAATATCAAATTGAATCAATTTGTGAAACGTGGGCGAGAATGCAAGTTGTATCTTATTTTCAATTAATGCTTGATTACTGCAAAGCAAAAGGCGAAACTCAACAAGAAGAATTAGAAGAAGAACAAAACGGCCTCTATTAATAAGAAGCCGTTTTGTTTATTTTATTTTGCAATTTAAGCTATTTACGTAAAGCCTGGTCAACAGCAACTGCAACTGCAACAGTTGCACCTACCATCGGGTTGTTACCCATACCGATAATACCCATCATTTCTACGTGTGCAGGAACTGATGATGATCCTGCAAATTGAGCATCACCATGCATTCTTCCCATAGTATCTGTCATACCGTAAGAAGCAGGACCTGCTGCTACGTTATCAGGGTGTAATGTTCTTCCTGTACCGCCGCCTGATGCAACTGAGAAGTATTTTCTGCCGTTTTCCCAGCACCATTTTTTGTAAGTACCTGCTACAGGGTGTTGGAAACGGGTCGGGTTAGTTGAGTTACCTGTAATAGAAACGTCAACCCCTTCTTTAATCATGATAGCAACACCTTCTGATACATCATCAGCACCGTAGCATCTGATTTCGCCTCTTTCACCTTCTGAAAATCTCTGTTCTTTAACAACTTTTAATTCACCTGTTTTGTAATCATATTTAGTTTCAACAGATGTAAAACCGTTAATTCTTGAGATTACATAAGCTGCATCTTTACCTAAACCGTTTAAGATAACTCTCAAAGGATTTTTTCTAACTTTGTTAGCATTTCGTGCAATACCTATTGCACCCTCAGCAGCCGCAAATGATTCGTGACCAGCAAGGAAGCAGAAACATTGAGTTTCTTCTCTCAAAAGCATAGCAGCAAGGTTACCGTGGCCGATACCAACTTTTCTTGTATCACCTACAGAACCGGGGACACAGAAAGCCTGTAAGCCTTCACCGATTAAGCTTGCAGCTTCTGCGGCATCTTTAGCCTGTTTTTTAAGGGCAATAGCTGCACCTAATGTATAAGCCCAAACAGCGTTTTCAAACGCAATAGGCTGAATTCCTTTAACAATAGCTTCAACGTCAATGCCGTTTGATTTACACAATTCCTGAGCTTCTTCCAAAGATTTGAAGCCGTATTCAGGCAAAAGTTTATTTAATTTTGCTTGACGTCTGTCTTGTCCTTCAAATTTTACTGTCATATTATTTTCCTCTTAATTTTTTTATATTTTATTACTGAAATCCTGAAACTAGTTCAGGATGACACGTCATTCCGAATTTATTTCGGAATCTCCTTTACTACTCAACTCTCGGGTCAATTTTTTTCACAGCTTCAGCAAATCTGCCGTAAGTGCTTGTGAATTTTTCAAGAGCTTCTTTCGGATCCATGCCTTTTTTAACAGCATCCATAAATTTGCCCATGTGAACGAATTTATATCCGATGATTTCATCATTTTTATCAAGACCTAATTCAAGAACATATCCTTCTGCAAGTTCAAGATATCTTGGTCCTTTTTGTTTTGTTGAGTAAATAGTACCAACCTGTGAACGCAGGCCTTTTCCTAAATCTTCAAGTCCAGCACCGACAGGTAATCCGTTATCAGAGAAAGCAGTCTGAGTTCTGCCGTAAACGATTTGGAGGAACAATTCTCTCATTGCAACGTTAATTGCGTCGCAAACAAGGTCAGTATTCAATGCTTCAAGAATTGTTTTACCGGGAAGGATTTCACCAGCCATAGCAGCAGAGTGGGTCATGCCTGAACATCCGATAGTTTCAACCAGTGCTTCCTGAATAATACCATCTTTAACATTAAGAGTTAATTTGCAAGTACCTTGCTGTGGTGCGCAGCATCCGCAGCCATGAGTCAAGCCTGAAATTTCTTTAATTTCTTTAACTTTTGTCCAATCACCTTCTTGAGGGATAGGAGCAGGCTCGCCTTTAACACCGCGTTTTACGCAGCACATTTCTTCTACTTCTTTTGTAACTTGTATACGATCCAACATTTTTCTATACTCCCTTCGGTTATATACAAAATTATTGTACGTGCTCAAAGGGGCAAGTCAAGATTATATATTATTAATAAGTCATCTCCCAGCCATCACTGATAATTTTTCCGGTACATCCCCACCATGTAGTTGTATCACCGCCATTATTACAATATGTATTAAAAGCCTCTTCCCTTTGCTCATCGGTATAAGGGGGCGGTGTCTGGGGTCCGTTAGAATCATCAACAGTTCCGTCATTGTATATCATCATAGGAAATGTATCTCTTCCAATAATATTCGGGCCTTTTTTACCATTGATATCCAAATTTACCTGAATACCGTTGGCTTGATAAATAAATGCTACAGCAGTTCCATCTGCCAGAACATAATATCTTGCATCTTTACGAGTAAAAAGAGCCATGGAAGTACCATCCATTTTTTTATACTCTCCGATAGGAAAACAATCGCTACCGTCAGTCCCACAGTCCTGAATAACTTTAAAATATGTTTTTACCCATGAATCAACATCATCCAAAGATGAAATTCCTGCCTCTTTTATATTTATAGCATTTCTATCCGTAACAAACTGCATTACAGCCTGAGATATAATATTGTAAACCTTATGCAGCTGCGTTACATAAGTTTTCTTTTGATGATTTTGCATCAAAGTCGGAACGGTCATTGCGGAAACTACTCCGATAATTCCAAGTGTAACCAAAACTTCAGCTAACGTAAAGGCTTTAAGAGGAGCTAAAAAACGCCCCCCCCCCGAGTTACATTAATTAACATTCTTTTCATAATATGCTCCTTTCTAAAAAACAGTCTGCTTATATATAATTATAGCAGACTGTTTAAATATTTTCAATATAATGATAATTTACCAGTCAGAAGAAACGACCTCATCCTCGTCATCCTGTAATGCTGATAAATCCTTATGGTTAGTAACATCAAAATCATCCGGCAGCATATCATCATCCGGCCATGTTGTATCATCATCAAAACGGCTTGCATGCAGATTCACTGATGATGTTAAATCAGAATTTGATAAGTCTGTTTCTGATAAAATACATCCGGCCATATCCGCATCCGAAAAATTACAATATGTCATTTCAGCATAACTGCAATCAGCACCTGTCAAAAGAGCATCCGTAAAATCACATTCCAGAACTCTTGCACGTGTGAAATCAACCGATGTAAGATCCGCATTTGTAAAATTTACGAAAGAAAGGCTGCAATCTGCAAAGGAACTTGAATTCAAATCAACATCGGAAAAATCTATTTCTGCAAGATTAATATTTGAAAAATCAACTTCGGACAGGTCAACTTCCTCTTGTTCTATTTTCCACTCGTTAAACTTTTCGGGGTTTTTCTTTAATAATTCAATCAATTCTTCTTTTGTATAATCTATCATTTGTTCTCCTTTTATAACGCTGTAAAGCAATATCTATTCCGTTTTTCCGGGAAGTTACATTATCAACTTTCTACAAGATCCGTTTGCATCGCAAGCAGTACCGCCTGCGTTCTGTTTGCTACCTTCAATTTTTTAAATATACTGTTTAAATGAGTTTTCACCGTTACTTCTTTCACAAACATTTTATCTGCAATCTGTTTATTACTTTCCCCTTTTGCGACCATTTGTAACACTTCTTTTTCTTTCGAAGTTAATAGTTCCAGAGGTACATGCACTGATGTATCGGCATGAGTTTCCTTTTGGCGGACAGAACGTCTCAAAACAGCCTCCATACGTGCCAGAAGATTTGGAAGAACAAATGGTTTTATAATGTAATCATCTGCTCCGATTTTCAAACCGGTTATCATTTTTTGTTCTTCGTTAACGGCAGTAAGCATTATTACAGGTAAATGTTTTGTATGTTCATTCCTGCGGATAGCTTTTAATGTTTCCCATCCGTTCATATTAGGCATCATAACATCAAGAAGCACAATGTCAAATTTATTATTTTTCAAAGCAAGCTGTTTCAACGCCTGAACACCGTCGCAGACCATTGTTACGTCATATCCGTAAAAAGGAAGAGCATCTTTTAAATATTTGGAATTATCGTCAACTAACAGAACACGTGTCAAGTCTGACATTTTATCATTCCTTATGTTTTAAATCTACACAATTTTATGTTTAAGGGCTTTTAACGCTGCCTGAAGTCTGTCATCAACCTCCAGTTTTTGCAGAATATTTGCAACGTGGGCTTTTGTAGTATTAATACTTATAACAAGAATTTGTGCGATTTCCATATTGCTGTATCCTTCTGTCATAAGTTTCAAAATCTGAGCTTCACGTGAAGTCAAATCATAATTTTTTCTGTTATTATCACCCTCAAAAGATGGCGAACTGGCACTTGCTTTTAAAACGATATGAGCAATACTCGGATCAAACCATGCCGCACCGTCAGCTACAGACTGGACAACCTGAATTAATCTCTGCGGATTAATTTCTTTTGAACAATATGCATTTGCTCCTGCTTTTAAACTGTTTAAAACTTCTTTTTCATCATTGTGTGAAGTTAGTATAATAATTTTTACATCCTTATTTGATGAACGGATCTGTTTTGTAGCTTCAATTCCGTTCATATTGGGAAGCCCGAGATCCATAATTATGATGTCAATATTATTATTATTAAAGACATCAATTGCAGTTTCTGCAGAATCAGCCTCATAAATTTTATCAATATAATCTACTCCTTCAAAGGTTGTTTTGAGACCGAACCTTGTTAATTCGTGATCTTCTACTATAAGAATATTTTGTTTCATATGCTTAATTCCTCTTTTGCAGGTTGATAATCCGGATTTAAAAGCAGGGACTTTTTAAAATAACCATCGGCAATTTGTTTCATACCCTGATTTTTTGCAATCAGTCCTTGATAATAATAATATCTAAAATCATTTTCGTCAATATAATTTGCCACACCAAGATAATTTTTAGCCTCATTATAGTCCTGACGCTCTATCGCAACCCGTCCGAGATCTATCCAGGCATCTTTAAAATTTGCATTAATTGCAATTGCTTTTTTCAAATAGGCTATCTCTTTTGATTTATCTTTCAATGCTATTTTGTAGTAAGCCATATAGCAATCCGAGTATGTTTTCAGTATCTTTTCATAAATTTCTGTTGCTTTTTTTTCTTTACCGAGCTGCTCATAAGTCAGGGCTACTTTTAAAGGACATATTGAAGAAATTTTATCATTTGATTCTGCATCACGGTAATATTTCAAAGCCGTTTTAAAGTCACCGTTTCTAAAGCTTAAATCTCCAAGAACAAGTAATGCCACAGCATTATTGTTATCCATCTTATTAACCTTTAACGCAGTATCAAGAGCCTTCTCATAATCTTGCATATCATAATAAACACGCGACATTAATGCATAAACATCCTTATTATGTTTTTTCTTTGTTGTAAGAGCACCCTGAAGCGTTCTTACAGATTTTGCAAGCTCATTTTCATAATAATAATAAAATCCAAGATGGTACATCTTTTCCGCATAATTCTTTTCAGATTTATACAGAACATATTGTTCCAGAGAGTTCACTTTTCGGGTAAAATCAGACGTATAAAGTTTTTGAGCTTTTATATATTCAACGAGCTTAATCGCATTTTTTGGCTTTTTACCCTGAGATAAAATCTCTGCTTTTAATTTTTTATAATTTAAATTTTGCGAATTCATGCTTATTGCCGTATCAATGTAAGCTCCGGCGTTAACAATATCGCTGGATTTTAAATATCCGAGAGCTGCAATATAATTAGCATAATCAGATTCTGAAAGAAGTGAGGTATTTTTCACAAGTTCTGCAGTTGCTTCTCTGCTCTGGTCATTATAAATAATATTGGAAAAAACTTCACCAAGATAAACTTCATCATCAGACTTCAATCTGTGAGAAGGAAAGTAATACATTTTAATATCGTCTGTTAAAAAATCAGATAAAGTTTTATCATCTATTTTTGAAGCCGCAAGTTCAGACAGATTAAAAAAACCGATATCCGCCATTTTTTCAGCCATTTGCATATAGGCATAATCATTATTGTCCATATTTTCAATCAAAATTTTAAAATCTGCATAGGCTGATTTAACGTTGCTTTGCATAAATCTGTCAAATGCTATTACGTATTGATTATGAATACTGTTATGCGTAAGTGTTGCTTTTTTAATCGGCAAAGCAATAGTGTTAACAGATAAAGGTTTTGGTACAAAAGGATTTGCCGGCTGTATGTCATCATAAGCCCCCTGTGCATAAGCACCGGCAGCGGTAAATGCAGTTATAGCAAATATAAAAATCCACCTTTGCATAATACTATATTTAACAACCCTCTCTATTATCTATATTCCCGGAATAATAAAAATTAAACAGGTCAGCAATATGTCTTTGTTCATCTGTTGAATTCTCATTACTTATATATTCATAAATATTCAACAGATTGTAATGACTTAACGTTTCAGCATCTTCATCTTTGAGACTGTGATGATTTTCCGTCAGAAATACTCTTACAATTTTATCAGCGGAAATCCGCAAAAAAGCATCTACAAGATTGCCGTCAAAATGCTTATTTTTCCCTGATAAAAGAATATCTATAACATTTTGAATAGGCATTTTATCACGGTAATGACGGCGTGAAGTAATTGCATCAAAGACATCTGCAACCGCAAGAATACGACCGCCATACGGAATATCTTCACCGCTCAAATGTCTGTAATAGCCAGAGCCGTCATATTTTTCATGATGAGAACAGGCAATTTCAGTTATCATTTTAAAATCTTCGGATGTATGAATTTTTTCCAAAATATCATGCGTAATTCTCACATGCTCCTGAATATGCTTATATTCTTCATCAGTAAGCTTGCCTTCTTTTTGAAGCACAGAATCTCTTATTCCGATTTTTCCGATATCATGTAATATAGCAGCTTTTTCAACGAGTTCCTTAAATTTATCATCACATCCGAGTTCCTCAACCAGAAGCATAGAATATAGTTTTACACGGCTGGAATGGCCCGCCGTAATCTTATCACGTGCATCAATAGACTTTGCAAGAGTATCTATAAAGCTTTCAAATAAGATTTTCTGTTCTTTATAGAGTTCTTTTTGCTGTTCAAAAAGCTGAGCATTTTCAAGAGCAATAGAAGCACTTCCGCCTATTGCCGCAAGCAAATCTTCGTCACCTTTCGTGAAAACTCCGCTTAACTTATTCAAAACCTGAAAAGCACCGATAATCTCTTTATTATTATTTTTAATAGGCATACAGAGAATCGTTTTTGTTCTGTAACCGGTTTCTTTATCAATATCAGGATTAAAACGCGGGTCATTATAGGCATCAGGAATATTTAAAGGTTCTCCTGTTTTGACAACATAACCCGCAAGCCCTTTATCTGCAGGAAAACGAATTTCCTGACTATCCAAACCAAGAGCAACTTTACTCCAGAGTTCATTTTTTTCTTTATCATACATAAAAACAGTACATCTGTCCGCCTGAATAGCAACTTTTGTTTCTTCCGCTATAACTTTTAGAAGTATATTAATATCAGTAACAGCAGAAATTGAACGGCCTATTTTAACAAGAGAAACAAGAGGATCACTCTTTATAGGGAGAGAGAAATCCATTCCGTTTCTTATCTGCTTTATCCTTGTCAAAACATAACCCATAATGCCAAGTTCATCACCGGAATTCATGGAAATATTTTTTGCATTATCAAAATGCATTAAGGCAACATCATTCAGCCCTTCTCCGAAATATACAGTTCCCTGAGCATATTCGTTTACAAGTTTTGCAGTATCATTTTTTGAATACCGGGCCATATATCTGGCATCATTCAGAAGTTTTAATGCCTCATTATAATTGTTTCTGTCAAGGAGATATTTTGACATCGCAAGAAGGCTGAGCACTGATGAAATTTTATCATTCGAGTTGTTTTGCGCGTAAAATTTTTCTGCGTCCGTAAAAATGCTTATTGCGCCTTCATAGTCTTTATCCTCTAAACTTATAATTCCTTTTTTAATAATCTCTGTGTCACACGTAACCATTTTTAATTTTCTCAATCCATACCATAATTTTACAACTGTATGTTTTTATTGTACAATATTTTTGCGAAATATACAAATATATTTTATCAAATGGAGCTTATATGAAAAAGGTTACAATTCTAATTCCTGTATATAACGAATTTAATACTCTTGACAAAATTCTTGAAAAAGTTGAGCATGCAAATTTCTGCGGACTGGAAAAAGAAATAATCCTGATTGATGATTACTCTACAGACGGGACACGGGATTTATATTCCAAATACTCGTATAAAATTCTGTATCACGACTACAATCAGGGCAAAGGAGCAGCGCTGAGAACAGGCTTTAATGAAGCAACCGGCGATATAATAGTAATTCAGGATGCTGATCTTGAATACGATCCGGCCGACTATGAACAGCTTATACAGTTAATTCTCGACGGTAAAGCAGACGTATGCTACGGCTCAAGATTATCAGGAGGAAAACCTTCCAGATCTTTTATGTTTCACCATCTTTTGGGTAATAAATTTTTGTCGCTGTTAACAAATATCCTTTACGGTTCTACATTAACAGACATGGAAACTTGCTATAAAGCTTTCAAAGCAGACTTTATAAAAGGAATTCAAATTAAATCAAACAGATTTGATTTTGAGCCTGAAATTACCGCAAAAGTGCTAAAACGTGGAGCAAGATTATACGAACTTCCGGTGTCGTATTACGGAAGAGAATTCTCCGAAGGTAAAAAGATTACTTGGAAAGATGGAGTACATGCAATTATTGCACTTGTCAAATACAGATTTACTGATTAATAAGATATGGAAAGGGGAAAAAATGAAAAAGATTCTATTATCATTATTTTTAGCAGCTTCACTTGCAGCACCATCGCTTGCAGCAACATGGAGCGCCGTTGACAGAGTGCCGACTGTCGGCAAACAGGTTTTATCAAAAAACAGTCTGCCTTCAGATACAACATTTGTTGTGACAGATACTGAAGTTACAAACAGTACATCCAATACAAACAATGAAATTTATATTAACAAAACCAATCTCGGATACACCGGTAATGACAATGAGGTAGCTGCTGTTATTTCACAGGAAATAGGCGCGCTGGTTAATGCAAACGCTTCTAAAAAGAAGCTTGTATCTAATTTAACCTCTGCTATAGCCGGAAGTTTCGTTGACACATCGCTTGAAACAACAGCACTTGCCGCAAACGAACTTACATTGAATAATATGTCTGAGAAAGATCAGATGAATGCTGATATTACAGGGGTTGATTTGATGATTCAGGCAGGATACAACCCGCTTGCAATGATTGTTGTGTTAGGGAAAATGCCTGGTTCTACAATGGATATGTTAAAAAGCCAGCCAAACAACTTTAAACGTACAATGTACATCTACGATTATCTGGCATACAACTACCCATCAAAAGTAGAAGCAGGATATAATTGTCAGGAATATAAAAACTTTCTTGCATACATCCAGCCAACAATAGACGAAAGAAATTCAAGCAGCAAAAAACTTGCAAAATGGGAAAAAGAACAGGCAAAATTAAAAAAAGAAAGAGCAAAACAAATAGCAAAATATAAAGCAACCGGTGGACTTAACGGCTGGGACGCTTCTTATACTATTTTGAAAAACCTTTCAGAAAATGCAGAAACAAAATAACGCTAAAAAACCTCCTTTAAAAGGAGGTTTTTTAATATAAAAAATTTTGTATACTTGTGAAAGGAGAATAAAAATAATGAATGATACAATAGAAATCATTAACTGCCCCGCCTGCGGGAAAGAAATGCATAAAGTTTATATGACAGAAAGCGGAAGCAGTCTGGATATATGTCTTGACGGATGCGGAGGCATTTTTTTTGATGGCCGGGAAATGAAACACTTTGACGAACATACTGAAAATATTGACGAAATAAAACAAGCTATAGAGGGGAAAACTTTTGAAAAAGCAGACGAAAGCCGGACTCGAATTTGTCCTGTTTGCGGGAACAATATGGTAAAAAATAATGTAAGTATAAGAAAAGAAATTACTATTGACGAATGTTACAATTGCGGAGCAAAATTCTTTGACCACGGAGAACTCACAAAAATGCGCGCTCAATATGCTACGGAAGAAGATAGAAGGCAGGATTTACTCTCTTCAACATATAACGAGATCGGAGCCAAAATTGACGCGCTTGAACTACAAAATCAGTTGAACAGAGCAAAACGCTCAAGATTTTTAAAACTACTGGATAAATTATTTTTAGGAAGATAAAAATGACGGACTCTTTAGACACATTAACCTGCCCAGCTTGTGGAGAAAAAATGACAAAAATATTTATTGCCGATAAAGGAATAAATATTGATATATGTGAAAATAACTGTGGAGGAATATTCTTTGACTGCAGAGAATTTCACGAATGCAGTTCATCAACAAACGAAGTTTGGGAAATAAAACGACTTCTTGAGAACAAAAATTTCATGCCGGTTGACGAAGCACAAATAAGAATTTGTCCATCATGTAAAACACCGATGACAAAAACAAAAACATTCGGAGTTCAAATTGATACCTGCAATAATTGCGGCGGAATTTTCCTTGATAACAAAGAATTTGAAATAATAAGAGAACAAATAAAAATCCAGAAAAGTAAAACGCAGGTTACTGAAAATAAATATAAAGATATTGATCTTCATGAATTTTGCAAAGATGCACTTGATGATGAGAGAAAATTTAGAATCTTTTCAGACGTTGCAGACACTTTAAACCGCGGGACGTACCTGAATCCACGCTATCCGCTGGCAACATTTTTCAGACTGTTTTTCTAAGAGAGTCAAGTTTTTCAGTACTGTCGCTTTCAAAATAAATTCTCAAAAGCGGTTCTGTTCCGCTCGGACGGACAAGCATCCAGCTTGAATTATCATCAAAATATAACTTTACCCCGTCTTTTGTATCAATATTTTTAACTTTAAAGCTGCCTATCTGTTTTTTATTTTTGTATTCCTGCAAAACCGGCTTAATTTCATCAATATTGTCTAATCTTTTATCAATTCTGTCATTATAGAATTTGCAGCCGGCAAAATCGTACAAATCTTTTTGAAGTTCTATAAGAGATTTATTTTCATAAGCCATAGCCTCAAGTATAAGAAGATTTGCCAAAATCCCGTCTTTTTCGGGAATATGCCCCTGAATACTCAAACCGCCGGATTCTTCACCGCCTATAACCGGATTATATTTTCTCATAGCCTCTCCGACATGCTTAAATCCTACAGCAGTTTCAATAACTTCAACACCGAGTTTTTCTGCGATTTTATTCAAAAGCAGACTCGCTCCGACAGTTTTTACAAGCGGTCCTTTAAGACCTTTATTTTTAGTCAGATGAATTAAAAGAATTGAGATAATTTCGTTCGGAGAAACATATTCACCGTTTTCGTTAATAACTCCAAATCTGTCCGAATCTCCGTCATTTGCAAAACCTACAGAATTTGGAGTTTCCTTTACTTTTTCAATTAATTCTTTTAAGTATTTCGGTTTAGGTTCCGGCATCCCGCCACCAAAGTTCACATCATGAAATATATGCAAGCTGTCATATTTTATGCCGTGAATGTCAAGGAGTTTATCAAAATAACCGATACTTGCGGCATAAAGACCGTCAAAAATAATGTTTTTATCTAACTCTTTTATCTTTTTGAAATCAATAAGTTTTTCTATATGCGCAAAATAATCAGGTGAAAAATTATATTTTTCAACATTGCCATTTCCTTGCAACTTAAAAGGCATATTAAGGTTATACATAAGTTCATCTGTAATATCAGAAGTTGCCGGACCGGCATAATCAGGAATAAATTTTATCCCGAGATATTCCGGCGGATTGTGAGAGGCCGTAAACATTACAGCGCACGCATTTAAATGCTTTGCACTATATGCAAGAACCGGCGTTGGTATAATTTTATCGGATAACAAAACATTAAATCCATATCCGCAAAACTGTTCAGCAGTCTGCGATGCAAATTCAAATGCCATATTACGCGGGTCATACCCGACAATAATTTTTTTATCCAAACCGAAATTATCAAATACATATTTCCCGATTGCTTTTGTAACCGTTCTTACATTTTCTTCGTTAAAATCTTTTCCAACAACAGCCCTCCAGCCGTCAGTTCCAAATTTTATATCAGTCATTTTCTTGCCTCATTGTTTTCTTCTGTTATAATCATATTAGAAATAAGGAGGAATCGCAAATGTTAAATCTGGAAACTGTAAAAACAATAGCATATCTAGGCCCCCAGGCATCATTTACCGAAATGGCAAAAGATGAATTTTGCAAACGATTTAACATCAGCGCATATCCAACTCCATTGCAGACAATCAGACAGGTCGTTGAATACGTAGATGACACACCGGATTCTTTAGGTGTTCTTGCTGTTGAAAACTCAATTGAAGGTGCAGTCAGAGAATCAATGGATAACCTTATGGTTACAAAAAATCCGAATATTAAAATATTATCAGAATGCTATCTGCCTATAAGACATTGTCTGCTTGCAAGAACAACAGAGTTTTCGTCAATTACCGGTGTAATTTCACATCCGCAGGCGCTTGCACAGTGTCAGGATTTTATCCACAACGAATTACCGTTTAACGTAAATATTATAGAAGCTCCAAGCACTGCTGAAGCTGCAAGAAGCCTTCAAAATTATAATCTTACATACGGTGCAATCGGAAGCAAAAAAACAGCAGAAACTTATAATTTAAATATCCTGAGAGAGAATATCAACGATGATAAGACAAATCAGACAAGATTTATTTTAATCGGAGATTTTGAAACGGAAGAAACAGGTAATGACAGAACGTCAATGGCATTTTCAACAGAAAACAAACCGGGAGCACTTTTGAATGTTCTGGAAGTATTTATGGATAACCATATAAATCTTTCCTATATTGCATCAAGACCTTCTAAACATAAATTCGGTGAGTACATATTTATAGTAAACTTTGACGGGCATATTCAAAATCCAAAAATTATGAATACAATTCAGCAGATTAAAGAAAAAACAACTTACATAAGATTTTTCGGCTCATACAAAAAAAGTAAAGCTATTGCTCTTCAGCCGTAACAAATGCAACAGCCTTTGTTCTGTCGTGTGAAAGACTTAACTGAAAAACAATGTTCTTTTCAATCGGTTTTAAAATGCGGATTTGAGGACATTGTTTTTTGTTATGAAATACTTCTATTTCATTGTAAGAAACATGTTCAATATCCAGAGCGGTTAAGGCCTTTACAACAGCTTCTTTTGCACAAAATCTGGCTGCTAAATGACCTTCGGGTTTTGAAAACTTCAAACAATATTCAAGCTCCAATGGAGTGAAAACCCTTTGCAAAAATTCATCGGATTTCTCTTTAAATCTTTCTATATCTTCAATATCAACGCCGACTGCCATAAAGAGATTTTAGCACAACATTGACGTATTTTGCAAACACGTGGTATAATTAATTATTCAAACGCCTTTTTAAATCAATAACATACTTCATTAAATTAGTCAGAAAGGAAAATTTATGACTAATTCAATGATTCCCTATTCGTTTGTCCCGGGTACAAAAGCTAAAGCCGATGAAGTTAACGCAAACTTTATTGCTCTTGCTGAGACTATTGAATCCAACAGGCTTACATCAGCAGGCGATATAGAGGAACTAAACGACATATTAGACACAAAAGCCGATAAAACAGAATTAATTAACGAGCACACAGTAACAGAATCAAATACAGATTTGAATAATTACAAAACAAAGGGAACATACATCTTTTCTGCCACTTATAAACCGGACAATATCCCTAAAGGCAGCTCAGGTATGCTTATTGTAACAGGAGACGAAGATTCCGTAATTAAACAAATCTGGTTCTGTCAGGATTCAAATCCTGAAATTTATACACGAGACTTTTCCGGCTCAACGTGGACCAGCTGGTATTCTCACTACGGTATACTAAATAAGGCAAACCCGGGATATTTAAAATTAAGTAACGGTCTTATATTACAATGGGGGTATGGAAGCGCCTCGGGTGTTTATTATCCGGTAGCTTATACAAAAGTTGCGTGCCCTATATTCAGTAAACAGGGTTATGGAGCTACGTATGCAAGAAGTGATACCGGTTTTGTAAGCCAGACACTCACAAGTTTTTCAATCGGTTCCAGCGGTGTATTCAGTTTTCTAAACTGGATAGCAATAGGATATTAAAAAGGAGGACAGATGAAGTATTTCGGGACAAAAAATAATAAAGACTACGGATTTTATGAAGAAAATTTTGACGGTGCAATTGAACTTACAGATGAATACTGGATGGAACTTTTACAGGCACAAAATTGCGGGAAAATAATAATCCTTTTTGAAAACAACGTTATCGCCGTAGATGAAACAGAATACTCTTGCGAAAATAATATCTGGCGGAAATTAAGTTCACAGGAAGTACAAGTTAAACAATTAAAAATTCAGAATGCAATTCGGGCAAATGAAATCCATATTGAACTTGATGAACTGGACAAAAAGCGGATCCGTGCACTTGCAGAACCATCATTAAAAGACGGAGAGACAACATGGCTTGAATTTTATAATTCTCAAATAGCTGAACTACGTAATGAATTAAACAGCCTTACGGGAGTCTAACCTTTAACATAAAAAAGACCGGATTCATTTTCGGTCTTTTTTATTCCTGAAAAAAATATCTTTCCATAATCCTCTGGATAACAGAATTTATATTTTTTGCTCCCTTTTTGATTTTATCAGGTCTGTGAAGATATGCAGAAGTCAAATTATCTAATTCTTTATCCATTAAAAGTGCAGTATTAAATTTTTTAGAATTCAAATAATTTTTATCAAATGTAAATTTAGCGCTGTCTTTTTTTAATATCTTTCTTGTTAATCTTGCAAGCTCCGTAAACATAGGGAGTGTTTTATCGGTAACTTCAAGGAGATTATTATTTATAGCAATTGCATCTTCATTAGGAATAGAATATGTATTTACATTTAAAAAGTTATCTTGAATAGGGTTTGTATAGTATTTTTTATCGAGATTACTTCTTTTAAACGCACTTCTAAATTTATGCAAATCCCGTCCGGAAAGTTCAATATTCAGCCATCTTTCTTTTATAAGTACATCATTTAAATCAAGACAGCTGTCAAGACAATAGCTCATATTTTTTATTCCGTTAAAAGACACATTATAATCGTTCATCTTGCTACCTTCTCATACTGTATTTCAAAATACTTCATCATAACATTAGCAATACCATTATTAATATTTTTAGCACCTTTTTTAGCTCTTGCAACATTATGGTAATCTTCCAGAGTTGCATTTAAAATATTTTCAGTATGACCGGCAATATTTTCTTTTATCAATAGAGCAAAAGGAGCTTTATCAGATTTAATATAAACATCATCAACTCTGATAAGTTCATCCGGTGTTTCACTAATTCTTTTAGTTATATTTGCAATAAAATCATAAATGGGGAGTGTTACGCGATTAACAGGCAAAACGATCCCGTTCATTGAAAATGCTCTTTTCCCATACTCTTTAGTCTTAAAGTAAAAAATATTAAGAAAATTTGGATTTAAAGGGTTAGTCAGATTTATATTACGTTCCTTCTTGTATTTAAAAATTAAATCTTTAAGCTTCTTCAAATCTCTGCCGCAAGCATCATCAGTAAGTTCTACGTTCATAAAACGCTGAATAACACTGTTTACAGAATTACCTCCGTACAGACATTTATCATAACTTAAATTTTTAAATCCGGTAAATGTAACCTTATCCATAATGCATATAAAATCTGTAAAAAAATTTTTTGCGTGTGATATAATTATTTTACGAAATTTTAATAATTGGAGAAAAATTAATGGAAATAAGAGAGGAATTTATAGAACAGGCAAAACATTTAACACGTAATGCGGAAGTTTTGCCTGGTGGTATTGAAGAACTTGCGGTTAAATTACAACATTCTCATGACACAAATACCCCGCTGAGAGTAAAACTCGGAATGGATCCGACAAGACCTGACCTACACCTTGGGCACACTGTAGTTATGAGAAAGTTAAGAGAATTTCAAAGCCTCGGACACAAAATTGTTTTAATTGTAGGCGGTGCAACAGCAATGGTAGGCGATCCTTCCGGGAAATCAGAAACTCGTCCGGCTCTGACTAAAGAACAGGTTGAAGCAAATGCAAAAACTTATTTTGAACAAATGTCAAAAGTTCTTGATGTTTCAAAAGCAGAAGTTGTAAATAATGCTGACTGGCTTCACACAATGACTTTTACGGATTTGCTTAAACTTGCATCACAGGTGACTGTTGCACAAATGATGACACGTGACGATTTTGCAAAACGTTATGCAGAAGGTAAACCGATTGCAATTCACGAATTTTTCTATCCTCTGATGCAGGCTTACGATTCTGTGGAAATTGATTCTGATATAGAACTCGGAGGAACAGATCAGAGATTTAACACACTGTTAGGAAGAGATATTCAAGCCGCATACGGTAAAAAATATCCTCAATTAGTAATGCTTTTACCGTTATTAGAAGGTACTGACGGCGTTGTGAAAATGTCAAAAACATATCCTGAACACTGTATTTCTTTAACAGACAGCGAAGTTGATATGTTCGGAAAGTTAATGAGCATTCCTGATAACATGATTTCAAGATATTACAGTCTGCTCACAGATGCTACAAAAGAAGAACTTGAAGCAATTGATAAACAGATTGAAGAAGGCTCTGTTAACCCCCGCGATATAAAAATGAAACTTGCATACACAATTACCGCGGAATATCATGGAGAAGAAGGCGCTAAACGCGGCCAGGATGCTTTTATTAATGTAGTATCAAATAAAGGAATTCCCGATGATATTGAAGAAATTTCAGGAATGAACGGCAAAAATATTCTTGATGTACTTGTTGAATTAAAATTTACTGCAAGCAAAGGAGAAGCAAAACGCTTAATTCAAGGCGGCGGTGTAAAAGTCGACGGTGAAAAAATTACCGATACGGCCTATACATTTAACTTTACAGACAGCGTAGTATTACAAGCAGGAAAACGCAAATTTGCAAAATTGATTTAAGTGAAGGGTGAAATATAAGGACACTTAAATGTTTAAAATACTCAAACGCGGAATAACAAAGGTAAAAGAAGATATTCAGGTAATCTACGACAAAGATCCGGCAGCAGAAAATTTGCTTGAGGTAATTTTATGTTATCCCGGACTTCATGCATTAATTGCCTACCGCTTCGCGCACAGACTCTACAAATGGCATATCCCTTTAATTCCGCGCATAATATCTTATATAACAAGGATTATTACAGGGATAGAAATTCACCCTGCAGCAAAAATCGGAAGAAGATTTTTTATAGACCATGGCGAAGGGGTTGTAATCGGCGCAACCACCATAATTGGCGATGATGTACTTATTTATCAGCAGGTAACCTTAGGCGGAACAGGTAAAGAGCACGGGAAACGCCACCCGACACTTGGCCATGGAGTAATAGTTGGAGCCGGAGCGAAAGTCCTCGGAAATATAACTCTGGGAGATTACGTCAGAGTAGGCGCGGGCTCAGTAGTTGTAGATGACGTTCCTGAATATTCAACAGTCGTTGGTGTACCAGGACGAGTTGTGCATAGAAAAATTAAAGATAAAAACGGAGTTCTTATGCATAACAGAATTCCCGATCCTGTTAAATGCGAATTAAACAGATTAAAATACGAAGTTATAGAATTAAAAGATAAAGTTGAAAAATTAAACAAATAAAAGGAGGGTTAAAACGATGTATCACGTATATACATTAAAAAATCATTCTGAATTTTCAAAAACATTAGTTGCAGAAACAAAAGATTATGATGAAGCACTGCAAAAAGCAGAAAAAGCGGTTGCAGGCAAAGAAGGGTATTCATACGTAGTAGAAGAAACTGACGGTTCAATGAACAGCTATGGCGAACTCATTGCAACAGTAGTTGCAGAAGGAGCTTAGAGACTCAATAATCAAATTTTTCTACAAGGAGAGAAAATGAAAGCTGTAGTATTTGATGAAGAATTAAAATTAGTAAACGATTATAAAAAGCCTGTCCCGCAAAAAGGTGAAGCATTAGTGCGTGTAACTTTAGCTGGGATTTGTAATACGGATTACGAAATTACTAAAGGCTATATGGGCTATAAAGGAATTTTGGGACACGAGGCTGTAGGAATTGTTGAAGAAATCAATGACGAAGATCAATCACTTCTGGGCAAACGTGTTGTTGCAGAAATAAGTTACGGATGCAAAAAGCCCGATTGCCGGTATTGCGCAGAAAAATTATATCGCCACTGCCCCGACCGCCACACTTTAGGTATCTGGAGAAAAGACGGGGTTTTTGCAGAGTATTTTACAATGCCTCTGGAAACACTTTTTGAAGTTCCTGATAACGTAACCGATGAACAGGCTGTGTTTGTGGAACCGCTTGCTGCAGCATGTGAAATAACAGAACAGCTCCATATTAAACCTTTTGAAAAAGTTATTGTTCTGGGTGACGGGAAATTAGGCCTGATTACTGCTTTAACCTTAAATGCTCAAAATTTTGACGTAACTTTAGTAGGCAAACATCAAAATAAACTTGATATTGCAAATGCTCAAGGAGTTAAAACAAAACTTCTTAACGACTTGAAAATTGAAAAAATCTATGACGTTGTTGTAGAGGCAACAGGATCCGTATCAGGATTTGAAACATCGCTTGCACTAACCAAACCCCGCGGAATACTTGTTTTAAAAAGTACGGTTGCAGCAACAAAAGAATTTAATCTTGCACCGATTGTAATTGATGAAATTACAGTACTAGGTTCAAGATGCGGACAATTCCCGCCGGCTCTAAGACTTTTAAAATCAGGTAAAGTTGATTTTTCACCGCTCATCTCTGCGACATATAAAGTTGATAATGCTATTGAAGCTTTTGAGAAGAATAAAGAAAAAGAGACCTTAAAAATCCTTTTGAAATTCTAAAAAAGCCCGATAATCGGGCTTTTTTAATAATTCATTTCCCAGTTATCATTCAAGATTTTTCCAAAACACCCATACCAGGTTGTAGTATCAGAATTACAGTTCGTATTAAATAAAGTCTCTCTTGTATCTTTATCCCCTGGAGCTGTTGTTAATCCATAATCATCAACTGTACCGTTATTAAATAAACCTAAAATAAAAACATCACGTCCTGCGATATTAGGTCCCTGCTGCCCGTTTATATCTACATCAAAAATAGCTATACGGTTATTATCAGCAGTTCCTGTGCTTGACGGTCCGCATCCGAATGAAACACCGCTTGCAATAGTATAGTTCAAAGGCTGTCCTGAAGCATCTCCTAACACCTTACCTGTTATTTTTTTATAATCTGAGGCCATGCATGGATCCTGCGTATTACCGCAGTCCATAACGACTTTAAAATAACTTTTCACAAAATCAGCTATAGCCTCATTTGAAGTCAAACCTGCTTCACGAAGATTTACTGCATTACGATCTGTCATATACTGCTGTGCCGCCTGTTGAAGCTCGTTATAAAACTTATGCAGCTGGGTTAAATAAGTTTTCTTTTGATGATTTTGCATCAAAGTCGGAACGGTCATTGCGGAAACTACTCCGATAATACCAAGTGTAACCAAAACTTCAGCTAACGTAAAGGCTTTAAGAGGAGCTAAAAAACGCCCCCCCCCCCGAGTTACATTAATTAACATTCTTTTCATAATATGCTCCTTCACTATATAATTTTACATTATTATTTTAACATTATTTTCAAACTTTTACAATATTTGATTAATAAATTTGTTTCAATTATCATTATTTATATGGAAACTGAAGTAAAGGAAAAAGAATTTTCAGGGAAAATAACACTCCTTGACAAATATATTCTGAAACAGATCATTGAGATGTTTATTATGGGTGTATGCGTATTTACATCAATAATCTTTGCTTCTGACACTTTCATCACTCTTATCAAACAAATCTCATTATTCGGGATCCCGTTTAAAGTCGCTTTAATGATGATTATTCTAAACCTTCCGCAGGTAATAGTAATGACAATACCGATGGGAGTATTGCTGGCAACTGTTATGACGCTTAACGGATTAAGCCTGAAATCAGAAATTACCGTAATGAGAGCCTGCGGTATCGGATTAAACAGAATTGCCAAACCTATATTTATTTTTGCTCTGGTCATGTCAATTTGCAGTTTTGTGATAAATGAAACAATTGTTCCTGTCATGACAAAACAATCTAAAGATTTGGCCCTGTGGTCGCTGGGACAGAAAAATATTCCAGAAGGCAAGCAAAACTTCGTTTTTAAAGAGCTTAACGACGGCGGAAGTATTAAAAGACTGTTTTATGTCGGCTATTGCGAAAATAAAATTTTACATAACATAACCGTTCTTGATACGGCAAAACAGGGGACTATTCAGGTTTTACAGGCCAATGAAGGGAAAACATCTCCTGAAGGCTGGGAATTTGAAAAAGGCGCTGTTTATACGGTTGATGATAACGGAAAAATTTTGAATACCACATTGTTTGACAGTTCTGTTGTAAAATTCGGACTTGATATGTCTAAAGAGCTTAATAAAAACGTTGCTAAAGAAATGAACTTCACACAGCTTATTAATTACATAAGGCATAACCATATTGATGATAAACAACGAAATTCAATACGTGTAGAACTCTATGACAAACTTGCACTCCCGCTGACAACAATTGCACTTGTTTTAATAGGTGTTCCTCTTGCAATAACGCCGCCAAGAGTAAGGTATAACAGAGGCTTTTTATTCAGTATTTTAATCATTTTTGCATATTATCTGATAAGAGCACTTTCAATATCATTCGGAGAAGCCGGAACATTACAGCCGTTTTTAGCTGCCTGGATGCCTAATATTGTTTTAACAATTATAGGAACAATGCTTTATTACAAAAAAGTTTACACCATAGAATGACAAAAATCCTGATTTACGGTTTTTAAGGAAACTGAAATGAACAATAATTTCAAAAGAATAAATGATTATGACCTGAATATTTTAAATGATAATTCTTTTAAAGATTTGGATGACAAAACTTTAAAGCTGGAATGCCTTATTGCAGAAAAAGAAGAAGCTCTTGAAAACCTGAATAATAAAATTAAAGGGGCGGAACTTTTAGGAAAACTCCTTGATGTAATGGATTTAAAAATTCAGGCAAAACAAATTGAAAATGAACTTGCGGATTTGAAAGAGCAGTATTCAAAGAGGAATATGGCAGAAAAAATAACAGATGCCATAATTGCCAAAAAGCCAAAACCGAAATTATCACCGATCAGGCGGCTTGCACGTTTTGTTTCAAGGCAAATTATCGCCCGCATGTCTAAAAAAGTTAAGTCAATATTGGATTTGAGCGACTCTCTGGACACTCTCACAAGTATAAACGAAAATGTAGATGAGCTTATCGCAATGAAAGTTCCGTACGGAGAAACAAAAGCCAATTACGAAAAACTCACAAACTATCTTTACCGCGCAAACCGCATCCACTCAGAGATTAATAAAAAAATGCAGAAGCTATAACTTGCTAAACTGTTATTTTTGTCATAAAATTTTCCATATAATAAAAAAATGAATAGCTTTAAGGAGATATTATGAACGAGCTTTTAAAAAAATCAGCAGCCGAACAGAGTAAAGCTTTAAAAAATAAAGAAGTTTCAGCCGTAGAATTAACAAATGCGGCATTTAAAAGAATTGATGAACTTGATGAAAAATTAGGCGCATTTAATTCTTTAACAAAAGAAATTGCACTTGATACAGCTAAAAAAGTTGATGAAAAAATAGCTAAAGGAGAAGAATTACCGCTTCTGGCAGGTATTCCGCTTGCACTTAAAGATAATATGAATTTGAAGGGTTCTAAAACAACAGCATCATCTAAAATTCTGGAAAACTTCGTATCTCCTTTTAACGCAACAATAAGCGAAAAGTTATTAAATAACCTCGTTCCGATTGTCGGCAAGGCTAACCTTGACGAGTTTGCAATGGGTTCTTCTAACGAAAACTCTGCGTTCAAAAAAGTTCACAACCCGTGGGATTTGAAAAAAGTTCCGGGCGGTTCATCAGGCGGCTCCGCAGCTTCAGTTGCAGCCTGTGAAGCAACTCTCGCCCTAGGTTCTGATACCGGCGGTTCTATCAGATTACCGGCATCTTTCTGCGGTATTGTAGGTATGAAACCGACTTACGGACGTGTTTCAAGATATGGTTTAATTGCCTTTGCATCGTCTTTAGACCAGATAGGACCTTTTGCAAGAACTGTCGAAGATGCGGCAAACCTTCTTGAAGTTATCTCAGGACATGACCCGAAAGATTCTACATCTTTAAATCTTCCTGTTGAACATTATGCATCACACCTTAATGATGATATTAAGGGGATGAAAGTCGGAGTTATAAAAGAACTTATGACTGACGCCTTATCCGAAGATGTTCAAAAAGCTATTGAAAAAGCCATTGAAGATTATAAAAAATTAGGTGCTGAAATTGTTGAAATTTCTCTGCCAAATTTAAAACATTCAATCGGTATTTATTATATTCTGGCAACAGCCGAATGTTCATCAAACCTTGCAAGATTTGACGGCGTAAAATACGGTTACAGAACTCCTGATGCTAAAAACTTATTAGAAATGTATACAAAAACAAGAGCAGAAGGGTTCGGACCTGAAGTTAAACGCCGTATAATGCTTGGAACTTACGCATTATCATCAGGTTATTATGACGCTTATTACAAAAAAGCACAGCAGATGAGAGCACTTGTTGCACGTGACTTTGAAGAAGCTTTCAAAAAAGTTGACATTTTAATTTCGCCAACCTGCCCTAATACTGCATTTGAACTCGGAGCAAAAGCTTCTGATCCTTTAGCGATGTATTTAACCGATATAGCAACAATTTCTGCTAACCTCGCAGGTATTCCCGGATTGAGCGTTCCTGCAGGATTTGATAAAGACGGAATGCCGATAGGTCTTCAGATTTTAGCTCCGCAATTGCAGGAAAGCAGATTGTTTAATGCTGCTCACAAATTTGAAAGAGCTAACGATTACTATTTACAATTAGCTAATATATAGTTCACAAGTAAAACAAAAAAATATAGCAAAAAGACGAGCTTTTAAAAGCTCGTCTTTTTGCTATTTAGAATTCAAATTAAATCTTTTAAATCAGAAATAAACTTTTCTGTATAAAAAGGTAATTTTGAATTATTGGATATAATGGGATTTAAAATTGAATATAAAGAAAAGTAATATAAACTAAAAATTATTTAAAATATTTATTAATAACAAAAACGACCTCTTTAATAAGAGGTCGTTTTTAAAAAATTATGACTTTGTCATTATTCTTTAGTATATTCAGCATCGATTACATCATCATCTTTTTTATCTTCAGTTGTTGATGATGCGTTTTCACTGGAAGCTGTAGACTGTTCTTCTTTTTGAACAGCTTCATAAGCTTTTTGAGAAATACTGAACATTGTCTGCTGCAATTCATCAGATAATTTTTTCAATTCATCTGTAGGTTTATTTTCATCCAATGCTTTCTGTAATGCAGCTTTTTGTTCATCAAGTTTAGATTTGTCTGCAGCATCGATTTTACCTTCAAAGTCTTTTACAATTCTGTCAGCTGAACCGATTAAGCTTGCAGCATTGTTTTTAATTTCAGCTTCTTCTTTTTTCTTCTTATCTTCAGCAGCGTTAGCTTCAGCTTCTTTAACCATTTTGTCAATATCAGCTTCTGAAAGGTTAGAAGAATTTGTGATAGTAATTTTTTGTTCTTTATTTGTAGCTTTATCTTTAGCTGAAACATTTACAATACCGTTAGCATCGATATCAAATGTAACTTCAATTTGCGGCAGACCTCTCATTGCCGGCGGAATACCGTCAAGTCTGAACATACCTAAAGATTTGTTATCTTTAGCCATTGGTCTTTCACCTTGAAGTACGTGAATATCTACAGCTGTCTGATTGTTTTCTGCAGTTGAGAATACCTGTGATTTAGAAACAGGAATTGTTGTGTTTCTTGGAACAAGAGGAGTCATAACACCGCCTAATGTTTCAATACCTAAAGTCAACGGGGTTACATCAAGAAGTACGATATCCTTAACTTCACCTGCAAGAACACCTGCCTGAACAGCAGCACCGACTGCAACGACTTCATCAGGGTTTACAGACTGGTTAGGTTCTTTTCCTGTGTATTCTTTAACCAACTGTTGAACAGCCGGAATACGTGTAGAACCACCAACAAGAACAACTTCATTGATATCATTTTTTGTAATCCCTGCATCTTTCAAGGCATTTTCAACAGGAGTTTTACATCTGTTCAAGAGGTCGCGGCTCAAATCTTCAAACTTAGCTCTTGTTAAGTTCAAGTCTAAGTGTTTTGGACCGTTTGCATCAGCTGTAATAAACGGTAAGTTAATATTTGTTTCCATAACTGATGACAATTCGCATTTTGCTTTTTCAGCAGCTTCTTTAACACGCTGCATAGCCTGTTTGTCACCACGAAGATCAATACCTTCCTGTTTTTTGAATTCGTCACAAATCCAATCCATAACTTTCTGGTCAAAATCGTCACCGCCTAAGTGAGTGTCGCCTGATGTAGAAAGAACTTCATGAACACCGTCGCCGATTTCAAGAATAGAAACATCGAAAGTACCGCCGCCTAAGTCGAATACAAGAACTTTTTCTGATTTTTCTTTTTCAAGACCGTAAGCTAACGCAGCAGCTGTAGGTTCGTTTACGATACGCAAAACATCCAAACCTGCAATTCTGCCGGCATCCTTAGTTGCCTGTCTTTGAGCATCGTTAAAGTAAGCAGGAACTGTGATTACCGCAGATGTAACTTTTTCACCCAAATAGTTTGAAGCATCATCCGCAAGTTTTCTCAAAATCATTGCAGAAATTTCCTGCGGAGTGTAATCTTTACCGTCAATATTTACTTTGTAATCTTCACCCATATGTCTTTTGATAGAAGCAATAGTTTTATCAGGGTTCAAAATAGCCTGACGTTTAGCCAATTGACCTACAAGTTTTTCACCTGTTTTAGAAAAACCTACAATTGAAGGGGTTGTTCTGGAACCTTCAGCATTGGCAATAACTGTCGGCTTACCGCCTTCCATGACTGCTACAACAGAGTTTGTTGTACCTAAGTCAATACCAATTGTTTTAGCCATAATTAATTATCTCCTTTACTAAATTATTACCTTCCATGAATTATATTTATGTTATAACATCGTTTTTTATAATTCCTTAAAAAATAAACAAAAAATTAATATTTCCAATAAAGGAAAAAGACGGGTGACCGGCCCGTCTTTTTGTCTACTCCAAAACATCCCCGCCAGGTTCAACTTCAGGCAGGCATACTCCGAATTGACAGTTTGAATTATAATTATTACCCTGAGGCAGACCTGCAGTATTTTCAGGTTCAGTATTAATCAATTCATTATAATAAGGTTTAATATACTGCGGTTGAAATGCATCCGTCCGCTGCATCTCCCGTAAATGATCCGGAACAAGCCTTTGCTCCAAAGGTTTTGTCTCCCAGTTTGACGTTGCCGTACAGGCTCCGCCAGTTATACTGCAAACAGCAAAAACCGGCAGAGCCACAGCAGACATTATAAATAAAAATATATATCTTTTCATATTTTCCAGCCTTTCAAAATATTCCACATTATCAGCTTAAACGACAATGCTGAATTTTTCATTATCCAAAAGTAGCAAAAAATTTTTTTACACTTTTTTATAAACTCAAAGGAGTTATAACAAATATGAACAATGTAAGTTTTCAAGGGCATTCAAGCCTTATCCTCAACCCCAGAGCTTACGACAAAGCAAGAATTACAACATCAAATGCATACAGACATCTTACCGCATCTAACAACTGTAAACTAACAAACGGAAAAGTATTTACTTCAAAAGCCGATGCACAAAATATTGCTGTAATTGTGAGAAACGAAAAAGACGGAATTATAAAACTTGTGCCTGTAAACGGAAGAATACAAAAATTAATAGATGAAATTGCACAAAAAATTGATGAACTGAAAACAATGTCAAAAGGAAAGTTAACAGCATGGATTATCGGTGGTGAAAATATTGAAAGTCCAAATGGCGGAAAAACTATTGAAACGGTCAATAAAATTGCAGACTTAGTCTGCGATAGGCCGGATATTGATGCCTCAATTCTTGCAGGAAGCAAGACAGGGGAAGACAAAATAGTTCTTCACACTCTGAACAATAAACTTGAAATTACACTTGATAAAAAAACTGATAAAACACCTAATTTGGAAGACTATTTTGATATTATAGAATTAAACAATACAGACCTTTCAGTCATTGGATAAAAAATTTATTTTTCTTCGCTGACTTTGCAAGAACTTCGCTGAACGGAATAATAGGCTCCATCTTATACCCGCAGTCATCAGACAAAGCCCCGCCCATAGAAAATAATTCTTCTTGAGGATAGCGCCTGCAAATCCCCGGACGGGTTTTGTGAATTTTGCATTTATGGGTAACAGTATCAAGATTTTGGCATTCAAAAATTAGTCCTATATCGTCTTTGCCTATAATTTTTAAATAAGTGTAAAAACGATGAAGGTACTGTAATTTTTCAAATTCTTTTTCATCCTGTACAACATGTTTGTAATGTTTAACATAAATTTGTGTGCAGCATTTTCCACATGCTTTGCATTTACCTGTTCTGTAATACTTTCTTTTGAAAACTCTTGATAAAAAAAATTTTTTTAACTTTTCAAACATACTGATATCATAACATAAAGTTTTGTAAAGTTTTAGCCGCCTCATGGCAAATCTAAATCTTGAGGAGAATTATAAAAAATATAAAAATAGCTGAAATAAATTATATAACTATAACATAACCAAAATAACCAACCTTGACCTTGATAATACAAGGTCTTTTCTTTTTATAATTATTATTTTCAGAAAAAATAATAATTATTCCTACTTTACAAATTAAATTTTATATTGTATTATTAAACATGTAGAAAAAGAGGCTAATTTTTATATTAAGAAAGGTGGTAAAAAATGGCAAAATTTGTATGTACAGTATGCGGCTGGTCTACAGAAGCAGATAAAACTCCGGAAAGATGCCCTTTATGCGGAGCAACAACATTCAAAGAAATTAATACTGCTGAAGGTAAAGTATACGCTTGCGAACACAAAGTAGGCGACGGTAAAGTTGAAGATAAAGAAGTAATGGATGGTTTAAGAGCTCATTTTACAGGTGAATGTACTGAAGTTGGTATGTACCTTGCTATGGCAAGAGTTGCTGAAAGAGAAGGATATCCAGAAATTGCAGAAGCTTACAAAAGATATGCTTTTGAAGAAGCTGAACATGCAGCAAAATTTGCTGAATTATTAGGCGAAGTTGTAACAGATTCTACTAAGAAAAACCTTGAATTACGTGCAGAAGCTGAACACGGTGCTTGCGAAGGTAAACTTGCTATTGCAGCACGCGCAAAACAATTAGGCTATGATGCAATTCATGACACAGTACATGAAATGGCCAAAGACGAAGCACGTCACGGTAAAGGTTTTGACGGACTTTTGAAAAGATATTTCTCATAATTGATGTCATAATCGAACACAAAAACAGACGGGAATTACTCTCCGTCTGTTTTTTTATCTAATTTTTTCACCATAAGTACTTTGTCTTTTACTTCAATGTCAACATCGTGCAAAACAGGATTAATTCCCATCTCCTCAAGATAGAGCTTTGGAATAATTATACCATAACTTGTTCCTATTGTTTGTAATTTCCTACGAACCATTAATACCTCATTATAATAAAGTTATTATTTTATTATAACAAAATAGACTTGACAATCAATTATAATATCATTATAATAATATTATTATGAACAACTTTTATTTTAAAAAAATCAGCATAATCTCAGAACATATTACAAAACTATATTAGTATTTGCATGTTATTAAAATATACTCAGAGGCTGAAATGGCCGATAATGCAAAAATAGGCAATATATATGAAATCCTTGACCTTGCAGTCAAGGAAATAGATATGATTACTAAAAATATTTGAAATTATCTTCTGTGAATATCTACATTGTTTTCATACAAAAGCTGTTTTCTTTTAAGTTTGTATAAATCATTCTTCTGTTCCTCAGATTTTTTAAGCTCCTCATAACAGGTGGCTTTTGCATCATCAGAAAGAGCATTGCAGCTTTTCAAATAACTTTCAAAACTAACACGGCGTTCCGCCCAGTAATTTTTCTTTACTCTTTCAGATTTCACAAAACTAAAAATGTCAAAAACATCATGACTATCTTTATACACAGCATTTTCATATCCCATTTCACAAAAATCAGTCCATTTCGGAGGGATAATTACAGAATTCAGATTGTCTGATGCAGACGGCTGTGCAGTTTCGGGGACTGAAGTTTCCTGAGCAGGCTGAAAAACTTCCTCCTTAACAGCAGCAGTGTCTTCAGATTGTACAGCATCTTCAGATAAAACAGGAATAGTAATTCCGGTACAAATCAATAAAGCCAATAGTAATATTTGTTTGTGTTTCATGATGTCTCCGATTTATTATTTATCTATACATTTACAAGCTCTTTTACCTCTTTACGCTTCAGCTTTCTGGTTGCAGTTCTTGGCAGAGGTTCTTTTTTCACAATTATATTAACAGGTCTTTTGTAAGCAGTCAAATATAGAGATAATTTCTTAACTTCATCTTTAACAAGTTTTTCTACAGTATCCCATTCGTATTTATCACACAGCTCTTGTGATGGAACAACGACAGCCGTAATTTCTTCTGTTCCGTCTTTCATACCGAAAGTTCGTGAAATTCCAAGCACACAAACTTCCGTAAAATAAGAACTTTTTTCAAGCACAGCTTCGACTTCTTCAGGGAAAACTTTTTTACCGCCTGAAAGAACAATCATATTTTTAATTCTGCCGGTAATATAAATATGTCCTTCTTTGCTTATTTTTGCAATATCTCCCGTATGAAGCCAGCCGTCTTTATCAATAACTTCCGCAGTCATCTCAGGCTGATTATGGTAGCCCTTCATAACAGCAGGTCCTTTAAGCAGTAATTCTCCTGTTTCAGGATCTATTTTCGCGTTAAACGTATTCAGTGGTCTGCCAACAGATGCAATATCACCGCGTCTTTCATAGTTTACAGATGCAACAGGACTTGCCTCTGAAAGCCCGTACCCTTGATAAATTTTTATCCCTATTCTTTCAAAAAATTCTCCCACAGAAACATCCAGCGGGGCACCACCTGAGATACAGCCGGAAAAATGACCGCCAAATTTTGCGTGAATTTTCTTAAACATCAGCTTTTTCAGCCTGTAAGACGGTATAAATTTAGCCAGCTTAAACATAATATTAAAAGCAATTTTAATCATTTCGCCGGAATTGTTTAATTCTGTTTCAATCCCTGTTTTCAAAAGCTTCAAAAACGCAGGAACAACAATCATAAATTCTATCTGCTTTTCGCGCATTATGCTCAAAACATCTCTGGGTTTCAAACTCGGAGTATAATATATAGAAAAACCGAAATTTAAAAAAGTTGAAAAACCAACTGTCATTTCAAAGAGATGGTTCATTGGCAGAATAGATAAAATATTAACATGGTCATAAGGCAATATATTATCAAGAACAATTTTTAAATCGTCAAGCTGAGCCATCATATTTTCAAATGTTATCTCAACCCCTTTAGGCGCCCCTGTTGTTCCTGATGTATAAATTATAAATGCAGTAGATTTAGAACTTCTGAAACGCCATTTGTAATCGTAATTATCAGGAAGCTGATAAATACTCTTTTCCTCGATATTATCGAACGGTTCATCCATTAAAATAATTTCTTTAACAGAAGGTATCTCTTTCTTTAAAAACCTTGCCATTTCAATATTTGCTTTTGAAACCATAATTACAGACGGTTCGCAGTCTGTTAATATAGATTTAAGTTCGTATTTAGTAAGCTTTACATCAAGAGGAACTGTAATCATTCCGGAAATTACAGATGCGAAAACACATGCTCCGTATTCCGGTTTTGATTCAGAAATTATTGCAAGTCTTTCCCCCTTTTTTACTCCAAGCTCATTTATCAAATAATAAGCCAATTTTCTCGATAATAAACCGGTCCCGCGATAGGTAAGCTCTTTCCAGCCGTATTTTGTTTTTATTCCGAGAGCAACTTTGTCAGCATATTTTTCAGTACGCTCATGCAAAAGCATCAAAACATTTCTCTTAATAGACCCCATAATAAACACACCTTTCAACCATTTATTTCCACAATAATATTTTATCCGGCAAAAGTCAAGTATATAAACTATTTTTGTATTATAATTTACATGGTTACAGATATAAATAGCAGGAACAAAAAATGAAGTATGTATATATAGAAACTATGGGATGCCAGATGAATAAATCAGATACTGAAAGAATGCTCGGTATACTTTCCCATTTCGGATATGAAGAAACTCATGAGCCTCAGAATGCTGATTTATTAATGGTAAATACCTGTTCAATAAGACAACTGAGCGAAGATAAAGCATTCAGCCAGTTAGGAGTCTGGGGAAAATGGAAACAAACAAAACCTGAACTCAAAATCGGTATCACAGGTTGTGTAGCCCAGCAAAAAGCAAACAAAGTTTTTTCAAGAGCTCCTTATGTTGACTTCGTTCTTGGCACGCATAAAGTTTATGCGCTTCCTGACGTTATAAAAAGAATTAACAACGGCGAAAGGGTATGCGAATGCGAAGAAACAAACCTTCCTTCCCAAAATGAAAAAGGTTATCCGATAAACCGCGTAAAATCAACAAATGCGTGGATAAATATAACTGAAGGATGCAACAACTTCTGTACATACTGTATTGTTCCTTATACCAGAGGTCGTGAACGTTCCAGACTGCCCGAAGTAATTATTAAAGAAGCAAAAGATGCTTTAAACGCTGGATTTAAAGAGATTACACTTCTCGGACAGAACGTTGACAGCTACGGCAAAGATTTTCCAGCCAAACAACCATCAAGACCAGAACTTGCAAATTACAGACTTGCACAGCTTTTAAGAGAACTAAATGCTCTTGAAGGCAACTTCAGAATTCGTTTCGTAACCTCATACCCGACTGATATTACAGATGAACTTATAGAAACAGCCGTTGAACTTGACAAGGTTTGTGAATACTTCCATATCCCTATGCAATCAGGCAGTTCTGAAGTCCTAAAAGCAATGAACAGAAGATATGATAGAGAAACTTATGCCAAAATAGTTGAAAAAGTACGTAAAATGGTTCCTGATGTAACTATAACAAGCGACTTTATCGCAGGCTTCCCCGGAGAAACAGAAGAACAGTTTGAAGAAACACTCACAGCAATTGATGAATTTGAGCTTGACTATTGTAACGTTGCAGCTTATTCTCCGCGTGAAAAAACTGTTGCCGCAAAATGGGTTGACAAGTTTATTCCGGAAGATGTAAAAGATGAAAGATTTCAACGCTTAAATAAAAAAGTACAGGAAAACTGCCTGAAATCAAATCAAAAATATGTCGGACGCGAGATGGAAGTTCTTGTTGAAAGTTATTATGAACGCAAAGGTAAATTAATAAACACCGGCAAAACAAGAAACTTTAAAACAGTGCATATTCCTTATGACAAAGATTTGACAGGTGAATTTGTGAAAGTTAAAATTACGGGAGCAAAAACCTGGTATTTAGTAGGAGAAATAGCTTAAGTCTATAAAAAAAAAGAGCTGAATTATAAATAATTCAGCCTATATTTTTTTGGTGAAAAAATATAAAATTTATGCATCAAAGTCAGTTTTCATGACATTATGAGCAAAACCTGTTAAGAAACCTACACCAGCACCTGCAACAAGGAAGGGAACAGAAGGTCTTTTTACTTTTAACATAACATGATACGCTCCCGCAAAACGTCTTGCCAAAGCTTTAGACATATCATCTACATTTCTGATAATACCTCTAAATTCTTTACCTGCAGCAGAATTCTCGCCGCCAAGAGCTTTAACTTTTGCAGCAATACTTTTGCTGGTAAAAGCATCCTTATCATTAGAATCAATCATTTTAATAAAAACATCCTGAGCCTTAGATTTTACACCGTTACCTCTAAAATCATCGGCTTTAGCCCGGTTTGTAACTTTACGGCAATAATTCAGCATTGAACGACGGCTGATATTATCTTCCTGTTTTTGAACCGGATAAAGATATTTTAAGGCATAACCGCCTGCCATACCAACGGCTGTTGATTTAACAACCGTATAAAGTTTTGAATTGTCATTTTGTCCTACTGCACTTACTGTCATAGCTAATAAACCTTTACTTAACTAATACACGTAATAGTATTCACTTTTGCTGAATTTATCTATAAAAATTCAACTTATAAAGAATACATATATGGCAGATTTACACTTAAATATTTTGAACTCTTATCCCGTGAAAACGACATGGCTCAAAACTGAGTAATTAAATCCACATGGGATAATAACACATAATTATTTTTTTGTCAAGACCTTAATAAAGTTTAGTAACAACATCACAATGACAATTGCTACGATATACATAAAATAATGTTTTATAGCAGTTGTTCCCATAAACAAGGATGCAAGAGCTCCTGCAATAATAGCAACTGATGTTAAAATCATTACTGTTTTTTTCTGTGAAAAGCCCGCATGTAGCAATTTATGATGAATATGTTCCGCATCAGCAACAAAAGGCGATTTACCTTTTGCAATTCTTCTCAAAGAAGAAAAAGTTATATCCATAATAGGAACTGCAAGAACCAGAAACGGCAGTAAAATAGCGAGCGTTGCAGCTTTCATTACACCGGTAATTGATATTGTTGCCAGCAAAAATCCTGAAAACAGCGCACCGCTGTCACCCATAAATATCTTTGCGGGATTAAAGTTATAAGTTAAAAATGCAAGCATAGAACCTGCAAGAATAAAGCCGATTAAAGCGCTTATCGGATTAGGCGGAGTCATAGCAACTGCAATAATCGCCAGCGTTACAGCATTAACAGTCACTACAGAACCTGCAAGCCCGTCAACACCGTCAATAAAATTCAACGCGTTAGAAATTCCGACAATCCATAACAATGTTATCGGATAAGAAAAGATTCCGATATTCCCGATAAACGGAACATTATTAATCTGCACCCCGAGCAAATAAACCAGTGTTGCAATAGCAATCTGCAAAAATAATTTAAACTTTGCATCAAGATTGTAGATATCATCGACAAGCCCCAGCAGAAACATCAAAGATCCGCCGAGAAGAATACCAGAAAGTAAGCTTCCATATGGATAATAGCTCATAAACACAAGGCACAAAAAAGTCAGCATCGTACTTGCCCAGATAGCAACACCGCCTATTCTGGAAATAGGTTTGGTATGAATTTTACGCTCATTTGGGACATCAACAAGCCCCTCTTTTTTAGAAAAACTTATTACTAAAGGAACAAGACATACCCCTATAAGATAAGCTATTATTGTCCCTATTATATGTGCATGTGTAAGTTTTATAAGCATATATTATAACCTTTTAACTGTATATCGGGTATTTTTTACAGAGTTTAAGAGAGCGTTCTCTTAAATTCTTTAATCCCAATTCATTATCTGACGAAAATATTGCAGATGCAATAATTTTTGCAACTTCTGTCATATCTTCTTCTTTAAAACCTCTTGTAGTAACGGCAGGTACTCCTAATCTTATACCGCTCGTAACAAAAGGACTCTGCGGGTCATTCGGAACGGTATTTTTATTTGCCGTAATACCAACACATTCAAGGACATTTGCCATATCTTTGCCGGTTTTACCAGTTTTTCTTAAATCAAGTGTCATCAAATGGTTTTCGGTCATACCGCCGACAATATCCATACCTTCATCAATAAGCCCCTGCGCTAAAGCTTTTGCATTTTTCAAAATCTGTTCTGCATAGGCTTTAAATTCCGGTTTTGAGGCTTCCAACAGCGCTACCGCTTTTCCTGCAATTATATGTTCAAGAGGTCCGCCCTGCATTCCGGGGAAAACAGCCTTGTCAATAATTTGAGCGAATTCAGCATCACACATAGTAATTCCGCCTCTCGGTCCTCTCAAGGATTTATGAGTAGTTGTAGTTACAAACTGCGCATAACCGGCAGGCGACGGATGCAAACCTGCTGCTACAAGTCCTGCAATATGAGCTATATCCGCTAAAAGGTAAGCTCCAACTTCATCCGCAATTTCTCTAAACTTTTTAAAATCAATAATTTTTGAATAATTACTTGCACCGCAGATTATTAATTTAGGTTTATGTTCATGAGCCATCTGACGGACATTTTCGTAATCAATATTGCCGTATTCATCAACGCCGTAGCTTTTTACATCAAAATACAAGCCCGAAAAGTTTACGGGCGAACCGTGAGACAGGTGACCGCCATTTGACAAATCCATTCCCAAAACTTTATCACCCGGTTTTAGAACAGCCATAAATACAGCCATATTTGCCTGGGCACCACTGTGAGGCTGAACATTAGCATGATCCATATGGAAAAGCTCGCATGCTCTTTTTTGTGCAATTTCTTCTATAACATCAACATGCTCGCATCCGTTATAAAAACGTTTATGCGGTTTTCCTTCGGCATATTTGTTCGTTAAAACACTTCCGCAGGCTTCCATAACAGCTTTTGATGTAATATTTTCACTCGCAATAAGCTCGATTGTATTCTGCTGCCTCTCTAATTCTTTCTCAATCTGTTCTGCTACAACAGGATCAACTTTTTTTATATTCTCAATGTTCATGCTCACCTCACACATTACCCTGAATCTCCAGAGTAATTATAGGCGAAAATAAAAAATCTTACAACCTGTTAAGTATTTCCTTTATATAATTAAAATATTCGTTGTTATTATACTTCTCAACAGTTTTTTGTAAATTTTCTTTTGTTACAAAACCCATTCTATAGGCAACTTCTTCAAGACAGGCAATCTTAATACCTTGATTTTCCTCAATAGTTCTTACAAACTGGCTTGCCTGCAAAAGTGACTGAGGAGTGCCGGTATCAAGCCATGCAAAACCGCGTCCTAGAAGCTCGGCATTTAAATTTCCATTTTGCAGATAAATATTATTTAAATCTGTAATTTCAAGTTCTCCGCGGGCAGAGGGTTTTAAACCTTTTGCGTACTCTACAACTTTGTTATCATAAAAATATAATCCGGTAACAGCATAATTAGATTTAGGATTTTGCGGTTTTTCCTCAATAGAAAGAACCTTACCGCTATCATCAAATTCAACAACGCCGAACCTTTGCGGATCTTTTACGGTATATCCGAAAATAGCTGCACCGCCGTTATTTTTAGTATTTTTAACAACTTTTTTTAACTTTCCTGAAAAACCGCCGCCGTAAAAAATATTATCGCCAAGAATTAATGAAACACAATCATTACCTATAAATTCCTCTCCCAAGATAAAAGCCTGAGCCAATCCATCAGGGGAGGGCTGTTCTTTGTATGAGAATTTAACCCCGAACTGGCTTCCATCACCCAGAAGCCGCTTAAAATTCGGCAAATCAACAGGCGTAGAAATAATAAGAATATCTTTAATCCCTGCAAGCATTAAAACAGAAATCGGATGATAAATCATCGGCTTATCGTAAATCGGCAAAAGCTGTTTTGAAACAGCAATAGTACTCGGGTGTAATCTTGTCCCTGCTCCGCCTGCTAATACAATACCTTTCATACAGCCTCCTTTTTCCTTATTATACTTGTAAAATAGACATTGTGCAATATTTAATATTAATCTGTTTAAATCGCACAGCAAACCGTCAGGACAAAGCAGGACACTTGACAAATAACAGGAAATCGGAAATAATATAAACATAGGGGCAAGCCCTAAGAAAATACCACTTCCTTAGAGCTTGACTTAGTACATATAACAAATTCAAAACAAAATTTAAAAGTGCTATCAGTACCTTGATGGCACTTTTTATCTGTTCATTTGTCATATTATCACCCCCTTTCTGACAAATTCCCTTAGTATTCGTGTGTCAGAGGAAGGTGTATACTACCCATATCTTAATATAGTACAAAATTAATTTTCAGGCAATATTTTTAAAAAATTAAGCTCTTAACTTCAAGTAATCTCTTAATGCATCCTGCCAGTTTCTACATATACCGTTATTTCCCATTACACTGCGAGCCGGGCGCTTTGCAGGACGCGGGAATTCTTCTGTGGTACAAGGGAGTAAATTTACATTCAAACCTGATTGAACAAAAATTTCTCTAGCAAACCCATACCAGCTTGTAGACCCTGAACCGCAAACATGGTATGTTCCATATGGTTTTGAAAGAAGTTTTACAATGCCGTTTGCAAGCTCACATGTCCAAGTAGGACATCCTATCTGATCATCTACAACCTTAATTTCCGGTTTTTCAGCTAAACTCAGCATAGTTTCAACAAAATTTTTGCCATGATGTCCGTAAAGCCAGCTTGTACGTGCTATATAGTATTTTTCACAAAGGCTTCTTACAGCTTCTTCTCCTTCATATTTGGTAATACCGTAATTATTTATCGGATTCGGTCTGTCATCAGGTATGTAAGGTTCACGCTTTGTCCCGTCAAATACGTAATCAGTTGAAATATACACCAGAGTAATTCCTAATTTACCGCAAACCTCAGCTATATTTTCTGTTCCGGTAACGTTGATAAGTTCAGCGGTTTTCAAATCTTCTTCAGCTTTGTCAACATTCGTATATGCAGCACAGTGCACAACAAGATCAGGTCTGATGTCGGATAATACCTGTTTAACCTGCTCTGCATTAGTAATATCAAGTGTATCAACATCAGTTTCGATAACTTCGTATCCGTTATCTTCCAATATCGGGCATAAATCCTGCCCGAGCATACCGTTTGCACCTGTTACCAATATTTGCATTATACCAATTCCTTTTTAGCTTCTATACTTTCTATCCAGTCTTGATTATTTAAATACCAGTCTATTGTGATTTTTATACCTTCTTCAAATGTCAAAGACGGTTTCCAGCCAAGTTCTGACTGAATTTTATCATTACATATTGCATAACGCCTATCATGCCCGAGCCTGTCCTCAACATACTTGATAGAACTTTCATCTTTTCCCATTGCTTCAAGAATAAGATGTGTAATTTCCATATTTGTTTTTTCGTTATGCCCGCCGATATTGTATACTTCTCCGGCTTTTCCTTTATGCAAAACAGTATCAATAGCAGAGCAGTGGTCATAAACATATAACCAGTCGCGAACATTTAATCCGTCTCCGTAAACAGGGACTTTTTCACCTTTAAGAAGCTGCGAAATAAAAAACGGAATAAGTTTTTCAGGATACTGATACGGACCGTAATTATTCGAACATCTTGTCGTCAAAACAGGCATCCCGTAAGTTTCGTGGTAAGCTCTTACGAGCATATCTGCAGAAGCTTTTGAAGCAGAATAAGGACTGTTCGGAGCAAGCGGAGTATTTTCAGTAAAATATCCTGTTTTGCCTAAAGTTCCGTAAACCTCATCTGTTGATACCTGCAAATATCTTTCTGTCTTAAATTCACGTGCGGCCTGTAACAGATTTAAAGTTCCCTTAACATTTGTTTCTATAAAGATTTCTGGACCTGTAATCGAACGATCGACATGAGATTCCGCTGCAAAATTTACAACTGCATCAACCTGTTCAACAATTTCGGGGACAAGTTTTTTATCACAGATATTGCCATGTACAAATGTATAATTCGGATTATTTTTTACATCATCAAGATTTTCAATATTTCCGGCATAAGTTAATGCATCAAGATTAATAATTTTATAATCCGGATGATTTTTTAACATATGTCTTACAAAACAGCTTCCGATAAATCCGGCACCGCCTGTCACAAGTATTCTCATATAAGTTCCTCTTTATTTATATCTTTTAATAACGGCTGAACGCCGTCTTTTTCCGATAAAACCGGTTCAAAATCTATTTCCCAGTCAATATTTATATCTTTATCGCACCAGAGAACTCCTCTGTCAGCCTGCGGAGCATATTCACCGCTTGCTTTATAAAGAAGTTCGGCTTCATCTGATAAAACCACAAATCCATGTGCAAATCCTTCCGGAATAAAAAGCATTTGTTTATTATCTTCTGAAAGTTCAACTTTTACATACTGGCCAAAAGTTTCAGACTCCGGTCTTATATCAACTGCAACATCAAAAATTCTTCCTCTTGAACATCTGACTAACTTTGCCTGTCCATAAGGTTTTGCCTGATAATGAAGCCCGCGCAAAACATGTGCTGAAGATTTTGAATGATTATCCTGATTAAATTCAACATCAATACCGTTTGCAAAAAACTCTGATTTCTTATAACTTTCCATAAAAAATCCGCGGTTATCACCGAAAACTTTCGGTTTTACAAGTATTACATCCTTAATCTTCTGCGGAATAAATTCGAACGGCATACATAACTCTCCTTATAAATAAATTGTACAATAAATAATTTTAATTAACAAAACGGGTAATAGATTTTTACAAATTAGGAGACAATAATTTTTTTAAGAAATCAGAAAAGAAAGGATTTATTATTATGAAAAATATTTTTACAAAAATACTGGTTTTACTTAATATTTTTGCATTCTGCCAATCCATGGCTTTTGCACAGATTGAGAAGATTAAGTTTGATAAACAAACCTATAACCTTTCGAATCCTGACAGCAAGACAAAAAGTTACGACTACCTATTAAAAGATGAAAATGCAGGCAACTGGCATACAAAAATCACTCTTACAAACTTCCCTGATTTAACAAACCCGACAGATGCATCCGCTCAATACGCCCATGAAATTCAAGAAAAAACAAAAGGCGCATCTGTTCTTTTATATCCGGACGCAGCTATAGTAGGTTTCTTAACATACCCTGAAAATAAAGAGTACTATGAATATAATACAGCCATTTACCAGCCTGCTAAAACAAAAGGTCTTGACAGATTTTCATACGCAAAAAGATTTTATGCCTCAGAACTCGGCGGAGCAGAAGAAGCAAGGAAGAAGGCAATAGAATTTGCCGAAAAAAACAACAAAAAATACATGGAAATGGTGAGCAAAGAAGCATCAAAATATAAAGTTGATTAATATATAGTTGAATATTCAATATTATTATAATATAATTCACTTTAAGGAGATTTTATGGATAATAATATTAATATTTATTTTGAAAATCAGGACGAAAAATCAAAGCTTATATACACGATAGGACTCTTGTGGGGAAAAGTAAGCAGCAGACTTGATGAAATTTTGCAAAAAGAAAAACTGAACATATCAAAGTTCAACATCCTAATGATTATAAAACATACGGGGGGATATGACGGTATTCAGCAAAACGAAATCAGCAAGAGACTTTTAGTAACCGCATCCAATATAACAAAACTCCTTGATAAACTCGAAAAAGAAGGACTTATAACCCGCAATACAAAAAAAGATGATCGGCGCGTAAAACTTATCAGAATAACAGATTATGGTTCAAAACTCCTTGATAAAGTATGGCCTGAGTACAAACGTGCAATTGATAAATTAATGTCTAAGTACCCGACAGACAAAACTTTTGAGGTTGAAAGGATATTACTTGAATGGTTAACTAATATTAAATAATGTAAATTTATTATATTAAATACTTGAATATTTAATAGTTGAATGATAAACTATTTATATAAAGGAGTTTGCCATGCTTAAAAATTGTTTAGAAAATTTTTCAAATTCTTTATTTTTCAAATTCGGAGCATTAACAGGGTTAGTACAATTAATTATTATTTGTTATGTCATGCCGATATTACACGATGAACCAGCTTTCATTTTTTTGATAGGTGCGGCATGGTTTAAATTCAGCGTGATATGCCTTTGTATAAGTATTATACTATTAATTTTTCTTAAATGGACTCCTGAAAAGAAAAAATATAAATTTACAAAAATTACAGACATTATCTGTTGGATGTTATTTACCATAAATATAATAACCACAATTATTACAATAGATATTTTAATAGCTGGATATTGATTTACCAAAGGAGTAAGTTGTATGAATAATTTTCGAAATACATTAACTTATAAATTCGGAGTTGTAACAGGAAATTGCATCGGACTTTTATTAATAACTCTATATATCGTTATATTTGTAGCATTCGGAATACCGTTTACAATATCAGATTTATTTGACACTCTTGGAGGTACACTCTGGTTATTCTACGCAAGCCTGATTATCTTTTGTACTATTCCATCAGCAATAATAAGTCTAATAAGTATTATGCTTTTGATTATAGACTGCTATAATTTGATTAATAAAAGAACCGAGGGAAAAGATTATAAAATTAAAAATCAACATAAGTTAAACTTTGGAGAAATCTTTGGGACAGGGATTTATGCTTTGACTGCTATTTACGGGTTAATATGGCTTTTTGTTATCATTAGAGAAATTTAATTAAAGGTAAATTATGGACATGAAAAAATTATTAAAAGAAATTACAACTTCAAGAACATATAAATATATTGTTACTATCGGGCTGGGACATGCAAATGCGTTTTTAATAGGACTTGTTTTAATTTTTTTCGGACTTGCAGACGGAATTATGAAAAATTCAATAAATGCATCAACCGGAGCCGCAGGAACAGGAGCCCTTTTCCTTTTTTTCATATTTGTTATGCCTGTTACCGTAATTTTGACTTTAATAATTCCGGCTATACTTCTTGTTGATCTATTCAAACCTGTTACAAAGGACAATTCCAAATTTTTACCGGTATGGCTGCAGGTTATCAGCCTAATATCGTATTTATTAACAATTATTTTGGTTTGTAAAATTTTTATGTAAAGTTAAATATTAACAAATTACCCAATTACATGTGTTTGTGATACAATATTATCAAGGGAAATAAACCTTTAAAGAAAAGATAATAATTTAAAATACTAATAAAGAGGGGTAGAACAAAACATGAGCAACCAACAAAACATGTTTGCGGACGGCAAAATCGTTCCTGTAAATATAAGAGAAGAAATGAAGCGTTCATATATTGACTATGCGATGAGTGTAATTGTCGGACGTGCGCTTCCTGATGTAAGGGACGGTTTAAAGCCTGTTCACAGACGGATTTTGTATGCGATGAATGAGCTTGGTATGACTCCTGACAAACCCTTCAAGAAATGTGCCCGTATTGTTGGTGAAGTTCTGGGTAAATACCACCCGCACGGCGATACTGCGGTTTATGAAGCATTGGTTCGTATGGCTCAAGACTTTTCAACCCGCTATTTAACAGTAGACGGTCATGGCAACTTTGGTTCTGTTGACGGCGACGGCGCTGCTGCAATGCGTTATACAGAAGCCAGAATGCATAAAATTACACAATCAATGCTTGCGGATATTGACTGTGAAACTGTTGAATTTGAACCAAACTTTGACGGTTCTTTGCAGGAACCTTCCGTTTTGCCTGTAAGACTGCCGATGCTGTTGCTTAACGGCTGTTCGGGTATCGCAGTAGGTATGGCTACAAATATTCCGCCCCATAATGTTTGCGAAATCGTTGATGGTACAATAGCTCTAATTGATAATCCGAATATTACAGTATCAGAACTTATGGAATATGTTAAAGGCCCTGATTTCCCGACTGCGGCAACAATTATCGGACTTAACGATATTAAACAGGCATACGAAACCGGCAGAGGATCTATTAAGATGCAGGCTGTTGCAAACTTTGAAGAAATTGCAGGCGGCGGCGGACGTCAAGGACGTACGGCAATTGTTGTAACCGAAATTCCTTATCAGGTAAATAAATCTGTTTTAATCGAAAAAATTGCAGAACTTGTTAAAGATCAAAGAATTACAGGAATTTCAGATATCCGCGATGAATCCGACAGAGAAGGGATGCGTATTGTAATCGAACTTAAACGCGACGCTAAACCTGATGTTGTCAAAAATAATTTGTTCAAATATACACAATTAGCAACAACTTTCGGTGTAAATATGCTTGCTTTATGCGGCAAACAGCCGAGATTGATGAATTTATACGAAGTTTTATCCGAATTTGTTGAACACAGGGTTGAAATCGTTACAAGAAGAACTATTTTCTTCCTCAAAAAAGCAAAAATCAGAGCTCATATCTTAGCAGGTTTGATTATAGCACTTGGTTCAATTGATGAAGTTATTGAACTCATCAAAAAATCAAAAACTACAGATGATGCAAGAAACGGCTTGATGAGCAGATTCGGGCTTGACGTTGATCAGGCAAACGCAATCCTTGAAATGCAATTAAGAAGATTGACAGGATTGGAACAGGATAAAGTTAAAGCAGAATATGATGAACTCGTTAAGAAAATCGCCGAATACGAAGAAATTTTGGCAAGCCGTCAAAAAATTCTTGATATTATCAAAGGCGAGCTTTTAGAAGATAAAGAAAAATACGGCGACGACAGAAAAACACAAATTCTTCCTGAACAGGGCGAAGTTACAATTGAAGATTTAACCCCGAATACACCGATGGCAGTATTTATTACACATCAGGGATATTTGAAACGTATTTCTCTTGACACGTTTGAAAGACAAAACCGTGCAACACGCGGGAAATCAGGAATGAAAACAAAGGAAGATGACGATATCCAGCACTTCTTCACTGCAATGATGCATGATAAAGTTCTGTTCTTCTCATCAAAAGGAACAGTTTACAGCCTGAATGTCTATGACTTCCCGGAAGGCGGACGCCAGGCAAAAGGCTTGCCGATTGTCAATGTTCTTCCAATAGATCAGGATGAAAAAATTACGGCAGTTGTTCCTGTAAGCAATTTCTCACATGATTTGAATTTGATTATGCTGACTAAAAAAGGTTATATCAAACGTATTGAACTTGATAACTTCTCAAATATCAGAAGAAACGGAATTATCGCAATAGGTCTGGAAGAAAACGATGAACTTGATTGGGTAAAACTTGCAACAGCCAGAGATGAAATCATCATCGGTACATCATGCGGTATGGCAATCCGTTTCCCGATTGAAGATTTAAGACCTTTAGGCAGAAGCGCAAGAGGCGTAACTTCTATGAAATTACGCTCGGGCGATGAAATTGTAGGATGCGATATTGTTCCTAGAGATTACGATGCCGACCTTCTTGTTGTAACATCTGACGGCTTTGGCAAACGTACTAAATTATCAGAATTCAGAAGCCAGAACAGAGGCGGAATAGGTCTTATCGCAACTAAATTTAAATCAACTTCTTCAAAACTTGTTGCATTGACTATCGTAAAAGAATCTGATGACATTATGATGGTAACTGCAAACGGTGTTGTAACAAGACTTAATGCCGGTTCAATCTCCCGTCAGGGACGTCCGGCAACAGGTGTTAGAGCACAAAACTTAACAGAAAATGATACTGTTGTTTCAGTAAACAAAATCTTAAACCCCGACGAAGATGATCAGGTAAAAAAAGACGTTGCAGCTATGGATGCACAGGATGCTCAAAATAATGTGTCGCAGACCAGCCTGTTAGATGAAAATAAAGAAGAATAAAAAATAATAACCACCTAATGGTGGTTATTATTTTAATATTACATTTGATAAAATCCACTGTCATGCGTTGTCATTAATCTGTTATTTTTGTTCCACGGTTTATTTTTTATATCTGTTTTAATGTCTTCTTCAAAATATTTTTCTTCTTCAACCAAGCGTCCGTTTTCATATTTTTTTGTAAGTACTACATCATTGTAACCGTCGCCGTCCTCATCAACGAATTCTTTTGAGGTATGAATTTCTTTCCCGGAATCATCTACCTCATAATAATGTCTGGTCACGGAAACAATTTGTTCTTTACCGTTTTCAGCATTTTTACAAACCGTTTCTTTCTCTAAAATTCCGTTCATATAGGTTTTCTTTGAGTAAGTTCCGTCACTGTTCATCTTAACCGTTTCTTTCTTATCATTAGCCCTCAGTCCTTTAAATACATCAATCTTGTCCTGAAAACCGGCCGCATTAACAGATTTTTGATTAACCTCCTGTGACTTTTGCAGTCCATTTACGCCATTAAAATTAATAAGTCCCATGCAAATCTCCTTTCTTAATATCTTATCTTATAAATTGCACATATATATAAACGGATTTTGCCCAAAAATATTGACAATATTGCATCGCATCCTATCCTATCCTATCCTATGAGACAGTATAACAGGGTTTCAGCCTGTTAAAAATTTATATTTACATTTTGTTACAAGAGATGTATTATATCACAAAATTGCAAACAAAGTCATATTGTACCTGTATTTTTTATTGTTATTAATATTGAAACATTAAAATCAAGTATGATTTAACAGAAATATAATATATTATTTTGCGACATAGAATTCAGCAGATGCAAAAATTTTATGGGGATTATCCTTTGAGTATACCCTCATAAAATAGTAGCCTTTTTCATTCAAAACAAAATAATCGGTAAAATAATTTATTTCTTCATCTTTAAGCCTAACATCTCTGGTCTGGATAAGTTTATAGCCAAATTGCCCGTAATCATTATCTTTCTTAACTATCTGGATATATAGATATCTTGATTCTACCTTTTTCGGCATTAAAATAACATAGTATATTCTGGAATTAACCGGAAACACACTTGAGTAATCATAGATATTTTTAGCAGTTATAGGATATTTATTAAAAAGAATTGAAGGTCTATCTTTGACACAGGCAGTAGTTGTAAATATTAACAGAAATACCAGAAAAGTAAAAATTATTTTTTTCATTTTTCTAAATTCTTAATTTTTTGCTGAACCGTTTTAGCTATATTTTCGTCTTTTGTCTGTGTTAAGAAAATTTTATAATTATTTAATGCATCTTTTTCATTCCCGTCCTGTTCATAAGCAATTCCGAGTGCATAATATGCATAGCTGTAATTCGGATTTAAAGTTATAACCCTGTGGAAACATTCTTTAGCCTTACTGTTATTATTTTCATTTGCATAAACAAGGCCTAAGTTAAACCAACCGTCAGTATAATTCGGATTTACGACAATTGATTTTTTATAGAAATCAAGTGCATTTTTATTGTCATCTTTAAGTTTATATATATTACCCAGTTTAAGAAGCGTAACCTCATCAGAAGGATTTATTTTCAAAGCATCCTGATAATTATGAATTGCTACATCATAATTTTCTTTTTTATAATTTTCATCACCTATTGCAATTAAATCCTTATTTCTTTGAGCATCCTCCTGCACCGCCTTTTCAGCAGAATCCATGGATAAAGCAATCTCTTTTATCTCAACCGTCTTGCCGCTATCTGCCGGTGTTTTTATATCAGAAGGTTTATTTGTTGATGCAATAAATTCCGCAAATTCATTACTGTATTCAATCTTTTCAGGTTCCATGGAAATTGCTTTTTCATAAAATTCAGAAGCTTTATCATCAATTCCGCATGCTCTGTAAGCTTTTGCCAAGCCGTAGTATGCATAACTGTCCTTTGTTCCGCGTTGAATTGCACGTTCAAAAGTTTCAGTAGCAAGAGAATAATTATGGGCCTGTAAATATTCATCGCCTAAAGATACAAGAGCAGAAGTCAAATTTGCCTGTATTTCCGGATTGTCTTTTTCAGTCAAAAGCTTCGTATAGATTCCGATTGCGTCGTTATACTCTTTCATTGCATGAAGGACAAGAGCTTTGTTATATCTTAGATCATAATCATCTTTTTTCACAAGAAGCACTTCATCATAATATTTTAAAGCATTCGGGTAATCTTTTTTCAGGTGGTAGCATTCTGCAAGATCTTCTACAATATCCATATCTTTTTCATCTTTTTGAAGTTCAATTGCTTTTTCAAAATTAGCAATAGTATCATCAAGTTTATTCAGACGTTTATAGACAACACCAAGATTTTGATAAACCCTTGCATCATCCGGATAATTTTTTGCATATATTTTATAATTCTCAATAGCAGCTTCGTCCTGTCCCATATCAGCAAGCAGATTACCATAATCTAAGCGGATGGAATTAAGCGCGGGCTGCTGCCTGAAAACTACATCATACTGGGCAAGAGCAAGTTCATTTTTACCGAGTTCCTGATAAGAAAGTGCAAGATTTATATGTGCAGAAGTATTTTCAGGATCAGCATCAACCGCTTTTTCTAAAAACTCAGCAGCTTTAGTGTAATCTTTCACCTCGAAAAGTGCAAGTCCGTAATTTGAAAAATCTCTAAACCCGGACGGGTTTCTTGTATAAAGGTTTTCATACTCATTAACCGCACTTTCAAAATTTTTGTTGTTTATATATGATGCGGCAAGATTTTCACGTGCTTCCCAGTGCTGGGAATATGTCGAAAGAAATCTATTATAGTTCTCAATTGCTGATTTATAATCTCTTAACTGATATTGCACATTTGCAATATTCAAATAATTATAAAGATATTCAGGGCACATTTCCATTACTTTTTTATATGCGTTAAGAGCTTCAATATATTTACCCTGATTTTCATAAATGCTTCCTATACTGATATATATATAACCGTCAGCAGGCTTTAGTTCGGCAACCTTTGCATAAGTTGCAAGAGCTTTATCATACTCACCCATTTCGCTGTAAACTCCGGCTAATTTTGTATAAATCATCACATCATTTGAGGATAAACTTAAAGCCTGCAATAATTTACTTACAGCAGTCTGGTAGTCCTCTTTATATTCAGCGGAACAAGCTTCCTGATACAAAGTATTGGCTTCAGGCACCATAGCAAATCCCTGAGCGCCCGAAAACATAAGTACTAATAATGCCGAAACTAATAACTTCTTATTTATAATGCCACTCTCCTAATCTTTTTTATTATAACAATATTATAGCAAAAAATTATATTTGTGTAAAACTATGCGAATAAATTTCATGGTTAAGTAAAATTCTCGCAGTTTTAATTATTTTAGCCTGTTCGTCACTGCTTTCATCAAAATCTACATCTTCAAGATCTGAAAAATCTCTGATCATATCAGCAAGTTCAATATATAATTTATCAACAGCTGAATGAGGAGAATTTTTTTCAAGCATTCTCAACATTTGAATTAGTTCAAGATCTTTTGCATCAAGTATAACTGCATCAAGACCGGCTCCAAATGCAAGACAGGCATATACCCTGTTAATAAGCGGTCTTACTTCTTTCGGGCATCCGTTTGAAACATTAGATAAACCTATAACAGTCTTAACAGGAGGCTCAAAACTTTCCTTTATCATTTTTATCGTATTCAAAGCCTCTACAGCTTGTGACTGTTCAACATTTACAGGTAATATTAGAGGATCAAAAAACAATTTTTCACCCTTAATTCCTTGTTCTAAACATTTTTCGTAAATATTAAAAGCAATATCCAATCTGCCGTCCGAAGTTTTTGGAATGCCGGTTTCTTTAGAAAGCGTGAGTGCGATTAAATTACTATCAAATTCAAGTGCAAGATCAGTCATTTTACTCAGACGCGGTTCATCGAATGAAGTGCTGTTTATAAATGCCGTTCCGTTAAAAGCCACAAGACCGCGCCTCATTTCTTCAGCATTAGTTGTGTCAAAAGATATACCGGCATTAGATGTAACCAGCCCGCAAAGCCATGGCAAAATTCCTTCCATTTCACCTTTTGCCGGTCCTATATTCAAATCAATAAAATCCATATTATTCTGAATACCTATAAGCTCCAAAATAAATTTTTCATCACGTCTAATAAGAGCCTCTCTAACAGTTTTAGAAATGATATGTATATTTTCCCCGATTAAAATCATAAACAAATTTTATCACAAAAATTGATATTAAGATTAGCCGTTCGGACAATTGAAAAATTCCTCTACAACAATTATTATTTAAGTGCCGGTATTGCATCCAAACCATTTACAAAAATTTACATCGAATTTTCACCGACACAGTGCAAATTTCGATGAGTTAACTATTTTATGCCACTAGAAAAACATGTCAATATATGTTATAATTTGGACATGAATTATATATGGGGTCGTTAACAAAACAAAAAGGAGTAGGTCTATGACAGTGTTAGTTTCTAAAACAACAAAAACAAAAAGGATCAAATCAAAATTTAATGATGAATTTGAAAATTACCTGAAAAATCAATGCTTGAAAACAACTTTCAACGGACTTGAGCTTGAAACATTTTCCTGGTACAAAAAGGTTTTGGGTTTAATATAACGAAAGGATATTTAAGGGATATTGAAAAAAGGTATTATTCAAAAAACCGGCCGTTAAAAAATGGTTGGTTTTTTGTGCTGTTTATAATAATATGCATCTATGGAAGAAATTGCACATGTAATTGAAGAATTCAAAAAAATAGAAGATGTGAAGGCAATTGCCCTTGCAGGTTCAAGAACTGCAAAAAGCAATGATGAAACATCCGATTATGATATTTATATCTATTCGGATAAAGAAATAGATATACAAAAACGTACGGAAATTGCAAAACAATTTTCAGACAAATATGAAATTAACAACTGCTTTTTCGGTCCCGGAGATGAATGGATAATGAAAGACTCCGGCATTGAAATAGATTTGATGTACCGTTCAAGAGAATGGATGCAAAATTCTATTGAAAATACCTGGGTTAAGCATTACCCCTGCGTCGGCTATTCAACCTGTTTTGTTTTTAATCTGAAAAATTCAGAAATTATTTTTGATCCCGACGGCTGGTATAAAAACATACAAACAAAAGTCAGCGGAGAATATCCGGAACAACTCGCAAAAAATATTATAAACAATAACCTGCCTCTGTTAAAAAATAAGATTACCGCATCATTCTATGAACAGGTAAAAAAAGGACTGAAAAGAGAGGATTATGTAAGTCTTAACCACAGAATTGCAGCTTTTCTTGCAAGTTATTTTGATATTCTTTTTGCGGTAAACAAAGTTCTGCACCCCGGAGAAAAAAGACTTGTACAATATACAAAATTACACTGCACCATAATCCCGGAAAATTTTGAGGAAGATATTAACAACATTACACGTTATCCGCTTAATAATACCCTTGAAATTTTATCAAGATTAAATGAAAATTTGATAAAAATTATGAAATAGCTCTAATCATTTCCTGAGCTTCTTCACATTCAGGGAAAGCATCAACTACTTTATCAAGTGTTGCCAGTGCGGAATCTTTATCATTTAATTTTTCATAACATTTTGCACTGCTCAATAAAAGATTTACATTCAATGGATTTGCTTCAAGCATATGTTTAAAAATGTTATTTGCCTGCTCATAATCCCCGAGCTCATAATAGCAAAGTCCGAGCATATTTTCACAGTCATGCGTTTTTTCAAGCTCGTAAGATTTAATAAGATACATCTTGGCATCTTCAAATTTTCCCTGAAGAAATCTGATTTTCCCCGCAATAAAATACATAAAACCGTTATTCGTTTCAGCTTTTAGAACATGTTCAATCTGTTCGTAAGCTTTGTCCAAATCTTTCAGATGAATTTTATTCAGTGCAGAAAAACCGAGCGCTTCAATGTCATGCGGTTTAATTTCAAGTGCTTTTTGATAATACTCATCTGCTTTTTCAAAATTAGTAGTTGAATGAAGATAGTTTGCATACTCAAAAAGAATATCAAAATCATCCGGCGCAAGTTTAAGTGCCTGATTAAATTCATCCTCTGCATAGTCAAACAATCTTTTTGTAAGATATAAAACGCCCAGATCTTTATGAGCCGGAGCAAACTCCGGATTAAGCGCAACAACTTTTTTCAAAATTTTCTCAGCTTTATCCATATCGTCCGTTTTTACACACAAATGTGCAAACTCATAATATATCTCAAAAGAAACATTTCCCTGAATAAGAATTTTTTCATAAAGTGCCTTTGCATTTGCATACTGATGAATTTTAACATATATACTTGCAAGTTTGCGGAGCATAGAAACAGACTTCGGATTCAAAAGCACAAGATGTGCAAGGATACCGATTGCACTGGGGTATTCTCCGGCAGCATCATAACAACAGGCAAGATTATATTGAAAATTAGTCTTTTCAGGATGATGTGACACAAGTATTTTATAATGCTTTATGGCTTCTTCAAGCTGGTTAGATTTAACCTCTGATAGAGCAAGTGCTGTCAAATAATTATCCTGCTTTTCAATAGCATAGGCTTTTCTGAAAAATTCACAGGCATCTTTGTGTTTATTTTGCAATTGAAGAATTGACGCAATATTAAAATATGTTATGGAATTTTCAGGATCATATTCACTTGCTTTAATAAAATTTTCATAAGCTTTTTCAAGTTTTCCCACAGTAACATAACAGGTTCCAAGATTATTATAAAGCTGCGAATGTTCCGGATTTAATTCCAGAGCCTTTTCCAAATATTCAACAGCTTCGTCAAATTTTTTCAAAGCCATACAGGCAGTTCCTGCAATGTAATAAATTGTATAATCATCTTTAACATAATCTAACGCCCTTATTACTGTATCAACAGCTTTCTGTGGTTCTTTATTTTTAACATATACAACGGCAAGATTTTTATACGCATCAACGTAGCTGCTTCTTAATCTCAGAACTTCTTCATAGGCAGAAATTGCATGCAAATAATCATCAAGATTATCATAACAATTTGCGAGATAAAACCAGCTTGTAGCATCGTCTATATATTTTACAACTGTTTCAAAAACATTTTTACCATCTTTAAATTCATTCAGATTTATATAACACAATCCGAGAAGCTTTAAAGCCTCAGCATCTTTTTCTTCGTCATGGATTAAGGCCTTTAATTCGTCTTTAGCTTCATTATACTTTTTATTGTTTATAAGTTCATTTATTTTATCTAAATTTTCCATAATCAAATTATAGCTCAAACAAAAATTACTTTACAGATTTAAAGGAGACGTGGTATAATATTATATCAACGCCTTAAAAATTCATTAAATTTTTGTCCGGAAAGGAACAAAAATGGGAAAATCTTCAAAATACCCCTCATATTCGTCAGGCACAATCTCAATAAACGGTTCTGACAAAGCTTCAACTTACAAAAAGGGGAATAATATTATTTCTAATTATAATATGTCAGCTGATGAAAAAAGAGCCTATGATTATGCTCAAAAATCTTTTGCGGATTCTCTTGCATCCGTAAATGTTTTTGATGAAGATACAAAGAAAAACCTTCAATCACAGCTTGAGGCTTACACATTAAACGGACAGAAACTTATCAATAATATATATGAGCCTATGCTTGATGATTTGAAAACAGATGTAGCATCACGTTTCGGAAATTTTGATAACTCGATATTTATGGATAATTTAAATTCCATAGAAGCAAACCGTGCAGAATCAATAAACAATCTTGCACAGGATGTAATGGCAAAACGTGATGAATTAATCAATAATGAACTTTCTCAACGCTATACTTATTTAAGTTTCTTACAGGATGTTCAAAATCAAATGAATTCAAATATTTTAAATTACATCTCCGGTTCTCAGTCTAACAGTTCTGCAGGGAACAGTTATAATGCGCAGGCCTATGCCGCCAACAATTCATCAGGCAGCACATTCGGGAATTACGCCAACCTTGCATCAGGAGTTCTAAGTACAATGGGGCCATATGGAATGGCAGCATCTGCTGCACTGCAAATCGCAAAAAATTATGTGTAGAATCCGTATATAATTTCAACGGGCTTTTATATTTTAAAGCCCGTTGTTTTTGATGTATAATTTTTTTATGCACATATTACAAGAATTTGACACAATAGCTGCAATAGCAACACCAATTGGCACAGGAGGTGTCGGAGTCATCAGGATTTCAGGCGACAGAAGTTTTGAGATAATCGATAAAATTTACTCAAAACACAATCTTGAAGCCGGAAAAATTTCTCATGGGTGGATCGTTGATGGGGATAAAAAAATTGATGAAGTTTTGCTCCTTCCCTTCAAAAATCCACACAGCTATACAGGAGAAGATGTTATCGAAATTCACTGCCACGGCGGGATTAATGTTGTTAGAAATATTCTGGATATTGTCCTCAAAAACGGAGCTCGCATGGCAGAACGCGGAGAATTTACAAAACGCGCGTTTTTGAACAAAAAAATGGATTTGTCGCAGGCAGAAGCTGTTGCGGATTTAATCCACGCCAAAACCAGAGATTTTGCAAAACAATCAGCCAAAAATTTATCGGGAGTTTTAAGCTCAAAAATTAAAGAAATCAGAAAAGATATTTTTGATGTTCTTTCAAAAATTATTGCCGGCATTGATTTTCCGGAAGATGTTGCAGAACCGGAGTACGATTATATAATTTCCGAATTTGAAAAAGCTCTTGAAAAAATAGATAAGATTTTATCCTGTGCAAATTCATCAAATATAATGCGTCAGGGGATAAAAATTGCAATTGTCGGAAAACCTAATGTCGGGAAGTCCTCGCTTTTTAATACACTGTTAAACGTGGAACGTGCAATCGTTACAGATATTGCAGGAACGACACGCGATGTCTTAAAAGAAACTCTTGACTGGGATGTTGCGATTACTCTAATTGATACGGCAGGGATTCGCGACAACGATGAAGTCGGTAAAGTTGAAGAAATCGGAATTGAATATTCAAAACAGTCAGCAGATGAAGCCGACCTTGTTTTGTTTTTATATGACGCCTCAAAAGGAATGAACGATGACGATAAGGTAATTCTTGATCTGATAAAAGATAAAAATCATATCATAATCGCCAACAAATCCGACCTTGTTTCAGAAAAACAAAAAGATGTTTTCTATCTTTCTACAAAAACCAAAGAGGGGCTTGAAGAACTTAAAAACAAAATAAAAGAAATTTCTTATAACTTCTCTCTGGATGACACTGAATTTGTAACAAACAACCGCCAGCAGGACTGCCTTGAAAAATGTAAAGGAAGTCTAATTCAAGCTCTCGAAGCTGCAATAGAACATCAACTTCAGGATTTAATCTCAATTGATTTAAAATCAGCGCTTTTATTTTTAGACGAAATCACAGGTGAAGTTATAACCGACGATATTCTAAACAACATATTTGACCATTTTTGTATCGGCAAATGAAGCGCAGTTTATATAATTAATAATTAATAATTAATAATTAATTTTTAAAGATTATCATAGCCTCCTCCTTTTGGGGAAGGGCAGGAGAGCGGCTAATTAGAAGAAAAAATTGGGGATTAAGGTATGTTTGTCGGGCTAAAGCCCGACCTATTACTAACAAATCTTATTTCAAGAATTCAAGGTTCCGATTTAAATCTTCAACTATTTCTGTATAATATTTTTCTATTATTTTAGTTTTTTCAGCTTGCGCTGCATTAGAATCAATTTTTGGAATATGAAATTTTATACGAGTCATTAATCTTTCTTTAGTAGACTCTGCAATCGTATTCAAAATTATTCTTAATTTTTCTTGTTTTGTTACATCTTTTGGAATAACTAATTCTAACTTTGAAGCACCTTTATTTAAGCTTTCTACAAGAGCTTCAATATCTATATTATCTGCACAATTTTCTAATGCTTTAGCAGAAATATTACATTTTTTTGCACTTAACTCTTCTATTGCATTAGAGAGTTCTGAAGAAGATTTATAGTTAGCAAATCGTTCTAAAAAGTTTATATAAAGATTACGCTCCATTTTGTCAATATATGAACCTAAGTAAAAAGTAGGATCATCTTTATTAGCAAAATCTGCAACATCTTCACAATTTAATTCTTCTATAACTTTTCTTAAATCTTTGTCTTCTATTAATTCCGGATTAATTTTTCTTTTTATTGCATTTACAGTTTGAGCGGCTGTTTCGTTTGTTACCACACCGCTAGGAGTATTGTTTGCATTAGACGAAATATTACCTACAATCTCGCTACCTTTTTTCTCTCCTGTTTCTGCAATATCATTTGCTGATTTTTTAGCGCCGCCCAACAATTTTTGCACGCCTTCGCCAAGATGTCCTTTACGCCCCGCAATTCCCAGACCTATTACTGCAGCCAAAGCCGTTGCGCCTATCATATATTTTGCAGCATTTGATTTTTCTTTATCAACAGGTTCAAGCTGTTTTCCCGTTGTTTCATTTTTTACTTCCTGCTGCGCTTGTATCGGCATGTCAACGCCCTTAAATGCAATTTTATCAATAGGCATATGTGATACTCCTTATATTTTTCCCTATATTTATATAAAAACATGAATATAAAAAAAGTTGCTATGTCTGCACAGCATCCTGTCCGAGGAAGGATTATAAGGGGATTTTGGGCAATTTTAAATTTTTGTTTGCATATCTTTACAATATATTATTAATAACTAAAATATCTGTCAAAATCCACATCATCAAAACTGCAAAGCAGTTTATAAACTTCGTCATCCTCATCCATTCGCTGAAAACTGTAATCATCAAATTTCCAGTACTTTGGATTAATTCCCTTTACTCTCACTATTCCAGCGTCGCGCAATATAACCAGCTTTTTCTTCACTGTTTCGACAGGAAGATCAACCATTTTAGCAAGTTCAACCGCCGTAACCCAATTGTCCACAGCACCCTTTTCAGGCGTCATAAACATTAATTCTAGCCCGACTTTCTTTAATTCCTTATCTTCAGTTTCAAGCATATAATCATACATATAAATATATTAAAACTAAACATAAAAATTTTTATCATTTTTTTAGAGTAAATAAAACTACTATATATGTAACATTTTATTAATAAATCAGGTAATTTAATTTACATTACTGCAGGTTAGTATATTATATTAGAATAAATTAAAGGGGTATTTATTATGAGAATTAATTTTAATCCGCAAAATAACTGCGGTAATAAACAGCAATTTGGCATGAGATTTATTGAAAATGAAAGCTTAACCAAATATATTAACAGTTTTCATTTCAGAAAACAGCAGGAAAACCTTAAACAAACAGTTAACCTCATAAGAGATTATGTTCAAAAAAATCCTGAAAATAAAAATCTCATCGTCGGTGCTCTACATCCCTCAAAAGCAAATTATGTTAAAAATGGTACGTATGATGAATTTTTTATAACTCCTAAAAAAAGAATTAAAAAGACAAATGATAGATTTGAACGCGAAAATGTTTATATGCAGTTTGACGGAACAGACAAGTTCCAGGGATTTTATATGAACCCCGACGAGAACCCGAAAAATGTTGCTGCATGGTTTATAAATACTCTGAATTACTATAAAGCTAAAATTGCGAAAAAATCTTAGTTGCCCGCGGTAAAATGCCCAGACAGTATGAGATTACAATACCGTAATTCGTAATCGGCACGCCCGATTGACCTGCAATTAAAATCCTCGATAACACTTCGCGTCTGTTTGTCATACAGGCGCCGCAATGAATTATGAGTTTGTAATCCTTTACATCAGGGAAATCATGTCCTGCGTAGTTATGAATTACAAGATTTTTACCTGTTTTTTTTCTGAGAAGATTAGGAATTTTAACTCTGCCGATATCATCCTCTATAGCGTGGTGTGTACAGCTTTCAAGGATTAAAACCATATCCCCGTCTTTCAAATTTTCAATTGCTTCAGCACCTTTGATAAATTCCTCTAAATTTCCCTTCAATCGCGCAAAAAGAATAGAAAACGAGGTGAGGGGAACATTTTCAGGCACAATTTCACTTACCTGTTTGAAAGCCTGACTGTCTGTTACGACTAAAGCAGGCGGAGTTTTCAAATTTTCAAGCGCCTGTTTTAGTTCTGTTTCTTTCACAACGTAAGATAAGCAGTCACTATCAAGTAAATCTCTTATTGTCTGCACCTGCGGTAAAATAATTCTGCCTTTAGGAGCTTCTTTATCAATAGGAACAACAAGAATTACCGTACTTTTTGGAGGTACTAAATCCCCTGCGATTTTCGGAGAATTTACGAAATCATCAGGCAAAAGCTTTACAAGAGCCTCTTTAAATCTAAAAACAAGGCTTTCATCATCTTTTACAGAAGTGTATAAAACATTTTTAAACCCTTCAATTTCTGATTTTTTAATATCACATTTATTTTCAACGATTAAGTAAGGAATTTTAAGTTCATCAAATTTTGCAATGAGTTCTTGTTCATAAGCATCAAGACCGTTATAATCACATACAATTACGGCAACATCGATGCGATTAATAATTTTCATTGTCTTTTCAATACGTTTTTCACCCAGCTCTGTATTATCATCAAGCCCTGCAGTATCTAAAAAAGTCACAGGACCGACAGGCAAAAGCTCCATTGATTTTTCTACAACATCCGTAGTTGTTCCGGCAAGCTCAGACACAATAGAAATTTCCTGATTTGTAATCCTGTTTAAAAGAGAAGATTTCCCGACATTTGTTCTGCCGAAAACTCCGATATGCAGACGCATTGATTTAAGTGCTCTCATAAAAACTCCTTGTAAGTAAAAAAGGGATCTTATCAGATCCCTTTCAAACTAACCTCTAATTCCTAATTTTTTGATTAATTCTCTGTATTCATCAAGATTTTGAGATTTCAAATAAGAAAGTAGTCTTTTTCTTTTACCTACCATCATCAAAAGACCTCTTTTTGTAGCAAAATCTTTCTGATTAGATTTAAGGTGTTCGGTAAGTTCAGAAATTTTCTGGCTCATCATAGCAACCTGAACAGCTGTTGAACCTGTATCTTTTTCATTTTTACCGTATTTTTTGACTATTTCCTGTTTGTTTTTTAAGTTCATATCAATTTTCCTTTACTTGTTGAGTGATTATTGGCGTAAGCACTCTACAAGTTGCATGATAATATATAAAGGAAAAATTGCAACAGTTAATATATAAGTATATTAATAAAAATTAAGCTTTAATCTGTTTATCTGCAAACATACTCATCGCAAAAGTATTAGCAGCATTTTTAGATGCTTCTACCATAAAGTATCCCAGGGTTTCCCTTGTATTTTCAGCCGTACGCTCAGAGGTTTTTGCGGCTTCATAATTAGTGTAAGCTTTATTAAAATCAAACTCTGAGCCGCCATTTTCATAAGTTGTCATAGCTTTTTGATATTTAGTCAAAGCTGTATCTTTCGCAGAACCTGCAGCCTGTTCAGCCGCCAGAGCTGCATAATAAGCTTCTTCAGCACTTGCTTTTTTAGCATCTGCTCTGGCAACAGCCTGTTGAGAAAATATACTTGTACGGTTATTATTTCCTATATTTAAAAGAGCCTGCAAGTCCTGATTATCTCGTGCAAGAGCCATAATACTTGATTTACTGAGTTTTGATAAGTAAAACTTCTGATTTGCACTAAAGTCTTCGTACGAAACGCCTGCATTACGAAGTGCTTCAAATTTCGAATCTGTAGCGTATGTTGTTTTGTCAATACTCAAACTCATAGTAAACCTCTAATTTTTATACTCTATCTTGGATTTGCTCCACGCTCACAGAGTTTCGCATTTCATTCCGTCCGTCCGCAAATCCGCTACATATATAAAGTATATATTCCCAAAATAATTGCGTTTTTTGTTAAGTTTTTTTAAATTTTATGTTATACTTAAACCATGATTGAAAGATATTCGCGCGAAGAAATGAAAAAAATCTGGGATTTACAGTCAAAATTCCAGTACTACCTTAATGTTGAAATAGCTGTTGCAGAAGCATATGCTGAATTTGGGACATTCCCTAAAAATGAAATTGAAGAATTAAAAAAGAAAGCAAAATTCGACCTTAAACGAATTGATGAGATTGAAGCTGAAGTAAAACATGATGTAATTGCATTTTTAACCTGTGTTAATGAAAGTTTAGGCGATTTAGCAAAATATATGCATGTCGGGATGACAAGTTCTGATGTTATTGATACCGCATTTGCACTGCAGATACAAGACAGCGGAAGAATTATCATCAAAGATCTTGATGAAACAATCGAATCAATGAAAGGACTTGCCCAAAAACATAAAAATACTGTTTGTATTGGGCGCTCACATGGAATTCATGCAGAAGTTATGACATTTGGTGTAAAGGTTTGCAATTGGATTGATATTCTTGAACGGCAGAGGGCAAATTTTATCCATGCACTTGATGAAATTAACGTCGGGCAAATTTCGGGTCCTGTCGGGACATACAGCAATATCCCGCCGGAAATTGAACAAATTACCTGCAAAAACCTCGGACTTAGACCTGCAAGGATTTCAACCCAAATTATTGCAAGAGATTATCACGCATATTTTATGCAGTCATTGGCTCTTATTGCAAGCGTAATCGAACAGTTTGCAACAGAGATAAGACACCTGCAGAGAACAGAAGTTCTGGAAGTTGAAGAAGGTTTCGGCAAAAACCAGAAGGGGTCATCAGCTATGCCCCACAAGAAAAATCCGGTGTTATCAGAAAATCTTTGCGGGCTTGCGCGCGTTGTAAGAGCAAATTCGCTTGTTGCGCTGGAAAATATTCCGCTGTGGCATGAACGTGATATTTCACATAGTTCTGCCGAACGCATAATTTTCCCTGACAGCTTAACTCTTGTAGACTTCATGCTTAACAGGTTCAAAGGTATTGTTGAAAATCTTGTAGTGCATGAGAAAAATATGCTCAAAAATACTGATAAATTCGGCGGAATAGTTTTTTCTCAAAAAGTTTTGTTAAAGCTTATTGAAAAAGGCTTAACAAGAGAAACAGCATACCGTCTTGTTCAAAGAAATGCCATTGACGCATTTGAAAATGACGGTGATTTCAGAATTAACCTGTTGAATGACGATGACGTTACAAAGCTCTTAACCCCTGTTGAAATTGATGAAATATTCAACAAAGAAGAATTTTTGAAAAATATTAATACAATATACTCAAGAATACTTAATTAACCTTTACAGCTGGATGCTTTATCCCAGCCGAGCTTATCTGGACATCGCAGATAATCCATGTTTTCATTATATATAACCCAAGCCGTATAACCTTCATTGTTTCCAAAAAGAATCGTATCATCCTGAGCACCATACGGAATAACTCTATTCTTTTCCAATCTGAAAGAAAAAATATCTTTCCCGTCTTGATTTGGTCCCCCAAAGCCATTAATATCAACAAATACTTTCCCCGACGTTCCTGTACTTTCAATTGCAATTAATGTTCCGTCAGAAAGAATTAATTTATATGCTCTATTACTAACATCAATTATATACCAGCAAGTTTCATTTAAATATCTGTAACAGACATCCGGCGGGAAACATCCCTTTTCAAAAGCACAGTCCTTAGAAATCTTTAAATAAGGTTTCAAATTTTCAGCAATTGCCTCGGCTCCTTCCTGAGAATATCTCTCTCCCAAGCCCCACTCTGTAATATCAATATTTTCAGAAGATGCAGACATATAAGCCTGTGATAATATAGAATAAACCTTTTTTAAACGTGTTACAGTAACTTTTTCACGGTGATTTTGAATTAGCGACGGCATAGTTAATGCAGCGACAACACCAATAATCCCAAGCGTTATAAGAACTTCCGCCAGAGTAAATGCATACAATCTGCTGAAAACTTTGTCAGGAGCACTTAGAAATGCCCCCCCCCCGAGATTTTACGGGAATTAAATAATTCGGTCATAATTTTTGCTCCTTTTATTATGTAACATAATTTATTATATCAAATTTTTTAAATATTTTCAATATTTTAATATTTAATCCCTCTTGATATAATAAAAAATATGTTATAATATTAAATATATACATGAGGAAGTTAATTCAATGGCTAAGATAAATATCACTGTTTGTATGGGAAGTTCCTGTTTTGCTCGCGGAAATCAGCAAAATCTGGCTTTTATAGAAGCATTTGTTAAAGCCCATGACCTTGAAGCGGACATAGACCTTGCAGGCGCACGCTGCGAAAATAAATGCGCCTCCGGACCGAATGTGATAATAAACGGTGTTGAATATAACAGTGTTAATGAAGAAAAACTGGAAAAAATTCTCATAAAACTTATCAATCAAAAGTAAAAAAGCATCTTAAAACGGAGAATATATATGGATAGTCATTATCCGGTCTATACACTGATAAATGAGTGTCATGACTGTTATAAATGTATCAGGGAATGCCCTGTTAAAGCTATTAAAATTGAAAACGGACATGCTTCTGTTATTCCGGAAAAATGTATTGCGTGCGGAAACTGTGTTAAAGCATGTCCTTCTAACGCTAAAAGGGTAAGAAGTGATATTGCCAGAGCAAAAAATTTAATTCTTGCACAAAAACGTGTTATTGTATCACTTGCTCCCTCATGGAACGGAGTATTTGAACATTCGCCGAAAAAAATGATATCCATACTTAAAGCTCTCGGCTTTAGCGATGTGTCAGAAACTGCACTCGGAGCGCAGGAAGTCTCCATAAAAACTGCAGAAATTCTAAACAGTTCTTCCAAAGGTCTTTTTATATCAAGCGCTTGCCCTGTAATCGTAGATTATATAAAACACTACCGTCCTGAATTTTTAAAATGTATAACTCCTATCGGCTCACCTGCTATGACACATGCCAAAATTCTTAAAGAAAAATACGGCGATGATATATCAATTGTTTTTATAGGTCCATGCATAGGAAAGAAAAATGAAGTTTCATACAGTGATTTAATAGACGCCGCCCTAACATTTGAAGAACTAAAAATCTGGATTCATGATGAAGGGCTTGATGTTGCGGGAATTGTTTCTGACAGCAAAAATCAATTTGTACCTTATACAGCTTTTGAGGGAGCTTTATATCCTATTGACGGAGGGATGAATGAAACCCTTAAACGTATAGGTGTAAAAGATGATATTCAATTAATAGATGTATGCGGTCTGCATGCTTTTGAAAGAGCTTTGAATAATCTTAATCCTGAAAAAATTGACAAAACAATTTTTGTTGAAGCTCTTGCCTGTGAAGGAGGATGCATAGGCGGTCCGTGTATTTCCACAAGCAAAGCAAGCCTTACTATGATATCAGATGTTTTGTCAAAAGTAAAAAGCAGAGATTATATACCCAAAAAGGCATCAACCGTTGTTGATTACGAAATAAAGCCTTGTAAAGTTGTGAGTAAAGAATATCCGCTTGAAGATATTCTTGCAACCCTGAAAAGAATAGGAAAACATACGGTTGATGATGAACTTAACTGCGGAGGGTGCGGTTATGCTACCTGCCGCGATTTAGCAAAAGCATTACTGGACGGTGATGCCGAACCTTCAATGTGTGTGTCGTATATGAGAAAAATTGCCGTAAGAAAAGCCGCCGCAATGATTAGATGCATGCCGGCCGCAGTTGTTATGGTAGACAACAATATGAATATTCTTGAAGCAAATGAAAGCTTTATGAAAATGTTTACTGGAGATATGTACGATGTATTCAAGGCACGTCCTGACGGTCTTGCCGGTGCAGCGATAGACAGGATTGTCGATTTCGCAGATATATTCAAAACAATTCTTAAAACAGGAAAAGATATTCATAAAGAACGATACCACGTTAAAAACCGCCTGTATGATATTTCGGCATTCACAATAGAAGAAAATGAAATTGTAGGAGCCGTAATTACAGACGTAACCTCTGCAGAAACTAACAGAGAAAAAATTTCTCAAAAAGCACACGAAGTCATTTCAAAGAATATTTCCATAGTTCAGGAAATCGCCTGCCTTTTAGGAGAACACATGGTTGAAACCGAAACACTCTTAAGTTCGATTGCAGAAGACTATGAAGATAAAGATGAAACGGACAATGAAGGTAACAGTTAATGTTCATAGACATAGATTGCAGCCAGATGAAAAAATATAACCAGAATGCTTATGGTGATTACTTTATTTCCAAAAGATATCCCGATGAAGCAAAACTGATTGCCGTTCTATCCGACGGTCTCGGAAGCGGTATTAAAGCCAACATTCTTTCCTGCATGACTGCCACTATGCTTTTAAAATTTATTGAAGGAGACCAGATCCCTATCAGTAAAGCCGCAGAAATTATTATGAACTCGCTTCCTGTTTGTCAGGTAAGAAAAATCAGTTACTCAACATTCTCTGCTATTGAAGTCGATGATGACGGCAACGCAAAAATAGTTGAAGAAGGAAATCCTGAATTTATCTGGATCAGAGGAAATGAAGTAATGAAACCGGAATTCAGGTCAATACCATCAAAAACATTTAAAAACAGATGTTTAAAAGTTTATAGAATTAATTTCAAACTAGGCGACAGAGTTATATTCTGTTCAGATGGCGTAACCCAGTCAGGTCTCGGCGGAGGCAGACTGAAACTCGGGCTCCGGCGTGAAGGTCTAATTACGATAGTGCAGGATAAATTGCAGGAACATCCTGACATTTCCAGTACCGAACTGGCACAATATATAGTAAACCAGGCAAGAAATATAGAAACCGACAGACTTCCAAAAGATGATATTTCAGCCTGTGTTTTATATTTCAGAGAACCACGTCAGGCACTTTTGTTTACAGGTCCCCCATACCATCAGGAAAAAGATGCAGAATATGCAAAAATGTTTGACAATTTTAAAGGTAAAAAGGCAATTGCAGGGGGTACAACTGCCAATTTAATATCAAGAGAACTCAACCGTCCTATCACAATGGATACAACAATAAGTATAGGAAAACTTCCTGCCTGTTCATATATGGAAGGAGTTGACCTTGTAACGGAGGGCATACTAACTCTGACAAAAACTTTAGAATATCTGGATGCTAATACTCCCGATATTGACAATGCCGCAGGAAAGCTGGTAAAATTTTTATTAGATAGTGATTGCATTACATTTATGGTGGGTGCAAAACTTAATCAGGCACATTATGATCCTGCTTTGCCTATAGAAATAGAAATCAGGAAAAATATTATCAAAAAAATTGCTAATGTGCTTCAGGATAAATATTTCAAAAAAGTTAACATTCAATATATGTAGAAAAATTTTAAAAGATAATAAATGGGGACAAAATCTCCGGCAAAATAATTATAAGAAAGGGTAGAAAGAAAAATGAGCGAAAAAGTTAGTGTTAAAGTATGTTTGGGAACAACATGTTTTGTAATGGGGTCTTCTAATTTACAGGAATTAATTGACACGGTTCCTAAAAAATACGGAGATAAAGTTGAAGTTTCAGGCGTTCCTTGCTTAGGTTTATGCTCGATTGACTGGGAATTTTCAAAAGCTCCTTATGTTAAAGTTAATGATGAAGTGATTAAGGAAGCTACAGTTGAAAAAGTTTTAAAAGCAATTGATGAAAAACTTAAATAATTTTTTCAACAAATATCTATAATTAAAAAATGGCTAAATAATATTTAGTCATTTTTTTTGAAAATTTTCATGTTCATGACATAATATAAAATATATGGAATAGTAAAGAGGTAAAAAGATATATGGCAATGAATACCAGTACTCCCAAACAAACTTCGCACTTAAAAAGAGAAATTCTTGTTAGAGTAATAAAAGCATATTTAAGTGATAATTTTGAAGAAAATACAAGATTAATCCCTTTTGCAATGCGCCCGAAAAACAGCGACGTTCCAAATTACAGATGTTGCATATTTAAAGAACGTGCAATTCTAAGAGACAGAACTATTGCAGGTTTGGGATTTTCAATTGAAGAAACAGATGACAGTATATTGCTTTCAGATTTAGCCCAGAAAGCAGAAAAAAGAGACACTCCCGAAGAGCATCCTTTGACAGTATTAACAACAGCCTGCAAAGGCTGCGTTCCTTCAAGAATTTATGTAACTGATTTATGTCAGGGATGCGTTGCAAGACCTTGCGTAAATACTTGTAAATTCGGAGCAATTTCAATTCAAAACGGCAAATCAGTGATTGATCCTGAAAAATGTAAAAATTGCGGTATGTGCGTTCAGGTTTGTCCTTATCAGGCAATCCAAAAAATTATTGTTCCATGTGAAAGCGCCTGCCCTGTCGGTGCTATTGCAAAAGATGAAAACGGTCATGCAAGAATTGATTTTGACAAATGTATTTCATGCGGGAAATGCGCATCTGCCTGTCCTTTTGGTGCAGTTCATGAAAAAAGCCAGATTATTGATGTTTTAAAAAATATAAAACACGGTAAAAAAGTTATTGCAATGGTTGCTCCTGCAATGTTTGGCCAACTTCCTTGCAAACCTCAGCAGCTTAAAGAAGCTATAATGAAACTGGGATTTTCAGATGTATATGAAGTCGCTCAAGGTGCTGATGTTACAACACAAACAGAAGCACACGAATTTGTGGAAAGACTTGAAAAAGGTGAAGAATTTATGACAACTTCATGTTGTGCCGGCTATAATGAGCTTGTAGACAAGCATATCCCTGAAATGAAACCTTTCCGCTCAGATACAAAAACTCCAATGTATTATACGGCAGAAATTGTAAAGAAAGAAAATCCGGATGCTATTACAGTATTTTTCAGCCCCTGTGTTGCAAAAAAACGTGAAGCATTAAATAACCCTAACGTTGATTATGTTTTGAATTATGAAGAAATCGGCGCATGGATGATTGCTTTAGGAATTCAGGTTGCAGAATGCGGCGAAAGCAAATTCAAAACAGAAGCATCAGCTGAAGGAAGAAATTACTGCGTAACAGGCGGTGTTGCAAAAGCTGTTGAAACATTATTGCCCGAAGAAATTCCGGCTCATGTAGTTTTAGTTGACGGACTCACAAAACAATCTGTAAGAGATTTGAAAAAATATGCCAAAAACGGAATGTGTGAATTAGGCAACTTAATTGAAGTTATGGCATGTACAGGCGGATGTTTAGGCGGTAATTCAACCGTCAATGCAATGAAGCCCGCACTTAAACAGGTTAGTGCATACGTTAGCGAAAGTAAATCAATAAAAGAACAGGTTGAAGAAACAGCTAAATAACAAACAATAAGCGGGGTTCTAATTCCCGCTTTTTTGTTTATACTATAATAAAAATTATGGAAACTAAGAAGAGAAAAATAAGTATTATCGGCTCCACCGGCTCTATAGGAACTCAGGCGCTGGAAGTTATTGAAAAATTAAAAGATAAATTTGAAATTATTGCCCTTGCAGGAGGACATAATAAAGAACTTTTAGCAAAACAGGCTGAAAAATTTAAACCAAGATACACATGCCTTGGTGAAGAAGGGTTAGAAAGAATTTGCACTGATAAAGAAAATGATATTATTCTCGTTGCATGTTCGGGCAAAATCGGACTTCGACCGACATTAACTGCTATTAAAAACGGAATTGATATTGCGCTTGCCAATAAAGAAACTCTTGTAATGGCGGGTGATATAGTGATGGCTGAAGCAAAAAAATACGGAGTAAAAATTATACCTGTAGACAGTGAACACTGTGCAATCCACCAGTGCATAAAAGATATTAAGCAGGTTGATAAATTGATAATTACGGCATCAGGCGGGCCGTTTCTGCACAAATCAATTGAAGATATGAAAAATGCAACAGTTGAACAGGCTCTTGCACATCCTAGATGGAATATGGGTAAAAAAATTACCGTTGACAGCGCAACTTTAATGAATAAAGGGTTAGAAATTATTGAAGCCCATCATTTATTCGGCTTTGGCTATGATAATATTGATGTTGTAATACACCCTCAAAGTATTGTACATTCGGCAATTGAATATGTTGACGGAAGTGTAATTGCTCAATTGGGTCTGCCTAGTATGCACATTCCTATCCAGTATGCAATCACCTATCCGGAACGCTTTGAAGGAATAAAATCAAAAAGTTTCAGTTTTGCAGATATTGCAAGACTCGATTTTGAAAAACCTGATTATGACAAATTTCCGACTGTAAAACTTGCTTATGAAATGGGAAAATTAGGCGGAACAGCAACCGTATGTATGAATGCGGCTAATGAAGAAGCTGTGTTTGCATTTTTAGGCGGGGAAATAAAACTCTATAATATTTATGAAATTACGAAAAAAATATGCGATGAACATGAAGTAATTCAAAACCCGACAATTGACGAAATTTTTGCTGTGGATAAAGAAATTCGTGAAAAAACAAAAGAATGTATTAAAAAATCTGCATAATAAAGATTATTATGTTACAAGATATCAAGCGGATCAACATCAACTACCATTTTGATATCTTTTGGCAAAGTTATTTTGTTTAGGAAACTTGATATAAATTGATGCCCTTTTTTTTCATCACCTGCGTAAATATTTGTTGGACTTTTAGTACTTTGGTCAGTCGCTATGCTCCCGTTGTCCATTTTATTTTTTATAAGGATCTGAAAACGATACTGGCTGTTAATACGTTCAATTACACAGGGTGTCGGTCCGAGAACTTCCAGTCTTTCCGATATCCCAAATTTTTCAATCATTGTACAAAGTCGCAGAGCAATTTCCTGTGCTGATTTTTCGGCACGAAAGTTATTGATTGAGCTTAATACAAGTCTTATTATCTGGCTAAAAGGCGGGTAATCAAATTCTTTACGTGCTGCAATTTCTGTTTCATAAAATTCACTGTAATTTTGTGATTTAGCACTTTCAAGGGCGTAAAAATCAGGATTGTATGTCTGGAAAAAAACTTTTCCTGCAAATTCTCCGCGTCCCGCGCGTCCTGCAACCTGTGTGAGAAGCTGAAACCCGCGTTCGGATGCTCTAAAATCAGGCAGATTAAAACTTGCATCGGCGGAAATTACACCGACAAGAGTAACATTCGGATTATCCAAACCCTTTGCAATCATCTGTGTTCCGACCAAGATATCAATATCACCACGCTGAAATTTTTCCAGCAGTCTTATGTGTTCGCCTTTTCTTACAAGAATATCGCTGTCAATACGTTCAACATTGTTTTCAGGGAAAAGCTCTTTTACATATTGTTCAATTTTTTGCGTTCCTGTGCCGCTGTTTTTAAAAGCATCTGACCCGCATTCAGGACAAAAATCGGGAAAATATTCAGCATGGTTACAGTAGTGGCATTTAAGCATTTGATCTTTTGAATGCCATATCATTGGGATTGCGCAATTAGGACATTGAATTACATGCCCGCATGCCTGACATTGGGTAAATGTCGAAAATCCTCGCCTGTTTATTAGTAAAATTACCTGCTGACCATGCGATAGAGTTTCTTTAATTTCCGTCTGCAAAGGAACAGAAATAACGTTTCTATAAGCTGCACGGCCGTGTTCCTGCATGTTTATAACCGTAACAGGCGGGACTTTTGCATCATTGTAGCGCTTTTTAAGTTCAAAGAGATTTCCCGAATTTATAGCACGATAATAAGTTGAAATATCAGGGGTTGCTGAGCCGAGCAATAAAGGGCAGTTGTGAAATTCGGCAAGTTTACGTGCCACAACACGCGCATCATATCTTGGTGACGGGGTTGTCTGTTTATACGCGCTTTCATGCTCCTCGTCAATTATTATCAAACCTATATTTTTTAGAGGGGCAAAAACTGCAGAACGTGCCCCGGCGAGGATTTTTATCTCATCTTTATAAAGTTTTTGCCACACGTCGTATCTTTCGCCGTCTGAAATACTGCTGTGCCAGATTGCAACATCTTTTGTCCCGAATTTTTTGGCAAGACGCTTTGTTAATTGTGATGCAAGTGCAATTTCCGGCGCAAGAAAAAGGACATTTTTCCCACCTTTTATTGTATCGTCAATAAGCTTGAAATAAACCTCTGTTTTGCCAGAGGCCGTTACGCCATGTAAAAGGATTTCATCTTTACCGGAAATTTTATTTTTTATCCCTTCATAAACTTTTTTCTGATCACCTGACAATTCAAAAAGAGGTTCTCGCTCAGTTATATGCAAAATATCAAGCGGGTTTCTGTATAATTCTTCCTGAATAAGCTTTAAACAACCGGCTTGTTCAAGTCTTTTTATTGTTGTACGTGTCGTTTTTGCGTATTTTTCAAATAAGATTAGAGGCATTTTGCCTGATTTTTGCAGCAACTCAAGAATTTCAGCCTGACGTTTTGTCGCACCTTCAAATTTTACAAATTCTACAAGCTGTTCTGTTTTTGATGCTTTTTCAATTAATTTCATAGGGATTGCGGCGTTAAGCACTGTAACCAAATCACAGCAGTAGTAATTTGCAACCCATTCAAGCAGTTTTAAATAATCAATTGAAAAAAGCGGAGTTTCATCAAGGATTTTGCTGATTTTTTTTACCTTAAAATCCCCCGGCAGATAATCGGAAAATCCGACACAAAAAGCATTAATCAGCCCCTGTCTGCCAAAAGGGACAAGCAAAGCCTGTCCGATTTGAATTTTATCTTTCATATCATCGGGGATTAAGTAGCTGAATGTCTTAACCCCGAGAGCTTTAATATTTACAAGTGCTGATGCATATTTACTCAAACAATCTCCTTTAAAATAACTGGTCAGTCCAAGTGGAAAAGTAGGCTTCGCCTACTCAGCCATAAATTCCTTGCGTGCTTCCTGAATTGCTTCTTCCAGCAGATCAAGCTGTTCAGGCGTGAAGGTTACTCCTTTTTTAGTTGGAAGCCATGTAGCACCGTCATCAGTTGTGTAAAATATTCTCATATTTAAATAGCTTTTTCCTTTGTATTCGCTTATTGAAATCTGTAATTGTTCAGTGTCGCTTCTTTCAATAGCTGCTAAAAGTTTTGCATCTGCCATTATTTTTCTCTCCTTATTAAATAATTCCATTTTAATCTTAGCACAGAAAATTTTTTTTATGATAGAGTTAAGTAAAAAATAAGGAGAAAAATTTATGATAAAAGTTGCAGTATGCGGAGCTTTAGGAAAAATGGGAAAAGAAGTTGTTCAGGCTGTTACAGATTGCCCTGATACAGAACTTATTGCTCAGATTGATATAGCAGGAGCTGAGTTTAAATCAATAGAAGAAGCTCATAAGATTTGTGAAATTGATGTTTTAATCGATTTTACCCAGCCGAAATCCATTTTTGAAAACGCAAAATACTGCCTTAATAACGGAATAAAAATTGTTATCGGAACTACAGGTTTGTCAGATGAGCAGATTGATGAGTTGAAAAGCTTATCAAAAGAAAAAAATACAGGCTGTCTAATTGCGCCGAATTTTTCAACAGGCGCTGTATTAATGATGATGTTTGCCCGTCAGGCTTCCAAATACTTTGACAATGCCGAAATCATTGAACTTCACCATAACCAAAAAAAAGATGCCCCCTCAGGAACTTCTATTAAAACTGCCGCTATGATGGCCGAAGTTAAAGATGATTTTACAAAAGGCAACTGCCCTGAAACTGAAACTATTGAAGGCGCCAGAGGCGGCAATTCTTATTCAAATATTCATATTCATTCTGTCAGAATACCGGGTTATATAGCATCACAGGAAGTTATTTTCGGTTCATCAGGTCAGATTATGACAATCAGACATGATTCAATGGATAGAAAATGCTATATGCAGGGAGTTTTGCTTGCAGTAAACCACGTTTATGAAAATAATGACTTCATTTATGGTCTTGACAATATAATGTAAATAGTAAATAATAAAAACAAGGAGGATGAAAAATGTTTAATAGCGAAGCTTTCAGAGTGCCCCCCCCCCGCAAAATCCATACATAAGAAGAGCTTTCACACTTGCAGAGGTTCTAATTACTCTCGGAATTATCGGAATTGTTGTTGCTATGACTTTGCCATCTGTGATTAACGATGCAAAAGATAAACAGTTTAAGGCGATGTTTAAAAAACAATATTCCGCAATTTCTCAAGCATTACAAATGGTCTATGCTAAAGAAGGAGAAAATTTAGATTTAGGCAACTTTACACAAGGTACCTGGCGGGAAATGGTCTATTTCATATGCAGACTTGGTGATGAATTAAAAACAGTTAAATCAGGGATAATTTGTACTGATGATAACCTTAGTGACACAACAAATATGAAATTTAATCAGGAAGTAAGCTGGCATAAACATGGTAAATGGTTTAATAAACAGAAAGAAGCAATGGAACTTAATTCCGGTTACTGGTATTTTTCCTATATTTTACCCGATGGAGCGCTTATAAATTTTAACTGTCAAACAAATGTGTTCATTGATGTAAACGGATATAAAGGTCCAAATACTATCGGACGTGACATCTTTTATTTCAAACTTTCAAATGAAAATTTGGCGCCTATTTTTTTTGATAACGATAGGTTTATAAATGGTTGTTCAAGTCCATACAACACAATGGTAACTACGGATAATTATAAAGAAGACTGTAAAACCGGTTCAGGCTGGGGGTGCTCCCCTTTGTATATTACCGAATAAATTCATAACATAAAACTCCTATTTATAAAGGATGACCGACAACAATTTTTTTTGTATCCTTAGTAAATTATAAGAGAGGAGTTTAATATGAGTGAAGAAAAATTTTTGTTGAAACAGAATGCATACATAACGTTTATGCTGAACTATGCACCAATTTTAATCAGCGGTACAATTATTTTTCTATTCTTAAAAACATTTGTTAATATTCCCGATTGGCTGGAATATGGTATATATATGTTACTATTTATTAGTGCAATTATAGTAGGAATTTGTCCGCTTAAAAAAAACAACCGGCTTTTAATAGTATCTGATAAATCCATAAGGTTATGTAAATTTCATAAAAAACAACCTCAGGTTATAACACAGTATTCAAATGATATTATTGAAGGAATAAAAGATTTATCAGAAGGTATGTATGAGCTGAAAATAAAAAATGCCGAACCGTCAGTATTAAGCTTAACCTATATTGCTAAACCTGATAAAGAACTTTGCCTGAAAGTTAATACAGCATTATATAAAATTTTTAAAGATAAATTTGAAACCGGAGATAAACAAGAAGTAATTCAATTTATAGAAACAGGAATTGTTCCGACCTCTATAAAAGAATATGATAAATCATTACACAGTAAAAGAATAATCTGGGCTGTTATAAACACAATCGTAGGACTGCTGCCTACTTTACTGGGAATTCTTGCATTATGCTGGTGCATACTTAATATTATAATTGTTATTTTAAAACTCGTTATGACTGTGATGAGTTAAACAAAAATAATAATTATAAAACAAACAGGTTAGAGCGGTTTTTTAAGAAAACCGCTTTTTTACTTTTTGTAATACTTGTATACCAAGTTTAATTTTTTTGATAAACTTTATATAATTAAATAAAACGGGAGCAGATATGAGAAAACCAAACATAGCAATCTTAGGCGCTACAGGCGTTGTAGGAAGAGAAATTACAAAAATTGTTGATGAATTAAAAATTGAATTCAATGAAATTAAATTCCTTTCAAGTGCAAGATCCGCAGGAACAAAACTTGAATTTCAAGGAAAGACATATACCGTTGAAGAAGCAAAACCCGAAAGCTTTGACGGGATTAATATAGTACTTGCATCTGCAGGCGCTTCAACCTCCAAACTTTTTGCTCCCGAAATTGTGAAAAGAGGTGCAGTATTAATTGATAATTCATCCGCTTTTAGAATGGAAGATGATGTTCCGCTTGTTATTGCAGGAGTTAATGATGAAGATTTGAGGTGCCACAAGGGTATTGTAGCAAACCCGAATTGTTCCACTTCACAATTAATGCTTGTTTTAAAACCGTTAATTGAAAAAAATCCGATGAAAAGATTAATTGTATCAACTTATCAGGCAGTTTCAGGCGCAGGCTTAGCCGCAATTAATGAACTTACAGAAAATACAAAAGCGCGTCTTGCAGGTGAAAATTTTGAAAATAAATGTTTTAAAAAACCGATTGCTTTTAACGTAATCCCGCAAATTGATGTTTTTTGCGAAAACGGCTACACAAAAGAAGAAATGAAAGTTGTAAACGAAACAAAAAAAATTCTTCATCTTCCGTCCGTTTTACCGATTTCATGTACAGCAGCACGTGTTCCGGTTTACAACGGACACTCAGAGGCTGTTGATATTGAATTTGAAAATGAAATTACACCCGATGAAGTCCGTGAAATTTTAAAGAATTCGTTCGGATTAAAAGTTATTGATAACCCTTCTAATTTTGAATACCCGACAGCATGCGATGCATCAGGAGTTAATCCGGTATTTGTCGGAAGAATAAGAAAAAATCTTGCGTTCAAGAACGGAATTTCATTATGGTGTGTTGCTGATAACCTTAGAATAGGTGCAGCATTAAACACTGTAAGACTATGTCAAAAAGTAATAGAAATGGAGTTATATTAAACAATATGCAAATAAAACGATTAACACTTACCCCGCTGTCAAAAGGCTGGCCGGATGCTGTAATTGATTCACCCTCTGCAGAAAGAGCAGGCAGATTAATAAAAGAACGCCTTAGTTCAGGTTTTTCAGATCCTTATACACCGGTTAATGTTCCCAAAAAAATTCCCAAATTTCTAAAAGGATTTGTAAATCCAAAATCTATGGTATCTCACGATACAAAATTTATTACCACCGGTTAATAATTCTTAACAAAAACGCAATTTTAAATCCCAAATTGTTTTTATAATATTAGGGAAAAATTTGGGGGATATGTTATTATGAAAAAAAATGAAACACAAAAATGTCTGGAAGCAAAAAAAGAAGTAATTAAAAAATTGGAAAACTCAGAAAAAGAAGTCGATATTCCAAGATTAACATCAGATTATTTAGATCAAACATTACAAATTGCTTAAAAAATTATTGTTTAAAAGGCCCGCTATTTGCGGGTCTTTTAACATTGATGAAGAAAATTAAAGATTACCCGTTCAGGTTGTATTCAAATATTTTTTTTAATGTATAATATATATACAATAGATATCAGATTGGGAAGGAAATATTTACCCCATCATAAATAAGAAAGGTAATTATATATGGATAAGAAGCAAAATAATGTCCAGATGCCGGAGAAGGACATAAAACTAGAAACCGCAGAATTGAATGGGGTTAAAGTAAACCCACATGATTTTGAAATGCCGCGTACAACATTTGAAATGCTCCAGCAAACCTGCCAGATAGCTTAAAAATTTAAATACAGCCCTCGATAAACAGGGGCTTTTAAATTGTGATAAAGATTTAATATTACTTTTTGTTAAACCTGACGACTTTCTAACCTGTTTTTGGTACAATTAATTTTAAGGAAACAGGGATATGTTAGTAAAAAGAGAAGATTTAAGAGCATTAATTGATACTATCCATCACGCAGGCAAAACTGTTGTTACAACTAACGGATGCTTTGATATTCTACATGTGGGACATGTCAGATATCTTGAGAAAACAAAAACATTCGGTGATTTTTTGATAGTACTTTTAAATTCAGATAAATCAGTAAAAAACATCAAAGGTCCATCCCGTCCTATTAATAATGAAAATGATCGTGCAGAAATATTAAGCGCTTTGAGATGTGTAGATTATGTGGTATTATTTGATGAAGACAGTCCTCGTGATCTCTTGGATGAAATGAAGCCTGATGTCTATACAAAAGGCGCAGACTATACCATGGAAACTCTTCCGGAAGCAGATATTATGAAAAAAAATGGAACAAGGGTTGAATTTATCAAATTTGTTGAAGGTAAATCAACAACAAACACAATCAAAAAAATGAAGGAGGTGTAAACGTTCAATGAGTGAATATGTTTACATACTCTTTGATGAACCTGAAAAAACTTTAATAATAGGAACCACTTCCAATTTATTAATGCACATGCATGAAATAAAAAATCATATTGATGAAATAAGTAAAGAAGAATTCAATACTGATAAACTTGCCTATTATGAAAAACATGAGGAGTTCTCAGAAGCTGTTATAAGAAAAAACGAATTGGAACAATTGCCGCGGGAAGATTTGATCCGGTTAATAAAATCAGATAATCCCCATTGGACAGATTTACATTCTGAAATTTTAAAAATCTGGAATGATTCTGCAAAACTTCATGATAAAGATAAAATAAAGAATAAAAAAGGAGAAAATAAATGAAAAGCTTTACATTGGAAGAAATCACACAAATTACCGGCGGTATGCTGACCAGAGCAGAAGATGTAAAAATTACACATATTGCACCGCCATTACTGTCTGATGAAAACACGCTTGCCCTTGCATTGGGAGAAGAAGAAATTGCAAATCTTTCAAAATCAAAGGCTAAAGCAGCACTTGTTCCGCTTGGGGTTCAAATAGACGGTCTTACAACTATTGAAGTTGAAAGACCAAGACTTGCTATGATGAAATTATTGAACCTTTTTTATGCTGCACCGGAAGTATATAAAGGAGTCCACCCGACAGCAACTATACATGAAACAGCAAAATTAGGCCAGAATGTTGAAATTGGACCGAACGTTGTTGTTTCTCACAATGCGGTTATTGGTGATAACACAAAAATTGCCGCAAATTCCTATATTGGCGGAGGTGTCAAAATCGGGAAAAATTGTTTCTTCCATGCAGGTGTAAATGTTGGCGACAGGGTACAAATCGGAGATGATGTTATATTACACCATGGTGTTTCTCTGGGAGCTGACGGCTTCAGCTTTGTAACGGAAAATCCTGATAATATTGAACAGGCAAGAAAAGATGGAGAAATTAAAGAAGCAAATAAAAAACAGGTTATCTTTAAAATTCCTTCAATAGGTGCAGTAGTAATAGGCAATAACGTTGAAATCGGGGCAAATACGACTATTGACAGAGGTACAATTGAAAATACAACTATCGGCGATAATACCAAAATTGATGACCTTGTTATGATTGGCCATAACTGTAAAATCGGCGAAGGCTGCCTGATTGTATCACAGGTAGGAATTGCCGGAAGCTGCGTAATTGGTGATAGAGTAGTTATTGCAGGTCAGGCAGGCCTTGCCGATCATATCGAAATCGGATCTGATACAATTATCACTGCAAAAGCAGGTGTTACAAAATCATTCCCTGAAAAATCAATTGTAGTCGGTATTCCTGCAATGCCGAGAAAAGATTTCATTAAACAATTAAAAACTATGAAAGATGCACAGGAAATTTTTGCAAAATTCAGAAAGTATGAACCATTGTTAAAAGAATTTGAGGATAACATAAATAATGACCACAATTCTTAAGGAAACATCAATATCCGGCAATGGTTTAATGAAAAATAAGCCTTGCACAGTAAACTTTTTTCCGTCAAAAACCGGAAAAATAAGATATTTTATTAAAGGCAGTGAACCGTTTGAGGCTTGCGTTGATAATGTTCTTGCGACTGATCATTGTGTTGTTTTAGGCAATCATAAAACAAAAGTAATGTTAACCGAGCATTTGACTGCAGCTCTTGCATTCTGCGGAATTGACAGTATAGATATATGCATGGATGAAGCAGAAGTTCCTGCACTTGACGGAAGTTCGAAAAAGTGGGTGGAGCTTTTTGAAAAAGCCGGAGTTGAAAAACATCTGTTTGAAAAACCAAAACACTATACAGTATCTGAACCTGTATATTATTTAAACGGAAAAACAAGCCTTGTAATCTTGCCATCGGATGAGCTTTACATATCATATGCGGTAAATTACGATCATCCTGATTTGACAAGACGGTGGGTTGCATATAATCCTAAAAATAGTCAGGAAATTATAGAAGCAAGAACTTTTGGTTTTTATAAGGATTTAAGAAAATTTCAGATGCTCGGATTTGCACAAGGGGTAACTATTGAAAATACTCTCGGGCTTCAGGAAAGCGGTTATACATCTGAACTCCGCTCTGATAATGAACCAATAAAACACAAAATTCTTGATCTTATTGGTGATTTATATTTAACAGGGGTAAATCCTTTAAATCTTAAATGCCAGATCCTTGTAAAAGAGGCAGGACATGCAGTTCATATTAAAACTGCAAAAATGTTAAAAGATAAATTAATTGAATGTAAATAAGGAGAGAAAAACATGACAGAAGAAACCAAACAAGAAATTTTACAATTTGACACTATGCAGATTATGGAAATGATTCCTCATCGTTATCCTTTTTTGCTCGTTGACAGAATTACAGAATGTGTTCCCGGCAAATATGCTAAAGGTTACAAAAACATGACAATGAATGAACAGTTCTTTCAGGGACACTTTCCTAATAACCCGATTATGCCCGGTGTATTACAATTAGAAGCTATGGCTCAGTGTTCAGCTCCTGTTTTAATGACTATGCCTGAATTTGCCGGTAAATTAACACTTTACGCCGGAGTAGACGGTGTAAGATTTAAAAATATCGTAAGACCAGGCGATAGGTTTGATATGGAAATTGAACTTACAAAAGTAAAAGGCCCTATATGCAAGGCTCACGGTATCGGAAAAGTTGATGGTAAAATTTGTGTTGAAGCAGATATGACTTTTGCACTTAAATAAAATTAGCCGGACTAAAAAAAGACTTGAGAAAATCTCAAGTCTTTTTTTATTATTCAAAACTCATATTAAAAAAGTCAGCATCTTCTTCACTATCAAATTTTTTAGCAAGCGTTACTCCATCTTTTTCATAAAAAGACATTTTTGAAAATTCACCATTTTTATATTTTCTAATTGATTTAATTGTAGTATCTTCCCTGAATTCTACATCCATAACCCGCTTGCCCTGCTCATCAAATTCAGAATAGAAACTCAAATTTTTGCCGTCATCAGCCGCAAACTCACGTTTCAGCAATCCGTTTTCCATTTGCCGCACAACATTTCCTTTACGTTCACCTTCAATTTTTGAAAAATCAAAATATTTTTTGTCAAGAACAAAAGGTTTTTTATCATCAGGGATTGCAGACGGATTTATTTTTTCTTCGGAGGTTTCTTTAATACGCCTTCTTGCACGTCTTTTAGTTTTAGGTTTTTCTGTTTCTGATACCTTATCAGTTTGATTAACTGGACTTGATAAAGGTGGTTCATCTTTTACAACCTCCATTGACGGTGCTTCCGTTTGTGGTTTAGATTTATTTTGTGGCGTCAAAGCTATATCAGGTTTTGCAGGTATTTCGTCTGTAATAGAATTTTTTTTAACAACTTTACCGCCGCGGCGTCCTATATAATAAAGGCCGCCGATTATAACGGCTGCCGCAGCTGCTGCCGCAACAGAGTACTTAATAATTTTTTCTCTTTTTTCTTTTTTAGGATCAGTAGCACGGGTTTCAGCTCCGAGCTTTGTATTATTTTCTACAGATACAAAATTAATATATGGTTTAATACTTGAAATTTTCATATTATAATTAAAACCCGACAAAAAAATTTTTGTCAGATAGGGCAAAAAAAATTTTTTCCAATTTTTATAAACTCGGATAGGAGAAAGACATGAAAATATACAGTATTACCCCCTGCAATTTAGATGTAAAAAAACACAGTAATAATAAACAATTAAAACATTCAGGCTATAACAGCAATTCCATTCAGGCTTCATCAAAACTACCGACAACTATGCAGTATATGGCGTCATTTACAGGCGGTTACAGCCTCGATTTGGGACAGACAATAAAACAGCTTGATAAACTTGCACAGAAAAATTCTTCAGTTTATCCTCCACACATCAGGGAATGGGCCGGAATGATTCTGGAAGAGGGCAACAAAACAAAAGATACATTAATTTCAATTCACAAAAAATATTTTTCAAATCTAAAAGAATGTTTTAGTCTTGAAGAAATTAAATCAAAATTTCCGGAGTTTAAAGACGTAATCACTTCTGATAGTGTCAAAACTACTCAAGGTTCACTTCTTGATAAATTCCAAAAAGGTGAACTTGAATTTTTTGATAATGATGAAGATTTATCCGTACAGTTAATTAAACTATACTGGGGCGAAGGCTTTTCTCTGAATGATTTGAAAAGATACGCTGACGGCGTTGATTTATATCATACGATGAAGAAGTTAAATATTCCTACTGTAAACAGAGATTACGGTCATATTTTAAAATTTTCCGACCCTGATTATAACGAAAGACTTACGCGGGAAATGACAGAAAAACGTCTTGCAGCTTTAGATAGAAAGGCTCAAACAGAACAAGGCGAACCTGTTTATATTAAACGTGGTCCCCTATCGGCCGAGCATAAACAAAAAATATCCGAGGGATTAAAAAAATATTATCAGGAAAATCCTGAAAGAATTTATGATATGTCTGAAAGACAGAAAGAGTTCTACCGCCAAAACCCTGAAAAGTCAGAGGAAATATCGCGTGTATTAAAAAAAGCATGGAATGTTTTTGGCGCCGATAGAATTAAATCCGCACTGAGCAAATTTATGAAGTCTAAAGGGTTTAAGTCTTTTAATCCGGAATCAAATCCTGTTGAATTGTCAAAAGAGCAGTCAAAGGCTATGAAACAATTCTGGGGCACAAATGAATGGGCCCGTAAATCTTTTTCAAGAAATATGCAATATGCATGGAAAAAAATTAAAGAAGAAAATGAAACATTTTTCACGCTAAGGTCAACCCCGACACAGCTAACAAAATTTATTGAACAAAAAGCCGGAATGAAGCCCGGAACTTTGAATAATGATACTATATTCAATCCTTATACACATAAAAGTTCAATAGACGAAACTGCTAATGAAATATGTACAAAATATACAGATATTAAAGGTATAAATAATGTAATGGCAGATACATATCAGATTGCAGTATTGAATATTGTCGGAGCTTTAAAAGATTATAGACCTCAAAAGAAAAATAAAGCTTTTGATGAACTGTTAGACCTTGCAACATATACAGTTAAAAATAATATTGCAAAAGATGGTAAAAGTTACAAAATTCAATACACAGAAGAAGCACAGCAGGATTTTATTTCATTAGCCGCTTATGCTGCTCAGAGCAGATGCGAAGAACTTGTAAATATAGTAAATAAAGCTCTTGATGATGCTTTTGAACTCGCAAGCGATGTTCATCCGGAATTCATATTAAAATAATATAAAAATATTGTGACTGACGCGGATTTGTACTATAATTGGTTTTATAGTAAAAGAGAAGGCGAAGCCTCTGACAAAAAAATAATAAGTATCACAAAAATCGACAAAGAGGGCAAAAAAAGATGATAGACAAAACCGCGATTATCCACCCATCCGCAAAAATTGCAGATGACGCAATAATAGGACCATATGTTGTTATAGGTGAAAATGTTACAATAGGGCACAGAACAAGAGTAATTTCAAATGCTCATATTGAATTTGCCGAAATCGGGGATGACTGTACGATTTCTCCGTTTGCAACAATAGGCTCCGAACCTCAGGATTTGGGCTACAAGGGTGAACCTACAAAAGTTGTTATCGGTGACGGAACAATTATAAAAGAAAATGTAACTGTTCACAGAGGTGCTGCCTGCGGAGATTTTACAACAAGAATAGGCAAAAAATGCCTGCTCATGGTCGGCTCTCATGTCGCTCATAACTGTGTTCTTGCAGATGAGGTAATCTTAGCAAATCTCGTAACTTTAGGCGGACATGTTCATGTAGGATTCGGCGCGTTTGTCGGCGGTATGAGCGTATTCCACCAGAATATAAGAATAGGTGATATGGCAATTATAAGCGGTTTCTCTGCTTCCCGTCAGGATATTTTACCGTATTCAAAAGGCGAAGGCAGACCTCCTGTTCCGCGTGGCTTGAATGTTATTGCGATGAAAAGACGCGGTGTTTCTCAGGAAATCAGAACTGCTACTAATGAAGCATTTAAACTTTTGATTTCAGAAGAATATAACACAACTCAGGCTATCGAAAAAATTAAAGCTGAAATTCCGATGAATGAGTATATTGAAAAAATGATTGAATTTATCCAGACATCTAAGCGGGGAGTTCTTTTAAAAACCCATAAGTCAGGACATGAATCATTAGAAGCGTAGCAAAAAATACTTGCCCTCGCATCGTTTTACTTGATGCACCATTATGAATAAATCTGTTTACAGGAGAAACTATGCAAAAAACAATCTGGGAAAAATACGCAGAAGTTCTTGTTGATTATTCGACAAATGTTCAAAAAGGCGACCTTGTTCAAATCAGGGCAACAAGTATTTATGCAAAAGATCTTGTTAAGGCTGTTTATAAGCGTGTTATTCAAAAAGGAGCGCATCCGATTTTGAGAACTTCGTTTGAAGATATGTCTGATATTTTTATAAAATATGCATCTGATGAACAGCTTGATTATATTGATCCGATTGTAAAACTTGAATATGAAACTGTTGATAAATTCATTTCAATCGGTGCTCCTATGAATACCAAAAATATGGCACGTGCTGATTTATCAAAGCTTGCAAGACGTTCAAAAGCATCTCAAGGATTATCAAAACTTTTAATGGAGCGTTCGGCAAAAGGCGAGGCTTCATGGGTTGTAGCGGATGTCCCGACACATGCGCTTGCACAGGAAGCAAAAATGTCTTTTGATGAATATTCTGAATTTTTGTTTAATTCCTGCTATTTGAATTTAGACGATCCTGTTGCCAAACTTAAAGAACTTGATGAAAAGCAGACAAAATGGGTAGATTATTTAAATGGTGTGAAAAAATTACGCATTGTCGGCGAGAAAACGGATATAACTTTTGGTGTTGAGGGCAGAAAATGGATTAGCTGCTCAGGTCTTAATAACTATCCTGACGGTGAAGTTTTCACATCACCGGTTGAAGATGAGATTAACGGTGAAATATATTTTGATTTCCCGCAAAACTACCGCGGGAATTGTGCAACCGGAGTTCATCTGTGGATTGAAAACGGACAGATAGTAAAATTTGACGCAGAAACCGGACGTGATTTTCTTGAAGCAATGCTGAATACTGATGAAGGTTCAAAAGGTATCGGCGAAATTGCAATCGGTACAAATGACGAAATTCAGGAGATTACAGGTAATATTCTTTTTGATGAAAAAATCGGCGGAGCAATTCATATGGCAGTCGGGGCATCTTACCCGGAAACCGGCGGAAAAAATGTTTCAGGCGTCCACTGGGATATGATTAAAAATATGAAGCCGTCTGATGACAATGCCGGCGGAAAAATTTATGCTGATGACAAACTTATCTATGAAAACGGGAAGTTTATCATATGATAGTCAGAAATTTTACTGATAAAGATGTTGAAGAAGCTTCTAAAATCTCTCATCTTGTCTGGGGGGATTTGTATGAAAAAGAAAGCTGCGAGCTTCAAAAACTTATCTATGATTTTACGCTTGAATACTATTATTTGAATAATACATTTTCTTTTGCTCTTGATGAAAACGGGCTTAAAGGGCTTGTTTTTGCCTCATTAAAAACTAATAAAAACAACAGTGTTGAAAATTTTAAAACAAAAATTAAAGACCTGTCAGATAATGACAGAATAATTGCTCGCAATCTGTTTGATTATGTTGAAAATTCGGGTAGAGAAGTTAAAAATGCGATGGATGAAGATGATTTGATGATGGGGCTGTTTATAAGCACACAGAAAGGCGGAGGCAGAATGCTTCTTGCTAAACTCATTGAGACTGCAAAAGAACGAGATATAAAAAATATTTATCTCTGGACTGATACAACCTGTGATTTTGATTACTATCAAAAAAATAAATTTACGCTTGTTAAAGAAATTGAAAGTTATGTGAATAATACAAATATAAATACTATAATTTTCAAAAAAGAGATTTAGTACTAACTAGGAGTAATTATGATAAAGGTTTCACCTGACATTACTTCACCGGTTGCAAAAAGAATAGCTCAGCTAAAAGCTGAAATTGTATTTTCTGCAGCAACAGGTGACTATAAAGTTTTTAAGACTGCAATGAAAGAGCATGCAAAACTTGCTGTTGATAATTTTGAGTTGTCAAAATATGTATCGGCCCCTAAGGTTAAAGCGCCATTATTTTCAAAAACAGGTTTAAAGCTTGCAAAAGTGTGGTTTTTAAATCTGTTTAGGATAAAAACTCCTGAAGAAAAACTCCTGAAAAAAATGGCAAAGCAGGAAAAATTGAAACAGGAAGCTCAAAAGTATATCTCTTAAATTTAATAATATTTCCACTATACAGATGATTAAGATTTTACATATTCTGTTAATATATGATTGAGGGTAAGCCCTGATTATCATATCCATACTTCTGCGGCACAAACTACAAATTTGTAAAACCGATAGAAGAAGGGAGGTGGTAAAAGTGATATTCAGTATAACTGAAAAAGAACTAGTAATATTGTTCTTAATACTACTAGTTCTTAAATCACTATAAAGGGGCTTTTAAAGGGGCAAGCTGGAACTTGTCCCGCCCTTATTTTATATTATAACTTATGTTTATATAAAATTCAAGTGTATTTTAATTTTCATCAGGCACATACCTGAACAGATCATTCGGGGTACAGTCTAATGCAAAACAGAGTTTATCAAGCGTTTCAAACTCAATACCTTTAGTTTTGTCGTAATAAATTGAGTAAATTGTATTATACTTTAGACCGGTTAGTCTTGCGACTTCGGCTATATTCATACGTCTTTCACCAATTACTGTTGACACTCTGTTATATATCATAATAATAGTGTAAACAATTTTTCAATATATGTTGACATAACTATGTATAATAAGTAATATATTATTATAAGGGATATAATTTGTAATATTTTTTAATAGAAAGAGGCATTTATGGATAAGCAAATGACAATCGGAACTATTGAAAGCGCAGCAGTAGAGCTTAAGTGTTTACTTGATATCGCACAAACTTTTACTGACGGCAAATCTGACAATAAAGACCTTAAAGAAATTGACTTTTGCCTTTCTAAAATGGAAGAACACGTTGATAAATTAAATAAATTATTCTATGAAGGAAAAATTGAAAAGCTTCTTAATTCCTAAGAAATTATAATATGAGTTTAAAACTCAATGTTTCAACTACCGTTTGAATATTCATATTCAAACGGTATTCTTTTTTAGCAGTTTCAACTGCTTTTATATCAGAAATGAGCTTTACTTTAAAAGATAAGTTGTCAAGGTTGGATTGTAAAAGAGCTTCCATATAATTCTGCATTTGTGTAAAAACCTCTAACGGATCAACCATCTTTGTAATATCAAGAATTTTGTCATTAAAATCCAGAACTTCATTCCTTTCAAGCTCCAGATATCCGTCCATTGTATCTTTTACTAATGAATAATCTCTGTTTTCATCTTTCATTGACGGGACATAAAAACACTGGGCACGTGACACAACAGTCGTAATCATATCTGATTTATCTTTTGTCAAAAAGAAAAAAGTTGTGTTTGACGGCGGTTCTTCAAAAGTTTTTAATAGGGCATTTGCCGCATCCGCCTGAAAATTAAGCTGATTAAGGCCCTGAATATTGCCTTCCTTATCCCTGTCACAGAAGATTAGGACCCTATGGTAGTCAGATGTTACAAGCAAATCATTTTTTATCATCCTTGCCTGATCAATTGAAATAACCGTTTTTGATGTGTCATCAGAAGGTTTGTTGTCAACTTTAGAAATGGTCAAAACTGCAGGATGATTGTTTTCCCTAATCCATTTACAATTAAGGCACTGGCAGGTTTTAGTATGGTCGCCGGTGCAATTTAGCATTCTTGCAATCTCGAGTGCCAGCTCATATTGCGCCTGAATGTCTGAGCCGTAGAAGAGAATGCAATGCGAAATTTGGCGGTCTTGTGAAGATATTCCGCTGTTAAAATACTTCATTAAAAATGGATATTTTTCATCTAAAGAGTGCATTTTCCACCTCTTTTTCAACATCAAGCGCAAGTCCGGATTTAATCCTGTATTCCGCCTCTGTTAAATTTTCTTTTAGTTTAACCAAATCCCTCAAATTATTTTTTTTGAGTTTTTGCAAGGTTAATTTGACAACATACTCATGCATTCCTGTCATTCTTGAAAGCTCCATCGGCGTTGCACTCTGCGATTTTGCTTTAAGAATTATCCAGCGTCTGAGCATTGTTTGCAATGTTGACAAAATTTCAAGCGGATATCTTGTATCAAGCAGTTTTCTGTATTCAAGAAGCGCCCTGTCTTTTTCGTTTTCCATCAAAAAATCTGAAAAAGCGAACAAATCCTCGTTTGAAATACAGATTTCTCTCACCATATCCGCAGTTACTGTATCACTCGGATAGGCAAAAAGCTTTAGTTTATCAAGTTCTCCGTCAATCTGGCGAAGATTATTCCCTATTTGTGAAATTATTGCAGTAAGCGCATTTTTATCAAGTTTTATCCCCTTTGCTTTCCCCTGTTTAATAATCCAGCTTTCAAGCTCAGCTGTTTTATATGTCGGGATAAGCGGACATTCAAGAGAATTATATTTTTTCAAAAGTTTAAAGAGTTTTTTACGGCTGTCGAGTTTTTTTCCCTCATTTCTTGGAAGCTGCGCCACAAAGACTATATCAAGGTTTTCGTTATTATTTTCAAGCGCACTTTCAATTTCTTTAATCTCTTTATCTTCAAAAGTTTTAGAAAAATAATCAAGACAGTTAATTACAATAAGCATTTTTCCGAACATCATCGGCTGCGAACGCAATATTGAAATTAAATCGGGAAATTTCGGATTATCGTAAGTTTTGAAAGACATTTCAAGAAAATTCTTATCGAGTCCTTTTTTCAATTTCCCGATTTCCTGTTCAATATTGTAATCTTCTTCACCGTAAAAAAAGTATACTGCCATTGCTTTAAGATTCTATTAATAAACTTGCACCAATAACACCTGCAGTGTTACCCAATTGTGCCGGAACTACTTCTACAGCCGAGCCTGCAATTTTCATAGCGCGTTTTTTAAGAGTTTCAGTCAAAGGTTTAAGCAGTAAGTCACCGGCATCTGCAACCCCGCCGCCTACAATAATTTTTTCAGGGTTAAGAAGGTTCACGACACTTGCCATACCTATTCCTATATATTCACCCATAATAGTAAAAATTCTTTGAGCAACAGGATCACCTGCTTTTGCAGCTTCGCAGACTATATAAGGTGTTATAGCTCCGCCGTTTGCCATTTCACGAAATTTAGTGGATTTCCCGCCTCTTATATAATCTTCAGCCATAGCAACAATTGAAGGACCGGAAGCAAAAGCTTCCATACATCCTGTATCCCCGCAACCGCATATCGGACCGTCATTCATTTGAAGTTTAATATGACCGATTTCACCTGCGGCATTTGATGCGCCTCTAACAAGTTTACCGTTTACAATTAAACCTGACCCGATACCTGTACCGACCGTTATACAGATAAGGTTTTCACATCCTTTGCCGGCACCATAGTTTAATTCTCCTAAAGCAGCACATCTTACATCGTTGTCAACGCGTGTAGGAATATGGAATTCATCTTCAATTAATTTTGCGATAGGAACTTCTACCCATCCCGGAATATTCGGAGCATTTCGTACAATTCCTGCTTTGTAATCAACTTGTCCGGGGAAGCCAAATCCTATTCCTTCAATATCTTTTGTTGAAAGTTTTGTCTCTTTCATCAAATCATAGATTGCCTGTTTTATATTATTAACAGTATACTCATAACCCATTTCGGCTCGTGTCGGAACAGAATTTGAATAAATAATATTACCCTTGTCATCAACAAGAGCTATTTTTACATTTGTCCCGCCTACATCAATTCCTATTCTATTCTTTCCCATATTTTCATTATCTCCCTTCATCTGGCTGTAAATATTATATTACAAAAATATATTTTTTATTGTAAAATATAAATTGTAAAATAGTATCACTCAAGAAAAGGAAGAGAAATATGGAAAAACTTTCACCGTTACAAATCGAAAGATTAAAGTATCAGCCGAAACTTCCATCATGCCTTGCAAACGGCATTAACAGTCTGGAAATGGCTGAAGGTTCTGCAACTCAATCAGTTAGAGACCAGGAACAAATTCAAAACTTATTCAAAAACACATACGGCAAACCCGTTGTAACTTTCAAAACATCTTCATCTTCTTCTGTATCAGAAGTTAGAAATGTTGGTGTAATTCTTTCAGGCGGGCAGGCTCCCGGCGGACATAACGTAATCGCAGGTTTATATGATGCTTTGAAACAAGCTAATTCATCCAACAAATTATACGGCTTTTTAGGCGGGCCTTCAGGCATTATCGACGGAAAATACGTTGAATTTGACGACAAATTCATTGATGCTTACAGAAATACAGGCGGATTTGATATTATCGGTTCAGGCAGAACTAAATTAGAAACTGAAGAACAATTCCAAAAATCTCTGGAAGTTTGTAAAAAATTAAACATTTCTGCAGTTGTAATTATCGGCGGTGATGATTCAAATACAAACGCTGCACTTTTAGCAGAATGGTTTGTAAAAAATAACACAGGTATTCAGGTTATCGGATGCCCGAAAACTATCGACGGCGACCTGAAAAATGATCAAATCGAAATTTCTTTCGGTTTTGATACTGCAACAAAAACTTATGCAGAACTTATCGGAAACATTCAGCGCGATGCAAATTCTGCTAAAAAATACTGGCACTTTGTAAAAATTATGGGAAGAAGTGCTTCCCACGTTGCACTGGAAGCAGCTTTACAGACACAGCCAAATATTACTTTGATTTCAGAAGAAGTTGAAGCTAAGAAAATGTCTCTGGAAAGCATCATAAATTACATGTGCAATATCATCGTTAGACGTGCTGATATGGGTAAAAACTTTGGTATTGCCGTAATTCCTGAAGGTTTAATTGAGTTCATTCCTGAAATGAAATCAATGATTTCTAACCTTAATGATATTATGGCATCTCTGGAAACTGATCCTTCTTTTGTAAATGCAACAACAATCCGTGATAAATTTGAAATCGTTGAAAACAGATTGGATCCTGCAAATGCAAAAGTCTACAATTCATTACCGGCTCTAATCAAAGGTCAGTTATTAGCAGACCGCGATCCGCATGGCAATGTCCAGGTTTCTAAAATCGAAACTGAAAAATTGTTAATCGAAATGATTTCAACAAGATTAGACGAATTAAAATCACAGGGCGAATACATTGGTAAATTCAATGCACAGTCACACTTCTTCGGCTATGAAGGAAGATGCGCATTCCCTTCAAACTTTGATGCCGATTATTGCTACTCATTAGGCTTTAACGCTTTTGCATTAATCAACTTCGGTTTGACGGGTTATTTATCATCAGTAAGAAACTTAACTGCACCTGCATCTGAATGGGTTGCCGGCGGTGTTCCTCTTACAATGATGATGAACATGGAAAAACGCCACGGTGAAATGAAACCTGTAATTCAAAAAGCTCTTGTCAGACTTGACGGACCTGTTTTCAAACAGCTTGAACAAAACAGAGAAGACTGGGCTATGAATGACAGATATTTATTCCCGGGTGCAATCCAGTATTTCGGACCGTCATGCGTTTGTGATGTTACAACATGCACGCTTCAGCTGGAAAGAGCTAAAGAACTGGTTAATGCTTAACTTAAACAAATGTATATAAAAAACACTCCTAATATTAGGAGTGTTTTTTTAATCAAAATTTAAAAGTTCAGGCAAGTCAACATCCAGTGCCTTCGCAATTTTTTGAAGCGTCCAAAAATGATATATAATCTCGCCGTTTTCAATTTCTTTAAGCCTGCCTTCGGTCATAAATGTCCGCTTTGCAAGCATTTTTTGTGATAATCCGCGTTTTTCTCTGTAATACTTTATCTTTTCTCCGATTTTCTTAAATCCGTTCATAAAAAACCTCCGACAACATAATGATATATTTTAAATAAATTGCCCACTTTTTTTAGTTGAAATATAATATATTTATGAAAAAGTTTGATATTTTCAGGCAGTTCAGGGATGCTGTCATAATTTTGAACAGAAAGCAGGAAGTCGTATATAGAAACCACACATTCAAAAGGTGGTTTAAAGACTTTACAAACATCAAAAAACTTTCGCATCACTCAAGTTTTGACATCTGCCCTCTTAATTCCGAAAATATTGAAATCTATTCTCCAATATACCATGCAGTAATTTCAAAAGAAAACTTTTTTGCAAGAATTTCTTACCAGTCAGAACTGAATCGAATTTTTTATTACGATCTTCAGGCGGTAAAAAGAGGCAATTATACAATAATATTTTTTACAGACGTAAGTGCTCAAAATAAACTTACCGACGTTTATATAGAAAATGAAAAACTGAAAGAAAAAATAAACAAGCTCGTTGAAGAAAATGAAGATTTGCAAAAAATTAAAAGAAAAGCACAGAGTCAGGCAATCCGAATTGCACTCATAAACAAGGTTTCCAATAATATAAGAGAAAGTATAAATATCTCGCAAATTCTTCAATCGGCACTAAGAGAACTTGCTTTAATGTTTGGAGCATTCAAAGCATATTATGCACAAGCCGCTGAAAATAATTTTATAATAAAAGAGGTATACGGAGAAAAAAAATCCAAAACACCCCTGTCAATCCGCTTTGATGAAAAAGTAACTAAAACTATTGCAGGGCTGGAGATTTCAGTAAGCAATTCATTAACAGAATATATAAATGCGAAACCCTTCAAACAATCCGTATTGAGAATAATTGTACCGCTCCACCATATGCAAAAACTAACAGGCGTAATAGTTTTACTCAGTTACCAGAAACGCGAACTAACAGAAGAAATTGAAATTCTCGAAGCAATTTCATCACAGCTTTCAAACGCAATCAACAGAGCAGAACTCTATCAAAAAAATATTGAAACAGTAAAAGAATTACAAAATACCCTTAAAGAACTAAAAGAAACTCAAATTCAACTGATAAATTCAGAAAAAATGGCATCTTTAGGGCAGCTTGTCGCAGGTGTAGCCCATGAAATTAATACCCCGGTGGCATCAATTAAATCAAACAACGGAATAGTCGCAAAACTGCTCGTCTCAATAGAAGATCCGGAATTAAAAGAAATGCTCACAGATATAAATGAAGTGGATAAAGAAGCAGTAAATAGAATTAGCAGTATTGTTACTTCTCTGAAAAAATTTGTCCGCCTGGATGAAGCAGAATTGCAGGAAGCAGACATAAATAAAGAACTTGATTTAACTCTGGAACTTATCAGACACGAAACTAAAAACAGAATTGAGATAATAAAACATTACGGCGAAATCCCCGTCATTAAATGCTTTCCAAACATGTTGAATCAGGTATTCACAAACATTTTAATCAACGCCTGTCAGGCAATAGAAGACAAAGGAAAAATTACAATAACTACAGAATTCAAAAATAAAAAGCTAACCGTAAAGATAAAAGATACTGGAAAAGGAATCCCCAAAAACCAGCTCAACAAGATATTTACAGCCGGATTTACAACAAAAGGTTCAGGCGTTGGAACAGGCCTCGGTCTTGCAATTTGTTCTAAGATAATAGAAAAACATCATGGTGAAATTATTGTAAACAGTGAGGTTGGTAGGGGCAGCGAGTTTATTATTACTATCTGTAGTGAGTAGTGTTTGTGAATTTTTATTACAAATTTGGTATTATTATAATTGAAAGACACTAATTATTAATTAAACAAACGCATCAATTTTTTAAATTTTTATGCTCTGCTGAGACAAATATTAAAAAACATGTTATATTGTTAATATAAAGTGTTAGTTTTACCCTTAAAGAAAATTTAACCAGCAACTGCACTTAAAAAATATTTTGTTAATAAAAATTAATATAAGTAGGTAAAAAAGGCAATATTTAATTCTGTATATTTTTTATAGATTTATAAGGTGTAGTAGAATTTAAAATATTGTGTGTCGGAGGAAAAACTGAATGACGATTAGTGTGAACAGCAAGAAAAAACAGGTAAAGAAATCTTTTGAAGAATTATTGACAGATCTTAAAACAAGCAATTCAGAAAAAGTCAGATATAATGCTGCACGTGTTCTCGGAGAAATGGGTGATTCCAAAGCCGTAGAACCGTTAATTGATGTATTAAAACACGACAAAAACGGATCAGTTAGATTATATGCAGCACGCGCATTAGGCGAACTCGGTGATTCTAAAGCAACAGTACATTTGATTGAATCTTTACGCGAAGACAGAAACGTTGATGTTAGAGTTCGCGCAGCACGTGCATTAGGCCGTTTAGGCGGTGCAATTGTTGTTGAACCTCTTGTTGAGGCTTTAAACGATGAAAATCCGCAGGTTTGCATTACTGCAACAGATGCTTTAATTGAAATCGGCGATGTTGCAACAGATGCGTTGATTGCATCTCTCGACCACGAAAAAGTTAACGTAAGATGCGATGCAACAAGAGCTCTAGGTGAAATCGGAAACAAAAAAGCTGTTGATAAAGTTATTAATATGTTATATGACGAATGGGTTAACGTAAGAATTTATGCGGTAACATCACTCGGCAAATTAAACGATACAAAAGCTGTTCCTGCTTTGATTGATGTTATGAAAAATCGTAATGAAAATGAACTTGTAAGAGCAGGTGCTGCAGCTGCATTAGGTGTCTTGAGAGACCAGAGAGCCTTGCTTCCTTTGAGAGAATTAATTATGGAAGCTGAAGAACTCGGCGAATTGGAAGACACAGCATTAAAATCATTTAAGAAAATTATGGCTGCAAACTGGCAATCAATTCCGGGTGCTACAGCACAGAAAAAACCGGCTGCGACTTTCTAATACAGCCAAAATAGAAATAAAACAAAAAGGATTAAAAACGACCTCTAAGTTTAGGGGTCGTTTTTACATTAATAATTTATATGCATCAACTTCTAATACATTTGCAATAATAATTAGACGTTTTAAACTGGGAGTTCTTTTACCATTTTCAATTAAAGAAATATAATCTTCAGACAAGCCGGTTAATTCAGCAAAGCGCATTTGAGAATAACCTTTTTCGCTTCTTAATTTTTTTATATTTTTATAAACTTTTTCTAACGTACTATTTGTCATATTTTTATAAAATAGATAAACATATTGCCCTATACACAAAACTTACTTAAAATAGTACTCAATTTCTGTTGATAGATCGAGCTTTTTAGCATCAGGTCTGAAGATTTTTGATTTTAAGCCCATTTTTGCAAGCCTGTATTTTAAACTTACAGCCAGAACCCCAAGACCATATTTACAGGAACGAACAAAATTTATAGAAGATGCTTCCTTAAAATATTTCGTAGGACATGAAACTTCACCTATTTTAAACTTGTTGTAAAACAAAAGTGCAATCACTTCATTATCAAAAATAAAATCATCATCACATTCAGCAAGAGGCAAAGTTTCAAGAACTTCTTTTGTAAAACCTCTAAAGCCGGTATGGTATTCCGTTAAATTTTCACCTGTAAACAGGTTTTCAAACCAAGTTAAAAACTTATTTGCAACAAATTTGTATAAAGGCATACCGCCTTTTAATGCCGAATTTCCGAGCATACGTGATGCAAGTACGGCATCATACTGGCCGAAAGCCATCATGCAAACTATTGCCGGAATAAGCTTAGGCGTATACTGGTAATCCGGATGAAGCATTACAACAATATCCGCTCCGGCTTTTAAGGCAGCTTTATAGCAGGATTTCTGGTTACCGCCGTAACCCTTATTTTCTTTATGCACAATCGTCGTAATATTTAATTCTTTAGAAACAAGTTTTGTATTATCCTGTGAGTTGTCGTCAACAAGGATAACTTCGTCGACAAAATCTTTATAAATTTCATCGTAAGTTTGCTTAAGTGTCTTTTCTGCGTTATACGCAGGCATTATTATAACTACTTTTTTATTATTAATCATATCTTTATTTATTATATACAAAAAAGAGGGCTTTTTGAAAGTCCTCTTTTTTCAAAATATTTATTCTTCAACAGCTTCGGCGGTTTCTTCGACTTTAGCCTCTGTCCTGATAGAGGATTTGTCAGTGCCTATACTTTTGTCTTTAAATTTTTGAACCTGTCTCAGCAATTTGTCAGCAAGTAAATCAATACTTTCATACATTGAATCTGCAGCTTCTTCACAACGAACAACACCCGTATTCATTTTACAGCTGACTTCTGCAACGTGTTTACCGGAAGCAGCAGGGTTTTTAATAACCGAAAGTACTACTTCAATTCCTTGAATTTGATCGTAGTGATTAGCAACCTTACCGATTTTTTCTTTCACATAAGCTTTAATAGCATCAGTGATTTCAATGTTTCTTCCGTTTACATAAATGTGCATGTGGAACCTCCTATAACATACTGCTTGTATATTATAACATATATAATCTTATTTTTAAAGCCCTAAATAAAATTAATCTTCAATAATAAACTGTTGTAATTCAACATTCGGAGTTCCGATAACACGCACCAATTCAAGAACTGAAGCCTTCATCTGGCATTTCTGTGAAGATCCGCTGAAAAAATCTCTGTAAAAACAGCCTTCACAATTACAACCTCTTTTATAACATTCAAGAGCGGTAGGCGTCCATCTTCTGACTGCAACAGCTCTTCCCATATCCCTACTTCTAAACAATTTATATAATCTCCACTTTTAAACTATCTCACCCAAGGCACGGAAATTATTCGGATAAATCCGTCACAATCCCCTTATCTGAAGTGCTTTCACCTCTCCGCCTGTCCTTAATTACATTATAAAAAATAAGGGAATTATTTCAAGGGAAGAACATGAGATTATGAATATTTGTAACAAACCCCGTAAACAGTACAATTCAGCCGTTTTTCAAAAGTCAATCATGCTAAAAATTAAGCTGTCACATGGTTTTCAGATTTTAAATCATGCAAACATGCTCATGCCATGGATTTTCATGATTTTGAATTTTATTAAGAATTGTAAAAGATTTAATATCCATGCCTGTTTCGGGCATGCTTCTCAGACAAAAATGCTTTTTAACGCAAGTAATATTAAAATTACTCCGCCAAAAATTTCAAGGTATTTTGAAGGAATTTTTTTAAAGAAATTACCTGACCAAAAACCTATGAGTGACATTAAAAATGACATAATACCTATTAACAAAATAGAAAATAATAAAGGAGCTTCAGTTAAACTCAGGCTTACACCGGATACAAGAGCATCAATACTTGTTGCAAAACCCATACTTATCAGGCATTTTAAACCTATACAGCATATATTTTCTTCCTTTTCTGTAAAAGCCTCGTAAATAAATTTCACACCGAGAATAAAAAATATTGCAAAAACCAGCCAATTGCCAAAAGGTTCAATATATTTGCTTACAGTTTCAGTAAAGTAATAACCGATGCATGGCATAATCCCCTGTGCAAACCCCATAGTAAATGCAAGTGCAAGAGAATTTTTTACTCTATTATGAGTAAAAATCAACCCTTGTGAAAATGAAACAACTAGACAGTCAACTCCTAATGCAACAGCCAAAAGTAAAATTTCTATTAAATGCAAACTTCTACCTCAAATAGTCTATGCCACGGGAATTTATAATTTATATTATATTTTACGCCAAATTTTTCAAAAATTCTATCCTCAAACGGCTTCATTTTTTTCTTAATTTCATATTCATCCGGACTTTGCAGCTGTTGGCGGACATTAGCCTGATAAGCCCAATCGTCAAGAAAACGTATTACCTGTAATTTTTTGAATGCCATATCATTATAATCTTTAGCAAAATATTTTACCTTTGCGGCACAAATCAAACTCCCCAATGAATTTGCCGAAGTGTTCCATGCACAATAGCCGTAAAAATTATCATCCGCAAAATCCGTTTCAAAAAGTTTTTCAACAAACGCATTATCAGCACCGTTAGCATAGCGCACATCAGCAATCATATAAGGTTTGTCAGGTTTTACCCAGAGACCGTCAAATGGCTCTGTCTGAACTTTCATTACAATTTCACCTTGATGTCCCTTAAAATTATTAACATACAACAAAATATCCGCCTCATCAGGTTCACAAATCCTGCATCCTGCAAGTTCAAGCTGGCCTTTTACCGATTTTTCGATTGAAACATCTTCATAATTAGAAATTAAATTTTTATATTCCGACTCGAGAAATACAGGTGCAACCTTCAACTCTCCTTTAATTGAACGCGCAAGAAGTGTTAAAGGTATTTCATCAGCTCCGGTTTTTACAAACCCGCCTAACTTTTCAAGTTCCCGAGCTTCTTTGACATTAAATCCGTATTCTGCACAATCATCTTTTGAAAAAACAAGAGTGTCAAAAAAACTTCCCCAGTTCAAATATATTTTATTCATCTCAAAATTTCTTTTCCTTGTTGTAAGATAATCAGCCAAAATGTCATCAGGAATATCGCAATTCGGCGGACATCCGTTTTTATGAGTTTGATAAGAATATTCAAAAATTTTTTTTCCCCAATCAGACCAGTATTCTTTTTCTTCCTCGTTAATATTATTATTTGATATTCGCATAATACTTGAAAAAGCATAAATTTGCGCTTGCTTTTCCCGTAAAATATCTTTCAGTTGTTCGATTTTATTCTTTATTTGCTCAAAAGTATTATCACAACGTCTTGAAGAAATCAGCCCGCCGTATGCCACAGTATCAAGCGGAAGAATAACTGCATCTGCTGATGGTAAATCTTTCAGCCATTCAAAAATTTTATCAGTATCAGCATATTTTGTTAAATCCCCGAGCCATTCCCTTTCGGGCATAAACAAATTTATACTCTCATCCGCTGCACAAATCTGCTCCGGCAGGGTATAACATACAGGTCTGTTATCTATAGGTACAAAAGCTATGTTCATAAACCTATTATATGTTAAGATTAGATTTAAGCAAAAAGGTAACAATATATGACGGATAAAAATACTGTTGACAAAACTCCCGAGGCAATTCATGTAATGTTTAACATGATATCCCGAAAATACGACTTTATGAACAATATAATGTCTTTCGGGACACATTATTATGTAAAATACAGGAGTATAAAAAGTCTTAACATAAAACCGCATGACAATATTATTGATTTATGCTGCGGGACAGGCGATTTAGCAAGAATTATAAAATATTTTCAACCGGATGCGTGTGTTACAGGAATCGATTTTTCCGAAGAAATGCTTAAAATTGCAAAGAGCAAAAATCCAGAGAGAAAAATAAGGTATTTACAGGGAGATGTAACAAACCTTCCTTATGAAGATAACTCTTTTGATATTGTCACAATGGGATTTGGGCTGAGAAATATTGCAAATGCAGAAAAAGCCGTTGAAGAAGCATACAGAATACTTAAACCACAGGGCAGTTTTCTACACCTTGATTTCGGGGAACCAAATTTTCTGAGTAAACTTTATGAAAAAACAACACCTATACTGGCAAAAATGTTTACAGAAAATTCTTTTTCCTATGATTATCTAATAAAATCAAAACAAACTTTCCCTTCGCCCGATGATTTGATAAAAGATTTTGAAAGTAAAGGCTTTATATTCAAAAAACGTAATGACTATCTTTTCGGAGTTATCTCAGCACAAACCATGACAAAATAAGAATTAATAAACTCTGTAAGATGTTCCGCCCTGAATTATATCAATAATTGCTATAAATGTCATTCGTAGTATATAATCAACTGCATCCTGAGTATCATAAGCTATATGCGGAGTTACAATAACATTAGGAAGCTTTACAAGTTCATGAATAATCTTTGCCTCCTGCAAGCAAGCAAAACTATAATTTATTTTTTGCGACAATTGACTGCATTTAAAACTTACATCCTTACACATTACAACATCTAAAGCCGCCCCCTTTATTTTTCCGCTTAATAAGGCATCATACAAATCCTGTGTAGATACTATTTCGCCTCTCGAAGTGTTTATAATATAAGCAGTATTTTTCATGATATTAAATTGTTCTGCTGCAAACATATGATAATTTGTTCCGGTATAAGGCAGATGCAAAGTTATAATATCAGACTCCCTCAGTAGTGTGTTGAAATTCGTATATGTAATATTAAATTTAGCAGCTAATTCATTTTTTTCAAATAAGTCATAAGCTAAAATCTTCATCCCGAATGCATGTGCAATTTTACAAACCGCTGATCCTATATTACCCGTACCGACAACACCGAGTGTCAGTTTGGAAATATCACGTCCGACATAATTTGCACAATTTTCATTTGCCTCTTTAATATGCTCGGATGCAGGTATTATAGACCGTACAAGGGCAAGAATTAATCCAAATGTATACTGGGCTACCGAACCAGACCCGTAAGCTTCAACATTAACGACCGCAATATTTTTCTCCGCAGCTGCCAGTTTGTTTATATGATTTGCCCCGGTTGAACGGGTTGATATAATACGTAGATTTTTAAAACTGTTTATTACATTCTCAGTAACCTCGGAATTTACAAACACACTTATAACCATTGCATTATCTAAATCATCTTTTGAAATATCATTAATTGTTTCATCATTAAGGCTCTCAGAATAAAAGGTTATCTCAAAGTTTTCCAGTTCATTAGTCCCGAAAAAATTTTTTTCGCTGTCCCTGTAATCAAATACCAACATCTTTATTGTCATTATATTCCTGCCTCCCCAAGATTATTATGACCTAAACAACCCTTTGTTCTATTGCACAAAAGTATATATAAACAGAATAATTAATCGGTAAAAAGTTGAATGAAAACAGTTTTAAAAAAGTTTATTCTGAAAATGCGAAAGGAGTAAATATGAAACACGACTTGATAATCCGCGAGCCTGAACTTTATTTTGACAGTATACACAACGAATTAAATAATTTTTTGCGCGACACATTACTCATACATTCTATGGCAAATCCGCTAAACATAAAAAAAACTTCAATTTGGCGTCCTGCAATAGAAGTTAAACAAAATGATAAAAACTACATAGTAAAAGTCCAGCTTCCGGGGGTAAATAAAGATGATATAGAAGTTGAACTTGACAATGACTTTATGACAATCTCCGCGGAAATTAAAGAAGAAGCGGAAGAAAAAGAAGAAAAAGCAAAAAATGAACGCTATCATACATCAGAATTCAGGTATGGCAGATACCAGAGAACAATCTCCTTTGACCAGCCCGTAAAAACAGATGAAAGCACTGCAGTTTATGATAAAGGAATTTTAAAAATAACAATTCCAAAGGTTCAAACTGAAAACAAAGAACCAAGAAAACTTGAAATTAAAGAAAAATAAAATTTCGTATCTCAAAGCCGGATCATCCGGGATATTTCCGGGCCCGGGGCTGTAATATCGTATTATTACAGTGTATTCGAAGCAGATGATAGTGATAATCTGCATAATTCCCGGGGAATAAGCGGCGGGATACGGACGGTTACCTGATGGGTGATGTCTGAGAGATAGTATACAGGCTGAAGCGTATAGACGCAAATCTCAGGTGAGGGTAATCGTTAAACAAGACACGGGGTGTAGATATAGAGGCATTCCGTGTCTTTTTATCCGCTCACGTATTTTATCAGCTTTTTAATATCCCTGTTCCATAACCCGTTCCAGTTACGGATAATTACATCAGCAGGAGTTATCCCGCTTAAAGTGTATTCCTTAATTGCATCAAGATATTTCTCTTCTCCTGTGTCCATTCCTATAAGAGATTTTTCCGCAATATATAAAATTTCTTTTGCAATATCTTTTACGAAAAATTTTCCAATTCTGGCATTAAGTGCACTTTTCGGCACATTATACCTTAACTCAGAAAAATCTCTGTACTCAAACGATTTAAATAGTTCTTCAATTTCGCTCATAGCCTGATGATTATATAAAATCCCCTTATATATTGCAAGAATTGAATACTGTAAACCTTTGCCAACACAATCATGATTTCTTATTTCTACAAAGTTGCGGAGGCGGACTTCCGGAAAATAAAGATTTGCATGAAGCTTAAAATCATCCAAATTTGCATCAAAGTCCTCAAAACCGTTCTCAATAAACTCTGAAAAATTAACTTTTCCATTGACAGGAATTGCACCTGATTCACGGTTAATAAATATCATCGGAGATTCCAGAACATAATCAACATATTCCTCAAATGAAAATTTATCATCAATTTGACCGACAAATCCGCATCTGTCATTATCCGTATTAAGCCAGCTCAATGCCCTGAAACTTTTATAACCCGTTTCAACCCCGCCGCGTATCGGAGAATTTGCAAACATGGCCGTCATAAAAGGAACAAGTTTATTTGCAACACGAAATTTATTCATTGCATCTTCTTCACTTTCAAAATCTATACAGCACTGAATTCCTGCTGTTTCACGCATCATAACATCAGATAAAATACCCCAGAGATACTTTGCCATTATATGATAGCGTTTCTTAGGAATAAGGTTTATTGATTTATGAGTAGATAAAGGAGAAACACCATAATTTAAAAGACTTATGGATGAACGGTTTAAAACAGGCTTCATTTGTTTATCCAACGCGTCTATCTTATTTTTAAGAGCATCAATTGTAAACTCCGGCTTTATACTCAGTTCAATCTGACAGCCCGGTTCAAGTGTAATAGTGTCATGCTCCTGCTTTAAACCTATAATATTATAATCATCGGTTATATAATCCCAGTTTTCATCTCTGGCAAAACTTCTCAAAAAATTACATACCCCGAATTCAGAAGAGTAATCCGCAGCTTTGGAGGTAACCGAAAAAATCGGAAGCCTTTCATATTCAATTCCAATCTTATGTTCTCCGGCAGGCTTACAACCGTTTTTAAATAATTTTAAAATCTCTTTTTTGTCTAATTTTTCCTGTGTTTTAATGTTTGCCACATTTACCCCCTATCCAATTATAACATCCACAAAATTAACAAAAAACATTTGTTAAAACATTTACCTGTGTGTGGTATTATTATAGATAAGATGAACTACTTCGAACGGGCAAAATACTTTAGAACAAAAAAACGGCTGGGCCAAAATTTTTTAATTGACGCTCAAACAATTGCTGATATTATTGATTTTGCAGATATAAAACCTGATGATATAGTAATTGAAATCGGACCTGGTGTAGGTTTTGTGACAGAGCAGCTGGTTAAGCATGCCGGAAAAGTTATTGCAATTGAACTTGACGAAGAAGCAATAAAAGAACTTGAAAAACTTAATGCACCTAACCTTGAAATTATACACAATGATATTTTGAAACAGGATTTGTCAGAGCTATGTGATGGTAAAGTTAAGGTTGTTGCAAATATTCCTTATTATATAACCAGTCCTATTATTGCTCATCTTCTCGGAGAAGTTGACGATTTAAACAATAAAAACAGAAACAAAATTACAGATATTCTGCTTATGGTTCAGGAAGAAGTTGCAAGAAGAATGGCTGCAGATGAAAATTCGTCAGGCAAACAATACGGACTTTTAACAATTTTATCACAATTCTGGGCCGATGTTCAAATTATGAAACTTGTCGGCAGAAGATCATTTTATCCTGCTCCGAAAGTTAATTCCGCACTTGTCAAATTAAAAGTAAGAGAAAAACCTCTCCTCGATTTAACTGACTATGCACATTTTAGAAAAACTGTAAAAGCCGGTTTTGCACAGCGCAGAAAAAATATTAAAAATTGTCTTTTATCAGCAGGTTTTTCAAAAGAAAAAATTCAAAATGCACTATCTAAACTCGGGTTGGATGAAAATGTAAGAGGCGAAAAACTCTCAATAGAGACTTTCGGAAAGCTTTCGGAGGCTCTTAAATGAAACTTAAAATACAGTGTCCTGCAAAAATTAATTTAACCCTGAAGGTTTTAGGCAAACGTGATGATGGATTTCATAATATAGAAAGCATTATGCAGACAATAAGCCTGTATGATTATTTGACAATAACTACAGAAGCTTCGAAAAAATTTGAAATTACACTTTCTGGGAACTGTGAAGAAATTCCTTATAATGAAAAAAATCTTGTCTATAAAGCAACAATGCTCTTTATTGAACACACAAACCTGACACCGCATAAAATTGAAATTTTTATTGATAAAAATATTCCGGTTGCCGCCGGTTTAGCAGGCGGGAGTACCGATGCAGCAGGAACCTTGTACGGTCTTAACGAAATCTTCGCAAAACCTCTTAGCAAAAAAGAACTTCATAATCTCTGTTCAAAACTCGGATCTGATTTAAATTTTTGCCTTGAAGGCGGATGCAGAATGACAAAAGGCAGAGGAGAGATTTTAGAACAACTCCCGTTTAAAAATATGCAAATCTCTTTGATTAAGCCTGTAAATTTAGGCATAAGCGCAAAAGAAGCTTACACAAAATTTTCTGACAAACAATCTTACGGTTTTAAATCAAAATACGGTTCAAAGGAGAATTTTAAAAATGATCTTGAATGGGCGCTAATTGATGATTACAGGGAATTACAAAAAATAAAAGACTTATACCCGAATGCCATAATGTCCGGCTCGGGTTCTACTTATTTTAGTGTTAATACGGAGTTTAGCCCCGAAAATGATTATTGGATTGCAAATAACATTGTTTCAACTGAAAAAGGAGTTTGTATCTCTAATTAAAAGACCTCCCTGTCTGCATTTACGGGAGGTCTTTTTTATTATAAAAGGAGACGTAATCAAAAGTTGATATTTTAAGCTGCTTTTTGTGGTCTTTGATTTGCCTGCATTGCGGCATCACGTTCTTCTTTTGTTTTAAAGAACTGGCTTCTGTTACCTTCACAGTCAGTATAGAAGTATCTAACTGTTCCATCAGCGGCTTTGCCTGTATATTTTTTTGCCGGAGCAAATTTATTTGTTTTTTCTTTAACTGCTGCATCACAGTTAATGTTGTATTTTTTACCGTTAATTTCTGTATATAGACGCATTACGGAAGGTTGTGTATTTGCGGAGAAGTCAGTAATACCATGTTTTCTCTTTAATTCATGTACTATTTCAATTTCTTCCTGCGGAGTTAACTTTGAACCATCTTCGTGTGTGTACTTAGCCCGAACAATGCCGCGCCAGTATTCACCTTTTTGAACTTTATAGTCACAATATTCTTCACGTTCTTCACCCGGAGTTAAAGGACATGGCTGGACTTCGGGTTGTGAAGGAGCCGGTTCCGGATCCGGTTCCGGAGCAGGCTGTTGAGGCTGAGGTTGAACTACATCTTCCTCTTTTCCGGGAGTATAAATCTTAGCTTCTTTATTTCCCTTGTCTTTTATAAAGCCCATTGTAGCAAGACCTATACCAAGACCCAGTAACGAACCTGCTTTAGCTCCCTGAGCTGCAGTGCTAAGGCCCGATTTTCCTTTTGCCGTAGCTGTGTCCGTTGCATTAGAGGTTGCAGTTTCTGTTGAAGAAGCTATAACATTTCCAGCTTCATCATAAACATTAGCTGTTGCAGTTGCTGTAGCTGATGCATTTGAAGTTGCTGTTGCAACAACCTCTCCGGCGAGAAGACCTGTAGCTCCTAATGCTGCTCCCAATCCGGCACCTACACCGGTTACACCTGCAACATATAAGCCTCTATAAAGATTTGTGTTATCTCTTTCGTAACCCAAATTTGATTTTTTAACAATATTTTTAATTACCTTTGCTTTAACATTTTGTTCTTCTGCAACTTCACGTCTTTCTTTAAGGCTTAAGTAATGATTTTCTGCTTCGCCTTCCTGAGTGTGAGTATTTGCAAATTTCAGTGCTGTCTGTTTAAATTTATCGCTTGAGAAGTTACCATTGTCATCGTAAAACATATCCTGATTAGCTTCAACAAATTTACGGGTTTTCTTTCCTTTTACATATTCATTTTCCACAAGTTGAGCATCTGCTTTTTGTTTTGCTTCTTTTCTGCTCAGACCTTCGTTTCTGTACCGGTCTATTAATTGTTTTCTTAATTCTTTACGTTCTTTTTCTGCTGCTTTGTAAGCATTTTTATCCATAAAGACCTGAGTTGCTTCTGAATTTTCTTCATAGCGTTTATCTTTTACGAAATTTTCAGCCATTTTTTGAGCTTCTTTTTCAGATACAACTTCTTTACCTTCAACAGTTCCAAATTGCAGGTAAGCTTGTTTTGCCTCTTCAATAGCTTGCTTTCTTGCCTGTTTTGTTGCCAGTTCTCTTTGAATTTCTGCGTTTAATTTAGCTTTTTCAGCCTTTTCTTTTCCAATCGGATCTGTAGTTTGTTTTGATTGAACTGTGTTTACAGATACAACATCAATTTTTCTTACGTCTGTCATTTTTTTCCCTTTCTAATTTTCCCCGTGATAAGAAAATTACTCTTTAAAATATCCCCTATGCTTTTATAAAAAATTTTCACTCTATAAAATTGCATGATAAGCAAAATATATCTTAATATTTGTTAACAAAAGCACCCGATAAGACTATTCACACAAGAAAGATTATGTTGTATTATAAGCATATGCCAGTGTTAGAGGTAAAAAATTTAAATCTCGGTTTTAATTGTGAATTCGGATTTCGTCAGGCCCTGTTTGATGTATCATTTTCTCTGGAAAAAGGTAAGATGCATGCACTTGTAGGTGAATCCGGATGCGGGAAAACCGTAAGTGCTATGAGTATTTTACAATTACTTCCAAAAACGGCAAGAGTTACAGGCGGAGAAATTACATTTGACGGACAAAACCTGCTTAAAGCTTCTAAAAAAGAACTCCAACATATAAGGGGAGCTAAAATAGCACTTATTCCACAGGATCCTATGACTTCCCTAAATCCTCTTTATACTGTAGGCGATCAGCTTTTAGAAGTTATAAAAATTCACCAGCACATTACAGGAAAAGAAGCTTACAACAAAGCAGTAGAGTCTCTTGAAGCCGTTCAAATTCCATGCGCATCAGAAAGAATGAAAGCATATCCGCATGAATTCTCAGGCGGAATGAAACAACGTGCAATTATTGCTATGGCACTTGCATGCCATGCTGAAATTTTAATTGCGGATGAACCTACAACGGCGCTTGATGTAACAATTCAGGCACAGATAATGAAACTTTTAAGAGAAATTCAGTCTAAAACAGATACATCAGTACTTTTAATCACTCATGACCTTGCTCTGGTAGGAGAAAACGCAGATTATGTATCAGTTATGTATGCAGGCAGAATTGTTGAAACAGCACCTGCAAAACAATTTTTTGCAAATCCAAAGCATCCTTATTCCATAGCTCTTCTTCGTTCACTGCCATCAAACAGGCAGGACAAACTTGAAACAATTCAAGGACAGCCGCCAGGGATTCTTCAGGATATAAACGGCTGCAGGTTTCATCCTCGATGCAAAAAATGCATTGATATATGTATGTATAAAATTCCCGACCTTGAAAATGTAGGAATTAATCACTATAGCGCATGCTTTTGCAATTAGTGCTTAACTATCTGTGAAGGCCTGTGTTCAATATCTTTTGTTTTTTTATGCTCATCATATAATGATTTAACAATTAATACAGCGATTGCAGCAATACAAGCTCCGGCAGCAATCACTAAACCCTTTTTTGAAAAAGATGCTTTTTTCGCCTTATCAATAGCTTCATTTTGTACAGGTTTTTGATACCATTTTTTATTTATGAATACTTCTTCCGCATTATCATAAAAAATATTATTTAAAGCCTTCTCAGCATCATCAGGTTTATCCTTATAATATTCTTTTACGGTTTCTTCAACAAAATCTGCAAACTTACCATACTTCTCTTTATCACCCATTTCCGAAATAGGGGTATCCGAACCAAACATAATACGTTCAGGTCCGATTTTCTCAAGAGCCTGTTTAATTGTATTTTTATTCTGTTCTGCATTATCAAATAATCCAGTTAACCATGATATATCCACAAAAAGATTAGATTTACCGCCATTTACAGAATTTGCTATATCATCAATTGTTTTGCTCATCTGGTCCGGAGATGCCATCAGGTCAATATGATAAAGCACCACAGGAAGTTTCGGGTGATTTTCTGACAATCGTATAATTTCAGCGGGATCAGATTTACCATCTGTAGTTGAATGGAATACACAGGCAAGTCCCTTTTCCTCGGCAAGAGATAAATATTTTGAATATATTTCAAAATTATCCTTAACAGATTTTTCAGTATTGGTAGGATGGAACTTCATTCCATAGAATTTTCCGCCTTCAACAAGCTTTTCCACAACAGTCGTATCTTTTGAAATTCCGGGCTGACAGGATAATAAAGGATAAATTTTAACATTTCCGTTTCCTGAAATACTCTCAATCTCTTTAGCAGCATTTAACTCAGATTGAAATAAATCACTCCCTTCAGGATTTAAACCTGAAATAGAACTTACAAGAACTTTTTTTACATTATTAACTTCTACGGTATCAATAATATTTTGTGTATTGTAAGTCGTTTTTTTATTATGCAGATTATCAAACATAGAGCCAATATGCCCCTGAACATCAAATTTTTCCCTGCTGCTGCCAAATGACATACCCTGAAAACCGACTGAATGAACTTTCATTATAACTTACTCCTTACATAAAAAACCATAAAATAATCTTCGCATACTTAGCCGCAAATACTGCCGCAAAGCTGAATATAAAATCATAAATAATCTTTACACCGCTTTGTGCGATAATCCATCCAAGCATGAATTCCGAACCTTCATGCCTCAATCCGGCAATAAAAAGCATATATAAAACGCCTATTACATGAATAGTCAAAACGCCTACGAGAACAGCATGAAAAATGTTTCGGTTAGTATATCCGCTTTTTAAAATAGAACCGGAAAAAAATACAGCAGGAATATAAGCCAGTATATAGCCAAAACTGTATTCTAAAACATACGAGGGCCCACCGCCCAGAGCAAAAACAGGGATAACAAATAAACCCAGCAAAATATAAAGTAAAATACTTGCTATTCCGTATCTTCTTCCCAAAAATGCCCCGACAAATATTATTACCGGCACCTGAGGGATTAACCTGTATGTGTGGATATAATCAGCCATAACTAAGTGTTCGCCACTAAAAAAACCTGCAGGTAAAGTAAAATGATGAATATTTAACTGAACAAAAGTTGAAAGTATAATTAAAAATGTACAGCATAAAACAAGAAGTACACTTCCAAAACTTAATCTTATACCTTCAATTTGTTTTTTTATTACCCTTATTTTCGGCGCAACAGCGTTTGTCATAAAATATTTATTTTCCCCTTTAGAGACAACACATTCCTATCATATACTGATTTAAATTTATCGTAAAAAATATTTTCTGTCCACATGATTAATGCATCTTCATTATTATCCTGATAATAACCCTTTCGAGTACCCAGAGATTTAAAACCATATTTTTCATAAAGAGCTATTGCAGGCTTGTTTCCGACACGAACCTCAAGTGTAATATATTTTGCCATATTTCTGTAGCATTCATCTATTATAGTTGTTAACAGCGCCTCGCCGATGTGATTTCGCCTGTATTCCGGAGTTACTGCTATATTTGTAATATGCGCTTCTTCCAGAATCTGCCAGCATCCGCAATACGCTATCAGCTCATCCTTATCATTCAATACGCTGAAATATTTAGCCAGCTCATTAGAAAGTTCACTCATAAACGAATCCTTAGACCAATGATGAGGTCCGTAAGCTTTTTCCTCAATAGATATAACTCCATCAAGGTCACTTTTCTGCATAGGTCTAATCTTAACGCTTAACATAACCTGATTTTAGCATAGAAAAAGAATTACCGTCGGTTTATTAACTTTTATTTACCTATTGATTTAAACAGAGCAATATGTTATATATAAAGAATAAGAGGGCAAAAAAGAAGCTTTAGCTTCGGCAAAAATAAAAAAATTCTTATTATTAAAATCATTGTAGAGGGTAAAAAAGAAAAATGAAGAACATTGTTGTTTATACGGATAAAAACGAATCAAAACTTGCTGATATACTTGCACAGATTGATGATACAAATGTAAGAATTGAAAACGCTGAAAATCTTAGAGATTACGAAACCCTTAATCCGGGGCTTATCGTCGTTGAAAGTGTTCCGAATATTAAAGATGTTTTGATGACAACAAAATTTAAAGCTCCGACACTTTTTATAGGAGATGTTTTTAAAGGAACAACAGTCAGAGCTGTTATTTTTGACTTCATAAGAACCCCTGTTGACAATATGGAACTTGTAATAAGAGCAAATGCCCTTTTAAAATACAAAGAACTCCGCGACAAGCTCAAAGTTGTATCAACAACAGATGAACTTACAGGACTTCATAACAGAAAATACATGCAGGAGCGTCTCGATCAGGAAATTTCCCGCGCAAGACGTTACGGAACAAAGCTTTCTTGCCTTCTTTTTGACCTTGACTTTTTCAAAGTTGTAAACGACATTTACGGTTACGAATGGGGCGATGTTTTGCTCCGCTCAATTGCCGATAAACTAAAACAGCTTATTAGAAAAGAAGATATCTTAACTCGCTACGGGGATGAAGAATTCTTGCTAATCCTTCCTAATACTTCAGAAGAAAATGCATTCTTATTTGCTGAAAGATTTAGAAAAGACATTGAAAGAATGGAATTTATCCCTGCAGGTGAAGAAGAAAGGCATCCGATTACAATTTCAGGCGGTATAGCAACTTACCCTTGCATCGAAAACACTGAAGAAGACGCAAATACAATAATACGGTATGCCGAGCACGCTTTGTATAATGCAAAAAAACGCGGCAAAAACAAGATTGTTCAATTCTCACAAATCAATCTGGGCGAATAAGGAGCTTAGTGCGAATGAGCTGAAGGCGCAGGCTTTACGGTATTTCGTCGGGCTAAAGCCCGACAATGGCATATTATTTTAAATTAAAATATAGATTTCCAAGACTCAAAAGAAAACAAAATGCTAAAAAAATCATTATATTGCGAAAAGCTCTTGCCTGCCATTTATCAGTATATTCAAATGCTTGTTCATCTGACTTTATATAAGCATTAAATTTATTTCCGATATCTTTGGCATCATGTAATGTCGGAAAACTGAATTGTACAAATACATTATCATCAAGTTCTTTGTCATAATCAACTAGATACATCATATCATCATTTCTAAATCTTGCATAATATGAAGAATACATAGGCTTAGAAAGGGATGATAATCTGGCATTTTTTGTATAAATTTTGTTTGCAAAAGTAACGCGTTTTAATGTACATATATTTTGTAATTTATCGCAGTGAAAATAAGCCTTATTTGGATAAAAAACTACAACACAAACAAATATAATAATTACCAGTATAATATATAGATTATCCATAATAAGTTTTTTTCGTGTCATATTATTTATTATTCACCCCGTAACCAAACATTGCAAAGTCATATTTTGTCGGATCTTCAGGATCAAATTTGCGAAGATTGTCAGTGATTTCACGAGCGGCTTTTAAATCCGTTGCTTTACGGGTAAGCAATCCTTTTGTACGAGCCATTTGAATTACATGAGTATCTAACGGTATTAGAAGTTCAGAAGGTTTCATAAAATTCCAGATACCCAAATCTACCGGCCCTTTTCGAACCATCCACCTAAGAAACATACACATACGTTTCATTGCACTGCCCTTTCTTGCATTTGGTATCATATTCACAAATCCTTTTGCATCCTTATCCGTAATTTTTGAATAAAAATAATCCGTAACAGGAATAAATATATTATTTTTGACCGGGTTATCATGACCATATTTAAAAAGCTGTTCTAATCCTCCATCAAATTTATAAAGTTCACTCATAATATTAAAGATTTGTGCAAAATCACGTGGTTTCCCAAAACGATAATTAAAACTTCCTAAAACTTCAGGTTCAAAATTTATTATAAAATTATATGGCTCATTGTGTATGATATTATCAAAAAGAAAATGTAGTTTTTCTACAAAAGTTGTCCTTGTGCCATAAGACATAAATGATGAAATAAAAGCTGCAATTTCTATATCGTTTTTATGAGAAAATCTATGAGGAAACTGTATCGGATCATCTTTTATAAAATCAACAGTTTCATAAGTTTTTACAAGTTTATCAAGTTCATCTCTGATTACCATTTCTTATCTCCTTGAAATATTCCTTTAATATTCTATCACAATCTTCTTCCATAATACCGCCGTAAACCTTCATCTTTGAATTAACAAATTTTCTAACATCTATAACAGAGCCTAAAGCACCGTAATTATGGTCATAAGATCCGAAATATACTGACTTTATTCTTGCAGAAACTATTGCCCACGCACACATCGGACAGGGTTCGAGAGTAACATACATTTCACAGTCATCTAACCGCCAGCGTCCGAGTTTTTGTTCGGCTTCCCTTATCGCAAGAATTTCAGCATGAGCTGTTACATCATTTGTTGTTTCTTTCTGGTTAAATGTTTCCGCAATAACTTCACCATCTTTTACAATCAACGCACCGACAGGAATTTCACCTTTTGCTTTGTTTGCAAGTTTTAATGCACGCTCCATTTATATATTCTCCACAACTTTTGAGAGCATAAAAGTCAATTCCACACAAAAACCGCAAGTTTTATCACTGTGAAGTTTAATTTCTCCATTCATTGCCTCTACAAGACCTTTTACTATAAATAATCCCAAACCTGTTCCACGTGTAGTTCTTGTTGTGTTGTCGTCAAGGCGCATGAATTTTTCAAATAATTTATTCAACTTCTTAGGCGGTATAACTTCGCAATCATTTTTTACAAATATTTTAACATCATCATCAGCCACAACCGAGTCCACAACTATTTTAGAACCTTCAGAAGCATATTTTGCCGCATTTTCAAGCAGGTTTACAAAAACCTGAAGCAGCCTGTCTTTGTCACCTTCTATTAGCGGAAAATCTTCGCCGATATTAAAAACAATTTCCATACCTCTTTTATTTTTAATCAAAATTCTTGATTCTTCGAGGATTTCAGGAATCCAAACCTGTTCAACCTTCGTTCTCAAACGCATTCCTTCAATATCAGGAATTGTCAGCAAATCATCTATAAGACGTTTCAAGCGTTCTGACTGCTCTTTTATTATTCTCAAAGATTTTTGTCTGGTATCCTCATCAATTGTAATATCCTGACGCATAAGCCTCGATGTATAACCCTGAATACTTGTTAAAGGAGTTCTAAGTTCATGGCTTACAGTATCAATGAGGTTTGAACGAAATTCGTTAAGCTGTTTCAACTCAATATTATTCTTTTTCAGCTGAATGTAAGATTTATGAATTTCAGTTGCCATACGGTTAAATTCAAATGCAAGAAATATGATTTCATGCGGGGTGAAAGCAGTTGTTAAAAGTCTTATCTGGCGTTCGTAATTACCTTTTGAAATTGCAATAATCCCTTTAAATAACTGTCTTATGTTGATGTAGAGGTAATAAGTATACAAACCGACGACAAAAATAATTGTAAATGTCGCAAACAAACATGAAAGAATTATTTTTAAGCTGTTATTTGTAATTGCTTTTTGTGTAACTTTCTCCGTCGTATTAACAATAATCGTAATTTCCGGCTCGTCTTTTGAAACATAAACAAGAGGCTGGTTTTTAACATCCCCAAAAATTACCGGTTTATTTTTCTTTAACTTATCAGGCAAAAGAGAAACTGTTTTTTTATAAGCATCTTCCGTGTAATTGTGTTCAGCAATTAAATAACCGTCTTTAGTGAGAACATAAATCTGCCTTTTTTCATCAGCCAATGAACGGAATAATTCATCCCTTACCGCATCAAGCTTATACGTCGCGACAAGATATTGATTATCAGCTATTTTCAATGGGAATGTTGCTTTTTTATTAAGAGTATTCTGCCTGTCTATTTCCTTTAACTGTTTTTCATCGGCAAGTTCTAAATCTTCGCAATCAGGAAGGGTTTTGACAATCGAATCCAGATATGCATTCTTTGCCTTTTTAGTCGGGAAATACTGCAAAGAAAAAACAGCCTGCTCAAGATTGCTGGTAACTGTCTTATTAAAAAAGTCAATCTCATCAGACACCATGTTTGCAATCAAAACAGCTGATTCTCTTAACTGATACCTCATTGACTGCTGGTTTATATTGTTTATAATAAACCCGCTGATTGTCGTAGGTACAATAACCGCAAAAATAAATACAATTGCAATTTGTTCTACAATTTTTAAATGTTTTCCGTACATAATCCTAACCCTCGCCGAACGGGGTTAATTTGTAACCGACATTTGTAACTGTATGGAGGTATTTAGGATGTTTTGTATCAGGTTCAATTTTGTTTCTCAAACCGCCGACATGAACCCTCAGCATCCTTACATCCTCATTACTGTCGTAACCCCATACTTCATCAAGCAGAGTTGCAAGTGTTACAGGATTATTAAAGTGCTGCATAAGAGAATACAAAATCTCAAATTCGGTAGGAGTGAGCTTAACCTTTTTATTAACAACAACAGCCTCCAGAGTTTCAGGAAAAATCTCTATATCACCGGCTTTTAAAACCTCATCAGACAGAGCAGTTTTATCCTCAATCTGGTTCCGTCTGAGTAAAACTCGTATTCTCAACAAAACTTCCTGAATATCAAACGGCTTTACAAGATAATCGTCCGCCCCGCAGTCAAAACCCTCTGTTTTGTCGTCGATTGTACCTTTTGCCGTAAGCATTAAAATCGGAATTGCAAGTTTTGCCTGACGTATATTCTTGCAAACATCAAAACCGTTCATTTTCGGCATCATAACATCAAGCAAAATCAAATCATACGTATTATTTAAAGCCTTATTAAGCCCTTCCATACCATCTTTAGCAGTATCAACAAAATATCCGCTTGCTCTGACATCAAATTCCAGAAGTTCTCTGATTTCGTCATCGTCGTCAACTATTAAAATACGTTTTTCGTTCATATAAAATCCTTTAAGTTACTTATTTATTTTATAAAAATACGCCTGATTTTGCAATTAATTATAAAGATTTATTGAACCAAAAAAGAAAATTAGCAATTCTTACTATTTTATACTTATACCTAAAGGGGATTATTTACAGTAAAAAAAGCTTTACAATTTACATATAACATATTTGTGGAGTAATTTAACATGTTAATGGGAAATGATTGTCACGATTGCAGCAAGTACAATCGCTTGGAAATGAAAAATGTGAATAAGGACATTCTGGCGTGGCTAGAAGATATTATAGAAGAAAATAACAGCCGTATCGAAAGAAAGGAATGGAAAAGCAAGTATAACAGCTATGTTGTTTATGACTACGAACCCTTTTGCACCGACGGATTTGAAATAAATCTTGTAATAACTTCACATAATGCCGCATATTTGAATTTCATCAAGTATTTGTACGACGAAAAAATAAGCACAATAGAATATTTAAACAGCTGTATAGGCGTATAACTAAAAACAGACCGTATATCAATTACGGTCTGTTTTTAGTATAAATTCAAATATTTAATTTTCATTAACTGCAGCAACTTCCTGTTCTTTACTAAAGCAATCTTTGCAATAGACTTCTTTCCCCGGAATAGGTTTAAAAGGAACCTGAGTTTGTGCCCCGCACTTTGAGCAGACAGCTTCATACATTTTTCTGTGACGTCTGTTATTTTTTCTACGTACTTTTCTGCATTCCGGACATCTTTTCGGTTTGTTTACCAAACCCTTTTCTGCGTAAAATTCCTGTTCACCTGCAGTGAAGACGAATTCTGCGCCGCAATCTTCACATACAAGTTTTTCATCTTGGTACATTTTTCTTCTCCTGATTTAAATTGGTACTTTAAAGAAACCTCTTGCAAAATTCCTTTAGTTCTTATAATTATACACTATTTTCGAAATTATGCAACAGTAGAAGTAAAAAACCATATGCTTATATGCTAGTAGAAAGAGAAGGAGCTATACTTATAAACTGGCGAATTAAGTCTGCATCCCATAGCTTGCCGGCACCGTCTTTTAATATTTCACAGGCTTTCTCAACGCTCATACCTTTGCGGTAAGGTCTGTCGGAAATCAGCGCATGGTAAGTATCTGCAACAGCTACAATTCTTGCCGCAAGCGGTATCTCATCTCCCTTCAAATGTTCCGGATAACCGCTTCCGTCAATATGTTCATGGTGATATTTTACTATAGGAATTAAATCCCTTAATGCTTCATTGGGCTTCAATACTTTTTCCGCACCGATTACAGGATGCTGCTTCATAATTTCCCATTCTTCACCCTCAAGTTTGCCGGGTTTTTTCAACACATTTTCAGGAATGCCGATTTTTCCGACATCATGGAGAAGAGCACCGAGTTTAATTCTTTGAACTTCATCTTCAGGAAGATTAATTGCACGGGCAAGAGCTTCGGAATATCTTGAAACTGATGTAGAATGACCTTTTGTATAAGGGTCTTTAGCATCAATCGCACCTGCAAGCGAGTTTGCAAGTTCCATCAGGTGATTTTGAGAAACAATCTGCTCGTTATTGAATTTATGAACAAGCTCTTCTTCAAAATCAATTCCAAGCTGCGCATGACGTTTGGCAACGACCTCCGCAAAGGAATTAAGCGCATCATTATCCCAGAAGTTAAAGTCTGATGAGCTGATAATAGCTGACATTCCTTCCTTATAACCCTTTGCCTGCGAGATATACATTGCCTGTTCCGCAAGGATTAAGAGTTTCTCCTGATCTCTGCTGCATTCCGGATATGTTGCAATTCCGACCGAAACTTTTACAGGGCCCACATCGTCAACAAAACAGCAGGATAAACAATAAGTAATATATTCAGCAAGATACTTAGCATCGGGTGTATTAGTATCCGGAAGGATTATGGCAATTTCGTCGCCTCCATAACGCCCTGCCTTATCAGTACTTCGTATATTTTGCTTAACCTTTTCCGCCAATAATTTGATAACTTCATCGCCTTTAGCATGCCCGAGTTCACGGTTAATTTTTGAAATATTGTTAACATCAAGCATTATAATAGACAGATTTGTTTCATTATCTTCCGCTCTTTTAAGCTCGGAAGTGAGAATTTCCTGAAATCCTCTGTGGGTATACAGACCAGTCAATGTGTCAGTATTAGCATATTTATTAGTCTGTTCAAGCAATTCGACATTTTGCATAAACAATGCACAGTAATTCGCAATAAATGAAAAAAGATCTATACGATTTTCAAGAAAATCTTTTCCGATTATCATAACTCCTTTGCATCCGTTAACAGAAATTAAAGGAAGTATGAGGGAGGAAGATTTTTGAAGATAAGGTATATTCAAAAAACTGTTATCATCTGTTACAACCGGCTCACGACTGTTAAAGCATTTTATTACAGGATTATTATCATCCGACAAAAATACCTTAGACATATATGAACTTCCCATTGAACTGAAAAGCTTTAAATTAATACATTTTGACTTCTCATGAAAAATTCCGTAAGCGGTAAATATGCTGTTTAATTTTTCCGTAAACAAATCATGTAATGAAACAAAAAAATCATGAATATTAGTTTTATCAGACAAAGCAGTATTAAGGTTATTAACAAGTTCCGAATAATCAATAACTTTATGCATACTGCTGTTTGCAGTATTCATATATCCTGCATACATTCTGTTAGCAGTTTTATTGGTATTAAAGTTATTAATACGTGCAACAATACTTGCCGTTTCAGACGTTATAGGATTTGAGACTCTTTTGGTCGCCTTATTTTCCTGTGTTACAGCCGGCTGTTCATGTTTAGTTTTTACGGATTTCAAATTTTTCAAAGCAGGTTTTTTAAGCGAATTTAACTGTTTCGATAACGGGTTTGAAACAGTTTTATCAGCTTTTTCAGGCTTTTTAGGCTTAATATTTTCAGATAATTTTTCTTTATTTTCGTTCAACACTGCACCTGCTTACACACATTTTTTATAAAACACCTGACAGGCTATTTTTGCCTGATTTTAATATAGTGTTTTACATTACTTAAACTATTTTATAATACTTTCCTTTAAAAACAATACGCCATTTAGACGGCATAAAATTCTGTTTAAATAAACAGCACGATACACGTTAAATTAATAAATACTACACAAATTATATTACATATGTAGTATAACTCGTAAAAATAAATTTCTCTACCCCTCCCGGTATATTTTTTACACAATTTAATCTCATTATAATCCTTAAAACCAGTCAATCAAAGGCCTGATTTCTCCGCATTCAAGTTCATATTCCTCAGCTTCCGGACTTCTGAGAATACTGTCAATCCGCAGACGTTCTCTTATAGGATTTTGAAGAAACACCTCACCTGTTTCACGGTCAAATACCTTACTGTAATTCAATCCTTTATTTACACAATATGGAAGCCGTATCCTGTTTTCATCTTCATCATACCAGGCAAGTCCGTGTGTACGGCATACTATCCCGCGGTATTTATATACACAGCACATATTATCAATGAGAAAAGGACATTTATACCATTTTGGTTTTTCTTGTTTCAACCTTTTTATCTCTTCCTTTATACCATGCTTTACACCGAAAGGAAGCCCCACAAAACCTGACATAAGATATTCAAGTTCAAGCCTTGAAAAAGGATACTGACCTATTTCACAACAGGCGGAACAGCCCGGTTTGCATTTTATAAACTCGCACTGTTCCTCAAAATATCGTTCTAATCTTTTATCAAACTTTTCAAGAAATTTTTCATATCTTTTAAGCATTAATGAACCTTTACAAGTGAATATTTTCTTCCATCTAAGATTATATCAAAATCAAGAGTTTTATCCACCTGCGGCATCTGTTTTTCTCTGACAACAACCACAACATCTCTGTCATCAAGCATATTTCCAAATTTTGCCATTTCCTCTTTATCATCCTGAGATATAAAATAAACTTTACTTTTTGTATTTTTATCAACAGGAGAACCGTAATAATAAAGTACAGAATACTTTCTCTCATTATTTAAAACAACAATTTTTTTATTATTTTCTTTTGCATATTTTGCGAACTGCATCAAATCACTCTGCCCGAATTCGTAATCCATATTATAAAACAATTTTGTGCCAAATGCAGAGGTTATGATTATAAGAAGCGCATAGCACGCAAACACGCCCTTTTTGCAATCTTTGAAAGCACATATGATGCTTGAAATACCAAAAACAAGTACAAGAATTATACAAAACCATTTAATCATGAGGAAATCAGCATACATTTGCGCCGGCAGAAAGTATTTAGAAAAACAGGTTACAATCCCGGCCAGTATACAAATTCCGCCTAAAATATAAACAGAAATATTAACGGATTTTTTATATTTCCCGTTGAACATATAATTTTCCCATAACGAGGCAATTAGAAATGAAGTAAAGAAGTAAACAGGAAGAATATAAGTTATGAGTTTTGTTTTGGAAGCTGAAAAGAAAAGCATCGTTACAACAAAACCAATCACATTAAACAGCAAAAACTTCTGTCTGTCTGTCATATCTTTAAAGTCAAAGTTTTTAAATGATTTGAGTTTTGCAATCCCTGCTGAAATTGCGGAAAACACCCACGGAATTAATCCCCACAAAACAGTTATTATATAAAAATAAAACGGCTGTTCTCTGTCAATCTGGCTTGATGAGAAAAAGCGATTTATATGGTGTTTCATAATATATTCGTTAAAGAAAAGCGGATCATGAATTTTGAACATAACCACATGCCATGGAAGAACAATTAAGAAAAACAACAAAAATCCCGGCAAAATATATTGCGGTCTGAAAACCTGTTTAAATGTTTTGTTTGCAAGTGTAACAAAAAACATAACTGCGAAAGGAACAACAAATCCCGGAATTCCCTTAGCCATAACTGCCAGACCTGAGAATATATAAAATAACCACCACATATATTTTTTATTTTTGTCTTGAACAAACTGGGTAAGTAATCCGAACATTACAGAAAATCCAATACATGTGGTTACAACAATATCCAGAATTGCAAACTTTGCAAGCATAACAAATTCTAACGTAGTTGCAAGAATTACGGCAGAAATAAAACCGAACCTTCTTGAAATAACCTTCTTACCTGTAAAATACACAATCAAAGCCGAAAGCGTACCATACAAAGCAACAGGAAATCGTGCCGTAAATTCATTTACTTTGCCAAAAATTGCAAAAGATAGACATTCTCCCCAGAAGTAAAGCGGGGGTTTTTCAAAGAAGTATTCACCGTTCAAATACAGGGTCAAAAAATCCCTGCCGTGAAACATATCTCTCGCCATTGAAACATAACGTGTTTCATCAACATCCATTAAGGCATAATTACCTATATTGAAAAAGAATATAAAATAACATAAAATTAACAAGCCTAAAAAAGTAAACAAATCAGCATGTTTCTTTATAAAATCAGTAATATTATTAACCATAAAATCTCTCCAAATCATACTTACTTAAATTTTACCATAAATTATGTTAGGAAATTGTTAGCAAAAAAATTATATATTTTAAAATTAGCCGGCTTGAAATTGTAATAGCAATATGTTATAATAAAAAAGAAGGGCGTGCGGATTGCAGTCCGCACATAAAAGCCCCTTATGATTGTTTTAGGACTAGCATCATTATTAAAATGATTGCTAGTTCTATTTTATCAACAACCACTCTTATCACCTCCTTTCTCTAACGGGTTTACAAATTTGAAGTTTGTGCCGTAGAGACATGGATATAATAAAAGGGGCTTGCCCTTCAATGGGGATTATAACAGAATTATTATTAAAAATCAATTGTGCTATTGCTTTTTTTGTTAAAATTAACTAAAATACTTTTATGAAAGAGAAAGCACAAAAAGAACTTGATAAATTATTAGATGGGAATAAAAATTTTGTAAACGGTACGCCAACGACAAAAAATATATCGCTTGAAACGTTGAAAAAATTTGCGTTTCATCAGGAACCGTATGCATGTGTTTTAACATGTTCAGACAGCCGTGTAGTACCTGAAATTATATTTGACTGTGGAATCGGGGAACTTTTTGTTGTAAGAGTTGCCGGAATGACGACTGGTCCTAATGTTATAGAAAGCATTGAATATGCCGTAAAAAAACTTGAGGTACCTTTGTTAATACTTCTGGGGCATGACGACTGCGGTGTTATGAAATATGCAAAAGAACATTATCCTGAACCTATGAAGGATTTTTCATCAATTTTAAAATGTGTATATCCTGTTTTAAATCATAAAGAAGATATATCATGTCATAATTATTTTGCTCAGGAGCATACAAAATGGGTTGAAGATTATTTGATGAAACATTCAGTTATCATTAATGAAGCTGTTAAATGTGAAAAACTCAGGATTGCAAAATGCCACTTTGATCATTCAACAGGGTTGGTAAATCTTATATAAAATAATTTACAAACGGCACCTTAAAATGTGCCGTTTGTTTTATCAGTTGCAGGAAGATTCATTATTACCCCATAATTCATCATATTTTGCCTGATTTCTTTCATGATATCGAGGGGAGGTTTTACGATTTGTGTTTCTTATCTGTGCATCAATCTGTCGCGCAATAAGTAGCATTCTTTCATTGTTATCTTTTCTCTTCTTTTCTTTCATACATTTGAGAATTGAAAAAACGCTTGCGGTAATAATTCCTGTATAGGCAATTATTCTTAAAATTTTTATTATTTTATTTTGCATAAATTAAAACTCCATAGGTTTTTCCTTCACAAATTCCTCGTAATCTTCAACTGATACAGTGTTAGTTGCCTGTGCTTTTTTCTCTAATCCGCGTTTTAAAAGTTCAGGTTCTTTTTTGCGCAATTTAGGTTCTGCTGTTACAATGTCCATACCTGTAGAACAGCCTATTAGTCTGATTGTTTGTTCTGTTGGAGCCCCCTTGCCGTTCAGAATTTCCTGTGCAAGATAGCTTGGCCAATCTTCAGGGAGTTTTTCAATTGTTGTATAGCCCATATTATCATCATGACGTTTGTCTATTTCGTTTTCCAGAATATTTGTTACATATTCTTTCTGGGTTTCAAAGTGGCACGGGAGAATTATTTTATCGCCGATAATTTCTTCTGGGTCACGTTTTTCATGCTTTTTCAATAAATCAATCGCAACCTGAAGATGCCCGAGTTCAAATGCTAAAAATTCTTCCCAGATTTGTTTAAGCTTGTCATTTACTTCATCTTTGTAGCAGTTATAGTATGTGCAGACTTCTGTAAATTCGTGGAGAAGAAGTTTTTCAAAAGGTGTTTCATTAGGGTCAATTAGAGATTCATACATTGTAACGTGTTCTTCTTCAACGTCGCAAATTTCTCCGTAAGTCCTTCTTAAATCGTCATTTGCATACATCATACCGTGTTCGGCATAGAAATTATGTGTCTGCTGTTCGCCTGAAACAAGCGTATAGATATTTACTTTGGTCTGTGGGGATGCAGTTGTTCTGTCATAGTGTTTTCGAAGTCTTATTATATTATCATTGTGATGGTTCTGGGTCGGCCGCCCTATTACAACATCAGTCATTCCCTGTAAAATATTGTCGGGGTCAATTCCATGTACCATATAAGCCCATTGGCTATACCTGTATAAATGATCAAAATCTTCAAGTAGGCCGAAATTAAAAGTTTCTCTCACATAATCATCCGGTTCGTTCTGAGCAAGCCATGCGGTTAAATCAACTGCTACCTGTTCGTAACCCAAAGTTGTTTCCAAAACTGTCTGACAGGCAGGTGTCATCCAGTTTACGGTTGTTTGCTGCATATCTTCAATTTTATGTGATAAAGCAAGAAGTTTTCTTACATCTTCGTCCGGACAGCATCTTGCAAAATTATGCTTGAAATTCCATGCTTCAACTTCAATACCGTTCATTAAAATTTGACGTGTTCTTGAATAGCAGTCAACATCATGTTTATCAAACGGTCTTTTAACAATATCATGCCAGCTTCTTAGCTGTTTTTCCAAAGGTATACCCTTTTCTTCCAATGGATTAAAAGTCATTTTTGTTCTCCTTATACTTTATAAATTCAACGCATAGGCAAAAAGTTCGCCGGCGCATTTGTTGTAATACCTTCCGTCATCTTTTGCAAAAAGATTTTCCCAGTGGCTCAAAGCAGTTCCGTCAGCGGAATATGAGGGGTTAGTCATCATAAGATGATGTGTTGATGTATCGTATCTAAGCGGAAATAAATCATTCATTTGCATAAAGCTCGGAAGTTTGTCACTTGCCAAATTAAACCCGAACAATGCCGAATTAATACGATTTAACTTTTGTTCGTATGATAACCCGCCTTCGTTGTTATCGTTTGTAACCTCTACGCCCGGAGCATAATCTCTGCAATATTTTAAGCGTTCGGATAAATTCCTGACGGCTTCAAAATTGTCGCCTGTTATAAAGTCGGTTCCGGCGTTCAAACCCATCATTCTGTATCTTTCAAAATCATCAGAACTTTTTTCCCCGACAAAGCTTATATTAGTTTTACCTGTTCTTAAACGAATTTCGTTTAAAATATACTGCATCTGATGGTAATCAGGCAGAGCACCTACGCCAGTATAATTTGCCATATCATACCCGCCAATATGCTTTGCAGAATCTATAAACATACATTCAAATCCCAAGTTCATAAGTTTGACGCATTCAGTAATGTAAATTTCTATGTGTTCGGGGTTATTCCAGCTGAAAATTTCATCATCGTGATAAGGGCGGGCAACTTTTATCTGATCCGCAGAAATTACATGTCTGAAGCCGACTTTGAGTCCTCTAAAATGAGCTAAATCAACATAAGCTTTCAACTGCTCTTCCGGCGTAATTTTATCAACAATTGAGTAATCAATTATATTATCGCTATAGCTTGTATTAAGCCTGAGAGCGTAAATTGAATTTTCTTCAAACGGGCCTTTTTCGTAGGCATCGCCGTAAATATTCTGCCAGATTTGAGATAAAATAATGCAGTTTGCCCAGCTTTTTGCAGAAGGCGGAATTGCAGGCAGTAATTTTATACAGCTTAAAATACCTTTACAGGTACACCCGTTATCCATAACAGCTATTGCGCGGTCATTAATTTCAATGTAATTTGCAAGCCTGCCCCATTTATCGCCATAAACCGGCGTACCTATATAATCCGGAAATTTATCATAAAAAATACATCCTTCAGAGAGGGTCAAAATAATTTCTACCGCCTCTTTCACTGATAATCTTAATAAATCTGCAGGAACAATATTACCGAGCCATCGTTTTGAGCAGGCGCTTCCTACACCGCGAAAAGCTATATAATTGCTGTAATCATTTATGTTTAACTTTGTACTCTCACCGAGAGCTTTTAATAATTTATTTACTGCATTATTTTTCATAACATAATTACTTATAAGTAATTAATGAAAAATTTTCATTACCTGAAATGTTAATTTCAGAAAAATTACAGTCCGCCGTACATTTTTGAAAGAGGTTCTTTTTTATCCCATGGAATAACCAACATTCCGCTATATGGATTATTTGGATCCTTAACCATACCAATTTTATTTATATAAAATGGACGTGCCTCCGGCATTGAATTTAATCTTATATTCCCAAAGCAATTTGCCTCATCGCTTCTTCTCTGTGCTATCTGCAATAAACGTGTTCCTACACCCTTATAATAATCAAGTTTTTTATTCCAGAAAGGTGTATCGGGTTTTGAATAGTTCATTAAATCATCAACTAAAACATGACTGGGATCTTCTTTATATGTAAATCTGTCATAGTCAAAATATTTATTAATTTTTATCAAAAATTCACCGATTAATTCATCTTGATCATTTTTCAGATAGTAACGCTCATTACCACAGTCAAATCCTTTAAATACATTAATTAGTTCATCTTTACCCTTTGTAACATTTTCAAGGAGAATTTGACCGATAAAGCCCTTCCCCTGCATGCCTATATTCATATGGGTAAGTCTTTGAATATCACCATACCCCCGAAATGACGGTTGTGTAGATTTTGTTAAACCCGGATTGCTTTGTTTTAAATTAAGCTGATTTAAATAATTGTTCTGAATATTTAATGTCATAGTAAATTGTTTAAATTATATGAATATTTTAAATTGCCTAAAAATAAAAAAAAAATTAACAAAAGTTTATAAAAAATTTTTTGGTGTTAAAATCAAAGTATAAAAAGAGAGGAAGTAATTATGATTAGCGAAAAATTAGAAAAAGCATTTAATGTGCAGATTAACAAAGAATTTTATTCTGAATATCTATATCTTTCAATGCAGGCATACTTTGAAAGATTAAACCTTAAAGGTTTTGTAAACTGGATGTCAGTTCAGGTTCAGGAAGAGCGCGCTCATGCTATGGGCATGTTTGATTACCTGAACCAAAGAGGAGGTACGGTTACTCTTGAAGCAATCGAAAAGCCTGAAACAGATTGGAAATCTCCGCTTGATTGCTTTGAACATATTTTAAAACATGAAGAATATGTTACAGCTTCTATTAACGAACTTGCAGATGTGGCAGATGAAGTTAAAGATCGTGCTGCACTGTCATTTTTAGACTGGTACATAAAAGAACAGGTTGAAGAAGAAGATAATGTAGGAAATGTTTTAGCTACTCTACAACTTATCGGCGATGATAAAAAAGCATTATTAATGCTTGATAAAGACCTTGCTGCAAGAACATTCGTACAACCGGTAATAGGTTAATGAATATAAAATTTGAAAAAGTAAATGATATAAAAGAACTGGCAGGTCTGGCATCTGCTATATGGCATGAATACTGGACTTGCCTTCTTTCACCGGAACAAATTGATTATATGGTGGAAAATTTTCAATCGGAAAGAGCCATAAAAAATCAGATTGAAAATGAAAATTATACCTACTACTTTATTATACAGAATAATGAAAAAGCAGGTTATTTCGGGATTTCCGATAAAGGTGAATATCTGTTTTTATCAAAACTTTATATAAAAAAAGAATTCAGACATAAAGGATTAGGAACAAAAGCTTTTTACAAAATAAAAGAACTGGCAGATAACAAACCCATAAGGCTGACAGTTAATAAACACAACATAAACTCTATCAAAGCTTACGAAAAATGGGGTTTTAAAACAATAGATGCAGTTGTAACAGATATTGGCTCAGGTTTTGTAATGGATGATTACATAATGGAAACGTAACTGTTCCATACATAAAATGTAAGCTCTCGCGTAGATTACGAGAGCTATTTTTTGTATAAGAAGGTGTGTAGAAAAATTTTTTAATATCTTATGGTTTAGCCATAAGCATTTTTTTGTAATTCCATTATTCTTTCATGTCTATCATTTCGTTTATGATGATGGTGATGCGCGTTTCTATAACCTATTCCTGCTCTATAGCCGGATATAAAGTACATAAAAGGTAAAGCAGGTTCTATCCATTTAAAACCGGATAATATACCCGCTGTTGCTATATCATCAGCATGAAGTGCAATATCGAGAGCTTCCGGTTTTCTTTCATCATATATTCCTTTTCCTTTGCTTTTTTCACCGAACAACGGGTTAATACATTTTTTACTTACGTAATTTGCAATATAACTGCCGCCTACAATTCCGGTTGCAGTAATTCCGGTTAAAATTACCGCCAGCTTTTTCATCGGAGTAAGAGGTTTAATCTTGTTGGCCTTTTCCAATTTTTCTGAAAGAAAAAGGGCCGCACCTGCACCAACATTACATAGGAAGATATTCGCAAGATACTGGTACAAGCCCTCTTTGACCTTATCGGCCGTTCCTTTTCTATTGTTTGTATGTGTAACTTTATCAGCAATAATGCCACCCGTAACTCCTCCTGCTACAGGAATTAACCCCAAAAGAGATAACCGTTTAATTTCAGAAAAAATCTCCTTTGAATTTAGATTTTGCTTTTCAGGTAATATTACGCTGAAAAGTTCTTGTTTCGCAGGAGATGTAGGAAGTTTGTCATTTAATAACTCAATTTGTTTTGGTGAAAGTTCTTTTAGCTTAGCAGTTTCCAGAGCGTCTAAAATAACTGCATCTTTAATTGTTGCTTTCTTGAGAAACTTGTTGACAGCTTCAGTCTGAACCTTTTGCAGTTCAGTAAAATGCACACGCTCCATTAAACCGCCGAGTATCTTTTTACCGCCTATTTTTAAGCCTCTCGTGCCGAGCAGGGAAGCTCCGATTGTACTTGAAATTACAATTGCATTTTTAATAAACCTTTGTTTTACATGATTTTTGTCTTTTGACGAATGTTTTAAGGAATCCGCAATACCATACGCACCTCCCGCTCCGATTAATAAAGCAGGCATTTTTTGATCCAATTTATTCAGAACCATAGGCTGGTCTACATATTTACATATAGTTGCTAGTTTCATGCAAAATTCCATTTGTTAGTTTGACCTAACTTTATATTAAAAAAATATTTTTGTCAAGAGGTAATTATAAAAATTTCAATAATCAATATAGGCTGCTGATTTTTTCTTTTAACTCGGATTTTACGTAATCAGTCAGTTTAACCATATTATTAAATAATTTATCTGACACTATATGTTCCATTTTGCAGGCAGTTTCAAGAGCTTCCTCCCGTCCGGCACCGAGCACTTCCATAAAAAATTCAGACAATTTTTCATGTTTTGTCAAAATATTTTTCGCGATTTTTTCCCCTTCACAGGTTAATGTAATAGGAGAATACGGCGCATAATTAATAAGTTTCTTCTCGGCAAGAATATTCAAGGCGCCGGTTACAGACGCTTTTTTAACCTTCAGGGCATCCGCAATTGCAGTCACTTTTGCCTGACCGTTTTTCAAAACCTGATTATAAATTTCTTCAATATAATCTTCCAAACTTACAGAAAGCTTTTCCATTTACATACTCCTGATTGTATTGATTATATCACATGGGTTATCAATAATAAAGTCTGCACCGGCAAGGTCAGATTTATCGCGAAATCCCCATGTTACACCGATACATGCAAGTCCTGAATTCTTTGCCGTCTGCACATCCACCTCTGAATCTCCTATATATACAGTGGAATTTTTATCAGCATTCAATTCTTTCATAGCCTTAAAAACCCCGTCGGGAGCCGGTTTTTTCGGAACATCATCAGACTGGCCGATTGCTGTATCAACCAGATTTCCAAAATATTTTTTGCATAAATTTTTTACAGCAGAGTCAAATTTATTAGACACCACGCCTATTTTAACACCATCAGTTTTTAAATCTGACAGTATCTTTAAGATACCATTATAGGGAACAGTGTGATTGCACATATTATCAGAATAATTCTTTTTAAAAATACAAAGGCATTCGTCAATATTTTTGCAGTCAGAAGGAACAGCACGTTCAATAAGTTTTCTTACGCCGTTTCCAACAAAACATCTTACTTCTTCTAATGAACGTTTCGGATACCCGAATTGAGAAAGAGCAAAATTTGTCGCCTCTCTCAAATCTTCAAGAGTATTTAATAAAGTTCCGTCCAAATCAAAAATAACTGTCTCTATCATAAGTCGATTTTATCACAGAAAAAGTCATAAAAATGATAAAATTGAAGCGGATATTTTTTTGTTAAATCTTCCAAAAATTTTATATACTGCTTATGAAGTTCTGCAAGCCTTGCTTTACGGCCCGCAGCAAATTCAAATTTTTGCAGACGTATTGCATATTTACCGTCTTTTTCCCTTGTACAGGCAATAAAGTAAATAGGAACATCAATAATGAGCGAAAATCTGAAAGCACCTTCTGGGAAATATGCTTTATGATCCAAAAATTCAGCCTGAAAAACAGATCCTGTGTTATGAGCAGAAATTCTGTCACCAGCAATAAATATAATTTCACCATTATCAAGTTTATCTTTTATTTCAATGGACGTTGTAAGGTCGATATTTTCTACAGGGTAAACATTTATCGGGTCATCAGGCGCAATTTCTGAAAGAAAATTTTTAAAAACCTTACATTGATTAACTTCCAAAAACAAATTAACTTTTATCCAGTCAATTTCCGTTCCTGACTTAAAAAATGTTCTCATAGCATTAGTGTTGCCGAGGTGCGAGCATAGAAAACAAACTCCTTTTTTCTCAAGCAAATCTTTAAACAAAATTTGTTTATCATTTTCATCTGCAAAATAAATATTCTGCACACCAAACTTGTCTGTATACATTTCCATTACGTCAATAAGTGTGTATGCATAAGTAAGGAAATGCCTGAAAGCCTGTAATAAACTTCCGCTGCCTGATACAATTTTTTGAAACTTTTGAGAACACTTTCTGATTTTTGGAGCCCCGATAAATGCAAAAAGGGTTACAAAAAATACAATAAATTCAACGGGTTTTCTGCCCGCAATTTTATAAATATGCCACAAAATCATCAATCGTTTATGACCTGCAGCCTGCTCTTTAACTTCGTACCATTTTACCATTTATTTCAGTCCCGTTACCTTTATTCAAAACCAATTTGCTATTCACACAGCACTTCCAGCAGGGTATAGTCATGAACTCCAATGTTTTCATGCTTTTTGTTAAGCTTAAGACCTGATTTTTCAATCATTTCAATCATACGTTTTTCGCTGTACATTTTGCTTTTGCCATTTGCCATACAGGTAAAATAAAGCGAAATATGAACAAGTGAGTATGACGCTCCTTCAAAAAACTGCTTATCCGTAAAAGGCTCAAGAATAAATATTTTTGTACCGGCAGTCATTGCATTTTTGATATTTGTCAAAATATGAATAACCTGCTCCTCAGAAAAGCAATCTAAAAACTGGCTCATAAAAACAGCTCCTGAAATTTTTGGCATCGAACTTTTGAGAACATCAACTCCATGGAATTTCAGTCTTTCATTTTTCAGATGTTTTTGAGCTTCTTCAATATTTTCAGGAAGGTCAATCATATTGACAATACAATTTTTATCAAATTCAAGACACGCACGCTCAAATTTTCCTGTATTTCCTCCTATATCAAAAACCTGTTCAGGCTTATTTTCAAAAATAATTTCCAGAACCTCGTCAAAACATCTGTCCGAATAAAAATGATCAAATTCAAACCAGCTTTTTTTCATATCATCAGGCAGAAGATAAAGCGCATTATAAATGGTTTCATAATCCCCGATAAACTTACGGCATCCTAAAGGTTCTGACGCCTCAAAAGAATTTGCAAGCTCAGACGCTCCGAGATAACAAACATCTTTTACAAAGTTAAAGTTAACCCTCGTCATTTCATTTTTGAGAAAGGCAGAGCCGACAAGAGAATTTACAAATTTTTCATCTTTTTTTATAACAAGACCTGATGCACAGGTAGTTTCAAGCAGAGTTTCCGCCGTATATTTTGAAACATTACAATTTTGAATAATTTCTTCAACAGTTGACGGATTTTCTTCCAAAAAATTCAAAATCCCGAATTTAAGCATTGCACTAACCGCCTGAAAAGTTAACGGCGCAAAAGCAATTTTCTGCGCATCTGCCAATGCCTTTACCTGCGGTGATATATGTCTTTTTACTCTCCTGTATTTCATATTTTATCCTCTTAGTATTTTAGAAGCCTTAAGAACTTAAAACTGACTTTGTATAAATTTTACATTACATTTTTGATAATAGCCTACCTTCTTAACCTCTTATCTTCTGTTCTTCAGCCCTTATTAAAATTATACTGAAAATATACGAACTTATAAGCCCCAGAGCAAGAACAGTCCCGAGAGAACTTATAAGTTTAAAACCTGCAAAAGCAAGCAGTGCAAATGAAAATACACTTGTTAAGCAGGACATTAAAACGGCATCACCGGCTTTACCGGCATTGTTAAACCTAAAAACCGAATAATCAAGCCCAAAACCGATTATCAAAAATACCGCAAGCAGATGAAACAAATTCACCGGACATCGGAATATTCCAAGAATGCCGAACACAAAGGCAACCGACATAATTGACGGCAAAATAATTTTAAATCCAGATTTGTAGTCATAAATTTTTGCAAGAAGCAGATACAAGACCGCAAATATAGGGATAAGCAGACTCAAACAAATCTGTCTGCATTTTTTTATCTGGGAAGAAATATCACGCTGGAAATTTATCGCATTTACACCGTCAATTTTAATATTTTCATAGTCATAAACAACCATTATTGAAGTATTTTCATCTATTAAAAAGTTCTTTTTCAAAAATCCAAAATCATTACTTAATTTCAGAAAGCCTTTATTATATGCTTCTTTAATTAAGCCTGCACGCTTTTGAGCAGGTAAAAATACCGCATATTCATTTAACTTGTCTTTATATAATTGTTTTCTCAATACCTGATTATTTTTCTGGCGTTTTTCAGACGGAATATAACGGCTTAAAGCCTGATATTCAATATTTTCTTCTGTCAGTTTATCTGCAATAGCCTCTTCTTTCTGCAATATGTCCTCTAAATTTTTCCCCTTAACAACAATAATCGAAGTATCACCGTCAGTTCCGGCAAGCTCACCGAAAAGTTTTTCGGCATTCATAAGAAATTTCGGCGGAACATACATATTTTTAATATTATCATCAAAGTGTATGCCCCAAAAACCCGCTAAAGCTATTGCACACACACTATATATCGTAATTTTAGCCCATTTTTCAGGGACATTAAACTGTTTTACAGAACGCTTTTTCAAAACAAGCTTTTTAGATATAAGCGGGTAAAAAAGTACAACTATGGAATAAACCGTACATAATCCGGTAATAGTAAAAACAGAAATCTGCTTAAGCAAAATAAAGTTTGCAAATAACAGGACAACAAAAGCACTTACCGTAGTCAAAAGGCTTACGCTCAAACTTTTAAAAATTTCTTTAATAGTATCTCTGCCCTCATCTGATACAAAATAGTGCAGTGAATAATCAACGCAGATACCTATTAACGTTGTAGAAAATACAAAAGTCAAAATATGAATATCTTTGAATATTAAAGATGTCATGCAATAGCCCGAGAAAATTCCTAGCCCTATACTCAACGCAATCGGGATTAATGGAATTATTGATTTAAAATACCATAACACAAGCCCGATAATAAAAATAGTTGATAATATACATATTAAATTAATTTCAAAAATAGAATGACTGCTGGCGAAATATGAGTGTATCGGAGCACCGGTAAGATATATTTTTACATCTTTTACACTCATTTCACGCTGCAAATCTATGAGTTTTTCAACCTCACCATTCAAAACAGTAGGTGCCAATGCAATATCACTATCCACGCTCAGCAAAATCAAACTGTAATACTTTCCGTCAACCCCGACAGGAGTAAAATCCGTTACCTGCTTGTTCGGTGACAAACTCATAACAAAATCAGTTAAAAGCAGAAAAGGATCTTCCTCAATAGACCCTACAGGAGGCATAATTGGATTATACAAAGCTTCAAGCCCCTGCTCCTCGACAGAATCATACTGCTTTTGCATCAATAAAAAGCGCATCTTTGAAGAAAGCAGATTATTATGATATTTTTCATAATCGTCTAAAACCTTTGAAACATCAGCATTGGAAGTATGAAATTTATCCTTATCCAGTTTGCCGTAAAAAGTCTCAGCGGTTTTTTCGGAAGTTTCCGGGCTGTCACTTTCGACAATTACATTAATCCTCGCAGAAAACTTACTGCTCAAATCAACAAGAATATTGTCCTCTGTTGAAGAAAAAATCGCTTTTAAAATATTTGTTTCCGTACTTGCAGGATTAAACAACACCAGCACTCCGAGAGTGATGAGAATTAGTATAAAAGCTGTTCTTAAAATGTAAATTAATTTGTTTCGCATTTAAAAGAAATATCCGTAATTCCATTTTTTATCGTATTAATTTTAATATTATCAATGTCCGTTGAACCTTTTATGACAATATCATGTAATTGAGAGGCGGGCACAGAACCGTTTTTAGGTTTCAAGCCCACTATCCATTTTCCATTTTCACTTTTGTAATAAAGGTCAAAATTTTTGTCCAGATAAGCGTAATTTTTATTTGAAATAGCAACAATAATATCATTCATCTGTTTATTTTTTGAAGATGTATAAGAAACAGTTGATTTTATCGGGTATAAAGTTTCAAAAATTGCACCTTTATTTTTTACAAACTTAAAATTTCCGCCTGATTTCAAAACAGTTGTGCCAATATATTTTTTCTGTTCGAATTTGCATGACGTATCTTTTAATTTTGGCATCTGCTTAGAAATCTCTTTGCTCGATGACGGATGTTCAAAAATATCATCTGAAGCATTACATAAATTTATCCCTAAAAAAATAATAGTTAAAAATAATAAAAATTTACGCATACTCCTCCAATTTTTCAACAAATTTTTTCGGCGGTACATAAACACTTTCGCCTGTTTTTGCATTTATACATATCTGCATACTTTTTGCTTTAAAAAGTTTCTCTCCTGTATCTGCATCAAAAATCTCATATTTTATATACAAGGCAGGATCATACTCTGTTATTTCCGTTACTACTTTTAGTTTTTGCGAGAATACAGCCGATTTAATGAATTTTAAATCCATTGTCGCAACCGGATATGCAATTCCCTCATTCATCATATCTGTATAAGTGTAACCGATTTTTGAGAGCAAATCGCATCTTGCAGCTTCCAGATATTTTACATAGTTCCCGTGCCAGACAACACCCATAGGGTCTAAATCGTAAAAAGGCACTTCAATAATTGTTTCAGCTTTAATCTCTTTCATAAAAATATTATAAAACAAAAGTTCCCGAAGAAAAAATTTTATCGTCTTTTGTAAATTTATAATCAATTGAAGCATCAGATTTCGCCAAACATAGGCAAACTTTTTCGTCAGGTTTAATAATTGAAGAAAACTTAACCTTTTTAACTTTTTGCGGTACAAAATCAAGATTGAATGCGTCCTTGATAAACTCTTTTACAAAAAATAACTGCACGACCCCGGGCAAAATCGGAAAATCTGTAAAATGCCCCTGAAAAAAGTTGCTCTCATGCGGAAAAATCAAACAAATTTGTGCATATTCAGAAGTTACGGATGCCTCAAGCACATAAGGATAAGTAACATTAGTATTAAAAATTTCCTTAATTCTTTCAGCGTTAACTTTCCCACGTTCATTCAACGGCAAATCAAACAGAAAACGCCATTTCTTGCAGTGTGCCGCTGCACCAACCGTATTAGATTTTATAGTTTTTACAAGTTCAAGTTTTCCGTTTTTTTCTAAAATTTGTCTGCCTTTTTCATTCAATACAACAGCGGCGCAAAGCCTGTCATCAAGCTCAATGCAGTATGATTTTTCGATTAATTCATGCGAATTCAAAATCTTTTCCGTTTCGTCAAGCGAAATTCTTTTCTCCTGAATTTTTACAATCCTGTCGCTTCGCCCTTTTACCCTGAAACAGTCCCCGAAAAATTCAAGTTCATCATTCAGCTCAAATTCAGGTTCATCAAAATAAGCGGATTTTATTTTTCCGTTTTCATACTTTACATTTTCAAAAAATTTCAAATTTTCCCCTGCAGACTGTCTGTATGCAATAACTCCAGCTTCAGTACTTCCGTAAATTTCCGTTACGCCATTTGATACTTCCTCAAGATATGCAAACACCTCATCATCAAGTTTTGCCCCCGCAGAAATAATCATCAAAGGCTTATGCTTAAATGTAAATTTATATTTTGCAAGCCTTTCCAGAAATGATGGAGTTGAAATAAACACATACTTTTCATAATCTTTAATATCTTCCGGATAAAAAACTCGTTCGCCATCAACTTTACAGCCGAGAACTTCAGGAAGCATTACGGTAAAAGTCGTTCCGTACATATAATCAGGATTAACGGTTGATACAAAAACAGTATCAGAAGAAAATTTAAAAAACTCTGCTAAATCCCGCGCTTCCGCAAGCAAACTTTCATAACTTTTTTTTATAATTTTCGGTTCGCCTGTAGAGCCGGATGTACGAAATATAAAAGGTTTATTATTTTCTATCATATTTAGCTCTCAAAATAATTCTTATGATATATTCTACCCCGAACATCACACCGAGTGCAATATATGAAATACAGGCATTATATAATGTCCAGATTTTTTCTGACATAAAAACGGTCGCAATTGAAATTGAAAGGTTTATAAACAGAAAAACACACCAGACATAAGTAAGTTTTCGCGTGTAGTTTCTGGTAAAATCCGTTAATTCTCCGTCCATCTTTTTTGCAATTTTTTGAATAACTGTTTCCTTGCAAAAAAGCGATGAAAAAAATACGCAAAAAATAAATGAATTAACAATAACCGGATAAAATTTCAAAACATAAACCTTGCTGAAATGGAAAAGCAAAACTATACACAAAGTTCCTAAAAACGGCAATAGAGGTTTAAGTTTATTCATGTAACCTGCCTTTCAATCTTCCGGCTTAAAGAAGCTGTTCAACGGCAGTAACAACATCATCAATAGTTTTAATCTGTTTAAAATTTTCCGGAGAAATTTTCTTTTCCGTAAATTCCTGCAATTTAACAGCTAAATCAACAGCATCAATACTGTCAAGTTCCAAATCTTCAAACAGGTTTGCATCCGGCACAAGTTTTTCAGGCTCGATTTCAAAATCATCAGCCAGAATTTCTTTTAATCTATCAAAAATCTGTTCTCTCGTATATCTTGCCACTGAATTAATCCTTTTTATCTAAGCCTTTGCAGCTTCTTATATAATCAGCTATTGTCTTAACAGAATAAAAATGTTTTTTATTTTCTTCTTTGTTTTCGCTCAAATCCACATGATATTTTTTCTTTAAAGCCATACCGAGCTCCAGTGCGTCAATACTGTCTAAGCCGAGCCCGCTTACGAATAATGGCTCTTCGTCTTTGATATCATCAATTGTTATGTCTTCTAATTCAAGCGATTCAATGATTAGAGTTTTAATTTCTTTTTCTAAGCACATCTTAATTCACCTGATAATATTTATAACTTAATTGATGAGTAAAGTCAAATCAATGTAAATAACAATGATATTATATTACTATTCAACTCATAAACTCATGTTTGATTTTCTCAGAAATTTCTTTTCGCAGCTTAATTTCGGATTTTTCAGAAAATTGTGAAAGCTTAATAGGTTCTGATTGGCTTATGGTATATGTTATAACCCTGTCTGATGCATCGTAAATCGGACGTCCTTTTCGCAAAAACGGATAGTCGCAATCAATTTTTACAGGAATAATATCAGCGCCCGAGGCAATCTGTAATGCCGCTGCACCCTTATGGATTTTTAAATCTTCTCCTTCAACCGTTCTTGTGCCGGTCGGGAAAATAATTATGTTGTAACCGTCTTTTATCGCCTCAATACAAATTGCTTTAAATTCGTCCAGCTCAATGTTATTCGGAATATAAACATTTTTTATAATATTTTTCATAAAAATATTATTCAAAATTTCTTTTTTAGCAAGACATAAAGAATTTTCATAAATTCCTATTAGTATCATAATATCAATAAACGTAGGGTGTGTTGATACAATAATTTTCCCGTGCATCTGTTCAATATTTTTTGTATTTATTTTTATAAGCCCGAGAATTACAAAAAGATTAGTATACCACGCCCAGAGTTTATGAATAAAATCAGAAAAATATTCTCTTTTACTTCTTCCTCTTGTCAAAATTCCGCTAAAAGGAATAAGCACAAAACTTATAATCAAAGACCCCAGCCCGAAAATCGCAAACAGCATAACTACAAAAAAACCGCGGATAAACTTAATCATTTACCCTCTCCATAATATATAAGGGGCAGATATAGCGTCCGCCTTTAACAAACTCCGAAAAACCGGCAGGCGGCAGATTGTCAGAATTCGGAACAATCCGAACATGTTCGCCGTCACCCTGTGTGTCTATAAGCATTGAAATACTTTCAAACCTGTCAACGGATTCTGCGTAGCAAAAAAGAGTTTTTTCTCTGTTCATTACAGCATCCAAAAGTCCGGCAGAAAAGCTTTCCTCTCCGGCAGCAACGGAATTATATGAACAATGAAGATTATTTAGCAGAGAAAAAAGCCCGATTGTTGAATTGTGAACGGAAAAACTAAACCCCGCCGGCGAAATCTCGTTTTCTTCATGCTCTTGCTTAATAAGCTTTACAACCCGCTCCAATTCCCCGTAACGGGAAGCATAAACCAGTTTGACATCTTCACCGTCATAACACTGCAAAATCGTACTTAATGCAATCTTACCGACGGGAGATAATTTTCTCCGCATCATCATGGGAATTTGCGACAGGTCAATATTTTCACCTGTTGAACAGGAAATTTTTTTTATGTAAAATTCCAGACTATTCATGGTAACATATTATCATGAACGGGATTTTTATTACAGATGCAAGCGCAATTTTTGCAGACCATTTAATCGCTGATGACACAATAGTTAAAGGCAGTAAATTTTATTTCGGCAAAATTGAAAGAGAGTTTGACCCAATTGATAATCCCAAATACGACCTGCGCTGTAACAGAATTCTAAAATACCTTGTTGATAAAATTGATTTGTCGAAATTTAAAAAAAATGAAATCGGGATTGTTATAGGTACGACAAATTCAGGCATAGCTGAATTTGAAGCCACTGAAAACAAACATCACGCAGAACTTGGCAACCCCGCTGAATTTTTAAAATGGTATCTCGGAACAACAAATTACGCAGCGGGCGTTTCCACAGCCTGCACATCAGGGATTAAAGCATTTTCAACAGCAGTAAAACTTCTTGAAAATAATATTTGCAAAGCCGTAATCGCAGGCGGAGTCGATACTCTTGCACCTATGCCGACATACGGATTTCACGCGCTTGAAGTTTTATCACATGAAAAAACAAACCCCTTTTCAAAAAATCGTTCAGGAATAAGCTTAGGCGAAGGCGGAGCATTGTTTTTGTTGACGAAACTTGATAAACAGACCCCTCCCCTTCCTTTCCCCTCCCTCAAGGGGCGGGGATTAACTTCGAGTATGGAAAATATCCAGCTGCTCGGTATCGGAGAAACATCAGACGCTTACCATTCCGCAACCCCTGATCCTGAAGGGGGTCAGGCTTCAATTGCAATTCAGCAGGCGCTCGATGAAGCAAATTTGAAAGCCGATGATATAGATTACATAAATCTTCACGGAACAGGGACTGTTTCAAATGATTTGATGGAAGCAAATGCAGTTTATAAAATATTTGGTAACAAAGTCCCCGCAAGCTCTACCAAACCGCTGACAGGACATTGTCTCGGCGCTGCTGCAAGCGTTGAAACTTATATATGCTATGAGATTTTAAAAGGTCAGAGAGCCTTACCAATCCACGAATTTGACGGTGAATATGACGAAAAACTCCCAAAAATTAATCTCGTCGACAAAAACACTTCAAAAAAAGACATAAAAACCTGCATGTGCACGTCTTTCGGTTTTGGCGGAACAAATGCGGTATTAATATTAGGGAAACATTCCCCCTCATCCGGCTTCACCGCCTTCTCCCGCAACAGGAGAGAAGAAAGTAGACTTTTCCCATCATTAGAAAATGTTCTTCCTCATGACAGACCAATGATTTTGATTGACGAAATTTTGGAAATTGATATGGACAAAAAATTCGTCAAAACTTCAGTTACAATCCATGAGGATAAAATATTTTTTGATAAAACAATCAACGGAATATCTCCGCTTGCGGGAATTGAATTTATGGCGCAGACTATCGGATGTTATTCATATTACAAAAACGGACAGCAAATTCCTCAGATAGGTTTTCTTCTAGGAACAAGGCTGTATGAAAACTCTCTTGACAAATTTGAAAACGGTAAGACATACACTATGACCGCACAAGAACTTTACGGAGATAACGAACTTGTGTCATTTGAATGTTTAATTTATAATAATAATGAAAGTTCTTTACCTGTAGCAAAAGCAGTAATTAATGCATTCCAGCCTGCTGATGCGCAAGAATATATAAAGGAATTATAGGTGGTTGATAACAAAAAAATACTTGTAACCGGTTCAAGCAGAGGTATAGGCAGAGAAATTGCACTGTATCTGGCAAAAAACGGGTTTGACATTGATGTTCACTACGTAGGAAATCAGTCCAAAGCTCAAGAAACAGCAGATGAAATTAAAGTGCTTGGCAGAAACGCTGAAATTTTGAAATTTGATATTAAAAACAGAGAAGAATGCGCTTCAGTTTTGTCTGACAGGTTTTACTATGGAATTGTCCTGAACGCAGGGATTGCAAAAGATAACGTTTTCCCTGTTCTTGAAGGTGATGAATGGGATGAAGTTATTGATACAAACCTTACAGGATTTTACAATGTCTTAAAACCTCTTGTAATGCCTATGATTTCAAACAGGATTAAGGGAAGAATTGTTACTATGTCATCTGTTGCGGCACTTTCAGGAAACCGCGGACAGGTTAATTATTCAGCATCAAAAGCAGGAATTATCGGTGCTACAAAATCCCTTGCACTTGAACTTGCAAAACGCGGGATTACAGTAAACTGTGTTGCCCCGGGAGTTATTGATACCGATATGATTAAAGATGTTCCGCTTGACGAGGTTAAAAAATTAATCCCTATGAAAAGATTAGGTCAAACCCGTGAAGTTGCAAGTCTTGTAAATTATCTGATGAGCGAAGATGCTTCATATATCACAGGACAGGTAATTTCTGTAAACGGAGGGCTTTACTTATGACAAAACGTGTAGTTGTAACAGGTATGGCTCTCACAAGTCCTTTAGGAAGTGATATTAACACATCGTTTGAAAGCCTTGAAAAACTAGAAAACTGTATAGAATACAACAAAGACCTTGACCAGTACGAAAGATTAAACACAAGACTTTCTGCGCGTACAAAAGGTTTTGAAATCCCCCCAACTTATAACAGAAAAGTTACAAGAACAATGGGACCTCTGTCAATAATGGCAGTCAGAACAGCTGAACAGGCGCTTGAAGATGCCGGATTACTCGGAGATGAAATTATTACAAACGGACAGACAGGCGTAAGCTATGGGTCTTCCTCAGGCTCGCTTGATGCAATAATAGATTTTTATGGAATGCAGATTGACAAAGTCGTCAGAGGACTTAATTCCGGCTCATACGTTAAAATGATGCCTCAAACTGCTCCCGTCAATATTTCATTGTATTTGAAAACTACAGGACGTCTTGTTCCATGCTCAACAGCCTGCACATCAGGTTCTATGGGCATCGGATATGCCTATGAAACAATCAAAAACGGTTATGAAACAGTTATGATTGCCGGCGGAGGCGAAGAACTCCATGCAACAGAAATTGCTATCTTTGATACACTTTATGCAACGAGTTTGAAAAACGATACACCGAAATTAACCCCCTCACCTTTTGATAAAAATCGCGACGGACTTGTCCTCGGTGAAGGCGCCGGCACCTTAATTCTTGAAGAATACGAACATGCAAAAAAACGCGGAGCAAAAATTTACGCAGAAATTATCGGTTTTGGAACAAATACAGACGGCACACATATCACAAACCCGAACAGAGAAACAATGAAAATTGCTCTTGAACTTGCCCTTAAAGACGCAAATCTTACACCGGACAAAATAGGTTATGTAAATGCACATGGAACAGCAACCGTTCAGGGAGATTTAGCAGAAACCTGGGCAACTGAACAGGTATTCAAAAGACTTGTTCCCGTAAGCTCTACAAAAAGCTATACAGGACATACACTTGGTGCCTGCGGAGCAATTGAAGCAATTTTAGCAATAGAAATGATGAACAGAAACTGGTTCCACCCTACCCTGAATTTAAACGAAATTGATCCTGAATGCGGTAAACTTGATTATATTCAAGGACAGGGCAGAGAAATAAAAACAGATTACGTGATGTCAAACAACTTCGCCTTCGGAGGAATTAATACATCATTGATTTTCCAAAAAATATAAAAGCTTTTATGTTAGAATTTATCACTTATTCTCGATCTATCTACAAAAATGCAACTTACATAATTATGTATTTTAGCAACATCTGCATCAGATGAATTATTTAACATATAAATAATATTCTGCTTTAGCTGTTCAACTGTAAGAGGTTCTTCATAATCAAAAAGATTTTTAGGAGGAATTTTAAATTTATCAGCAATTTTCATAATTAATCCGGCCGATGGAAAACTGTTTCCGCTTTCAATAAAGCTCACATGTTTTTGTTCTATATCAAGTATTTCCGCAAGCTGCATCTGTGTATAGCCAAAAATTTTTCTGTATTTTTTTACATTTTGTCCAAATATCTTCTTTATATCCATAAAACCTCTGATATCAAGATACAATCAATTTTGGATATTATAAATTAATAATGAGGAATATTATTGACATATTATGTATTATAAGGTAATAATAATATTAATTTTAAGGTAATTTTTATAGCGAAAAATGTATTATGAGGAAACATGGAACAAAAACCTTCATACGTTAAAGAAAAGTTTTTAAATGTTGAATTCTTGAGATTTATTTTTTGCGTAATTATATTTATAACCCATTACTATAATAGTAACAGACTTGGATTTTATGGAGGCAGTTTCGAGACAATAGAAGAAAATATTCGTAACGGGTATATTTCAGTTGAATATTTCTTTATTATTGCAGGATTTTTTCTTATATATACATTTAAAGAAAGTCAATCCGTAATGAATTTTATCAAAACCAGAATAGTAAGATTATGGCCGTTAATCGGATTTGTATTTATTTTATTTATGCTTGCCGATTGGTTTGGAATTATAAAATTCCGATTGTATTCCAATATTTTATCATTGTTGTTTCTGGAAAATGTAGGGTTAACTCTGTCCTGGGGAAATATGAATCAGGATTGGTTTGTATCAGTCTTGTTTTTTGTTTCAATTTTTTACTTTTATATATTTAAATATTTTAAAAAAACAACATATAATTTTTTTATACCAATACTTATTCTGATAGGTTACACATTCCTTATACAGCACCACAAAGGCGGGTTAGGCGGGCATATACAAACTTACTATGATATTTTTAACTGTGGTCTTATACGCGGATTAGCCGGAATGGGATTAGGGTATATGATACATCAATTTTATTCGTACATAAAATCTCAACCATATATAAGCACTATTGCATCAACTATTACATATACAATTATAGAAGGGTATTTGCTTGGATTTGTCATTTATGAAACAGGTCTGCACAAAATATCATTTGACAACAAAATTATACTTGTAATTGCATTTTGCGGTTTATTTATAACATTTCTTTTAAAACGCGGATTTATTTCAAAATTGCTTGATAATAAATACTCCGCAATCCTTGGAAGATATTCCTACTCATTGTATATGACACACTGTTTTGTATGGTATTTATTAAAGTTTTACTGGGTAAAATATCATGTAAATACAATTCTTGAACATCCATATTTAACAGGTGTTATTATGTTTATAATCGCATTTACATTTGCAATAATTACATATCACCTTGTAGAAGTGCCTGCAGGGAAATATTTAAAGAAAATATTATCAGTATAAAAATACATTATATAATTTTCTGATTTCCATAATTATGATAAATTTTATTGTTAACCTTTTTTGATATAAAACATGCAGCTTCATAAAAAACTATCGGCAAACTGCAATAAGCTGATACAACAAGCGCATCTTTTATTGGCGTCGGCTTTTTCGGGGTAACTGTATTAATCTTAACCGCTGGGACTTTCATAAACACATTCTCTTACCTTTTATGAATAAAAACATTAGACACAAGAGCAGAAATTTTTGTATTTTTGTACTATAATGAAATTCAGCTGATTTATATAAATAGGGAAAAAGTATGATAACAACAGATAAATTAACCGTAAGATTCGGTTCGCAAACATTATTTGAAAACGTGAGCATTAAATTTACCCCCGGGAACTGCTACGGCGTTATTGGCGCAAACGGTGCCGGCAAAAGTACACTTTTGAAAGTTATAGCAGGCGATATTGAACCGACCTCCGGCGAAGTTCATATCTCAAAAGGGCAAAGAATTGCAGTTTTACGTCAGGATCATTTTGCCTTTGATGATTATAAAGTTATTGATACCGTAATTATGGGGCACAAAAAGCTCTATGATATTATGAAAGAGCGCGATGCCTTATATTCAAAGCCAGATTTTTCGGATGAGGACGGCATAAAAGTTGCACATCTTGAAGAAGAATTTGCAGCTCTTGACGGCTGGCAGGCTGAAGCTATGGCAGCATCATTATTATCAGATTTAGGAATTCCCGATGAACTTCATTATGAACAGATGTCAGAACTTGCAGGAAGTGAAAAGGTGCGTGTGCTTCTGGCACAGGCTCTGTTCGGCAACCCCGATATCCTTCTGCTTGACGAACCTACAAACCACCTTGATTTAAACACAATCTCGTGGCTTGAAGAATTTTTGATAGATTTTCAAAATCTTGTTATTGTAGTTTCGCACGACAGAAAATTTCTTGATAATGTCTGTACTCATATGGCAGATATTGATTACAAAAATATACAGCTGTACACAGGCAACTACTCTTTCTGGTCGCAGGCAAGCCAGCTGATTAAAAAGCAAAAAGAAGAACAGAATAAGAAAACCGAAGAAAAAATGGAAGAATTAAAAGCCTTTATTGCCCGTTTCAGTGCAAACGCCTCTAAAGCAAAACAGGCAACTTCCAGAAAAAATATGCTTGATAAATTATCGCTTGAAGAAATTAAACCATCCTCAAGACAATACCCGAGAATAAGATTTACATATAACAAAATCCCGGGCAAAAACGTTCTTCAGGTTAAAAACCTCAACAAAACCGTTGACGGTGAGCTTTTAATTAAAAATTTAAGCTTTGAAATCAATCAGGGAGAAAAAGTTGCATTCATAGCCCGCGACCCGTTTATAATCTCAAATCTTTTTGATATTTTAGAGGACCGTGTAAAACCCGACAGCGGAGAAGTTATCTGGGGTGTAACAGCAACACATTCATATTTCCCGAAAGATAACAACTTCTATTTTGAAAATAATTTAACAATTATGCAGTGGCTTGCACAGTATTCGCCCGACCAACACGTAAACTTTTTACGCGGATATTTGGGCAGAATGCTTTTCTCAGGCGATGACGCGGATAAAAAAGTGAATGTCCTTTCAGGAGGAGAAAAAGTCCGCTGTCTGTTTGCTAAAATGATGATAGCTGAAGCCAACGTAATGATTTTTGACGAACCTACAAATCACCTTGATTTAGAAGCTATTACGGCATTAAATAATGCAATGATAGATTTCCCCGGCACAATACTTTTTACATCACAGGATTACCAGTTAATCCAAACCGTTGCCGACAGAATAATAGAAATTTCACCTAAAGGCTACATCAATATGCGCAACAAATACGACGAATACCTGAAAAATCCTGTTGTGCTCAAAAAACGTCAGGAATTATACGGAGCATAAATACTCAACTCATTTTTTAATAATATTTACAATATTTTACCTTTTTAATATAATTTTATTAAGGGTAAGCTTCCTGCGCACCTCCGCCGACACATTCAGTTAAGAGAAAACAGCGGAAAGGAGGTGGTTAAAATGATTTTCTGTATATCAGAAAAAGCGCTATGGCTCATCTTGTTAATTACCATAGCACTTTTAATCATTAGATAGGGAAGTTAAGAAAGACCTTAAAGAGATTCGACCTCTTTGGGTCTTTTCCCTATATTTTAATTATAACATATTTTGAGATGATTTCAAGCCCATGGCTGCTTGATTTCGTTTATGGTAAATTTGTACCCTATTTATATTTCTAATAAATCATTTATATCCGCATTGAGATAATTTGCTATCTCGACAATCTTACCAACAGATAAATTTTGTGTACCACTTTCAAGTTTTGAAACATAACTCCAGGATACATTCATCTTTTCTGCAAAACTTTCTTGTGTGTATCCTTTTTCTTTACGTATTTTTTGTATATTTTTAGCTACCTTCTTCAATACATATATTTTATCCATGAAATTATTATGGCACCACTTGACAAATATGTGTATTCAATTATAATTATATATAATTATAATTGAATACAAGGAGAAAAACATGAACTATTTTAAGCTTCCTGACAAAGACAAATTAAGAATTATCGAAAGAAAAGTTTACGACACACACAATATTGTAAAAATTGTTGCTGATGCACTTGAATTCAGAGCATACGAAGAAATTGAAAACCATTCAGATTGTACGGATTTTCTTAGAAAAGCACAGCAAAATCTGCATCAAATCGGTAAATTCTTTTAGGTTAAGATTTTTTATAGAAAAATTTGTCCAGATCTTCTGCTATTCCTATATGCAAAGCTGTTGACACTGCCGCAAGCCATGCACTGTATTTATGCACTTTCATTTTATTTGAAAATTTCACGCTTTTCAGACCGGTAACTCCGCAGATAGTACCAAACCCCGCTGCGGTATATCCCGTAACAGATACAAGTTTTTTATGTAACTTCCGCCTGTTATCATTTTGCTGTACAGGAGCTGAAGTAACAGGATTTATCATTATTTTTGTTTCCTGAAATTATTTTTTACATAAATTGTATATTTGTCCTGCCCGAAGTGTGAAAATGTAATTTTCCCTATTGATGAAGCTTTGAATAAACCTGCAACAGGTGAATATTTTACACTTTGCGGATGGAACGAATATTTATGAAAATATTCATCTGTATCATTCAAAAGAAGAAAATCTTTTTTCTCAAATGCAGGTTTTCTTACAGTCATTTTTTTATCAACAAAGTGTGAAATTAACAAAATTTCGGCATCAGGGAAAATCTCTTTAATCTGTCCTTGAGTTAATTCTTTTTCCACAAAAATTTTACCATTGTAGACTACTTCAAAAATCTTCAAATCCGCGTTATGACAGGAGATTAAACGTCCGTTAAACAGAAATTCATAATTTGACCCGAGCATAACTTCGTTATTATTATATGAATAAATTGAGTAACTTCCCGTTCCCGTAGATGTCCTTTTAGAAAGAGAAATTTTACCGTCAACAGGTGCCCCTACAGAAAAAACATTTTCTTTTGGCGAATACAAAAGCTGAGTGTTATTCAAAACAGGTTTCATATCACCCGCAAATACCGGTGAGCACATTAACAAAAGACCCAAAATTAGTATTAATTTTTTCATAAAATCCTCTCTGTTTTTTTATAATATTAACATAAAAATATAAAAATTTTTGCAATTAGCTTTATGGGGATGAAGCGGCACGCTTATTATTTAGCCCAGCAGAGCAAAATTATACAAAACCGGATTGACGGATGGAGCGGCACGCTCCTCTTTAGCATAGCCCGGCAAAATTTATACAAAACCGGATTGGCGGGTGGAGCGGCACGCTCCCAAAGAAAAGGAGCCGCAAGGCTCCGTTGGAATTAAGAATAGCTGGAAGTATGAAAAAGATTTAATTATATTTAATATGGATTTGTGAGTTTTGGCAATTACCCGAGTGAGCAATATTATAAAAATCTTTGACATGACAGGATAAAATCATTAATAATACAAGTATGTTAAAAAAATTTTTGTTAACCATCGCAATATTTATTGTTATTCCGGTTCAGGCAGAAACGTTATTAACAGGCGGTATAGATTATAACGTGCAATCAGCAAGAGAAGAGCTTATGCAAAATCCGGCCAAAGCATTAAATCCTTATCTGGTTGCACAAAATATAACAGATAACAATTATCAGGAAAATTCAAGATATTTTTTACAGGGAAATGTAGAACTTAAAGACAGAACTTTAGCTTTTTTCTCTGATTCAACATATGCGGTAATGTATAATAATGACAGGTATCATGTCTGGTATTACTCTAACAATGGCAAACTTATTTATACAGAAGAAAAAGACAGCCTTGATTATCCCTACAAATCATACAAATACACAATATCAGGCAGATTAGTTAATATGGGATTACGGGTATCCAAAGAAGAAACATTTATCTATACACCCGATGGAAAACTTATTGCTCACTGGTTAAAAGATAAAGCTTACAATGAGCAAGGAAAAATTATTATGACAAGAAAATATGCAGAATAAAAAACGGTATAATACCGTTTTTTTATTTCAAATTCCAAAAATACCTCTGCATTTTCTCCTTAAATTTTAATTTTCTAAATTCACCTTTTTGAACTGATTCAATTTCAAACGGCTCAGGCTGTATGGTTCTTGCGAATTTAATATCAGGTTCCCCGAAAAGCATTACATAAGATGCCTTATATCCCTGAGGGATTTTCAGATAATCAGACAACTCCGGCATAATAATAAGACAAAATTCAACAAGCCCACACCAGCATGTCCCAATATTCATGCTTTGCGCATACAATTCAAAATAACTGAGCGCGATAAAAGGATCAACATTGTAACATGGAGCATTTACAGGCGTCGAGACAACAACCATATGCGGCGCACCTCTGAATAAAATATCCTGTCCATCAATAATAGCTTTAGTATATCTGCGGAATTTTCTTGCAATTGCTTTAACCGGTTTAGTGGTCAATGCATCTTTTACCTTACCGTTCACGTAATCTCTGAAATCATTCATAACTTCTATATCATCTATAAAGGCAAAATGAAGTTTATGAAAATTCACACCTGTCGGAACAAACTTAAGCATGTCTTTTAATTTTTGCATTTTATGAGGTGCAATATTTTCCTGCTTGTAATGCCTTATACTCCTGCGTGACTTAATAAGATTTAATATCATATCAGAATTTTGAAAATAAATTTTGTCAGAATTTTCAGGTTTTTTTCCGCATACAGATATTGCACCCACAGGACAAACTGCCAAACAGTGCTGGCATTTAAAACATTTTTGCTCATCAATTACCGGAAATTTCTCATCATCAAATTGAAGAGCCTTAGGCGAGCAGTCTTTAATACATAATCCGCAATGAATACATTTTTCTTTGTCAACTTCGAACATAATTTTTACACCTTCTAAATAATAAATCTACTTTTTTTATTATACAAGAAAAAATTGTTAATGATATAATCTAATATATGAAAAAATTTTTGATATTAATATCAATACTTCTGATTTGCCCTGCCTGTTATGCAGAAAAAAATGTTGAAAAAATATCTCTGCAAGAGGCTCTGGATATTGCATTAGAAAATAATATTGATTATAAGGCAGCAAAAATGAATATAGACATTGCCTTAAATAAAGTCAAAGAATCTAACAGACTGCAAAATCCCGAAATAAATACTTTCTTTAATATGGGTAAAATGGCGAGAGGCGAACCTCAGGCGGTAGGATTAAGCGAAAAAATAGAAATTGCAAAACGCGACGCAAGAAAAAAACTTGCACTTTCAAATCTTGAACTTGAAAAACAAAATCTTAGATATACAGAATTTGACCTTAAAATGGATGTCAGAGAAGCTTATGTAAACCTCGTTGCGGCAAAAGAGATTTTAAATGTGCTTGAACAACGCCGTAAATTACTCAATGATCTTCTGGCAATTGCAAAAAAACGTGTAGCAGCAGATGAAGTAGAAGAAATTGACGTAATACAAACTGAAATTGCTCTGGATCAACTTGTAATTCAGGTTAATACCCAGAAAGCAAATGTCAAAAACGCAATGTATAACTTCAATAAAGTTATTAATATAGGAAATCAAAGCACAATAAAATATGATGCACAGGATGATAATTTTTCAGATAAGGACGATTTTATAGCTCTTTTAAGCCCTAAACCTCTTGCAAAACTTCCCTCGTTTGAAGCCATAAAAGAAAGCTCTCTTAAAAACAGATATGATATAAAAATCGCCGAACAGCAAATTGATGTTGCAAAAAAAAATCTGATTTATATAAGCCGCCAAAGAGTTCCGGATATTGAACTTCAAGGCGGATATACATTTATAACACATGGGATGAGTGATTCCGGCACTGCAGTAAACGGCGCCTTTGCAGGGGCAAGTATTGTAAACATTCCTCTTTTCTATGCTTACAAACCTGAAATTCAAAATGCCAGAACAGAAGTTAATCAGGCAGAACTGCGTTATATGTCTGTGAGAAATAAGGCTATAAATGATTTAAACAGCGCTTACGAAAAATTTGTAACCGCAAAAATTAATTTAAATTACTACAATGACAATCTTATCAAAAATTCAAATGAGATGATAAAAGTTGCCAAAAAGAATTATGCAAACGGCAAATCTTCCCTTACAACATTAATAGTAATGGAACAGTCATATAGATCAATTGTTGCCGGATATACTTATGCTCTTGCAGATTATTATAACTGCTGGATAGACTTTTTAAGAGAAGTTAACGCCGAAAATTTTGACCTGAATGAAGAAAGTATTTAAAAAAGAAAGAGAATTATGTCTGAACTTGAAAAAATTATAAAAGTAGCCCGTGGTCTTGAAAAAGCAGATCTTGTTATAAAAAACGCAAATGTCATAAACGTTTTGTCAGAAGAAATTCATAACTGCGATATTGCCATATCTGATGGTATAATTGCAGGTTTAGGAAAAGAATATGAAGGCAGGAAAGAAATTAATGCGAACGGCGCCTATGTTTCTCCGGCGTTTATTGACGGCCATGTTCACCTTGAAAGTTCAATGATGCTCCCGTATGAATTTGCGAAAGCAGTTGTCCCCTGCGGGACAACAACAGTAATAATTGATCCTCATGAAATCTCAAATGTTCTCGGGCTTCATGGAATAAGTTATATGCATGAAGCTGTTAAACATTTACCGCTTAATGTTTACACAATGCTTCCGTCATGCGTACCGGCAACCCCTTATGAAACTTCGGGATTTGATTTGAACAGCTATGATCTTGCACTTTTAATAGACAGTCCGTGGGTTCTCGGAATTGCCGAAATGATGAATTATTCCGGACTTTTAAATTTAGATAAAAATGTTCTTGCAAAATTAGACCTTGCAAAATCTAAAGGTAAAAGAATTGACGGTCATGCACCGTTTTTGAGCGGAAAAGATTTATGCGCTTATGCTGCAAGCGGTGTCAAATCAGACCATGAATGTACAACATTTGAAGAAGCAATAGAAAAAATAAGGCTGGGTATGTATATTATGATAAGAGAAGGCACAGCCGCAAAAGATCTGGATGCACTTATGCCAGTTTTAAAAGAAAAAAATACACGAAAATGCATGTTCGTGACAGATGACAGACACCCGAAAGATTTAAAAGTTCATATTAACGATATGGTTAGACGGGCAGTTGATGCAGGCGTTGATGCTATAAAAGCAATACAAATCGGAAGCTTAAATACAGCAGAATATTTCGGACTTAAAAATCAAGGGGCAATAGCTCCCGGGTATAAGGCAGATTTACTTATCCTGCCGGATTTAAAAACTTTTAAACCAGATATAGTTATCAAAGACGGTAAAGTTGCTGCTGAGAACGGACAACTTGTAAAAGCATTTACAAAATTTGAAAAACCATCTGTAAGAAGTTCTATAAATGTACGCTGGATTGAGAAAAGAGATTTTACAATAAAAGGGACATCAAAATTTGTAAATACAATTGAGATTATTCCGCACCAGCTTGTCACAAAAGCTTCTGTATGTGAGGCAAAATTTGAAGATGGAAAACTTAACAGCAATACAGATACCGATACTTTAAAAATTCTTGTAATGGAGCGCCACAGGGCAACAGGAAATATCGGAAAAGGCTTTGTTAAAGGTTTTAACCTAAAATCCGGAGCTATTGCATCGACTGTAGCCCATGATTCACATAACATGATAATAGTAGGCACAAACGATTCTGATATGTATACAGCAGCCGTAGAACTTGTTAAAATGCAGGGAGGCAAAGTTGTAGTTAATAATGGAAAAGTAATTGCAAAACTTCCGCTTCCAATTGCAGGTCTTATGTCGGACAGAGATTTCGATTATGTCATACAGCATTGTGACAAACTTAATGAGGCTGTTAAACAATTAGGATGTACTCTTGATGATGCATTTATGACAATGAGTTTTCTGTCTCTGCCGGTAATTCCCGAATTAAAGATTACTGATAAGGGATTATTCAGTACAAAAAAATGGGACTTTGTTAAAATAAATCCCGAAGTTAAAAGTGCTAAATAATAAGAATACCGCTTTTATCAAGCGGTATTCTTATTTCTATTCTATTCATCAATTGATGTTGTTGATATGTTCTGGATTGTTTGAGCAATCGGCTGATCTTTTTCCAGCAAACTTAAATATAATAACTTATTAGCAGTTGCCTGATCGAGGTCTATGAATTTACCGCCTGCTTTAACATCACTGGCTGATACGATTTTAACATTTGCGTTAATTTCAAGATCACCGTATGTTAAGTGTACAGGAACAATATCGCCGACTTTTAATGTACCTTTATGTTTAAGGGATACACCGCCTCTTGAGATATCAGATATTGCAGTTACATCATCATTTGATTCAAATGTTATTATATTCTGGTTATCATCTGTGTCAAATCTCATATATTGACGTTTATCAATAGAGTCGACTCTGTCATCAACAACACGTTGTTTGTATACTGCCTGACCGTAATCCATATTCGGTATTTCAATATCCGGATCAAAATCACCATCCGTATCGGTATCGGTATCGGTATCGTTATCTGTGTCGGTATCTATGTCAGTATCATTATCTGTGTCATTGTCACTATCATTATCATTGTCTATGTCTGTATCCGTATCAGTATCGGTGTCAGTGTCGGTATCTATATCAGCATCCGTATCTGTATCCGTATCTGTATCGGTGTCGGTATCAGTATCAGTATCTATATCCGTATCAGTATCAGTATCGGTATCATTATCAGTATCTGTGTCAATATCCGTATCCGTATCAGCATCGGTATCTGTATCGGTGTCAGTATCAGTATCAGTATCTATATCCGTATCAGTATCAGTATCGGTGTCTGTATCGGTGTCGGTATCAGTATCAGTATCTATATCCGTATCCGTATCAGTATCGGTATCATTATCAGTATCTGTGTCAATATCCGTATCTGTGTCAGCATCGGTATCTGTATCTGTATCCGTATCTGTGTCCGTATCTATATCCGTATCTGTGTCCGTATCAGTATCAGTATCGGTATCTGTGTCGGTATCTGTGTCGGTATCAGTATCAAGATCCGTATCTATATCCGTATCTGTGTCCGTATCCGTATCTGTGTCTGTGTCTATATCCGTATCTGTGTCGGTATCTGTATCTGTGTCGGTGTCTATATCCGTATCTGTGTCGGTGTCAGTATCTATGTCCGTATCTGTATCAGCATCGGTATCTGTATCAGTATCGGTAATATCTTCTTTATCATCAGGAACAACTAAGTTATCATCATCATTTTCATCGCCCTGTTCATCGCTTGAAGGATTATCAACATAATCACCGTCATCATCTTTCACGCCGTCATATCCTTCATCATCGCCCTGAGAACTGCCGCCGTAATAGTAGTTACGATCGTCTTCATTTTGACCTATAGCAGTAACATCATCAGGTCTTACGGCTTTTGCCCTGATAGAAACCGTTTCACCTTCCGGTGTTGTAATTTGGTTTGTTCTGGCATCTTCTTCATAATAAGAAGGATTAAATCTTAACGGGTTATCACTAATCTGGCCTCTGTCTTTACCCATATGGAAGTGGTAACCGCCTGCATAAGCATTATCTGCAACAAGAGTTAAATCCTGTTCGTGAGCCGGTCTGCCTTCTCCCTGGCCCTCAATTGTACCATTTTTAACGATAATTGTAGAATCTGCAGGGTTATCAGGCCATGAAGTACCTAAATCAAGAGCTGTAAGTTTTACTTTATCAGGATGAATATTTCCGTTCGGTCCATAGTAATCCTGCGGATATGTAGGAACTTCACCTAAATGTTCAACATACAAGTTTTTACCGCGTGTTGTTATATTAATATCCTTTGCAGCAGTTGTTTCTCTAATAAATGTATCACCTGAAAATTCAGCATTAATTGAACCTTCGCGTGATATCAAACCGCCGACATTTGTATCAAGTTTATCACCGTTATCAGCATCCATACCTTTTATGTTAATATCCTTGATAGCAAGCATATCAACTCCGTACTGAGCGTTATCAGTATGATTTAACTGACCGTCAACAGTACCGTAGCTGCCCTGATTTTGTCTGAATGTTAATGCATTACCGTCTTCACCGATGTTACCGCTTGCAATGATTGAGATACCATCTCCTTCAACATTCGGCTTCATCGGGTCAGAAGAAGCGTTTATAATATCATAAGGGATTTCACCTTTATTGGTTGAACTATCAGCAAGCAAGATTACGCGTCCGTCAGCTTTAATCTGATCAACGTTCATATTTTTATCCAAGCTTGCAAGATTAATTAATGATTCATTAGTACCTTCAGTGCTTAATACATTAATTTTACCGTCTACAGAAACGTTAACCGATTTTGTCAAATCTCTTTGATTAGGGCCAATTCCTGTGTAAGCACCATCATAAGGACCAACTTCTTCACCTACGGCGCCGTTTGTAACATCAATATCCAAATTTGCACCGTTAGTTGCTGCTATTAAATTATGAGCAACACCATTATTAAGTAAATTACCGTTAGTAACATCAATATTTATATCTGCATTTGAAGTTATATTATCTTTATTTGCAGAATTACCAATAGTCATATCGGAATTTCTGTTATCAAAATGTACATTAGCGGAAGCATTTGTATTAACAACTTTACCCTGAATATCCATACCGCCGGCTGCATCATTGTATACGAAGAGTGAAGAGCCTTTAGCATTAATATTGCCTGTAGAAGCTACAAGTAATTTTCCGCCATTATTTCTAAATTCAGCTTTACCTGAATTATTGTTAACATTACCTGCAATTGTCATGCCTGAGCCGCTGTTATTCATTGTTAATGAAGAACCATTTGAAGTAACAGTACCGCCGTTTTGAACATTTAACGTACCATTTGTATTTATATAACTGCTTGCACCTGTATTATTTGTAACATCGCCACTTACAAGTAAACCGCCTGTACCGCTGTTATTCATTGAAAGACTGCCGGTATTAGTTATAGAACCGCTTACATTTAATGCTCCGGCTTTATTTGTAAAAGTTGAACCACCGTTATTTGTAACAGTGCCGGTCACAAGAAGTCCGTTTGCTCCTGTTTCATTAGTAACGTCAAGGGAATTTGTATTTTGGACAGTTCCGTTAATAGCAATGCCTGTACCGGAACCATTATTTATCATGGTTAATGATGTTCCTTTGGAAATAACAGAACCACCATTTTGAACAGTTAATGCTCCGTTAGTATTTGTAAGTTTAGCAGTACCGGCATTATTGTTAACTGTGCCTGCAATTGTCAGCCCGGAACCACTGTTTTCCATAACTAACGAAGTTCCGTTTGAAGTTATGTTACCACCGCTTTGTACATTTAATGCTCCGCTGTCATTTATAAACTGAGCGGTACCTGTATTATTTGTAACATCGCCGCTTACAAGCAAACCGCCTGTACCGCTGTTATTCATTGAAAGATTACCGGTATTAGTTATAGAACCGCTTACATCTAATGCTCCGGCTTTATTTGTAAAAGTTGAATTACCGTTATTTGTAACAGTTCCGCCAACAATAAGTCCGTTAGAACCTGTTTCATTAGTAACTAACAGAGTCCCTGTATTCTTAACAGTTCCGTTAAGAGCAAGACGAGTACCGGAACCGTTATTTGTGAAAGTCATGGTTCCATCATTTCTTACAAGACCTGTAGTATTAACAAGAAGTTCTCCCGCAGAGTTAGAAATTGTTAAATTACCGTTCGGGTTAGAAACTTCTCCGGAAATATTAACGCCTGATGCGCCGGAGTTTGTAATCGTAATATTACCATTTCCGTAATTTCTGACTTTAGCGCCATTTGCTACTGAAGTTCCGGTTTTAGAAGTAATAACAATATTCCCGTTTGAACTTGCAAAAGCATTACCGGATGTCATATTGTCAGTGCTGACCAATGAATTAAATAATGTTTCTGCAGCATCTTCTGATTGTAAGATTTCAGTATTATTACCAACACCTGCAACCAGCAGACCGCCATTTCCGACATTAACGCTTCCGCCTTTAAGGTCAACATCACCTCTTGCAATCACTGCACCGTTAATATTAATTACATTATTTGTTTCATTGCCTGCAGCCAGACTTGATGGATTAAATGTTGCTGTAGTCGGATTTGCATTAATATGTTCCGGATCAGTATAACGAACTATACTATCAGGATCAATTTCACCATTAATAGCTGTAGCCTCTTTAATTGCATATTCAGGTGACTGAGGCAAGTTTAATGTCTTTTTAAGATTAGTAAAATCATTTTGGGTAGGAGTAATCACCGATAAACTTCCTACATTTAATACGCCTGAAGCACCGACAACCATACCCTGAGGTGAAATAAATATCAAACTTCCGTCATTTTTTAAAGCCCCGTTACTGCCGAGTTTAGTTATGGCATTTACAATACCGTCAATTTTAACCTGATTATTTACAAGGTTAATGAAAGTATCAATGTCACCTTGTTTGTAAATATGGTTAACATTATTACCATCAACAGTTTGAGACTGATTATACCACTGGTAAATAAAGTTTAATATATCGCCCTGGCCTAACTGTAACTTGTCAAAGTGTTTAAATCCAACATTTCCGTTATAAGCGTCGGGTCTGATATTGTATATACCGTTATTACCCTGTAACGCACTCCCGTCACCGTTAGTTATAATTGACTCTGCCATTACCTGATATGCTAAAGACTGCTGCATTATAAATAAAAAACTTAATATAAATGCAATTATTCTTTTCTTGTTAATTCCCGATCTTTTCATTTTTGTTGAACCTCGTTTGTTCAGTTTGCACTTAAACACTTTATATTACATGTATATAAACGTTTTTTTACACAAAAACTTTACCTTTTTTTAGCCCTTTTTTACAAAAGTTAATATTTAATTTAAGTAATATATAACACTCTCTTATTTTTATATAAAAATTATATATATAATATATTCTTTTGTTAAGAAATATTAACTTTTTAAAACGTCTTTATCCCTTGTGTAGCAAGGGTTTTCAAAATTAGTGTAAAAAAAGTCTCGATTTTGCGCAATTTCAGGTTATAAAATGTTTTTACATGGACATAGAGAAGTATAAAATAATAAGATCAATTTTCATGCAATAAAATGTATAATGAAAATTGAGAGAAAGGACTGAATTATGTGTGCAAATGAAATTGTCCCAAAGGAGTATATTGCCAGAATAAAACCTGAGCAATTGGAAGCTCTTGTAAAAAACGGAACTTTTACAAAAAATGCCGACGGAACATACACATCAAATGTTCCTATAGGTAATGCTGCAGCTGTTAAAGCTGATAATGAGGTTAAAGGCCTTGCTGTAGAATCAGCAGAAGCAAGAACAAAAGTTGAGACACCGCAGGCGCCCAAAGTACAGCTTGCAGATAATGACGTCTTGCAAAAACAAAAATTTGAACAATATAAAAAAGAATACACAGAATTATACAAAAATGATCCGTCTATTTTAAAAACGGATATAGCCGATGTTGTTTACGCAAAAGAAAAAGAACAAATTGCAGCTTCATTGGAAAACGGCGCAAAAACAGTTGATGGCAGAATTTTCCTGAAAGACAGATACATGAGAGAATTTGCATCAGAAGCCGAAACCGAAAAATTTAAACAGGCATTAAACAAAAAAATGGCTTTCTATGCTGACCCTAAAAACGCAGAACTTGCAAGATTAAAATACAATGAAGCAGTTCATGAGACACATAAAGAAAATTATATAAGAAATCAAGAAGAGATGTCTGAAGCAGAAATTCAATTTCTTGCCCACCGCGAAGCTCTGGATGAAACCGTTAAGCTGGAAGACAGTACTTACGGCAAAATGGCTAATTCATTAATTAAAAACAGACACCTCAACCATGCAATTAATACCGCAAATGAATATCAAGAAAAAATTGATGAAGCTTTAAAAAACGGTGATAAAGAAAAAGCCGAGAAACTTAAGGAAAAAGCCACAAAAGAAATTATTAAAGCAAAACAAGAAGAAACCAAAGATATTCAAAATAATAAAGAAGCTCTTATTGAATACATGGCCGAGGCAAAGCTCAACCGTGAAATTGCCGAAGAACGTGTTAAAAACAGAGTCATTCACTGGGATAAAGACGGAACCTGGAAAGAAGACGATAACAATAAAGCATTAACAAAAGAAATGCGCAACTATGTTATGGAAAATCCGGATCTGTTCTGTGAAGAAGCAAAGCCGGGTGAAAAAGGAGATTTTTCTCAAAACGGAAAATCCTATAAATTCAGCAGCCAAAAATTCAAAGATTACTTCGTAGGAATTTCCAACGAAAATGAAATAGATACCGCAGATGAACAAGATCCATATAATGATGCGGATTATATGACAAGTATCAAAAACCGTAAACGCGGTATGGATCATGCTAAACTTCAGGAATATGAAAATGAACTTATTAAACAATATCCTGAATATGCAAACCCTGAAACAAGAGAAAAATTCTTGAAAGAAAATCCTGATATACAGCTGAAACTCGGTCATATGACCGCAAAAGATAAACAACGCGACAGATTTTTCCAGGGTAAATGCGCAAAAATATGCGGTCTTGACAAAGAATATGACAAAACAAATCTAAAAAGATTAGGTTATGTTGCAAAACAGGCATTTAAAGGAGCACTAGGCGGTTTTGCAGGCGGCTGTATTATGGAAGGGTATGCCTGCACAAAAATTGTCAATACTCCATACTCTAACATCTTAAAATATTCACAGGACGTAGTTTTCCAGTATAAACAGGCTTACTCACAAGATTTACATGTAAAAGAAACTATAGGTTATGAGCAGCCGGTAACTGTTGAAGGCTATGCAAAATATAAAGATGCCGTTGTTATTGATGAAGACATACCTTATCATACAGATGTAACCGTTGACGGTTATACACCATATAGCGGAAGCGGTTCTAAAGATTGGAATGCAAGCGGTACAGTACAATCTTCGGATAAATTTGTATCACAACACTGGGATGGTGACTACCTTATGGGAGAACAAACAACAACAGTTGTAAAAGATATCCCATGGGAAGCAAGCGGAACTGTAGATTATGATTATTCAGGTGAAGCATACTTCAAAAAAACTGTCGGAGTAGACGGTACCGTACACTTTGAACGTACTGTCCCGGTCGAAGGAGAAGTATACTACAAACAAACAGTTAATGCCAAAGGAGAAGTTGTATTTGAAAAAACATACACTGTTACCGGAGAAGTTTCAGGCGAAGAAACTAAAACCGTTGAAGGCGAAGTCGAAGATAGAGGCGTAACAAGCGGAAGACACAAATTTGATATAAATGCTCCAATAGGTATGGCTATTTCCGGAGGTATTACAGGTGCTATTCAAGGCTTGTTCACAATGAAAAAGATTAAATACCACGGAGGAACACCTGAAGTTGCAGCAAGATTAAAAGTTATAGAACGTAACCAGCCAACGGAGCCAGCACCAACACTCCCTGATAATCCGGCTCCAATTACTATACCCGGTTCAAATCCTCCGGCTCCTACACCGGTACCTGTACCAGTGCAGCCTAAATATCAGGGAACAACTGAACATAAAGTTGAAATGTGGGATTTAAACAAACACGGCCAGTACTGGAACCAGATGGCAGCACTGTATGAAACCAAAGACGGAAAACCTCTGACTTACAAGCAGGCAATGGAATTAGTACATTTCTATAACGATGCATACGGTAAAGCACATACATTAAACGGTCTGCCAAACGGCGGTAAAATCGACCTGGGCTTGTTTGATATGAATGCAGAATTAACCGCAAAATATCAAAGAAAACAAGAAGTCGGTCAGTTCCAAAACATACAGAACAAAGATAAATCATTTGTACAAACTAAATTCAACCCGCTCACAGGCAAATGGGAAGCAATTGTATACGATCCGTCAGGCAATATAAAAGGCAGAAGCGAAAACGTAGACAAAACAAAAGCCCAGAGTAATGCTATAACGCAGGCAGGAGTTGAACCAAGAAACGTTGAATGGGAAGACATTTAACCAGCAAAACAGCACACATAATAAACGTCAAAATTATTGAGGGTTCGTTAAAACGAACCCTTATTTTTTGTACTATAATATTGCAGGTAGAAAAATGAACGACATATTTAACAAACTTTCAAAATCAGAATTCAGAAGTAAATTTAAACTCAAGCAAAAAGAAAAAGATTATATTGCACAAAAAGGTTTAGATACTATAAGACACCATACCTGTGATTTCATATCAAAAAGACTTGCACCGGCGGTTATCCCGAATGACGGCAAACAAACCCCGATGAAAGGACACCCCGTTTTTATTGCACAGCACGCTACTGCTACCTGCTGCCGCGGCTGTTTAAGCAAATGGCATAAAATAGAAAAAGGAGTTGAACTTAGTAAAAAACAACAGGAATATGTTGTTAACATTATAATGGAATGGATTGGAATGCAGTTAAAAACGTAACGGAATTTTTGAACGGTTAACGGTTTTCTTTTCATAGCCGAAGTTCGACAGCATACGGCAGGTGCTTGTATAAAAAATACTTTCCTCTAATGTCGGTCCGATATTTATTGAATTTACGGTTTTTTTCAAAAATTTGTATTCTATATAAGGTATAAACAGCCCGTTTTTCTCACAGATTTTGGTTTGTTTTGCAAAATTTGTCCCGAAATTATTGATAAAAATAATTCTGTATTCTTTTTCATCTTTAAAGTGCGGATTTTTAAAGAATAAACTTATAATGCTGAGAATATCAATGAGTTCAAAAATAATGTCAACAAGTTTATCTTGATTATTATTTTTTTTACAGGCTTTTTCATACTGCCTGTTCCATTTTTCAAAAATAAGCTTCAATACGGTTATTTGTTTTTTCTTTTCATAAATTATACTGCCATAAACCGAGTTAAAGCCGATTTTTTCCATATCTGCAATTAAATCTTTTTTGCAAAAGCCGATATTATAACCCGTATAATTCTGGCCTTTTGCATAATTATTCCACAGGGTGAGGTTATCTCCTTCTGTCGAAAATGAAATTGTGTAGTACTCGTATTTATATCCGAAATCATCCGAGCCGTTAATTATATTTGTGTATTTTGTATAAAAATGCTCTTTGATTTTTGAGAATAATTTTTGATTAAGCTCCGGCATCTCATCAATTAGATTAAAAATAAGCTTATATGAGTATGTTACTTCTTCCTTGTCATTAAGATAAAGAGCATTCGAAAAACGGATTGTTCCTGACTCCAGAATACTTAAGAGTTTCTCGGGTTTTGTATAGTGATAAAGAATGCTGTTTGAGCCATCATCAAGAATTTTTCTAACTTTAGGTATCTTTTCCAGTAAACTGTCATAATTAATCATTTTAAAACCCCGTTAAAATCTCTAGTTACATTATAACATACTTTAGGGTAAAAATTTGATGTTATTATTTATTTTTTTTATTTTTTAATGTAATATAAAACACACATATCTAGAATTAATTTTTAGTAAAGAGGGATTGTATGAACAAGAAGCTCAGAAATGCGCTTATTTTAGCAGGATTATTATCGATAATTACATTATCACAGACAAACGCTGATGACAGAGTAATAATGACAGGCGATGGAACTGTAGGCGGTTTATCCGGTATAACAACAACCGACAGCGGACATGGAGGAGCAGTACAAAATTATAACAATGACCTTACAATAAACGGAAATTTTTCAAACAACAGCCTTACAAGCTCATCAGGAGTAATTTTGGGCGGTGCGATATATCAATCCGGCGGAAACCTGACTATTAATGACGGAACAATTTTCAGTAATAATATTGTTACAAGCCCAAATCAAACTTATCCTGATGCAGGCTGGGACGGTGTTGACAGTGCCTCAGGCGGAGCGATTTTCATAACTGCGGCAGAAACTGTGACAGGAAACGGAACAATAAGTTTCGAAGGGAATATCGCACAGGCGGTTAATGCTTCGGACGAATCAAACGGAGGAGCTTTGCATTTTGAAGGTGTAGGTAATGTTACCTTTGAAAATGTCAACTTTTCGGAAAACAGTTCTAATACCCGCGGCGGAGCAATATATAACGGTGACAGTAACATAACAATTACAGGCACCGGAACATTTGAAAACAATTCATCAGGCTCGGGCGGAGCAATATACAGTCTGGATACAACAGGTAACACTGTTACAACTACCGGAACAAATTCAAGTTTTACAGAAAATACTGCAAGCAAAAACGGCGGTGCAGTTGCAAATTTCGGCGGAACTGTAAACGTAGGTGAAAACAACAGTTTTACTGGGAATGAAGCAGCTGTCAACGGAGGCGCTATTTATAATTCAAATTACACAAATACAGGTTCCGTAAATATTGATGGGGGAACAACTTTTACGGACAATTCTGCTCAAAACGGCGGTGCAATATATAATTCCGGCTCAATAACAATGGATACTTCAAATGGAGATATTACATTTTCAGGGAACACTGCCTCATCCGGATCTGACCTGTATCTGGACGGAAGTAATTCTATAGTGACAATTAAAGGAAATAATTCAGACAATAAAGTATCATTTGCTTCCGGCAGCGGAGCCATTGCAGGGGCAGGCAGCATAATTAATGAAAGTGCCGGAACCGTTGAATTTGTAAACAATAAAGATATTTCTAATTTTACAGGGAATTACACACAAACAAACGGTACTACATCCCTAAACAACTCCGATATGTTTAATAAATTTGACATTCAAGACGGAGCTTTAGAAATTCTAAATGGTTCAACAGCAGTCATAGACGGTGCAGACAGAAAATTCAACGGAACATCAATAACTGTTTCAGGTACAAACAGCAATAATGAAGGCAGTATTCTTGATATTGGAACAGCAGCTTCAGCGGCTTCAATAGCCGATACAGTTCAGGTAACAGTAAATGATAACGGTACAATTAATTTAAATAACGGTTCATTAACATTAAACTCGAATGACACATGGGGAGCCGACGGTACGATTCATCTAAATGGCGGGAATTTAAATTTTAACGGAACTTCTGACGGAACAAACGGTATTTTAAAAGGAGACAGCGGAAGAATATCAACATCTTCAGGCAGCAGCTTAAACATAGGTGAAGAAAGTTATATCGGCAACGGTGTTACCACTGATATTCATGGAGAACTTGCTATAACCGGAGATGTAAATTTAAACAGCGGAGACACTATTACAGGCGATATTACAATAAATAACAACGGTGTTTTAAATCTCGGTGATAATGTCACAATGGCAGAGACCGGACAAACAATAACACTGGGCGGAGCCGATTCTGAAATGAATCTGAACGGAACCAATAATCTTGATATAAAAGCTGACATTACCGGTGCGTCAGGCGAAATCAATAAAGAAGGAAGCGGAAATGTTACATTTTCAGGAACAACGGTTAATTATAACGGCAGCTTAACCGTTAATAATTCAGGTAATTTGACTTTCACCGATGCCGACGGTTTTGGCGGCAATCTTATATTCGGTGATATTGAAGGAAAAAGTATAGGTATAATCTCTGATACAATAATAGGCTCTACTACCCTTGATAAAGATGCACAAATTACCTTTTCCACTTACAGAGATGTTGATTTGCAGTTCAATGACAGCGTTTCGGTTTCACAGGGGACAATCACCGCACAGGCAAAAGACGGTCAGGATGTAATATTTAACAACACAGCACAGGCATCCGGAGATGGTGAACTTGATGCAATAGGTAAAAACGTTATATTCACAAATGGGGCAACAGCTGACAACGCCGGCACTATAGGAGTTAAGGCAACAGAAGAAGCTGTTATGAATGATGTCACAGCTTCAAGTGATTCTATAATAGGAACTATTGCCGGCAATACAACTTTCAATAATTTAAGTCTTTCAAATTCAGATTTATATATAATGCAGAACGGTTTTAGTGCCCAATCAACTACAATTGACGGATCCAGCTCGTTTAACCTTATGAACGGTACAATAACCGATAATGATATCGGCAGTACAACATTCAACAGTGACGGAAGCACGGGGAATTTTACGGTTGATGTTTCTGCACGCGACTGGGATTCAGATACATTTATAACAAACGCAATTGCGGGTAACGGAACATTAAATGTAAGTGATTTTCAATTCATTAACAAATGTCCGATTGACAGACATATTGCATTAAAAATCTTTAACTATGATCCTGCAGCATTACAGGGTAATGTAACATTCACAGCAACAGATAAGGAAATCTTTACCCCGATAGGGTACTACAGGCTCTTTTCTCAAGGAGGGGGAAACTATACTGCATCTCTGACAAGATATAACCCTCAGGTATTCAGAGGACAGGTTGCGACTGTTGCAATGTATCAAAACCAACTTGTTGTAAATAATGTGCTTTTTGACCATGTTCAAGAAGTAAACATGCAGTATCTTACACAGCAAAACCCTAATAAATATGCAGCAGCATATCCACAGTTTGCACCATATCAATACAATAAAAAAGACGGCAGTTTATGGTTCAAAGCATTCGGAACATTCGAAAAACTCGGAATGACACAAGGATTAAATGTCAACAACAATTTCTACGGAGCACTTGTCGGAGCAGACTTCCCGGCAATTGAATTGAAACACGGATGGACTTTATTACCTACAGCTTATGTCGGCTATATGGGAGCTCACCAGACATTTGCCAACATGAGCATGTATCAAAACGGCGGTCAGCTTGGCGGTATGGCAACATTTATGAAAAATGATTTTATCGGTTCAATTTTAGCTTATGGAGGCGGATACGGAAACGACATGGATGTTGCCGGATACACTGACCATACAGGAAACTGGTTTGCCGGTACAGCTGCAAAAATAGCATATAACTTCCATCCCTCAAAACACTTTGTAATCCAGCCGACTTTACTGGCATCCTATAACGCTTTTGGGGATCAAAGATGGCATACCGATTTTGGAGATATGAGCATGCGATCAAGAATGCTTAATGGTGTTAACATTGCACCGGGAATTAATTTCATTTACGGTAGAGAAACATGGAGTATTTATGCAACAGTACAATATTTCTATAATATACTGGGTTATTCAAACGGTCGTGCAGGAAACGTAAATTTGCCCGGCGTTGAAATGAGACATGGCTTCTTAGAATATGGAATAGGCGTTACAAAAAACTGGAAAGACAGATTCAGCGGATATCTGCAAGTTGTTTTAAGAAACGGAGGAAGAACAGGTATCGGATTTCAGGGCGGCCTGATGTATAGATTGTAAGAACAAAAAGAGATAATCTTAAATTAGATTATCTCTTTTTGTTTACAAATTTACAGGAACTTTTTCTTTCTTATCTTTCTGTATTTCCGAATACAAATTTATTCCACCGCAAAGCGAGTATATATTATCAAATCCGTATGGTGCAAGTATTCTTACCGCATTATAACTTGTATATCCTCTGTTACAAAACAGTATAACTTTTCTGTCACGCGGAATTTCATTATATCTTGTACGAAGCTCGGCCGCGGGAATACAGATTGCTCCTTCTATTGTTTTAGTGTCAAAAAATACTTTTGCACGCACATCAATAAGAACTGAACCTGTCAAATCTTCATAAAATGCCGGTTTAAAAAGTCCGTCTAAAATATTCCGGCATGACATTCCCAGAAGATTTACAGGATCTTTCGCACTTGAATATGGCGGAGCGTAACAGAGTTCTGCATCCGTCAAATCCTGAATAGTACCATTCATTCTCATAATAGATGCAATTACATCAATACGTTTTTCAACCCCGTCATAGCCCGCTGCCTGAGCACCGAGAATTTTACCTTCTGATGTGAATAAAATCTTGATTGTTATAAATTTTGCATCCGGATAATAGCCTGCATGAGAATTGCACATTATAATATTTTTTAAATAGCTAATCCCAAGTCTTTTTAATTGTTTTTCATTTTTACCGGTTGAAGCTATAGTTTTATCAAAGACTTTTATAACACTTGTTCCCTGCGAATTTTTATAAACAGATTTATTCCCGCAGATATTATCAGCAATAATTCTTCCCTGTCTGTTTGCCGGCCCGGCAAGAGGAATTATTGCGGGTTCTCCGGTGACAAAATCTATCACCTGAACACCATCACCGCCTGCCCAGATATCAGGAACAGAAGTCTGCATAAATTCATTAACTTTAATTGCATCACCGACACCCACTTCAATTCCTGCATTTTTTGCTATTTGTGTTTCGGGTTTTACACCTATACCTAAAATTGCTATATCATAAGGAATTTTTTCACCGGATGTAAGTTCAATTTCACTATCTTCAAATGCTTTTACACCTGTATTTAAAATAAGCTTACAGCCATGTTCTCTAAGCTCATTTTGTACAAAACAAACTATTTCAGAATCAACAGGTGAAAGGATTTGTTCCGCAGCCTCTACAAGAGTTGTATCAAGCCCCATTTCTATAAAATTCTCCGCCATCTCAACCCCAATAAATCCTCCGCCGACAACAACAGCTTTTTGGGCTCCGGTTTGTTTTATAAACAATTTTATATTATCAGCATCAGAAAGAGTTCTGACAGTAAAAATCTTCTTATTATTTTCAATGCCCTTTATTTGAGGTTTAAAAGGCGAAGCACCAACAGCTATTACTAAATTGTCATAAGCGAGCTCATAATCATCATTTACTGTAACAGCTTTTGATAACGGGTTAATGGATGTAACACGTGAATTAAAACGAACATCAATATTAAATAATTCTTTAAACAGAGAAGGTTTTGCAACAATCATATTTTCACGTGAGTTTATTACATCTGAACAATAATATGGCAGACCGCAGTTTGCTATTGAAATTTCATCAGTCGCTTCCAGAATAATTATTTCAGCATGTTCATCAAGCCTTCTTAAACGTGCAGCACAGCTTGCACCGCATGCACCTCCGCCGATAATTACTGTTCTCATAAATCTTTCTCCTTTTTTTATTATCTGAAATTACAGAATATGCGAATATTAAATAAATGTCAATTGTAGATAATTAGCTTTTATAGTAAAATAATAGAGTAAAACTTTACTATTGAGAAAAGAGGTTATTATGTTGACTAAAAATTCAAACGTAACTGTTAAATTTACAGGAATTGATTTTAGCGGTTATTCATCTAAAGTTTCTGAATTCGTAAACGAATTTTCTTCAAGAGCAAACAAAAAAGGACAATTTTTAAACTGGGTAAATTTACCTGAAAATCAGGCTAAAAGAGTTGATGAAATTTACGAACTTGCAGAAAATCTAAAAAAACAAACAGGAGCAAAAAAACTCAGCGTAATGGGTATCGGCGGTTCAAAACACACTGTTGAACATATGCTTTCAATCAACGGCTTAAATATTTGCCATGACGTTGTAGAATTTTATTCTGATGTTGATTCTACAAGTTTGGAAAGATTTTTATACAGATTAGGAAATGATGTAACTTCATCAAACTACCTTATCGCATCAAAATCAGGCTCAACTTTTGAAACAAAAGACGGATTTTTAAGAGTTTTGGATATGTTAATTGATGCATACAAAGCTCAAGGCAAATCTCAAGAAGAAGCAGAAAAATGTGCTAACAAACATTTCATCGCCGTAACCGATGGAAACGCAGAAAAAAGCGAACTTAGAAGAACTTCTAACGAAAACGGCTGGTTAGGCGATTTATATATCCATGATGATGTAGGCGGACGTTTCTCGGCATTTGATGACCATGCTTTATTCACACTTGCTTACGCAGGAATGAAAAAAGAAGATATGGTAAAAATGCTAAATGCAGCTCAGGAAGTTTCCACAGAATCATTAACAGCTGATTTAGATGTAAACGATGCATTAAAAGAAGGTATCTTCTGGGCACATGCTAAAATGAACGGAATTTTAACAACAGTTCATCAATATATGGGTTCAATCTTTGAAAATACAGTATATTGGAATGCACAAATGCAGAACGAATCTGTTAAAGATACACTAAAACAGATTGCAAAAGTTCCTGATGCAATGCACCACTCAGCAGAAGCACACTTTAACCCTGCAAACAAATTTGCATTTGCATTGACTGTTCCTCAGGATAACGGTGTTTGCAGAGAAAATGCCGAAAGTTACATTGAAGCATTGACAAAATCTTACACTTCAACAGGCGCATTTTTCCTTGAAACTGCAAAAACTTCCAAAATGGGCTTAACTCCTGAAGCTGCAGGTGCATTAACTCAATTAAGAGCATTTGCAACAGTTTATCAGGAAATTGTTGAAAAAATCAGCGAAAACAAATCTTTCCCTGAAGTTCTCGACAGCGTATTGCAGCCGCACGTAGAATTCTACAAAAAGAATTTGAAAGGCGGAGTTGTAGTTCCGGGAAGAATTTCTAAATAAAATATTTTTTTATAATTGTAAGCGGATACAATTTATGTATCCGCTTTTTTGATGTGATATTATTATTTATATGACAACTAATTTTGATTTTTTAAAAAAGGTTGATAAGAATTTATTTGAGATAATTTCTGATGCCGAAAAACTATACAGAGATGAGTATTTTGAACAATGCATGACACAGACAAGAAGGTTTGGAGAAAACGTCTGTAAAAAGGTGTTAGGTAGAAACAGAACTCTGGAAACTACGTTCGATGATATGCTCGCAACCTTAAATGACTGCTCCACAGGCTCAATAGAAGAAAAAGAATTTATAAATGATTTATATTACCTTAAAAAACACGGCAATAATGCAGTTCACTCATCTTCCGTAAAAAAAGACGGAATGGAAGCTCTTGAATGTCTTAAAAGAGCATTTGAAATTGCAATAAACTATTGTGTCTATTATAGAGGAAAAAACGAAAGTATTTTAAAACTGCGTTACGACACGGAGCTTCTTGTAACAGGGCAAAAAAGCGAAAAAAGCCTTGCAGAAAAATATACAGAAGCTAAGACAAAAATGAACAATGAAACATCCGAGCAAAAACCAGATAAACAAAAAACTTCAACAAAACCACGTAAAACAACAACGAAAAAATTAAAAAAACAATCTTCAGTTATGGTCTGCAAACAGCCGCGAAAAGGAATTTCGTTTTACTGGATTTTTACAGGTATTTCATGTGTGGTTTCAGCTGTCATAATACTTGTTTTATACGTATCACTGCACTGGAAATAATTTTATTGTATAATCGGAAAGTAAGGAGTTGAGATGTATTATTATACCGATTTGCATATTCATTCAAAATATTCAAGAGCCACAAGCAGGAGTCTTAACCTTGAAGAACTTGCAATATGGGCAAAGAAAAAAGGGTTAAGCCTTATAGGAACCGGAGATTTTACCCATCCTGCATGGTTTGCGGAAATCAAAGAAAAGCTTGTTCCATCTGATGACGGCACTTTTAAGCTGAAACCTGAAATTGAACGCGAAATCGGTACGAATGTAAAATTTATCCTCACTGTTGAAATTTCAACAATTTACAAAAAATGGGACAAAACAAGAAAAGTTCACCACGTTGTATTTTCACCTGATTTGCAGTCAGCCGAAAATTTCAGAAACAAACTTGATGCAATCGGAAATATTAAATCAGACGGACGTCCGATATTAGGACTTGATTCACGCGATTTACTGGAAACTGTTCTTGAATCCGGCGATAATTCATACATAATCCCTGCACACATCTGGACTCCATGGTTTTCCGTTCTCGGGTCAAAATCAGGATTTGACTCAATAGAGGATTGTTACGGCGACTTATCAGAACATATATTTGCGGTTGAAACGGGACTTTCATCAGATCCTGAAATGAACTGGCACGTATCAAAACTCGACAAATTCAGGCTTGTTTCAAATTCAGACGCACATTCGGCATCAAAACTTGCAAGGGAAGCAACCGTTTTTAGCACTGATCCGAATTACTATTCAATTATGAATGCGCTGAAAACAGGCGAAGGATACACCGGTACAGTTGAATTTTTCCCTGAAGAAGGGAAATACCACGAGGACGGTCACAGAAAATGTAATGTCTGTATGACACCTGAAGAAACAAAAAAACATAACGGGATTTGTCCTGTATGTGGAAAACCTATGACTATAGGCGTTTTATACCGCGTAAATGAACTTTCAGACAGACAAGAAATTATAACACCGCCCCAAACGGCAGGAAAGGTTTTCAGCCTTGTACCTCTGCAGGAAATAATTGCGGAAATTAAAGGGGTAGGTCCGTCAAGCAAATCGGTTATATACGAATACGAAAGACTGATTAATACATTCGGCTCTGAACTTGCAATATTACAGGATGTTCCTGTTGATGATATTTCTAAATCTTCAACCCTCCTGGGAGAAGCCGTTTCACGCCTCAGGCAGGGTAAAGTTATAAAACACGCAGGTTTTGACGGGGAATACGGAGTTATAAGATTATTTGAAGAACACGAACTTGTAAAAAAAAATTCCATAAACCTTAAACTTGCAATTGATTTGCCAAAAGAAACACCTGTAAAACAGCAGGTTTTAATGCCTATACCGGCTGTAAAACAAGAAGAACAAACCGTTCCGCAGCAAAAAAAATCAGGTCTGGATGAATACCAGCAAAATGCAGTACAAAATGAAAATAATCAGCTTTTAATCGTTGCAGGTCCCGGTTCAGGGAAAACAACAGTTTTAACAAGACGTATTGCATACCTTATCAACGAAAAAAATATTAAGCCGGAAAACTGTCTTGCAATAACCTTTACCCGCAGAGCCTCGGAAGAAATGCGCGAAAGACTGAACAAACTTTTACAAAATGGGGCAAATTCTCTTAATATTCACACTTTCCACTCGCTCTGTTTTTCAATTCTTAAAGAAAATTATGAACAGGCAGGACTGGCTAAAGATTTTACCGTAATGTCCGAACAGGAAAAAACTCTGTGCAAAGATGAAAAACTTCTTGAAAACGCTCTCAGCTTTGATGACTTAATAACCCTGACAGTAAAATTATTGGAGAATAATCAAGACCTGCTTACACGTTACCGCGAACGTTTTAAATACGTATCCGTTGATGAATATCAGGATATTGATGAAAACCAGTATAAATTAATACGCCTTCTTGTACCGGAAAACGGTAATATTTTTGTAATAGGTGACCCTAATCAGGCTATTTACGGCTTTAGAGGCGGTGATGCAAAATTCTTTAATAATTTCAAAGAGGATTATCCAAATACACAAATTATTAACCTCAAAAACAATTACCGCTCTACAAACAGCATTGTGGATGCCTCAAACCAGATGATTAACTGCTTTAATATCGTATCTGTCTTTGACAAACCGCATGAGAAAATTACAATCCACAAAGCTCCAACAGACAAAGCAGAAGCGGAATTTATCGCAAGTACAATAGAAAACCTTATAGGCGGACACAGCTTCTTTTCAATAGATTCGCAAAGAAGTGCAGGGGATGATACGAATTATTCTTTCTCTGATTTCGCAATCCTTTACAGAACATCTTCCCAGCTTCCGCCGATTATTGAGGCGCTAAAAAGAACAGGTATGCCGTTTGTGAAACTTTCAAACGATCTTCTGTGCGAACAAAAACCTGTTATGGAGTTGTTAAACAGTTTGAATGACGACTCGCCTGTTTATGAACAGATAAAAAACAGCAATCCGGAAATTGATGACTACATCGTTAAATATTTGCTGAAAATTGCAGAAAATTCAAAAGACAAAAATGAATTTATACATGAAGTATCGCTTCTCACAGAAGCAGATACGCTCGACAAACGCGCCGATAGAATTACGCTTATGACACTTCATGCATCAAAGGGGCTTGAATTTAAATGCGTGTTTATTGCCGGGCTTGAAAACGGAGTACTTCCGCTCTACCGCGCCAAAGAAGAAAAAGAAATTGAAGAAGAACGCAGACTTCTATACGTCGGCATGACAAGAGCTAAAGAACGCCTGTTTTTATCACATTCAGAAAAAAGATTTTGGCTTGGAACAGTTAAAAATCTGCCAATTTCACCCTTTTTAACAAAAATTCAAGATGACCTGCTGAAATTAAGTAAGTTTAATAAAGAATATAAAGAAAAAGACAACTCCGAACAGCTAAGCCTGTTTTAACCGTTTTAAGCACTCCTACAAAAAATTTTGGAGCGTAGGGGATTCGAACCCCTGACCCCGACACTGCCAGTGTCGTGCGCTACCAACTGCGCTAACGCCCCTTATAATAATTATATTTAATTTTAACTGTTTTTGGTGACTATCGCAGTATCCTCCCCCTTCAAAAACCTGACATTTAGTCAGCTTTTTACGGAGTCCCTGCTAACGTCCGTGTAATTAACACATTCAATTTTAACACAAATAAAAAAATAATTAAAACGCATAATAATAAATTAAATACGAATTGACTGAAATTACTCAAATGGATCTTTTACTACTCTTTTTGTCCCTCAAAAATTCAATCCAAATTTGAATAAAACCCCAAAACTCAAACACACTCTATATTATAGCGATGATACATTTAGGGCAAAAAAGTCCTATTTGAAAAGGTCAATTTTTAAGTCGGAAGCAAGCCAGAAGTGTTTAATACATCTGAATAACAGTAAAATCAATCACAAAAATACATTACAAAATAATAAAAATCCAGGTCAAAATCTATCGATTTCAGTCAAGTTATATAAATTGACATTAGTTTATATTTAAAATAATTTTACGATATGGATATAATTTATTCAATAGAAGCTAGAGATACGATCTTTTACAATACGCTAAAAGATTACTTTGGTTTGAATGCCCAAAAACTCAAAAAAGAAACTATTGACAACATAGATATACTCAAGGAAGCCCTAAAGGGAACAGGAGTTTCGTATAACGATTTTAGAAATACGCTTATCCCTGCTGATGGTAGAGATTATCATGAACAACTTTTTGCATTTAGACTCTATCCAGATGATAATAAGGTTTATCAGGATGTTGCAGAAAATATTATACAATTATTGAATAAAGACAGCCGTTACAATATTCTTATGGGAGATTTGATTTTATATCCTTATGATGTTGATACAAAAAAGTTGTTAATTGAATTATTATATCATACTGTTGGGAAAAGATTAAGTAGAAATTGGCGTAGTGACTATTTTCTTGTTTATATAAATCATATAAAGCAAGAAAATATTAAAACGATAGATAGCTTTTTTAAAAATAAAAAGTATTATGTAGGTACAGCTGATTTGAGTTTTGAGTCACTTTTTAAAACTTACATTTCAAATGCTTCAGTGTTAACTACATACGTAAAGATAGGAAAAAATATTTTTAGCGCAGATGCTGATGTGGATTTTGATAAACATTCTCGTACTGATAATGGCCCTTGGAATTGGAGTGAATATGGGTATAAAGTGTATGGTATTCAAGATTGTCTTTTTCAGACCTTTTTAAAATACAAAATTGATACATCAATGGGAACATCTTTGAGTGGAAATGATAGAGAAATTAATACAATGATTATGACATCTCAAGATAATCAAGAATTGCCTATTGGTAACATTAAGATTGATGAAAGAAAGTTGGATTATCTTGAAAAACATCAACTTACATTATTTGATAAGATAGAAGTTACTAAAGAAAATCTTAAAGAAAAGATTATTAGTAAAATTAAGCATCAGTCGTTTTATAATATAAAATTTATGCCAGAGCATAATGTCGTTACGTTCAACATATTTATTGAATTTCAAAACAAAGACGATAAAAAATTCAAACAAACAATTGCTTTAAAATATGATTTTGAATTGAAAGAAATTAGCCTTGTTACAATTTGTTAACTAGTATAAATTTATTCAATATTTTGAAACTCTTCAGAGCTTTTTCAAATTCTGTAAAATTAAATTTTCAAAAGTAAATTCAATGCATGCAAATAATCAACTGTCGCAAGAAGTTGTTAATTAACATGAGAAAGCAGAAAAAGTAACATCAATTTTTAAAAATTTTCACACTAAAATTCAATTGTGTTAGAATTAATATAAAAGGAGTGAAATATGTCAATAAAAGAGCTTGAAATTTGGGCAGATAGCTTTCATGAAGGACAATGGTGTTGCGAAAACATTGCTTTAATTATGAAAAAATTTGGCTTTAGTGTTCAGCAAGACTATCTACATGGGTTCCAACCTTTTTTTATAATGACAAAAAATGATATTAAATTTCAATTTGTTGTATATGGATCATATAAATCTTGGAATAATAGACCTCAAAAAATTGATGATTTAATTGAATGGGGAAAACCAGATTTTGTTATATATGATGCACAAAAAGATAATTTAATATTAGCAGTAGAAGAAACTGCAGCTACAACAACAGGTAATCAAGCGTTGCAAAGATGTGAGCGACAATATGGTAGCTCAAGATTTAAAATTCCATATTGGTATCTTTTAAGTGAATATAGTATACATAGCGATGGTGGAATTAGAAAAGATTCTATATGGCCTATAGTTGCAGCAATTAAATTGTCTATTTTAAATACTACACCTTGTCTTGTTGTTCATTATTCCGATGAGAATAATTTAGAAAATTATTCTGCAGGAAAAGGCTTCAATTTGTTATTTATGTCAATTGCAAAATTAATTATAAACTATGTAATGGATAGATTTAAATATACAGACATGGAAGATTTAATTTGTGAACAATATTCGGATATGCTAAGTTTTATAGCGAAACAATGGGATAATATTGTTGATTATATGCCAGATATTGATATGATTAACAATAAAGATACGGCTAAAGAAATTACAAATTATATTTTAAATAAAACTGTAGTAGATAAAGAAAAAATTACAAACTTTCTTCATTGGCCCTGTTTATCTGAATTACCAATTGACATAAGAAATAAACAAAAAGGAGCTCCACTGTTAAAATACGATTGTTTAATGGAATTATTAGAAAATGATGTAACTCAGAAGAAGGCATACACATTGTCGAATAATGCAGGATCAGGTAAGCCTTGCTGTACTTCACAAATAATATCATATATAAATGCTCAAAAAAATAAATTTAACTCTAGCTCGTTACAGCCAGAAGCAAAATTTTCATTGAAAGTTGAAGACTTTCCTAAAACTAAAAATGGGAATCATCATATTACAACTGCCAAAAATATTGTATATCTATACGATCAATGGGGCGATTTAGAAAAATCAATAACTATAGCATATCCCCGATTAAAAGGGAAATTTAATTTTCCAGATAATATCCCAGTTTTTGTTTATATCAGCAATAGTTTAACATTAGGAAGAGTATTTGGAGACCCTTTTACTGGCCAATTAGCAGCATATGCAACTGCTTTTGGACATTTTGATAATAAGAAAAGAATCGTAATAGCATATTTCCCACATCAAGTACATAGTCAAATAAATCCAAGAAGAATGAATAAAGGGTTAACTCTTATGAAAGAGTTAACTGATATTATTATTTTTCATGGTGGAGTTGCTGTAAATTTGAGTAAAGGAGAAATTTTATGACATATACATATAAATTAACAGAAGAGATTGCTCGATGGGCATTTGAGATAAGATGCGAAAGATCTAAGGATTGGTATATTGCTTTTACAAATCCAACTGCTGGTCCATGGAAATCTATGAAGTGTATAAATAATAAAAACATTGAAGGAGAAATATATAGATTTGGAGCCAATGAAGAGCGTCCAGATATTGTTCTAATTAATGATATATTACAATCGATTTTTATTATTGAAGCAAAAGATTCTTTGCATAAACTTATTGAGGGAAATCAAGCGAGTAAATCTGTAAAAGTTGTGAATGATATATCATATATGTTAAAGAATTGCAAATCTTCATTTTTTGGAGAACAGAGACGAAGATATTCTGTATACTTAGGATTGCTATGGGGATGCGAAGATTTTGATTCTCAAAAAGATATAGATAATGTCATAACAACTTATTATGAATTAATGCAACATTATAATAATATTGATAAATCTAAGATTATTAATATTATTACCCAAAAACAAAAAGAAGAATTAACATGTTATTTGTTAATTAAAAACTTTTCTGAAAAAGTTGATTATTTATACGAAAATTATATATGTGATAGTATGAATATTAAACTTTTAAAATAATTTTAGTTGGTTTTCATTTGTTGTTTGAAGATAACAATATTTATTGTCAAAGAATACGTAACCATTTAACAAAAATTTTATTTCTTGTATTGGAGGAGTACCTATTTCTGTCGTATTTCTTGAAATTTCTTTAAATAAAACTTCAATTGTTTGTTTTCCAGACATCAATGTTTTTTGAGCAGTATCTATAAGAATTTGTTTTAATGGTTTTATTGTATTATCTTTACATTCAGGTCTTACATAAAAATATTCTTTATCTTTTGTTGCTATAGGCTTTATTGCATCGTCCAGCAAAGCAAAAAACTTTGAGTTAATATTTTTTCTTAATAAGAATAATATAAGAGTTCGATAAACTAAATTTTTAGGAGCTTTCGTTCCTCTACATAAGATTATTTTTTTGGCTAAATTCGTCAGTTCAAATAAATTTATATCATTTAATTTTTTATTTCTATCTTTCGCGAAAACACAATAAAAATCTCCAATATAACTTGTATTTGATGCCATTTGCGACTTTGTTGAAATTACTGCAGGAATTTGGTAATTTGCACTTATACAATATAATGAATTATTATTGAAAGCATTAATAATAATTTGCCAAGCTGTAGGGTTAATATTATTAAATGTCATTATAACTTTTCCCGAAGATTTGAGCTTTTTAGCAAATAATTGTATGGCATTATCAATGTCACATTGATATTTATTCCAATCACTTTTAAAAACTTTTCTGTCAGAAACTATAATTTCTTTACTATAATCAATTTTATTTGTTATAAAATTATTCCAAACTGCAGAAAACTCCATATATGGCACATTATCCCCATATGGAGGATCAAAAAATATCCCAGAAACTGTTTCATCTTTAAATTTATTCATTCCTTCTTGCATAGGAATATTGAATATTTCTGAATGTTTATCTATATTTTTATAATTTTCATTTAATGCCGAGATTCCTTTTATAAATTTTTTAGCTCTTGCTTCCATGTGTATAAGGGGATTTGTTTCTAAATGTATAGGAGCTATCCAAAATCCAGGCATGGTCCATGCTGGTCCACCTGTCCTAAGGTTATTACGATTCGGGATTAATCTAGAACATTGTGCAACACAAGATGTTAAAAACAACTGTAATGATTTTTTTATTGAGACATTTTCTACATTTTCAACTTGTTTAAATAAATCAGTTAAAATCATATACGCACGATTTGTAAATAAATCAGCATGACACATTCCAGGGAAGGCTAAAATTCGTCTATTTACAACCAATTCTTTATTATAACATTTATCATAAGAACAATTATTTGATAATAATTTTTGCTTACGAAAATCTGCATCCTCATTTACATACTCTTTGTTATCAATATCAGTAATTTTAAATATTTTTGTGCCAATCATATTTTCAAAATTAAATGACAATTTGGAATTACAGTTTACACAATAGTAAAAATTCCCCTTTTTTAATGCATCATTAACACAATATTCTTTACCACACGAAGGACATTTAGTAATAATATAATGTGTTAAATATCTAATTTTTTTATTATGAATTAAATATAAATCTGAATATTTGTTTTTTGCATAGTTAATTAAACTAGAAATTTGAAGACTTAAATCATTAGCATCAGGCGGGTTTGTCGTTACGTCAGATAATAGTGCAGCAATAGGGTTTATATCAAAACCGTATGTTTCACAATTTTGTTTTTTTGCCTCTGCTAAAAATACTCCACTACCAACAAATGGGTCAACGATAATATCATTTGGTGAAAAATATTTTTTTATATATGATGCTAATATATTGTGAGGCTTCCTTGCCCAATACTTGTGTATTATATATTCAGCAGGATGAGTCATAGCTATTAAATCAATTGAGTTTAATTCTTTTTCTTCAATATTACAATCAGATCGCATAAATTAATTCCCACATTACCAGATTTTCTTCGCTGACTTGCAACCCAAGATGCTTCTGTAAACTTTGGTATTCTTAGTGCAGAGATTTCTACATCATAATTATTTGATACTTTATCAATTAACATTTGGGTAACAGGTATATAATTTCCTCTTATTATTGTATCTCCAATCATTAGTGCAAGTCGACCCTCATCTTCTAATAAATTTTGAAGATTAAATAAAACTTTTACCATATCTTCAATGTATGCATCAACTTTTTCCGGTTTCCCAACTTTAAAAAATTCTCTTACTTCATTTTTTCTCACATTTGCATGATTTTCACCAAACCAAGCAAGTTCTAATGAATTTATTCCACTATATTTATATGAATTGAAATATGGCGGATGACAAATAATAAGCTTTGCTTTTTTGTTATTTTTGATAGACAACGCAGATTCTTGTTTGATCTCTATATTAATATTTTCTGGGATTAATGCTAAAGAATCTATCATATCTAATGATTTTTTTTCAAAAAAAGGAAAAGCATCTTTTTCTGCAGTTTCAATATCAAGAAATAATCTACCTTGCTGTGTTGTAGCCGTCGAAACTCTTCTTACTATTGATAAAAAAGCAACCCGAAATAAATCTTTGTAAATTGATTCCATATCAATATTTTTTATTGCTGTTTTGATATTTGTTAAAGATATCATAGTTTCTTTTAAAAACCAGTGTTCTGGATTTTTTAGACCTATTAAATTTTCTATATTTGTACAAGTGTTTTCATTTACATAATTTTTTATTTTTTTTAAATATTTTAATGCAATATTTTTGTTAATTTTGGTAATTTTTACTTTACTAATTAAAGTTGATAATGGATTAATATCCGAACATAAAGCTTCTCTATTTAATAATAGAGCTTCTAATGCAGTTGTACCACTTCCACACATTGGATCAATTACAAAATCATTTTCAGATGTATATGTGTTTATTAAGTGTCTTGCAACTACAGATGGAAATTTACCAAAATATCTAAATATCCCATGTGAGTAATAAGATAAAACCTTAGTTGATGCAGAAGATGTCCAAACTTGGACTATTGGAGAAAAGTCAAGTATTTTACTTTTTTTAATCAATTCTTCATATTTTTCATAAACATCACCTAATTCATAGATTTCAATATCAGGAATTATTTTTTTTTTAAATTCTTGTACTATCATAAATTTTCCTTGCAATGTCATAGATTTTTATTTGCAATGTATGGCTTTATAATACAACAAAATCTTTTGATTTCAAAATTTTAAGAAATTGTTACACTTTGTTATTAATATTACTCATATTATTCATAATCTTAGGCAAGATTCTGATACTTTAAATGCATATTTTATAAATTATCCGGAAGGTAATATTCAACCCCGATTTTAATAGTGTTCAAAAAGTGTTCAACTTCGCCATTAAGGGTTAAAAAATTAAATTTATATAGTTTTATGTCAAAATAAAAAAATGAACCCCTTAGGGCTCATTTTAGAAGCTTTAAATTTTCTAACGGATATAGTATTTTTCTTCTGACTGCTCTATTAGATTTCGATATATTTTAACAAAGTTTATAATACCAAAATACCCTAATGATTTTTGTGGAACACGTTTTAGGCCTGAAGTTTCATTAAATAATTCTACCACACGCTTTAAATTACCTTTTCCAGCATTAATTACAAAATTTATCGCTGCGACATATCTTTTTATCTTATTTTGAACATCTTCATTATATTTTAGTAACTCCTCATAACCTTCTTCTTCAAGAATAATAGGTTTAAGAGTATTATTTTTTGTAGATAATATTTCATTTTGCTCATTACTTCTTTTATTATTAAATCTTTATTTTTCAATGTTTAATCCTTTCACTTGTTTAACATTAATTTAATAATATTAAATTATCATCAATGTTATTTTTAATCTATTCCTTATTGTATAAGAGACTACTAAAAAAAGAGCCTTTTCGGCTCTTTAAATTTTGGAGGTTAGGAGATTCGAACTCCTGACCCCCTGCGTGCAAAGCAGGTGCTCTACCAGCTGAGCTAAACCCCCATAAGTGTTTCTTTAATTGTCACAATATTTATTTTACATGCTGATTTTTTTTTGTAAAGTAGTTTTTTCTATTATTTATTTCAGAATTTAAAATAAGTCCATTATATTTACGCCAAGCCCTTTAGATAATCTTTTAGCAGTAGAAATTGTGGTATCTGTAATACTACGTTCCACAGCACTCATATAACTTGGAGAAATATTAGCCCTAAAAGCAAGTTCTTCTTGAGTCATACCGGCATTTTGACGAAGTTCACTTATCCTACTCCCAAATTTCCGACATAAAATTAATAGATTGTGATTATGATAAATATACCCAGAGCTGTAAAAAATGCTGTGTTAAAATTAAATATTATAAATGTTAGTGCTAAGACATATCACAATGGGAATGTAAAGTATCATAAATTTTACTTTTTATTTTATGAAGGACAGAAAATACCCAAAAATTATCCGTTGAGATTTTAAAAGATTAAAAAACGGCCTACGGTATAAACCCATAAGCCGCATTATAATATGAAAATTATTTTGTTATGTTATACTGAACAAACCATTTCCATTTCATTTGAAGATGAAATTACATTTGAAAAGTTGTAATTTTCTACAAGGTCTCTCTGTTCAAAATATACACAATCATCCATTACAAGTTCATCACACTGTTTTAGTGTTAATAATGAAAGATTTTTAGCTGACTTTGAATCTGTAATCAATTTATGTACTTTCAAATTCTTTGGTAATGATGTAATTTTTGTTCCTTTAATATTAAATACATTTGTTCTAATATCTGTATTCAACTTTTCAATATTACATCTTTCCATATTCAAACTGTCTGTCCAAATATGTTCTGGTAATTTACCTATTTTAGCACCGGACATATTTACAGAATTTGCATCAATCGGAGTTTCAATTTTTTTAATATCAGCGCCGGACATATTCAATGTATTAGATACCCAGCCGATAGAAAGTTTTCCGATAACACATTTTGATAAATTCAAGCTGCCTTCAATATGACCTAATTCCAGGTTTTTAATTTCACAGCCTGACAAATCCAAATCTCCGCCTTGATAATTGTTAATTAATTCCTGATAATCTCTTTTCATAAAAAACCTCCAAGTTTTACATTTATATACTATACATGTAAATTAAAAAATTAATATCCTCCGGTTAAATGTTTTTTTTTAATTTTTAAAATATCAAATATTTTTCTAATAAGCTTGTAACAGTATCTAAACGGTCTTTTTGATGGATAAACCAGAAACCGATTAATGCTTCAAAAGCTGTTGCCTGACGATATACAGCCTGAATTTGCCTTCTGCCCACAGGGATAGAAAGATTTCTTGCACGACGCGCAATATCTTTTTCAGTATCAGTAAGATAATCTTCAAGAATATGAAATAATTCCGCCTGAAAAGAAGCTTTAACATTATCCGTTGTTATTTTATGCAATTTTTTAGAATTTTCAGTTAACTTAGTTGTTTTTTCTCTTATAAATAATTCCCAGACAGCATCACCTATATAGGCATAATTTCTTAAATTCATTACTTCCATAAAAAAAGTGTACTACAAAATATTGAATAAAGATAAACATTATGAGATAATTTTTTACAGAAAGAGAGAGAATTAATGAAAAAATTTTTATTTATATTCAGCATAATTATAACACTTTTAAACTGTTCCGTATCAGCTCAGGAAACTACAGTCTTTGCAGAAAATCAAAGACCTGATTGCGGTTGTTCCAAAAATACAAAGTGTCTTGAACTAATGAAATCAATGTATAACGAAAGGGCAACATTATATAACGTCTTAAATCTTTCAAACGATCAGCAAAAATGTAAAGATGTTATAGATAAAAAAAGGTATGATGAATTAGATGGACTTTTCAAACAGTATGAACAGGAAAAATATGTTCTGTCAAAAATGTGCGCCCATAGCGGTGCATCAGAACAAGCCGTAAAAAAACAGGAAAAAGTTGTTAAAAATATTGAAAAATGTATGCAAAAAACAGGTGAAAAATACGATAAAGAATTTAAATCAATTCTCAATTCAGAACAAAAATCAAAATACAATACCATAAGAAAAATGGAAAAAAAAGAAATTAAATATTGTATGAAACATAAAGCATTCTACAAACGCGACCCGAAATTACGTCCATTTGGAGAAAAAATGTATTACGGAGAACAAAACAACGTTTTATGCCCCGTACATAAAAAATGGCACATATTCGGATTTAAGCATAAAATTGAAAAGGTACCTGTTGAATAAATTAAACAAACGATGATTTTTTTCAAAAATTCATTATAATTAAACTATGAAAAAGTTAACCGTTTTATGTTTAGCAATAATACTAAGCAGTACAAGCTGTTTTGGCTGGGGCTGGTGGAAAAAAGATAAAACACAAAATACAACTCCGACAGAAGTTGAAGTGGAACCTGCAGGAAACGGATATGTCGGTAAATTACCGGATTTAACCAAGGGATTCAAAACATCAGAGCCACAGAGTACAATGCCTGTTTTTGAAAAAACAAAAGATTTTAACTCAGCAGAAGAAATTAAACCTGTACCACGGGATAACCCCACATTTGTTAATATAATTTTAAAACAGGATAAAACATCTCCTTATTTAAACGATATAAATGAGCTTTTACCCCAGCTTGAAAATCTGCTTTTATGCATAGAGAATAATGATAATGTACAAAGATTTAATGCAAAAGCATTTTTTTTCAATAAGAGTGTAGAATATTTAAAGGACAAATATGAAGGTATGCCGGAGAGCAGTTATATATCATTTAAGAAGCTTTTAGAACTGAGCACCCATACAAAATCAGTTGCTACATTACGTGCAGAAGCCGAAAAGTACCGTCCTTATCTTGCATACAGCGGAGCCGGTTACCTGTATAATGATAATATTATAACCCAGCAGCTTGAATATTTAAAAACAGAAATAGAAGATACAATTGTTGTCTTAAAAGAAGCTAATTAATTTTTTTCATTATCTTTTAAAAAGGAAAACTCCCGCTCAAACGGCGGGAGAAGGAATGAAAGTAAGCGTGTCCGAAAACACGCCTATTTTTCAGTATGAAATTTTATTTTAGTTTTTCCTCCAGCGCTTCTATTCGTTTTTCAAGGTCACTGATGCGTTTTGCCTGTGCCTGATACTTGGCATCTAATTCTTTTATTGCATTTATCATAGCATAGAACATATCTTCGAAACGGATGGTTAAAAAGCCGTCTGCTCCTTTCTTTACAGCATCTGGAAAGACTTTTTGCAAATCTTGAGCTATTACACCAACATGAGGTGTTTTCTTTTCATCGCGCTTAAAGGTATAATTAAAGACTTTTAATTCACGAATTTTGTCTAAGCCGGAAGTAGATTCTTTGCCGACATATTTCAAACGGCGATCGGATAAATTAGTATGAAGAGGAATTACTGAAGGTTCTGGTTCATTATATAATTCTATCTGGTTTCCCCAAGTTTTTGACTTTAAAAAACCAATGGCATCGTCATGACCGCTTTTCCCTCCAACATGAAGCCAGCTAAAACCTCTTACAATTAAATCTGCATTCAAAACTGCAACAGCATAATTTCCCTTTTTATGAAGTTCGAAAATACTATTAGTATCAATATTTACAGCCTTACCAGATACGAAATTACCGGCAGAGCCAAAATATAGGCTTTCATTTTCATCATCACTTATGTGGTCACTTGTCTTTGGACCGGATTGGTTACCGATACATACTTTATTACTGCCGGTGACATTTTTACAGGCATTAGTTCCAATAGCTATATTATGAGAACCAAGGGCTTCAGCTTTAGTGCCAATGGCGATTGAATTATTATTTGTGGATATAGCACCGTCACCTATTGCGATCGCATGTTCGCCACTAGCTTCTGTTGTATGTGTCTCTTCATAGCTGCCAATTGCTATGGAACTCTCGCCGCTGGCAGTTACTTCATTACCGATAGCAATTGCATCGTTATTTGACGCAACAGTAGAGGTGCCAATTGCTATAGTAGTTCTATTTGACGCGATAGTAGACGGACCAATTGCTATGGTATTAGTTGTATCATTACCTATATCATTAAAATTCATAGCATTATTACCGATTGCTATATTATTGCTGCCGGTTGTGTTATAATATAAAGCCTGATAACCGGTAGCAATATTGCCAGATCCAGTTGTATTGCTGTATAAAGCTTCAAAACCTGTTGATACATTATTGGCTCCACCAGTATTATTACGAAGTGAACGTGTACCTAGAGACAGATTTTGGCTGCCGGTTGTGTTAGAATATAATGACCAATTTCCGGACGCGATATTATCGGAGCCAGTTGTATTCAAATAAAGAGGATAACCTCCGAACGCTATATTACGGGAGCCAGTTGTATTATGATATAAAGGCCAATAGCCGCTCGCAATATTATATTCTCCGATAGTATTATCATGTAAAACCTGATAACCGGTAGCTACATTACCTAATCCTGTTGTATTGGAATACATAGACTGAGGACCGATAGCTACATTATTGGTGCCTGTACTATTAGAATATAAAGCTCCATAACCGATTGCGACGTTTGAATAACCGGTATCGTTGGAATATAATGATTGATTACCGATACCTATATTCCAATAACCTGTTGTATTGCGCAATAAACTGTCCTGACCGATACCTATATTATTACTCGCCGTTGTATTATTGCGTAAGGCGGAACTGCCGATGGCGATATTACCTTCCCCGCTTGTATTGGAATATAAACTCGCTTCGCCTACACCGGTATTATAACTACCGCTGGTCACTGATTTTAAACTCTCCGCGCCAATAGCTGTATTAGCACTGCCGCTAGTTACTCCATCCATTGAATTTATTCCAAAGGAACTGTTCTTTGTCCCAGTTGCACTGGCTAAATCGGCACTGCCCAATACAAGGTTAGCATCGCCGGTCAACTGTAAACGACCAACTTTGGTATTATTACGTTTAAAGGATAAATGGATTGGAGTGGAATCGGAATCCGCATTAATGATTAAACGCGCAGGATCATCACTGTTATCCTCTGCTAAATCGCGCTGGCCGATCATGGCGATCTGACTCTTTGCTATACCAAAATAGGCATTGGAACCGTCATCCGTATAACGCCAGGGAGATAAACTCTCTGATTTATTACGAGTGGTCATTACCGGTGCCATGGCTGCCAATATGATGCTCATGATGAGCATTACGACCATCATTTCTGCTAATGTAAAGGCATTTTTAATCTTTAACATTATAATACTCCCATAAATTTAATGTATTTATTTATATTATATAGTATATTACACTAATAGTCAATCCCAAATATAAAGTTCTGCATTATGTTGCATTCTAAATATTTATTAAATAATTTTATAGGAGCAAGTAATGACAGATTTTAAAAAACTTTTAGGCAAAAGAATACAACTTATAAGAAAATCTCATGGATTAACTCAAGAAAAACTGGCTGAACTAATTGATATCGAAACACCGAGTTTAAGCTATTTAGAAACCGGTAAATATGCTCCATCAATTGAAACTTTACAAAAATTATGTAATGCTTTAAATGTACAACCATGGGAATTTTACTACTTTACAGACATGTCAGATGAAGAAAAAAAAGAAGAATTAAAAAAAGCTCTGGATGAGAATCCAAAGCTTATAGCAATATTTTATAACTTTTATAAATCAATTAACTATTAATAATTTTATTATTTTCATCTACTATAACAATAGACGGTTTATAATTTTCCATTTCTTCAGGATTATAAAGCCCGTAAGCAATAATTATTACTTTATCTCCAGGCTGAACCTTTCTTGCGGCTGCACCATTTAGACATATCATACCGGAATCAGGCTTTCCTTTTATAACATAAGTATGAAACCTTTCGCCATTATTAATATCTAAAATATCAACTTTTTGCCATTCTTTAATTTTGGATGCCTTCATTAAAGTTTCATCAATTGTAATAGAGCCAACATAATTTAAATTTGCATCCGTAACCGTAGCTCTGTGTATTTTTGAACTTATAAATTCTTGCAGCATATTTATACCTCGCCCGAATATTTTAACGCAAACAATAAAAAAAATCAAAAAAAGATGTAACTACTTATAAAAAATAGTTACATCTTTCGTTTCTGTTTATTTAATGTGCCTTCTTATTTATAAATTTTGTTTATATATTTTATCGCAGAAATTTTCGATATTAGGAGTCTCAATTTCAAAAACATGAATTCTTGCAGGACCTAAATCAACACATAATTCATTGTCTTTTGCCTGTAAGACACTTTCTTTTCCATATGATGGGAGCAGATTATTCAACTCTTGAGTTGCCTTCAATGTAGGAACTTTTATCTTTCCAGCAACAGAACGGTTTACATTTTTGTTTGCAACAACCAACAGTGTTTTACCGTTAAGATGCCTTGCATAAGCTATAATCTGATCATTTTTATCATTTTCTTTATCTAACTGAATAAATGTACCTTTAGTTATGACATCAAGATATTTATCCCTCATATCAAATGCACTTCGCATAAATTTACCGATCTCCGGCTGAGTTCCCCCCGGCTTTCTGGAGAGATTAAATATATCAAGTCTACCTCTGTGAACAGTCATTTCGTGATTATCAGTCTGAGTAACAGGATTATATTTATCTGCGAAAGAATACAAATAATCATCTCCTGATTGATATCCGTCAACAATATATGGATTCAACATAGGCAACGTTGCTTGAAGTCCCATTGTAAGATTACAATATTCAGCTCCGCCATGGAACATAGGAGATATATCATCATGAGTTGCAAAAGAACCTATTAATGATTTACCCTTTGGCAATCTATAGGACATATCCAGCTGTTCTTTAACGTAATCCATTAAAGTAGAAGCATTAGGCCATTCATGAAATATATGATATTGACCGTATATTAAATCAAAGCCTGCTCTTAAAGAATCTTCAGGCCTGTCATGCGGCATATTGGCCTGTGGAGAAGCATCCTCGTATGTATATGTTTCTGCAAGCCATGCAAATTCAGGATCACGCATATGAGAATAAGGAATTATAATATCCCAGAACTCAGAAGGTTTTGTTCTTGCAACATCCGCTCTTATACCATCAATACCTAAGTCTATACACATATCAACAAACTTTTTATGGTATTCCAGCAGTTTCGGGTTCAATATTCGTTTTCCCTCATCCTGCCATGGTTGAAGCATCCTGATATCATTCCATCCCTGAGGTGTTTTTGCCAAACCATCTTTTTCCACTGCCATTAACTCAGGCATATTTAGAAACATCTCGTAAGATGCACAACTTGGTAAATCAAGCATAACTCTTATTCCACGCTTATGACATTCATCAATAAATGCTTTAAACTGTTCTTTATCACTTCTAGGATCATTTTTATCAATAAGCATAGGATCTATTTCCAGCATATCTTTAGGCGCATACACAGAACCTGCAGTGCCCATGGCTTTTATTTTTCCAGGAGTGCTGACAGGAAGAACATGAAGGGTGTTAAACCCATCAGCTTTTACTTCATCAAGCCTTTCTATTGCATTCAAAAAAGTTCCATGCTGTTCATTCCCGTCAATATAGTCATTGCCGTTCAAGTCTTTAGCATTAAAGGTTCTCGGTACTATTGCGAGAATTTTTGCCTGATTATTCTGAAATAATGTTCTTAAATTATTATGATAAATAATGGGCGCCGTACTTTCAGCCTTTTTTACCGCAGGAGTATTTATCAATGCCAGATTATTCAAATAAGCATTAATTAAGCCTGATTTTGTATTTTGGGACTGCGTAACACTTCCTGCCGGCTGGGTATTCGACCTGTCAGGCTGCTGCATATTATGCAATTTTAATGCGAGTAAATTTGTTGAATTAATCATTGTTGATTACCTTTTTGTACTGTAGATTTAGTTTTACCGAAGAAGAATTGTGCAAGAACAGTTGCTCCTAATAATATCCCTCCGAAAGTTCCGAAAATTTTCAACCATTTATTTGTGTTGTATGTCTGCTGACCGGCTTTAAAGAAAAATTCTTCAGGAGTAATACCAAGAAGTAAGAATTTAAGTTCTGAACCAGCATTACTTTGTGGTCTAATTCTATGACGCGGTTTCGCAAAATATTTTTCACCGCCTATTTTATCCAATATAAGATTTCTGTAATTTGTAAACTCATCTTTTATCAGATATTTATTAAGAACATTCATAGCATCTTCATCAATATCTGTTTCATACATCAGCCTTAATGCATCCTGATAGAAATATTTATCACCTGGAATATCAACAACACTTTTGGTTTTACCATAGTATTTGTTTACAATTTTTCCATCCTTAACCTCCAGAGGAGAACTGTCGGTGGAAGGATGCGGATTTCTTGCCATATAGAATTTTGTAGCAAAATCAGATGAGTGGCCTTGAAGCGTACATATTTTACCAAATTCTATAATTTCTTCTTTACCTTCTCTCGAATATTCTTTCAGAGCTTGTATATCATTAGGATTTGTAGCAATTTTTCTATACATTATAAGCGTATTATACAGTCTGTTAAATGCGCTCTTAACCCCTAAAAGTCTGTCAGATACATAAGATTTCTGAATATTTTTAAGAGTACCGACATTGTCATCAGCATTTATACCGTTTATTGCTTGAGAAGTTTTATGGAAGCCGGCATCATATATTGAATCGGCAAATTCCTTAAATATTATATCAACTTTATTTTCATAATTAGATTTTACCGGTTTTTGAGTATTATTATTTAATATAGGAGCACATAAATCACCAGGTTTAATGGTGTTATTAAGATCTGCCATAATTTTACCCAGTCTATCCATAACTTTTACATAGGATTCGCGGTTAGAGGCAACTTTTTCAATTTTACTCCTTAAAAGTTCTCCCATTAAGGTTCTGTCAAATCTAACTTTTTCAATTTCTTTATTGGAGAAACCTAATTCTTTTAAAAGTAATTTTGAACTGTCATTCCAATAATTTGCAATTACGGTTTCCGGAGCCGCACCGACTTTTATTAAAGCATATTTATCAAGAGCGTCATTTTGGGCATGGAAATTATCAAGAATCCCCCCAATATTACGAAGTTTAGCCTGTACATCAGAATTTAACATTTTTGCATGAATTTTATTTAATGCACTTCTTATCGGATGATCTTTTTCCTTATTATTTATAATAAGTTTTTTTATGAATTTTATTTCATTATCAGTAATTTTTTTATTATCAGGTGCTGTAGAATTATATAAATTTATATTATCAAGAACATGAAGTACAACTTTATCTGATACATCCTTAAAATTATGATATTCAACATTATTGTTTAAAAAGTTATTATCTTTAAACAATTTTATCATTGCATCTTCATCAGGGAGAATTTTATTTAAAACTTCTTCATCAAAATGTTTCCCTTTAAATTTTGCTTTTAAATTTTTAGAAATTGTTTTAGCTGTAGTGTCATTAATTAAATACTGATTGTCAGTCAGCATTGTTTTCAAATCAGCTTTAAAACTTTCTGCAGTAACAAGATCCATACCGTCTGTAAGGGCATCTTCCAGAAGCTCTGTTACTTCTTTATTAATAGGTCTGTCTTTATATAATTCAATAACTCTTTCTAATTTTTTGCTTATAATAGGATTTTTGTTTTTTTCTACATACTTATCAAAGTCTGCAAGAATTTTATCCGCTTTTTTATTTTTTCTATTATTTAAATATTTAGCCAGATAAGGTTCCGACTGGTTGCAAATCAAAGCGCTCATAACAGGAGTTGCAAAACCTGCAGTCAACATCCACAAAGTATTATTCTGGATGGCAATCTTTTTCATCTTTTCCTGAATTGCATCACGTCTGTTGGGAATATTTTTATCAACGCCTAGTCTGTTTCCTATTTTTTGAATTTCTTCATCACTGTATAAATCCCAGGGGATAAACTGCGGATCCTGATAGAAAAATTTCTTTCTTCCAAAGCTGTCCTCATATTCTTTTTGGACATTTACACCATGAACTAAATAAGCCGGAAGCTGGATAGCAATTTTCGGCCATATAGCCATTGATGCTAAAAATGAGGCAAGACCGATAAATTCCATACCCTTTGTCATGGGAGTCTGTTTTTTTGTAAAAAGATATCCGGCAATTGCAAGACCTCCCAGTTTAAGCCCTACATCGTTGAGTCTACCGAGTTCATGATCATTAGCCTCCCCCTTAACAGCATGTTTAAATGCTTTTGCATCATACACAGCATCTTTAAACATCATAGCAGGTGCATTTAATATGTTACCGCTTATCAGCCTGCCTTTACCTTTAAGAGGTTTAATAAATGTTCTGTTGTCAAGTTCACGCTGAATATCAAAATCAGGCATAGGTTTTTTAGGCGTCTCAATAGTTCTTTGTGTATTATTAGAGACAGGTGAATATACGCCTGAAGATTTGTTTGCTATGTAACTTTGAATTAAATTTGTAGTCATATTAATTTACCACGTACCTGTCGTCTTTCTTAATTACATCAGCCGCATCGACTTTTGACGGCTTTTTCGAGCTTGACATTGTATTTATTATGCCGAGAACAGATGATAATAACGCAGCACCGATAAGCATTTTACCTGCATGCTTTTGTAAACCTTCACCTTCTCCTTTATATAAAGCTTTTGCACTCTTGACAAAATTTTTACCGAATGATTGAAGTGTTTTGCCAAATTCTTTTGGTTTCCAGAATTTAAAAGTCATTACGTTAAAGAAATTATTCCACGTTTTTTGGAAAGCAAGTGCAACTCCTGTTGCAGCCCACAAGTAAGATGAAATATTTTTAGCAAGACTTGCTTTAATAATTATCTCTTTAATTCTTGATTTAACTTCCTGATCAGAATCATTTAAATCATGCCCCATACCAAGTTTTTTAGCAATTCTGTCATATCTGTAATTTCGTTTTTCCCCTTTTGCTTCATCCCCATAGAGCAAATCCCAGCGTGGGAATTCTACACTTTCAAAGACTTTATGATATTCAATACTTGTAATATCCGTGTCATTAACATCATCCGGAAGTTCATATATAACCTTAGCATAGGGCCTTTCAATATCAATCCCCGTCATCATATGAACAGGCGTACTGATAAGTGATTTAGATATACTTTTTGCCAATCCGTAAAATACAACACCGAGAGCCATTTTTTTCCCGAGTTCAGAAGCTTTAGTTCTTGCAAAGGGCTGATAAAATTTATCTGCAGCATTGAATACAGCCATTAACATCGCACTACCCGTAAGATACGGCACCATACCCATTGTCAAAAATTCATAAAAATTTGCATTTTTACTGCCCTTCAAGCCCTTTGCAGGATATAAAGTTGCAGCATTAGTAAGTTTATCAATGCCTATACGTGTGCGTGTCACGATATCATTATGCAAAAGGGTATCATGATCATAGTCAAGAGATTTTTTATTCTCTTCGTTACCGCTATTTGCAGAAAAATTTATGCTATTTTTTAAATTACTAACAGGTAGAATCATCTTTACTCCACACACATCAATTCATTTATAAAAAATGCGTAAATATTATTTTTTGACAGTTATGTTTAATCAATTTACATTTTTTTACAATATTTTTTTAACCGTAAACAGTAAAAAATATCGTAGCTGCAATACCGGCAATAATACAGTAATAGCCAAATATTGCAAGCGAAAATTTAGAAATAAATTTCATGAAATATTTAATACACAAATATCCTACAACTCCGGACACAATTGTACCGGAGATTATTGCATCCCAATTATAGAGCATGGCTTCATGAATATCTATTTTTATCAACGGATAAACCATTGATGCACCAAGAATAATAGGAATACTCAGTAAAAATGAATATCTCGCAGCAGTTATTCTATCCAGTCCGCAAAAAAGACCGGTTGCAATTGTCCAGCCTGAACGGGAAAATCCGGGTAATGCTGCTAATCCCTGAGCAAGACCGATAAGCAACGACGTTTTTAAATCAACTTCCTTTTTTTTCTCTTCAATTTTTTTAGATTTATATTCACTATAAAGCAGTGTAAAACCGGTTATGAATAATAAAATACCGACGACAGACGGTGTATAAACCAATTTTTCTGCAATTTCATTAATCGGAAGAGCAAAAGCAACAGTAATGACTGTACCTGCAATAATATACATGCCAAGTTTTGCATCTTTATCAGACCAATCTTTTGTGCGGCAGGCATGCCACATTGATTTTATAATTTTTACAATATCTTTTCTAAAAAATATTAATACCGCAACAAGGGTCCCAAGATGAACCATAATATCAAAAAATACTTCTTCATTAGAATGCTGGACAATTTCAATGCCTTTTAAAACTTTATAAAGATTTGATGTAAAAACGAGATGAGCAGAGCTTGAAATTGGCAAAAACTCGCTCAACCCCTGAACTATACCCATTAATATTGCCTGTATAAAATTCATTTTTATCCTTCCTAAGCCTCTTCAAAATAGCTGCAACAAGACGTTTGAGTTTCCCAAACAGTAACCCTGCTCAACTGAACCACTCTTTCTTTCAATTTATTATATATAAACATTGATATCATTTCACTTGACGGGCTTTCACCGTTAAATTCCGGTAAAGCATTTAAATCTTTATGATCGAGCATATCCAGAACTGCCTTCAATTCTTTTTTCAAAATTTTATAGTCTATTAAAATATTGCTTTTATCAAGCGTTTCGCCTTTTACAAATACTTCAACCATCCAATTATGACCATGCTGATTTTCACATTCTCCCTCATAATTTAAAAGATGATGAGCAGCAGCAAAAAAAGCCTGCGTTTTAATTTCAAACATAACTTATATCCTCTTTTTCAATATGTAATCACAAAATTCCCTAACTGCACCGCGACCGCCGTTTTTTGCAGATATAAAATTCGCAACTTTTTTAACTTCATCAACAGCATCATTCGGGCATCCCTTAAGCGCAACTTTTTCAAGTACACAAATATCGGGCAAATCATCTCCCATATAAGCAATTTCTTCAAAAGTAATATTGTATTTAAACATAATATTTTCAAGGGTCTCTATTTTATTTTTTGAGCCCTGATGAAGTTCTGCTATATTCAAATTTCTGGCACGGTGTTCAACTGTTCCGTTATTACGTGCCGTTATTATTGCCGTAATTATTCCGGCCTTATTAAGATTTACAATTCCCTGACCGTCTTTTGCATTAAATGTTTTATATTCATGCCCGTTTTCATCAAAAGTAAGACTTCCGTCAGTCATAACCCCGTCTACATCAAAAGCCGCAAGTTTAATTGCCATTATGCCACCCCTGCTTTTAATAAGTCATGTATATGGATAACACCTATTGGTTTTTTATTTTCATCAAGAACAGCAAGAGCAGTGATTGAAAATTTTTCCATAAGATTTAATGCACTTGCGCCATAATCTTTTGAAGAAATATATTTAGGATTCACAGACATAACATCTCTAGCTGTAAGTGAACTAATATTTTGATATTTTATTAAAGCTCTTCTTATATCTCCGTCAGTAAGCACACCCGTAAGAATTCCATCATCATTTACAATCATTGCCATACCGAGTTTCTTTTCAGATATAAGTTTAATAACATCTGAAAATGATGTATTTTCTTTTGCAAGAGGAAGCTTTTCTGCATCAGTAAGCATAAGATCTGCAACTTTATAAGTAAATCCTTTCCCAAGGGCTCCGGACGGATGGAAGATTAGAAAATCTTCTTCGGAAAACCCACGTTTTTCCAGCAGGCAAACAGCAAGAGCATCACCCATTGCTAGAGTGGCAGTTGTACTTGCAGTTGGAGCTTTATTTAACGGACAAGCTTCACGTTCAACAGAAATATCAAGAGTTACGTCAGATGAATGAGCAAGTGTTGAATTCATTTTTCCTGTCATTCCAATCATAGTCACACCAAATCTTTTTATTAGCGGCAGAAGATTTAAAAGTTCCTGTGTTTCTCCGCTGTTTGAAATAGCTATAACAACATCGTTCCTTGTTATAATTCCGGAATCTCCATGGGTGCTTTCAGCAGGATGCAAAAAATAAGCCGGAGTACCGGTTGAAGTAAGAGTTGCCGCAATTTTTCTGCCGATAAGTCCTGATTTTCCCATTCCCGTAACAATTACTCTACCCTTGCAGTTATAGAGAATATCTATAGCTTTATCAAATTCTTCACCGATATTATTTTTTAGTCTTAATATAGAATTTGCTTCTATATCAAGAACTTCTCTGGCTAAACTGTTTATCTTTGAACTGTTCATTGTCATCATTTCCATAATTAATCCCCCATCAAATGAAATTATATAATAAATATCATACAAAAATACTATTTTATTTTTAAATATTTAATTTTTGTAAATATTAAGCGAAGAATTTAATATGAATAAAGATATTAAATTAAAATTTGAAGATCCGGTAAAGGAGTTAGAAGCTTTCAAAAAATATATAAAAAAGCATGATTGTCCTAAAATTAATCTTGATTTGTCAGCGTTAAATATTTTTGATGCAATGAGATTTATTGTGGTCTCTTCAGCGTACCATTATCAGAAGTATCCGGCAGGAAAATTAAAATACAAAGTAGCTTCAGAGGACACAAAAAATCTGGTTATAAATTTTAAAACAACAAATTTTGAATTAATTTAAAATTTATTAGCAAAAATTTTTTTCAGGAGTTTTATATGAACATGCTTAGTGTAGGATATTCAAATAATAAAACAATTACTTTTTCAGACAGGACTCCTGTAAAATCTGTACAGGATACAGTTCCGGCAAAATCTGAAAAGAAAGAAAAGTTATCTTCTTCAGCAGTTAAGCTTTATACAGGCATTGCCGCTTTAGCGAGTTTATCAATTGCTGGTATTGCTATAGCACGAAGCAGAAAAGTTACTCAAACTCTTACACATAATACGGCTGCATCAAACATCTCTAACGTGATTAAACCTCCGACATTTCCGTTTATAAAGCCTTATACCGTTGATTATACTCCGCCTGATACCAGCAAGAAAATAATAAATAAAATAATTCCATTTGATGAAAATGACGAAAATAATAAAAGAAAATTTTTATCAGAAGTAAGAAATAAAGTTACAGAGTTATATAATAAATGTTTAAATGATGAAGCTTATGTCCCTGAATTTCAAGAGCGTATAGTTAATATCATCGATAAACCTATTAATCCGGATGCACCTATAACACCGGATTTTAGGAGAATAAAAGATGCAAATGCCAGAAAAAGCATTTTAAACCTGCTTAGAGATGATAGTACGATTAATGCAAAATTAAGTGCAGGTGGTAACCCTACAGATATTGAAGAAGTAAAAGTAATAGATAAAATTATTAATGAAGCAGAACCTTTAAATGAAGATACTACCGTTTATGGAGTTTTATATACCGAAAAAGCATGGGATGGCAATAAACCGTTTGATTTTGCTAAAGATATACTCAACGGAGACATTTTAAATGATCCATCGTATATGATAATGTCACGCGGATACGGGGACTATTTAAGAGCAGCAGATCCATATAATTTTGGAAAAGAACATAAACATAGCGGGTGTATCTTACGAATGATTCTTCCTAAAGGGACAAAGGGACTTGATTTAAGGAGATTATCCGGAACTGATAACATTAACGGAATAAATGCACTATTTGTCCTACCTAGAAATTCCTCCGTTGCTCTTTTAAGATATAATTGCGGTGACAAAATAATTGATTGTAAATATCTGTTACCTTCTGTATAGATATTATTTTGCATGATATAATTTAAAAAATTTTATTATTTATAAAGGAGAGACATATTATGGAGCACTTACAGACAATTGTACAGAGCAATGCATTATTGTTTTCAGCAGCAATTCTAATTATTGCATACATTTTTATTGCGCTGGAAAAAATTCCAAAAGTTACAATTGCACTACTCGGAGCTGCAATTACGGTTATTCTCGGCCTTGTAAGTCAGACAAAATCCATTGATGGAGTATTAGATGCCCATTATTTTATAAACTTTGTTGATTTTAACGTAATATTTTTGCTTGTATCAATGATGATTATCGTAAGTATTGCGGCAAAAAGCGGTATGTTTAACTGGATTGCCAATGAAATGCTGAAAATGACAAAGGGGCACCCTATGTTTGTGCTTTTTACACTAGGAATATTTACGGCCATAACATCTGCTTTTCTCGATAATGTAACTACAGTTATTCTTATAATGCCTGTTACATTTTTTATAGCAAAACAGCTTGAAATTAATCCTGTCCCTTTTTTAATAACAGAAATTTTGTCATCTAATATTGGCGGTACCGCAACCTTAATAGGAGATCCGCCGAATATTATAATCGGAAGTGCTGCCGGATTTTCTTTCATGGACTTTGTCAAAGAACTAACAGGTGTAGTTACAGTCATATTAATTGTTGTTTTATTTTTGATGATTGTTTTTTTTAGGAAATCTCTTGTTGCTGATCCCGAAAAAATGAAAACAATTGCAAATTTAGATAATTCGCATACAATTACTGACATTCCATTAATGATAAGGAGCGCTATAGTTTTATTTCTAGTTATATTAGGTTTTGTACTGCACGATATTACGCATATTGAAACATGTGTTACGGCAATGTTTGGAGCAAGTGTGTTGCTCATATTTGAAAAACCGAAAGAGATTTTCTGTGAAATTGAATGGAATACTATATTTTTCTTTGTCGGATTGTTCATAATTATCGGCGGTCTGGAAGCTTCTGGCGGAATTTCACTTATGGCTCAGTGGATTTTGAAGGTTACACAAGGATCTGAAGCGGCCGCATCTATGCTGATATTATGGGCATCAGGATTGATTTCAGGTGTAATTGATAATATTCCTTACACAGCTACAATGGCACCTATGCTTGCGGAAATTCAAAAAACTATGGGGGCTGATTATACATATCCTTTATGGTGGTGCTTATCTCTTGGAGCTTGCCTTGGAGGAAACATGACAATAATTGGGGCTGCAGCAAATGTTATTGTATCTGAAACGTCTGCACATAATGGACACCCAATAACATTTATGCAATTTTTAAAATACGGCATAGTTACAATGCTGATTTCACTGACTATAAGCTCTTTTTATATCTGGTTTAGATTTCTAAATTAATTTATCTGTTTTGTTCTTTTATATTTTATAAGTAGAAGTAAAGGAATAATTGCAACAGCCATAAGCGCAAGAACTGTAAATGCATCAAAAAATGATGCAAGTCTTGCTTGCTGTAACATTTGATTATACAATGTTCCTCCTGCTTTTTTTGCAGCTAAAACTTCAGGATAGTGCATTAAAAATTTGGTTTTTAATGCACCGAGTTTATATAAATATATTTGATTATGCGGAGACAGATTTTCTACAAGATAAGTTTGTCTTACCTGCGAAACTCTGGCAATAAATGTAGCTGAAGCCGATGTTGCTATTGCCGTTATAATGTTTTTAAAAAGAGCATGCAAAGATGCAGCATCAGCATTTTTAGAAGAAGGAAGCGTCTGGAAAGAAAGTGCAGTAATAGGTACAAATGCCATAGGTACACCAATACATAGCAAAATATTTGGCAAAACTACACTTTCTATAGAAGATGTTGTATTAAGCTGTGTCAGCATCAAAAGAGAAATTGATATTGTTAAAAGTCCGCATGTTGCCATAATTTTTGGTTTAATATATTTTGAAAGTTCGCCAAATAATAACAGACCTATAAGACAAATTATTGCCCGCGGGAACATTGCAAGGCCTGATTTTGAAGGGCTGTATCCCAGCAAACTCTGAACAAACATTGGAACAAGCAAAAGTGTTGAATAAATAGTAACATTAATAAAAGAACTCATTAAAGTTCCAAACATGAAATTTTTGTCTTTAAATACTCTTATATCAATTACAGGGTATTTGTATTCAAGCTCCCATACATAAAAGAATACAAAAGCAAATACACAAACACCTGTTGTCCAGCAAATCCATGTTGTATCAAACCAGTTATACTGCTGTCCTTTATCTAAAACTATCTGCATACAGCCCATTGCAATAACAATTGCACTATAACCTATTATATCAAATTTTTTGTTATATTTTTGTTTTTCGGGTTTGTCGTTGGGCACGAACATTTTGACAAGAGCAAAAGAAATCATGCATAGAGGTATATTCATAATGAAAATCCACTGCCAGGAATAATTATCTGTTAAATAACCGCCAAAAAACGGACCTGCCAGAGGCGAAAACATTGCTGCTACACCAAATAAACCCATTGCAACACCTCTTTGTTCAGGTGGAAATATTTCAAGCAAAACCGCCTGGCACAATGGTAAAATTGCACCGCTTCCTATACCTTGAATAAGTCTTGCGGCAATAAGCGCCTGTAAATTTGGGGCGAGGATACAAAGCAGGCAGCCCAGAGCAAATACCCATATACTGTAAAAAAGCAATAATCTTTTACCAATTAATCTAACAAGGTATCCGGTTACAGGAAGCATAAGACCGCCTGAGATAATATAACAGGTAATTACTGTATTTGTTTCATACTGTGTTGCTCCGTAAAAACCTGCAATATGCGGCTGGCTTACGTTTGTCGCAGAAGACGCGGCAAGCGACAAAAATGCTGGAAGCAATACTGAAATTGCTACTATATAGGGGTTTGTTTTTTTTGTTTCTTCCATTATCTTATTTTAACCTTTGGTACAACAGACATTCCCGGTACAATGTTGTAATCTTTTATATCTTCATCAAATACAATTTTTACAGGAACACGCTGGACTATTTTTACATAACTTCCTACTGCATTTTCAGGAGGAAATAAACTTGATTTTGCACCTGTTGAACGCTGTATACTGTCAATATGTCCTTTAAAACGTTTGCCCGGATATGTATCAACTTTTATTGATACCGGCTGTCCTTCTTTCATATGTGTTAATTGAATTTCTTTAAAGTTTGCAATAACCCAAACATGCTCGGGAACAATATTCATCAAGGGCTGCCCTACCTGCAGATAATTTCCCATTTCAACACTTCTTGCAGATACTTTGCCGGATTGCGGAGCATATATCTTTGTATATGAAAGATTTAATTTTGCCTGTTCAACTTCAGCTTCAAGCCTTTTAATTTCAGCCTGAACAGCTTCTGCTTTTGCTTTGTGAGATTCTAAAGCCGATTCCATTGCTTTAGATTTTTCTGTTGCAGCTTTATGATTTGCCTGAGCAACAGTGTAATGAGTTTCACTATTATCGTAATCCTGTTTTGAAACTATACCTTCTTTATACATGTCAGTATATCTTTTGTGATCTTTGGCCGCAAAATCAAGTTTTGATTCGGCGGATGTTATGTCTTCATAAGATTGTTGAACGTTTGAGCCGCCTTCTTCAATTTGTTTTTCAGTTACGTTTAATTGTGCTTTGGCTTCAGCAAGCTTTGCTTCTGCCTGATGAAGTTTTACCTCGTAATCGGCGGGATCAATTTCTACAAGAAGCTGGCCTGCTTTGACTTCATAGTTATCATCAACGAGAAGTTTTATAACCGGTCCTGATACTCGCGGTGCAACGGAAATTAATCTGCCTTCAACAAATGCATCATCTGTTGACTGGTAAAATGTTGCGTGTATTGCAAGATATACTCCCATTAATACAAGAATAACTGCTGTTATAACGGGAACAAAAACACGTTTTTTCTTATATTCGGGGCGTTTTTTCTTTGCTTTTTCTTTTCTTTCTTTTAGTCTTTCTTTAGCTTTTTCTTCAAATTGTTCATCATGATTTTTCTTTTGGGGTTTATCTGCCATATTTCACCTCTTATTTATATCTGCATATTTAATTTTTCTTCCAAATTTGCTTTTATCTTGTTTAAGACGTTTAAGCAATTTATTAATTCTTCATCGCTAATTCCCTTAACGCTTTCCTGCCAGTGCTCTACTACTGTAGGAACAACTTTTTCACAAGCATGTTTACCTTCTTCTGTTATATTAATTTTAAAAATTTTACGTTTGTTTGTATCCGGTGTTCTTGTTACGAACTTTTTTTCTTCCAGAATATTTATAATTCTTGTAATATTCGGTCTGTCTTTAAGGGTTAATGCTCCGATTTGTCTTTGATACAAGCCGTCATGGTCAAGAATAGCCGTTAATACCGTAAATTGTTCCGGGGTTATAGGGTAGTTTGCTTTTGCGAATTTCTGGTTGGCTATGGCACGAACCATTTTCCCGACACGTACCAGCTTCATACCAATTCTGCTTTGTAATAAATTAAACTTGTCCATGATTTTTCTTTGTGTTATTATGATAACACAAAGAAATTTAAAAGGAAATAGCAAATATGAAAAATTTTAAAATACTACTAACCCTGTTTATTTTGCTGTGCTCATTTAACTTAACAGCAGAAGCAAAAAACAAAAAAAATACCCCGGATTACAGAATCGAATATTTAAACCTGGACTGGTGGCAAAAATATAATGATCCGGTTTTAACGGATTATATTACTACTGCTTTTAAAAACAATCAGGATCTGAAAATCGCAACACTTAATGTAAAGCAATCTGAGCAGGTCGTTAAAATGGCATTTGCAGGTCAGTTGCCTCAAGTTGGTTTTCAAGGCGATGTATTTAGAGATTTTACATCTTCTACGGTAAGATTTGGAGATGTTGTTATACCGGATTACAAACAAAGTAACTTCTTTTTACCTTTAACTATGAGCTATGAAGTTGATATCTGGGGGGAAAATTACCTAAGAACAAAATCATTTAAAAAACAGCATGAAATTGTAAAGCAAAATGAAAGAGCCTCTTATATATCTTTGACATCTGCCGTTGCCTCACAATATTTCAATCTTATAAAATTTGATAAATTAATTAAAGATCAGGAAGAACTTGTTAAGCTGCAAACTGAAATTGTTAGGCTTGAAGAAATTAAATATAAAAACGGTTTGTGCCCTGTTACTGAACTTATGGATGAAAAACAGCTGTTGACTCAGTTAAAAGAAGAATTAAATGTTTATACCGATAAAAGAGAGGTAATTGCAAGACAGCTTGGAGTTTTGACAGGTTTGAGAGAAAAGGATTTATCCCAGATGTCAAGAACTGATTATTCAACGCTTTCTTTACTGCCTTTACCGGACACTATTAATGCTGAAGTTATTCAATTCAGACCGGACTATTTGAAGGCGGAAGAATATATTGAAAAAATAGGGATTGATGCGAAAGTTGCAAGGCGTGATTTCCTCCCGAAATTTGTTCTTTACGGTCAAGCCGGTTTTAATTCCTATAATTTGGGAAATATATTTGGCAGCCACACTTTTAAATCGCTTTTTGGATTTATGCCTTCTATTGATTTGTTTACCGGCGGGGCTAAAATGGCGCGTTTGAGATGGACTAAACTTGAACTTGAAAAAGCTCAGCAAATATATGAAAAAACAATTTTAACTTCAATTCAGGAAGTAAATGATTCATTAAGCAATGCAAAAACAAGAGAAAAAAATTATAAAGAAAGTGTAAAGCGATACAATCTTGAAAATGAAAAATACTCTCTTGCAAATAAAAAGTTTAATATTGGTGCTAAGTCCAACCTGGATTTAATGAAAGATACCGAAAAATTACTTGTAGCTGATAAGGATAAAGTAAGTAATCAGGTAAATTACCTGCTTTCAACTTTAGATATCTATAAAGCTGTCGGAGGAAAGGATTTTACTACAGTCAACGATAATCTCTAAAATTAACCTCATATATAACACAAAAGCATAATTCTTTTTGTATAAAAAAATGTTTAAATTTTTATATGAAAAGAATTTTTTTTACAATACTGGCCTTTTTTATGGTTCATAATATATGTTTTTCTGAAGAAATTCATTTTGATAATGAAGTATATAAACTTAAATACAGTGCACTTGCACCTAATACAAACGGCTATGGGAATGAATATTTTAGAAATTCAGAAAATGTTGGGAACTGGAATAAAATGATAGGGGTTTATTATTACCCAGAAGTTTCAAATCCTTTAAAATATGCTGAGGATTTTGATAAAACCGTTGAAAATACTGATAATAGTATCCTTTTAAAACTTATAGAAAATAAAAAAGCTGATAAAGCTGCAATTAGTTTTCTTGTAAACGGATGTGAAAATGCTAAGAAATATTTCGAATATGACATATATAGATTTGAAAAAAATCCAAATAAAGGCATGATGGTCTTAAAGTACGCTGTGAAGCATTACTTCACTAATGACAGTGAAATAAAATCTATTGCAGAAAATATCAAAAAAAATAATGATAAATATCTGGAAACTATTATAACATCACCAATTCCGCTTCTTATTGAAAAAAATATTTGCATTCGTGAATGAGATATCAGCATTATTGACATATCTCTATGCAGACTTTATTATGCTGTTATGGTAGTTGAAGATGTAACCAGAGTCAAAGATTACTTAAATAAAACAAAATTAACATCACTTGACTATGTGATTAATCCTTACGTGGGCTGTCCAAATAAATGCCTTTACTGCTACGCAGCTTACATGTCAAGCTTCAGCAAACACTCGGAAGAATGGGGTGAGTTTATTGACATTAAAAGAACAAATAAAAGGATTAATATTTTCAAAATAAAAAATAAAAAAGTAATGATTAGCACTGTTACAGACCCGTATAATTCTTATGAACAAAAATACGGAACTACCAGAATGATAATGGAACAGCTCGTCAGATCAGAAGCATTTATAACTGTTATGACCAAATCAAAACTTGTTTTGAGAGATATTGATTTATTTAAAAAGATGAAGCACGTTGAAATTGCAATCTCAATCAGTATGCTTGACGAACAATTGAAAAAGAAAATAGAACCTTATTCTTCATCCATAGCAGAAAGACTTGAAACATTAAAAAAACTAAAGCAAAATGGTATTAGAACAATAGTATTTATCTCACCGATTATTCCACAAATTACAGATTTTAAGAGAATAATTGAAGTAACAAAAGACTACACGGATGAATACTGGTTTGATAAACTAAATCTCAGAAGTAGTTTTAAGACTAAAATGTTCGGATTTATAAATGAGGAGTACCCGCTATATAACTCAATTTATGAAAATATATACAATTATAAAAATAGCAGATATTTTGACGATCTCTCAGAAGAAATCGAACAATATTGCATAAAAAATAATTTAGAATACAAAAATTTTTCTGCCGGCACATAAATTGCTTCTTGACAAATAAAAATAAATCTTTTGCCGGCTTTTCCTAAAATTAAAGGACAATGATGAATGAAAAAGACATCTTGTCCTTTTTTAATAATAAAAAATGATAAAAATACTAAAATTTGGGAATATATTTATTAATATTTTTTAGGAGATTATGTATGGAAGATTATATGAACATTTGTGATGAAGGCAGAGTAAAAAAAGCAAAACGCATGAAAATTTTTATTTCTTTTGCTGCGGGTATGGCAGGACTATTGTTCGGGCTTGATATCGGTGTTATATCAGGAGCTCTTCCGTTTATTACAACTCACTTTGAATTAACAAGCAGGCTTCAGGAATGGGTTGTAAGCACCATGATGCTCGGTGCTGCACTTGGAGCGATGTCTACAGGATGGATTTCGTTCAAACTCGGCCGTAAAAAAAGCTTAATGTCCGGCGCTGCGCTGTTTGTCCTAGGCTCTATTGGCTGCTCATGTGCACCGAATGTTGCAACGCTCTTAATATCAAGGGTAATGCTTGGATTTGCTGTTGGGATAGCATCATATGTTGCACCTTTATACCTTTCCGAAATGTCCGAAAAAGAGGATAGAGGCAAGCTTATTTCAATGTATCAAATGATGGTAACAATAGGTATTCTTGTTGCCTTTATATCTGATACAATATTCAGTTATGGCGGTCACTGGAGATTAATGCTCGGGGTAATAAGTATCCCTGCATTATTGCTGATGATTTCAGTATTTGGTCTACCAGACAGCCCCAGATGGCTTGCATCAAAAGGTCATTTTGACAGAGCAAAAGATATTTTAAGAATGCTGAGCTCTACGGACGCAAAAGCTGACAGCGAACTTTCAGAAATAAGAGAAAGTTTGAAAGTAAAACAGGAAGGATGGGGGCTTTTTAAAACAAATAAAAATGTCCGCCGTGCCGTATATCTTGGAATGTTGTTACAGGCAATGCAGCAATTTACGGGAATGAACGTAATTTTATACTACGCACCTCAGATATTCAAACATGCCGGGTTTGCAAACACAGAACAGCAGATGATTGCAACAGTAATTTGCGGTTTAACCAATACGCTTGCAACTCTTATTGCAATGAAAACTGTAGATAAACAGGGAAGAAAACCTATATTAAAAATAGGATTTGCAGGTATGGCTGCAGGCACATTCCTTCTTGGTGTATGCCTGTATATGATTAATACCGGTTTTAGTGCTTTATGGATATCAATAGCGGCAATTATTATGACATTATTTACAATAACAAGCTTTGCAATGAGTGCCGGACCTGTTGTGTGGATTTTGTGCTCGGAAATTCAGCCGTTAAAAAGCAGAGATTTTGGTGTAGCCTGCTCAACAACAACAAACTGGATTGTAAATATGATTATCGGTGCAACATTTTTGACATTAATAAATACCTTTGGAATTGCGGTTACATTCTGGATTTATACAGCTCTAAACCTTTCATTTATAGTTTTAACAATATTACTTATTCCAGAAACAAAGGGAATTTCGCTTGAAAATATTGAAAAGAACCTTATGGAAGGTAAGCCGTTGAAGGAAATAGGAATTTAGAAAGTAATAAAAAAGCTTTCCTAAAGAAAAGCTTTTTTATTTATGCATATATTTTGGGCTCTGTTTTTATTTCCGGTTTGTGATTAAGCTTATAAATTGCATACACACCGCCTGCCGCTGCAAGAACACCACCGGCAAACAATAATTTTTTATGAGATTTAAACCATTTTGTTGAGTTTTTTGTTTCTTCCTCTACCGGAACGAGCCTGACTATATCATCAGCAGCAGTATCTTCTGCTGCATTTGCAACATCTGTTTCTTTTTCTGACAAAATATCCCTGAATTTTACGATTTTTGAATAAAGCTCAGAATTTGTTTTATCCAGTTCCCGTGCTTTAAATATTTTTTCGAGAGAATCCATTATATTAAAACCATAACCTTCATGCAGGGCATCCTGAAACGTTTTTTTAAAGTCCGACGGCACTTTTCTTCTGAAATTTGTGGATGAATGCGGATCGTGTTCGTTAAATCGTTCTTCTCTGCCAAAAACATCCATGAAGAAAAACATATTATTTTTTGCGGTCATTGGCTCTGCAAATTTTGCCTTTGCATATTCAACTGGGATTTCCAATACTTCGGGTTTTAGTTTAAGTATTTTGGCCAGAGGACTAATCGTGTCATTTTTATGCACGCCGTTTTTGGAAAAAGTATCAGGAACCCCGTTTGCAATTTGTCTTAAAGGCTGGTGATCATGGTTCCCGGGGCCGATAACAAATTCATCCGGAGCCCAGCCTTTCTTCAAATATGCATCATTACTGCCCCAGGTATTATGCATATAGACACTTGAATATATTTTTACTCTGTTTTTCAACGGCTCTATGAGTTCATCGGAATTTTCCTTAAATATTGCAAATTCTGAAGGAGCAGCTTCCACTTCATATATTAAATTTTTTAAGTCAAAATCTTCACCCTTAATTTCTTTTACCCATTTATCAATATTATCTACGAGTGCAGAATTCAGGTATCTTTTATTCTTTTCCAGAATTTCAGTTTCACCTTCAGGAGTCATTACCGGGGTTATGTAATTCCAGCCTACATCAAACCTTATCATGTCATAACGTTTTGCCATTAACTGTACTTTAGTTTTAAAAAGCTTATATGCATCGCTTGTTTCATCTAAAATCTTGTCATAATCAAGCGATGGGATCTTCCAGCCCGGAACACCGGTATAATACCCTTTTTTAAATGCATCCGGATAAGCATTTACTTCATCAGTTGTGAAATTTATCGGGCAGTCCCCGCATAACTTTATTCCGCGTTCATTAAGTTTTTTCTTTCCGATTGCAAGATGTTCATCAGCCAAAAATTGTTTGAATTTAAAGAAGTCATGATCAGGTTCATCTTCTCGCGGGAAGTTCAACCAGTCTTCATTTTCTGTAATAAATTTGTTATATCTCTTTTTTAAATCCGAATTTTCATCAAGAGTCTTAAATCTTTCGTGTGCCTTTTTCAATATTGTGTTTTGCGGGCTACCATTACCCGCAACATTTTCCCAGTTAATAAACTTGTCCTTATTAGATTTATTATTAGATTTAATAATTGACCGGTATTCTCCTTCCGTTAATATTGACGAATATTCCGGAGTTGTTAAAAGCTGCGGATTAATATTTTGATCCCCAAGAGCAAGTGCAGACGCGTCGTAATTACAGTAAAATTCGTGGTAAGGCTTTATCTGTCCGGATGGTAAATCTTCAACGACATTAAAATCCAGATATGTTTTCATATAATCTATATAATCAAGCCCTTCTTTAGATGCAAAATTCCCGACACCTGTATTAGACATGTCAGACTGAGGAAGGACCGTAGAAGGCATTATAAATATAGAATTTCCGGTTTGACCTGCTAATTTTTTACCCTCTTTCAATGTTGTCTTAAATTCACTAATTTCATCATCCCTCAAAGACCTGCCAAATACAGGACTTGCTTTAACCATTTGAACTTTCATAAATTTTAAACTCCTATTCTCTTTATATCTTATATCATTTATATCAAAAAACGTAAATATATTTCTTGCTATTTAACTTTAAATTTATAAATAATCGTTTTATTATATAACTCCCCTGCCTCCAAAACCGGATTATCAAAATTATCATTTGCAAAAGCATTTGGTAAATACTGACATTCAAGACAAAAGCCAGAGTAATTTCTAATAGGCGTATCACCTTTTCCATTTTCAGCCCCGTCTAAATAATTCCCGCTATAAAAACGGATACCCGGTAAATCCGTGAATACTCCCAATTCAATTCCGCTTTTATCGGAATATGCACGTGCAGCTTTTCGTATACGTCCGTTATCGTTATTTATTATCCAGTTATTATCAAAACCTTTTGCATATTGTATCTGGTAATAGCTGTCATTAATATTTTTACCTATTCGTTTTAAGTGGCGAAAATCCATAGGAGTATCCTGAACAGATATCACCTTACCCGTAGTAAGAAGTTGTTTATCATTTTCTGCGAAATTTTCTGCAAGCAGCTGTACTTTCTGATCCAATATATCTCCATTACCATCGAGATTAAAAAAGGTATGATTTGTAAGAGCACAAACTGTTGTTTTATCACTTACAGCTCGAAAATTAATTCGCAACGAGTTATCTTTTAAAATATATGTAACACAAGTTTTCAAGTTTCCGGGACAATTTTCCTCACCATCCTTTGAAGAATAGTATAATTTTACACCACCCGGAATCCTTTCACCCTGCCAGAACTTTTTATCAAAACCTTTATTGCCGCCATGAAGATAATTTTCACCGTCATTACAGTTTAGTTTATAAGTTTTTCCGCCGAGTTCAATCAAACCTTTTTTAATACGGTTACTGCATCTTCCGATTGTTGCTCCTATATATTTAGTCTGCCTTTTATACTTTTCAATATCATCGTAACCAAGAACAACATCTACAATTCTATCGTTTTTATCACGTAATTTAATTGAGACTATTGAGGCTCCATATTCAGAAATCTCTACTTCCAAAAAATTATTCTTTAATATCATGATTTTATGATAACATAAGATTTGTAATTTGAAGGTATAATATTTTTAAGAGGGTGTTTTTATGAAAGTTTTATTATTTAACGGGAGCTCAAATGAGCATGGATGTACTTACACTGCATTAAACGAAGCCGCTTCATCTTTACAGAAAAACGGAATCGAAACTGAAATTATTCAGGTTGGTAAAAATGCTATTCGTGATTGTATCGGATGCGGCGCGTGCAGAAAAACAGGAAACGGATGCGTTTTTAAAGATGATATTGTAAACGAAGTTATTGAAAAAGCAAAAGATGCTGACGGTTTTATTTTTGGTTCGCCTGTTTACTATGCTCATCCGAGCGGAAGGTTATTGTCATTCATGGACAGAGTTTTCTATGCCGGCGGAGCTAACTTTACGTTTAAGCCTGCAGCTGCAGTTGTTTCTGCAAGACGCGCCGGTACAACTGCTTCTCTGGATGCAATAACAAAACACTTTACAATAAATCAAATGCCTGTAGTTTCATCAAATTACTGGTGTATGACGCATGGAGCTCAGAATGCTGCAGAACAGGCAAAACAGGATTTTGAAGGTATGCAGATAATGAGAGTTCTCGGTGAAAATATGGCTTGGATTTTAAAATGTATTGAAGCAGGTAAAAATGCAGGTATTAATCATCCGCAGACTGAAGATAAAATAATGACTAATTTTATACGTTAAGCTTTCAGAGCTCTAAGGGAGTTTAGAACTGCAAGCAATGCAACTCCTGTATCTGCAAAGACTGCTCCCCACATTGTGATAATCCCGAATGCTCCAAGGATTAAAAACAATGCCTTGATGCCAAGAGCGAATATAATATTTTGTTTTACAATACTCATTGTTTTTCTGGCAATGAGTATTGTTTTGACAATTTTTGAAGGTTTGTCATCCATAATAACAGCATCTGCTGCTTCAATTGCGGCATCAGAACCTAAGCCGCCCATTGCTATGCCTACATCTGCTCTTGTTAATACAGGGGCGTCGTTTATACCATCGCCGACAAATATGACGCTTTTACCCTTAGCTTTGTTCTCTATTAGTTTTTCAAGCTGTTCAACTTTTTGTGCAGGCAAAAGTTCTGAATATACTTTGTCTACTCCAAGTTGTTGAGCTACATAGTCTGCTGCAGTTTTCGAATCTCCTGTAAGCATTATTGTTTGCTTCGCCATTGATTTCAAACTTGCAATTGCAGATTTTGCATCATCCTTTAATTCATCAGAAATTACTATATAACCTATGAATTTTTTATTTTTTGCCGCGTAAACAATTGTTCCAGGTGCTTGCAGTTTTTGAAGTTCAATATTAAACATTGTCATAAAATGAGCATTGCCTGCAAGAATTTCATTACCGTCGATTTCTGCTTTGACTCCGTTTCCTGCAATTTCTTCAATATTTTTTATATTTTCAGTATCAATTTCTTTTGCGTATGCTTCCTTTAAAGAAATTGCAATCGGGTGGCTTGAATAATTTTCCGTTTTAGCGCATAACTCAAGAAGGTCTTGTTCTGTTACACCAACGGGGTGAATTGCGGTTACCTTAAATATCCCTTTTGTCAATGTTCCTGTTTTATCAAATACCACAGAATCAGGATTTGATAACGCTTCGATATAGCAGGCGCCCTTAATCAATATTCCCTCTTTAGATGCGCCTCCGATACCAGCAAAAAATCCCAGAGGAACTGATATTACAAGCGCACACGGACATGAAATTACAAGAAAGGTCAAAGCTCTTTGAAGCCATAAACTAAACTCTGAATGTAAAACTATCGGCGGAAATATTGCAAGTATTAAAGCACCTGTAACAACAGCAGGGGTATAATATCTCGCAAATTTTGTAATAAAGTTTTCTGCTTTTGCTTTTTTAGAGCCGGCATGTTCAACAAGTTCAAGAATTTTAGAAACGGTTGATTCTCCAAATTCTTTTTCAACTTTTATTTTCAAAAGGCCGTTTATGTTAATACATCCGCTTATTGCCTGTGAACCTGTCTTTAATTCTCTTGGAACAGCTTCTCCTGTCAAGGCTGAAGCATCAACAGAAGCTTGGCCTTCAATAACAGTACCGTCAAGTGGGATTTTTTCTCCGGTTTTAACAATGATTATATCGCCGGTTTTAACGTCTGTTGGGGAAACTTTTACTAATTTGCCGTCAATTTCAATGTTTGCATAGTCAGGTCTTATATCCATAAGCTGAGAAATTGATTTCCTTGATTTTTCAACGGCTTTGTCCTGTAAAAATTCGCCGATTTGATACAAAATCATAACCATAACGGCTTCAGGATATTCTTGTATCGCAAAAGCCCCGACGGTTGCAATTACCATTAAGAAATTTTCATCAAAAACTTCACCCTTTAAAATATTTTTTAGAGCCTTAAGAACAACATCACCGCCTGCGACTACGTATGCTGCAAGAAATGTTAAAATTTTTGCTGTACTTGTAATGTTTGAGAACATGGCTGTTATAAACAATATAAGAGCCAGTATTATTTTTACAATTTGTATCTTATTGTTTTCGTCTCTATGTTCGTGGTGATGATGCTCGCACATAATAAAAACCTCTTTAGTATCTATATCAATATTATAATTGAACAACTATTCAATTGTCAAGATAAGAATAAAAATTTGTTACAAAAATTTGACAATTGAACAATTATTAAACTATAATTCGTTTATGGAGATTAAAAAATCAGATTGTGAAGCTGTAAATCCTGATATAGTAAATAAGGTATTGCCTGATATGCCGGATGTTACGGTATTATATGATTTGTCGGACTTTTTTAAGGTAATGGGCGACAGTACGAGAATAAGGCTTTTGTGGGCATTGGAGCAGGCTGAGATGTGTGTTAATGATTTGGCTGTTCTTTTAGATATGACAAAGTCGGCTGTTTCTCATCAGTTGAAAATTTTAAGGACTGCAAAGCTTGTGAAAGCCGAAAAACGCGGGAAAAATGTATATTATTCACTTGCTGATGAGCATGTAAAAGTTATTCTTGATATGGCATTAAGCCATGTTAGAGAATGATATAGCGGCACGCTTTACATTTTTTGTTTTAGTTCATTTTTAATATCGCTTAGAGGACCGTTATTTGGAGTTCTTATATTATGATAATAATTTTTTGCGAATGTAAACGGATATTTCGGAAGCCAGGTGAATTTGATAAAGATATTAACAGTTTCAGCCCCTTGAGATAGCATAAGATCATCAATTGTTGCTTCATGTGCCGGCGAAATTGAAGAGAATACTTTCAAAAAGTAATCTGTAAATGTAACAGCTGAATATCCAGATGCTGTTACAGGATTTGTTATAAATTCAGTTACTTTAAAATTATCATCACCTTTAATATTTTTTACATCATCTGGGAGATGTAGTTCACCGCCTGCAATTTGTTCCACTTCATACCATTGACCGTTATATTGAATTCTCATAATATTCGGTTTAGGCATATATATATCATCAAACTTATTTTCAAGAATTACGTTCCCGTTTTTATCGCACACGCCGTATTTGTAATTCTTTTTTGTCAAAAACATTCCGCCGAAAAGAATATCAATTGATGAATATTCCGGAGGAATAATTACTTCGCCTTTTTCATTATAAATAGCAAAATTGTTATCATTACCTATTTTCAGGTATTTGCCTAAAATTCTGTCTACATGACGGTATTTAGGTTCAACGAGATAGTTCCCGTTGTTATCAATAAGCCCGTACTTATTTTTTTTCAAAACTATCCATGAAGAATCACCGAGTCTTATTAGTTTTTTGTACTGCGGTTCTACTATAATATTTCCCTGCTTATCCTGCAGACCGAATAAATTCTTTTCATTGCTGAAAACAGTTAAATCGGACATTGATATGGATGCTTTTATCGGTTCATTTACAGCCTCTTGGGCATAAACACAGGTGCTTAAAATTAAAGATAATCCTAATAATATTAAAGTCCTCTTCATAAGGACATAATACCATAAAAAAAGATTTATGGTATAATTTTTTTGAGAGGGTTTAAATATATGTGGAATTTATCAAAGAAAACGAAAATTATAATTTCGCTGGCTATACTGGTTTTAGTACTTGCTGCGGCTCCTTTTGTTATTTATTTGAAAGTCTTGCCGGCTGTTGTTTCAAATAAGCATGTAATAAATTTTGTTGAAAAAACTTTATATGATATTGCAGGTTTAAAACTTGAAGTTAAAAATCCGATACTGAAAACCGAACTTGCACCTGAGATAGGTTTTAAAGTTGATAAATTATCTTTGTATAATAAAGGCGCAAATCTTTTAGATGTAGAAAATTTTGATACGGAAATTTCGTTTAAGGAAATTTTTGATAAAAACATTATTGTAAAAAAACTTGGAGCAGATTATATTTTTGCTGATATAAATAATCTTATTGCCCTGGCCCCTAAAAGCCAGCAGAAAAAAGAACAGCAGGAAAGCGAATGGAATTTTGATTTTTTTGACTCTCTCCTTTATGTGAAACAATCTCTGTTTCTTTATAAAGTTGAACCGGACACTTATGTGTCTTTAACTGCAAATGACCTTGAAATTGATAACACTCAGAAACTTTTGCGGTATATTCATTTCAATATAACATCAAATATTACCAAAGGTAATAATAAACTTCATATTCATATTGCTGATAAAAACAGAGTTTATATAAAAGATAAGGCTTTGCATATTGATAAATGTGTTCTTTCTGTAAATAATTCAAACATTTATTTTAATGCCTTCGGAGCAAGACATAAAGAATCCTATATGGAAATATTTACGGACAAGATACTTGTTTCAGAGGTTATAAATCTTATTAATTCTGATATTATTGAAAATAATCTGGATGAACCTTTAGCTTTCTTTAAGGATTTGAAAGGCGACTTTAACTTCAATATAAGACTTACTAAAAAAGATGTGAATGGTGTTGTAAACCTTAACAAAATATCCTGTAAGCTTATTCCTGTCGCAAATCTCCCTGTAATGCTTGAAAAAGGGCAGATTGTTATGGGGAAAAATGATATTGTTGTTAAGGATTTTAAAGGTTATTATAACAATAAAAAAGAGAACAGCATTGAAGTAGAGGGTACCGTAAAAGACTACCTGAAATCTATTGATACAAGCTTGATTGCGCGTGCCACAGTTACTAATGATTTCGCTAAAAATCATTTTTCAAAACTGGTCGGTATTCCGATTACCCTAACCGGCGGTTCAACAAAAACAAGACTTGATATTAAATCAATTAACAACAAAATTGATTTAAGGTGGCTTTTCGGGCTTAAACCCGGGCAGGATTTATTGATTGACGGAGCATCTTTGACTCCTAACAAGTTTATAAGAGGCCTGAATGCTGATATGCATTTTGAGGACAATATTTTTAGTATAAAATCTATAGACTATTATATTGTTCCTGATAGTTTTTCAATTGAACAGAAAAAGAATACAAAACCTGTTGTTACTGTGGCAGGTAATATTGATGTTTCAACTCCTGTTCCTACTGTTAAAAATATGGGATTTGAAATCCCCAACCCGCTTCCGAGTGAATTTTTGAATGTTTTAATCGGACAAAAATTATTCAAAAATGGAAAAATAGCAGGGAAGATGGAATTTGTCAATACAGAGAAATATCCCGTATTAAACGGTAAACTCACAATGGATGATGTGAGAATTCCATCGCAGAGAGTATACTTGAAACATGGGGAAATGAACACTTCAAACGGGCTTTTAAATCTTGAAGCTGAAGGAAGATACAGACGTTCAGCTTATGATTTTAATGGTAGTCTTATTAATGAGATTAAATTCCCTGTCGTAGTAAAAGATGTGAATTTGACAGTTGATGATGTTGATATTGAAAAATTCATTGCGTCTGCTAATAATCAGAGTTCGGAAGCTATAAAATCAGAAAAATTTGATGTAACAGCATCAGGAGAAGCTGTGGACGACGATGATAATACTCCGACATTTGATATTGGAAATTTTATTGTTGAAAATTGTGTCCTCCATATAATCAAAGGCGGATATAAAGATATAAAATTTGAAGATGTAAAGGCAACTCTTTCTCTTGATAAAAACAGTGTCTTGAATATGTATTCAAACAGATTCGCAATAGCAGAAGGTTATTCATCTGCAAAAATTAACTGCGATTTGAAAAAACATAAATATAATGTAATTCTCGGTATAAAAGACGTAAATTCTGATTTGATGGCAACAACAATTCTTGCATTGAAAAAAGAAATAACAGGAAAAGCCAGCGGGCTTATTGTCTTGAATACAGATGCTACTATGAAGTTGAACGGCTCAATAAAATTTGATGTGAAGAACGGAACAATACAGAAAGTCGGACTTGTTGAATATATACTTAAATTCGCGGCATTGTTTAGAAATCCGCTTGCAATGATTAGCCCTTCAACTTTTAGCGATTTAGTTAATGTCCCGGAAGGTAATTTTGACTTAATTAAAGGTGATATCAAAATTAAAGATAATGTAATAGAAAAAATGATGATAAAATCATCTGCACCGCAGTTAAGTTCATTTATTGTCGGGCGTTTCAATCTTGAAACAAGAGATGCAACTTTGAGAATTTACACAAAATTCAGTAACAGGAACAAAGGTATTGGCGGATTTTTAAGAAATATATCGCTTAATAGTCTTGCGAACAGAATGCCTTTGAGCAGCAGTAATGACAGCAATTATTATGCGGCTGAGTTGTCACAGCTTCCGCCAATAGATGCAGAAGAGAAAGACTGTCAGATTTTCCTGACAAAAGTTGACGGCGATGTTGAACATAATAACTTTATTTCATCATTGAAGAAGATTAAATAGAGCTAATTTAACATCATAATAGTGAAATTTAAATATATTGCAAAGCATATCCAGATTAGATATGGTATTAACAAGTAAGATGATATTTTTGAAATTTTGTAAAATGAAATGATTGTTAAAATTATAAATATTAATAGCAATATTATTATAATAAGGCTTAGTAAAATGTTGTGCATATAGAAAAATACAGGACTCCAGCAGAAATTTAACAAAAGTTGAACAAGAAAAAATATAACACCTGATTTTTTATTTTTGTCTGTTTGGGTTAGCATAAAAATAAAAAATGCTAAAAATATAAGTGTATAAATAACTCCCCATACTGGTGCAAATATCCAGGACGGCGGGTTTAGCAGAGGTTTATTGAGAGTGTTATACCAGTTTAAATCCATAAATAAATTATCAAAAATAATAACTAATTTTTAATCCCTCAGTTTATTAAATTAGTTTAATAATATTTTCAGCAATCTTTTTGTGTGCATCAGGATTGTAGTGCAAACCGTCAATGTCTGATGTTTGGACAAGATTGTTTAAATCTAAAAATTTCCAGCCGAATTCACATGCAATTCTTTCATATATTGGTGTTATTTCTTTAGATTTGTTGACTGATGCTTCATCAAAAAGAAATCTGAAATTGCTTTTTAAAATACTTTCTTTAATATGTGATGGTGAAAGTATAATAATATTACTCTCCGGAGCCATAGCCGAAACTTGGGAGAAAAAGAATTTCATCCCTTTTTCGAATTCTTCAAGACTTGGATTATAAAATTTTTGTAGATCATTTATTCCTATGGCAAAAATTATAGCATCATAAGTTTCTTTTAAATATTTGGGCAAAAGCTTATAACCAGTATATTCAATCCCGTCCGGATTATCTGAAAAGGCTGTTCTGTTATTTCCGCCTGCCTCTATAATTTCATAGCCACCGCCTGCAAGTTTTTGTAAAACACCTGTCCAACGCGTATTTCCATCATACCTGCTGCCGTCAAAAGGGTTGTACCCGTATGTATTGCTGTCGCCAAAACATAAGATTTTTTTCATAATTTAAATATATCATATTTATAAAAAAATATTAAGAATTTTTTTTAGTAAAGGCTTGACTTAGAGTAAGCTCTCAATTGTATTATGTAATTGTATAAGGAGGAATGTATGAGTAAAAAAATTTTAATATTATCCGCAAGTCCAAGAAAAGGCGGGAATTCGGATAAAATATGCGATGAATTTTTAAAAGGCGCACTGGATGCCGGACATTCCGGTGAAAAAATATTTTTAAGAGATAAAAAAATTAACTATTGTACAGGATGTGGCTTCTGTAACACTAATAATTATACAGCGTGTTCTCAAAAAGATGATATGGCAGAAATTTTAGAAAAAATGCTTGAAGCTGATGTTATTGTAATGGCAACTCCTGTATATTTCTATACAATGGATGCTCAAATGAAAACATTTATTGACAGATGCTGTTCAAGATATACTCACGTTACAAATAAAGATTTTTATTTTATTGCCACTGCAGCCGATGAACGAAAATCGGCCCTTGAACGCACAATTGACGGATTTCGAGGATTTACGGTCTGTCTTGACAATGTAAGAGAAGCTGGAATTATATACGGTTCAGGCGTATGGCAAAAAGATGATGTACAAAATACAACTCTTCTACAAGATGCATACATAATGGGAACAAACGTCTAAACATTCAGAAAATAATAATACAAAGCCGATAAAGGGACTTGAACCCTTGACCTACTCATTACGAATGAGTTGCTCTACCAACTGAGCTATATCGGCTTGTTATACTTATTATAACATAAAAATATTATATTCGATTATAAATAGTAACCATCAGCCTGTTTTTTATAATATAATATTTCGTAGAAGGAGACTTATATGTATACTATAAAAGAAGTTGCAGATAAAATGGAAGTATCCGAACATACTTTACGCTTCTGGGCGAAATGTGGTTTTTTCCCTTTTGTAAAAAGAGATAAAAATAATATTCGTCAGTTTTCCGAAGATGATTTGGCATGGGTAAAAATAGTAAAATGCCTGCGTTCTGTCGGAACAGAAAATAAGGCAATAAAAAGATATATTGATTTATGTGTTATTGGAGATACTACAATTCCTGAAAGATACAAAATAATACAATCCACCAAAACAAAAGCATTGAAACAAATGGAAATACTTCAAAATCAATTAAATCTACTTGACTTTAAAGAAAAATTTTATGAAAATTTAATAAAAAATAATTTAAGTGACACTTTCAATCCGATAAATAATAGGTCATAATAAATTTATAGATTTTTTAACATATAATATAAATAGTTTTCTAGGGTTCCGCAATATTTATTGGACTGGACCGAGAGAAAACGCAAGGGATTTCCCTTGTACACGGAAGGATAAAAACCCGGGAGATATTTTGAATATCTCTCGGGTTATTTCAGATAAAAGAAAGGATAAACAAAATGAAATGGATTTTTTTACTTATAGCCGGCTTATTTGAAATCAGCTGGGCAGTAGGATTAAAACTTTCTCATGGATTTACCCAGATTATACCGTCTGTCATAACAGTAATTTGTATGATTCTCAGTTTTTATTTTTTAGCATTATCACTAAAAAATCTTCCTCTTGGTACTGCATATGCAATCTGGACCGGAATAGGAACTTTAGGAACAGTAATTTTTGGAATAATATTATTTAAAGAACCTGTTACAGTTATGCGCTTAATATGCATAGGTTTTATTTTAAGCGGAATAACAGGTTTAAAATTACTAACTAATTAAGATATACAAGTAAGTAAACGTAGAAAAAAAGCCCCGGACACTTTCAGGTTAATACAACAAGCGATATTTACAGACATATAATGAAAAAAGCAGATGAAGGGTCAGCAGAAACTTTATCACAAGTGTTGGTGTAAAAGAACACATGGTTTGATTTCTTGTTACAGATGGTTTGATTATTTTGGGACACTTTGTGTTGGGGTAGAAACCCCAACCTACAAACTTTAGGATTTACCAATGGATTTGAAGCTGAAAATCAGAACCTTTTGGGATATACACATATCTCTAGTGGAGGGAAGGAATACATAACAAACCATCCTTACTATGTATTGCAACAAGCATGCATTCTTGCAGATCAAAATAAAGATGCAATTGTCAGCATAGATTCTAAAAACAAAATCTCAATAAACAAGCGTAACTCATACTTAATCTAATAACCTTATTCGCAATCTTAAGGCAGTAGGTCTGGCTTTTTGAATGATTATTACAAAAATGGCGGTGCTCCGTTAGTTGATTTTTCACCGAATATGTATTTGAACGAAGCCTCTCTTGAACAGTGGATTAAGATGATTAAAAAACAACCAATATTATATTAATTCAAATAGCAAAAAAAAATATTCAGGAGTTTTATATGTTGTAAATTTATTGATAGAAATAGCAAAATTTTTTTTACGTTTTTTATATTTTTATACAACACAACATAGGAGATATTAATAAATGAGAATAGACAATAACTACACCCAAAGACAACCAAATTTTGGCAGACTGAAATCTATAACATACCAAAGTCATTTTAATCCTGATCTTTACCCTGAAGAATTTGCAAAACTTTTGAATACTGTCAAAGAATCAAAAGCGTTCAATGAATTTTTCAAACAGTATGATGTAGATATGTATTTTCATGAGGGGGAAGCTATTTTCCAAAGGGAATATATTTACATGATATTAAAAACAAAAGTCCCCAAAACTAAAGGTAACAACTTACGTCCAACACTATATATTGGTGCTGATCAGGGATTTAAGGAACCAATATGTTCCACTTATACTCTGCTTAATAGATTAACCCAAAAAATTAAAAATATAGAATTTTCAGATTTAAAATATAAACTTGATGATGCATTAAAAGAATTGGAAGAGAATGAGAAAAAGAAAAACACCAAAACGAAAGTTGATGAGATTACAGATAATCTCCTTTCACCGGAAAAGTCTGAAAAGAAAACTTTCTTTGAAAAACTATTTGGCTGGTTAAAATAATTAGTAAGTAGGTTGGGCTTTTAGCCCAACGATAAAACTTTGATTTTTGTTTAGTTTCAACCTAATTTCAAAATGTTCTTTGTAACTTTATGTCCTAAT
>CALUYO010000002.1 GCA_944325005.1 Candidatus Gastranaerophilales bacterium | reverse complement strand
AAATGCCTTTGACGGGATTTGAACCCGTGGCCTCTCCCTTACCAAGGGAGTGCGCTACCCCTGCGCCACAAAGGCTCAAATATTATATAAAAGACTATTCATTTTTCAATAAAAATGCCGACTATAGGAATCGAACCTACAACCTACGGTTTACAAAACCGTTGCTCTACCATTGAGCCAAGTCGGCAAGTCACATGTACTATTCTATTAAGAAAATATTTAATTGTCAATACTATCTTTGTGTATTTATTGTATAATTATTTTAGTTTTGAAAGGTTTAAATTTATGACAAGATATTTTACTCCAATTTTACTTTTAACAATTTCTAATATATTTATGACTTTTGCCTGGTACGGCCATTTAAAACATAAATCAACTGCTCTTTGGGCTGTTGTATTAATCAGCTGGGGGATAGCATTTTTTGAATACTGTTTTCAGGTTCCGGCAAACAGAATTGGAAGTTATGTATATTCTGCAGCCCAACTAAAAACAATTCAGGAAGTTATAACACTTGTCGTATTCAGCTTTTTTTCTGTCTTATATTTGAAGGAAGAGTTTAGATGGAATTATCTTGTAGGGTTTATTTTTATTATTTTAGCTGCTTTTTTTATATTTAAAAAATGGTAAATTTATTTTTCAAATATAAAAATTCTGTAGTATTGTAACTTTATTCCTTCTTTTATCTTTAAATATTTCTGGCAAAGCATAAAAGCTTCTGCATTCATTCTTGATAAGCTTCCGGTCATCACGGGAATTTTTTTGTATTCTTCGTATGATTTGATCGGGTAGGCATTATAATTTTCATCCCAGATATAAAAAAGTTTTGATTGTTTCTGCATTGGTTTTATAACACGTGTTACAAAATCTTTTTCAAAATCTGCGTTGATAATTTCATTATTTAAAACATAATTTTTATATTTATCATAATTATTGCTTTGATTAATATTCATGGAATATGGCTCATGAACAAAATCTTGCAGTAAACTAAATTTTCGTCCGTTAAAGTTTAAATATTTATCAAAATCATTTTTTCTCAGAGCAAGTACTATAGTATCATTGTCATTAATTTTATTGTTATTCAAAACAATTGCGGCGGGGCGTTCTCCAAGTTCTCTATAGCCTCTTACTGCACTTATCGGAGATGATATCAGATAAAAAATATTGATTATCAAAAGATAAGCTATGAAGGCTTTTAAGGCTTTTGATTTGAGGTCATTTAAGCCCAGACTTACAAGAAGAAGGAATGGAGTTACTGCTAATATTGTATATCTTGTCAGCATTCTCAGACCGCTGTTCATACACAGGATTGTTTCAAACAGCAAAAATAATACAGGAATTGCAAGAAGAAAGTAATATTTTTTATTATCCTTTACGGCCCTGTAAATCCCGTAAAATGAAATTGCAACGGGAATATATATGAATATGATTTGTAATAAGCCTAATGTCGGAATATAAATTTGTGGATTATTATAAACGCCTATCAAATATGGAGAAAAATAGTTTTGGATAAGTACAAATGCCGTGAAAATGTTACTGGTAAATATCCAGTTTGCACCTTCATATTTACCCATATGTGTCAGAATATATATTGTAAACGGAGATATTACTCCTATTAATATTATATTTGATATCAAAAAGTTTTTTAATAAATTACGCTTTTTCCATAAAATATAAGTAAGTATTGAAATTCCCTGTGCAATAACGTATAGAATACCTATGGTAAATGTATAAACTATTGCGGTGTTTATAATAACATAACCAATATGATCTTTTATAGAATTTTTCTTTAGTATTCTTATAATAAAAAACATTGATACTGTTACAAATAATGACAAAAATATGTAAAATTTTACTTCTTGGGAATAGAATATAAGAGTTGCATTAATTGCAGATAAAAACGCAAATATATTTCCGGTTCTTTCGTCTTTTAGTTCTTTTCCTGTAAAAAATGCCGCTACAGTTGTTAAAACACCTGCAAGGACTGAAAATAATCTGATAGTAATATCACCATTTCCGAAAATTTTTATCCAAACCGCAAGCATAAGTTGATATAGCGGAAAGTGCACATCAGCATCAACAGCGGCTTTAATAATATCGAGAGGGCCTCCGGCAACAGTTTGATTGTACATCACCATTTCGTTATGCCAGAAACCTGCAGGTTTATCTATAAATAAAATTCTTAAAATAAAGGCAAGCACTACAACCAGTATTAATACTATCCGCTCTTTTTTCATATAATCCCCTCTGGAAAAAAGCGGAAGACGGGACTCGAACCCGCGACGTCAACCTTGGGAAGGTTGCATTCTACCACTGAATTACTTCCGCAAATTTTGATTTTATAAAATAAAAACCAGCCTTAGGTGCTGGTTTTTATGGAGCGGGAGACGAGGCTCGAACTCGCGACATCCTCCTTGGCAAGGAGGCATTCTACCACTGAATTACCCCCGCATCGAGTACTTTTTTATTATTACATGAACAAATTTTTTTTGCAAGTATTTTTTATTATTTTATACGGAAACTGTTTCCTGTTCTTTTTCATTTGTATCCATTGAACGCACATCTATTTCAAGTCTGTTTCCAAACTGTTTTTTTAAATGATTTACAAGGTCATTTGAACTTTCAACCCAAAAAATTGATGCTGCAAGGATTTTTACATCATCATCAAAATCTTTAAGCTTAAACATGACAGGATCAGACCCTGAATGCTGGCATAAAATATTTTTTAGAAGTACCACTTCTTCAAATTTGAAATCATCAAGTAAAGTTATTGTAAATATATTTGAATTGTCAACGGTTTTTACGGTTTCTACTATTATAGAAGGCGGTTCATCATCAGATCTGCGGTTTACTTTGCCTGAAATAATTACTCGCTGTTCGCTCTGGAGAAAATCTCCGTATTCTGCAATTTTCCCGTTAAATGCTATAACTTCAATTTTGCCGGATAAATCTTCTATAGTTAGAAATCTTATAAATTTTGTCGGGTCTTTTTTTGTTGGAATTTGCCGCATTGTCGTTACAAGCCCGCATATTGTAACGATTTTGTCGTTTGGTAATTCAGGAATTTCAGAGATTTTATGTGTCATTAAAAACGGCAATTTATCCCTAATAGTAGATAAGGGATGGCTTGTTACATAAAAGCCCAGAAACTCTTTTTCAAAATTTTGCAGAGTTCTTGCGTCATACTCTTCATCAGACCCGGCGAGTTTAAATTTTGCATCATCAACTTCGGCTGTGTCACCAAGCATATCAAATAGGCTTCCCTGACCTGATTCTTTTGCTTTCGATTCTTTTGAAGCCGTAGAAGTTATATATTCAATATTATCCCAGAGCTGTTTGCGGCTTTTTTCAATTGATGCGAATGCGCCGGCTTTAATCAGCCCTTCAAGAGTTTTTTTATTTGAACATTTGGTGTCAAGTCGTTTTATATAATCATAAATAGATTTAAAGTCGCCGTTTGCTTCACGTTCTTTAATAATTTCTTCAATAACCCCTTCTCCGACCTGTTTGATTGATGCGAGTCCGAAACGAATGTTGTGTCCGTCTGGTGCGTATTCAAGATAAGATTTGTTAATATCCGGAGGAAGAACTTTTATTCCATATTTTAAAGCTTCCTCAATATAAGCCTGTGTTTTATCCTGATCTCCGGCAACACTTGAAAGAAGTGCAGATAAATATTCAACAGGATAGTGGCATTTTAAATATGCAGTCTGGTAAGCTACAAATGCGTAAGCAGATGAATGGGCACGGTTAAAACAGTATTGAGCAAAGTTTTCGATTTTTTCAAACAAATCTTCTGCTTCTTCTTTTTTCATGCCGTACTTTGCGGAGCCTTCAACGAGTTTGCCTTTTTGGGCAGCCATTGCAACAGGGTCCTTGTGTCCCATCATACGGCGTACCTGATCGGCTTGACCGAGCGAGTAATCTGCCATTATCTGGAAGATTTGCATAATCTGTTCCTGATAAACCATGGTTCCATATGTGTCTTTCAGGATAGGTTCAAGTCTCGGGTGGGCATAAGTGATTGCCTGACGTCCGTGTTTTCTTTCCACGAAATCATCAACCATACCTGACCCTAGAGGACCGGGTCTGAATAATGCAACTAAAGCGCCTAAATCTTCAAATACGTCTGGTTTTAATTTTTTTACAAGATTTGTCATACCAGAAGATTCCAGCTGGAAAACTCCGACGGTTTCGCCGCGTACGAGCATGTCATATGTCGGTTTATCATCAAGCGGGATGTGGTTAATATCAACATCAATTCCTTGCCCCATTTTTACAAGCTTGCAGGTTTTGTGTATCATTGTTAGGTTTCGAAGTCCTAAAAAGTCCATTTTCAGAAGCTTCATCTTCTCTAAAATTTCTCTGTGGTATTGAGTTATGATAATACCATCTTTTGAGGGCTGGACAGGTACAATCTGGTCAAGTGGTTTATATGAAATGATTACTCCTGCAGCGTGCATGCCTATACCGCACTTTACACCCTCTACACATTTGGCGGTATCAATTACGCGTTTAATTTCAGGGTCGGTATCATATAAATTTTTAAGTTCAGAGCCTTCAATCATTGATCCTTCAATTGTATCTTCAATTAAAGATGCTGTTTTGTTGCTCTTTGCATATTCCATTCCGAATACTCTTGCAACACTTTTGAATGCGTTGCGTGCAGCAAGTGTATTGAATGTAATAATCTGGCAAACTTTGTCTTCTCCGTATTTTTTTACAACGTAGTCGATAACTTCTCCGCGTTTTTCAATACAAAAGTCCGTATCAATATCAGGCATGCTGAAACGTTCCGGATTCAAAAATCTTTCGAACAACAGATGATGGCGTATGGGGTCAAGGTCTGTGATATCTAATGCATATGCAACTACTGAGCCAGCGGCAGAGCCTCTGCCCGGACCAACAGGAATATCATGCGTTTTTGCGTAATGTATAAAATCCCATGTTATTAAGAAGTATGCGGAAAATCCCATTTTTTCAATAATACTTAATTCATATTGAACACGCTCTTTTAGTTCGGGTGTAATATTTTCTTCTCCGTATTTTCTTTTTAACCCCTGTTGTACAAGTTCCTCAAGGTATGAATCTGTCGTGTGATTTGGAGGCACTGGAAAATCTGGCAGCGGTGCTTCCCATTTAATTGTTACATGACATTGTTCAGCGATATCTACAGTATTTTTTATGCATTCGTCAAAGGTTTCAGAATCCATCCATTTAAAAGCATCACGCATTTCTGAAACTGTTTTGACATAAAATTCGTTATTCGGAAAATGAAAGCGGTTTTCTTCATCTTTCATTGACTGAGTCTGCATGCAGAGAAGTGTGTCATGCCAGTCGGCATCTTCTTTTCTCAAATAATGAGAGTCATTAGTTATAATCATTTTAATGCCGAGTTCTTTTGCAATTTTTATTAGATCCGGATTAGTTCTTTTTTGATCTTCCAGACCGTGATCCTGAAGTTCAATATAATAGTCATCGCCAAACAGATCTTTGTATCTTTTAGCAACAGCTTTAGCTTCTTCGTAGTCTCCTTGTAAGAGATTTTGCAAAACTTCTCCGCCTAAGCATGCAGAGCAGCATATAATTCCTTCGTGATGTTCTTTAAGCAGTTCAAAATTTATTCTCGGCTTCATGTAAAAACCTTTGCAGGCAGCGTCTGATGCAAGTTTTACAAGGTTCATGTAGCCTTCGTTATTTTTTGCAAGAAGTATAAGGTGATATCTTGGGTTGTTATTTGGATCGCGTTCAGAGATATCGCCGTTGTGAACATAGAATTCACAGCCGATAATAGGTTTAATCCCCGCTTCTTTTGCTTCTAAATATAAATCCAGAGCGCCGTACATTACACCGTGATCGGTTATGGCAACTGCAGGCATGTTATTTTCCTTTGCGAAATTACAAAGGTCTTTTAGTTTTATAGCGCCGTCAAGCAGTGAAAATTCACTGTGCAGGTGAAGCGGTACGAATTGTGTATCTTTGTCCATAATTAAAATTTTATCACAGTTAAATTTTAAAAGGTTTGAATGTTAAAGAATATTTATTGGTAATTTTCAAGTGTTTTGTTTATTCTTTCAATCATTTCTTCTTTCAAAAATTTAGGAGAACAAATTTCGCATTCTGTACCGTATCGCATAAGTCTTTTTATTAAAAGGTTTAGGTCTTCATTTTTATTTACAATTACATGGCTTCCGTCTGCTTCTATTTTATCCAGCCTTTCCCAATCTCTTAATTTATAATTTCTTGCAAGGCGGTTTTTAATTCTATAAACAACTGTAGTAGGTATAGATTGTGAAGAAGACGAAACCGGTAATTGTTTTATTGATTTTATATTTTCAATCGGTATTTCATATACTCTGCTTCCGTTGTTGCCCATAACCTTTAAACAAATTTTTCTTTTCTGGTAAATTTGTTCAAGCGGTGAACATAGAAGGTTTATTTCTTCGCCCTTGTCGTTTGTGAATATAATTTCTAATTTTTGTTTATCCTGACAGAATTTTTCACATTGTTTCACCTGTTCAACCATTTCAGAGTGGTAAAAGGCAAGATGAAGGTTTTGAGTATTATCGATAATTTGTTCAAGACTCTGAGCAGCTTCATCATACCTAACTTCAAGATTTCTTATGAAGGCTTCAAAGTTTGTTTTATTTTTACCCTCAGGCAGAACAGTGCATGCTTCTTTCAAAATATGTATACTTTTCAAATCATCAAGATCCAGTTTTATCTTGTAAAGAGAACTGAACATATGGTACTTACCCTTAATCTTTTTGACTTTGATACCAAATATTTTCATGGCATTAAGGTATTTATTAAGCGTAACATGTGTATTTGAGGTTCCGTCATAGTTCCCGTCGGAAAAATGGTCGATAACTTTTTTAAATTCAACTTCTCCTTCATAAAGCATTTTTATAAATTCAAATAATTTCACACAGGAATCATTGTATTTTTCTGTTAATTTTTTAGCCACAATAATACCCCGCTTTCATATCGTTTAAGAGTATAATAAAATCGTTTTTGAAATTCTCAGGTTCAAGTACCTTACATAAAGGCCCGTATTCCAGTAATTTCTGCCGTGCCAAAAATTCATTTGATGTATTCATTTCTATTATAGCTTTATTATCAAATGTTTTAACAAATTTTTCATTCTCACCCAGCTGAATTTTTTCAGGCTCACATTCAAGTTCATATACTATTTTAAATTCTTTAAGGTTTTCAGGGATAGTTTTATTCAGTTTGATTTCGGAGATTTTTTTTATTCTGCTTAAAAGAAAACTTCCGTATTGGTTATATTCAAAGCCCAGACCGTAAAGATAAATTTTTCCGTTAGACACATCTACTTTGTCTGCAATTAATTCAATATTTTTTTCGCCTGAATTAGGAGAGTTATATAAAATTACAATTTGTTCTTTTTTGTCGCAACAGTCTATTAACTCGGTAAGAAGCTGTTTATCAACGTCCCTTAGCATTGAAATTTTTCTTATATCATTTATAAAATCTTCGTTTTTGATATAAGTACCTATTTTTTCAAAGAATTTCTCCATAGCTAAAAGTTCTTTGATATCCATATTTTTAACAATACTTTTGTATACTTTGATAACGCTTTGTATTTGTTCAGGGGTGAGCTTTAATTCAAACGGGTGGGCAGTAATCATGTATCTCGAAATTTTATCGTCTCCCCTTGTTCTTTTTACTTCGCAGCCTATGCGTTTTAAAGAATTTATATAAACCCTAAGCGTGTCTATAGAAATTTTTTCTCTCAGGTAAGGATGATTGTAAAAATATTCACAAATATATTCGTAAGATTTAGGACCATCTGTTAAGAGTTGAAAAAGCAACAGTGCTTTGTAACCTGTGAATGACATTAGATTATATGTTACTTTTTGATTTTTAATAAATTCTTTCATTATACTCTCCCCATGCTTATTTTACTATAAAATTCAGGGCATGTACAGAATTGATATTTTACACTGATAATTAATTGTCAATTAAAAATTTTTTGATTTTTACTTAATTTCATTAAAATTTCTTCATTAAGATTTAAGAACTTGAATTTTTCCTTATTGTTTCTAGGGGCATGGTCAATTGTAAATTTTATTTTATTTTTCTTTACTTGTCAAACATTTAACTTAGATTTACATTTAAGAATGTGGAGGGGGCGCGAGACTGAAATAAAAAAAGAGTAAGATCGGCTGCCGGATAGTTGAAAATCGGAATAGAAAAAGAGAGGTGATGGCTGAAATCCGATAGTTGTAAAAAGGTTCGTAAGGAAAAACGAAGGAAAGATTAAGAAGTGCAAAAAGATTAGGGATTTTTTTTTTATTATTGGAGTTGAAAAGAATTATTACGGGGATGAGGAGATAGTTGTATAATTAAAGGCTTGCGATTTTGCAAGCTTTTTTATATTATATAAGCTATGGCTGAAGAATTAGAGACTAAGCTTGTTATCGGTTTAATGTCAGGAACCTCATGCGATAGTATTGACGCTGGTTTGTGTGAGGTTCATCCGGATATGTCTGTTAGACTTATATCTGGTATAAATTATAAATACCCTGAACATATAAGAGCAAAAATTTTTCAGCTTTTTTCGGATAATGTTTCTGTCAAAGATGTTTGTCAAATGAATTTTGCTATAGGTCATTGTTTTGCAGAAGCTTGTAAAGTTTTAATATCTGAACATGGAAAACCTGATTTTATAGCCAGTCATGGACAAACAATTTTTCATTTTCCCTTTGACGAGAAATTAGATAAAATATCTTTAAAAAGCACTCTTCAAATTGGAGAAAGTGCTGTTATTTCGCGAGAAACCGGCTGTTTAACAATTTCAAATTTTCGTGAAGCTGATATTGCAGCCGGAGGAGAGGGTGCCCCTCTGGTGTGCTTTGCAGATGAAAAATGGTTTAAACCTTTAAAGAAAAATCTGCTGGTGCAAAATATCGGCGGAATTTCTAATGTTACAGTTATTTCTCAAGATTTCCCGACTTTTGGTTTTGATACAGGTCTGGGTAATATTATGATTGATTATTGTACTAATAAATATTATAAAATGCCTTATGATAAAGACGGTAAAATAGCAGATTCAGGTAAAGTCTCTGAAAGTTGGCTGGAGTGCCTTATGCAGGATGAATATTATTTTAAAGTCCCGCCTAAAACTACAGGACGTGAATATTTTTCAGCCGAATATATTGAAAATGCTCTTCGTTTTGCTCCTAAAAAGCCGGAAGATATTATTGCTACAGCAACAGCTCTAACCGCAAAAACAATAACAACTTCTTATGAAAGATTTATTTATCCGGATATTGATATTAGGGAAGTTGTTATAGGAGGAGGCGGTGCTTACAATCCGGTACTTATGAAGTATTTACGGCACTACCTGCCTAAGCATATTGATTTAAAAACTCATGAGGCTTACGGAATTTCAAATAATTTTAAAGAAGTTATGGCATTTGCACTTCTCGGGTACTGTACTTACTATGGCATCCCGAATAACCTGCCGTCATGTACAGGTGCTTCTAAAAGAGTAATTTTAGGAAAATTGTCTAATTGATTTTCTTTATTCTTTGAGTATTCTTATTCTATTAATATTTGTAAATTTATTTTTTTTTACTATCAAAATTTTTATTTACAGGTATTATTTATGTAGTAACAAAAGGAGAATACAATAATGATTGACAAAACAGCATTTACCTCAAACAAAACAATGGCTCAGCAATATTTGGAAAGAAAAGCTGCTCAGGTTGAAGCGAATTTAGCGGAAACTATTAAAGAGTCAGGCAGAGTTCTTATTAACAAAAATAAGATTGCCGCCCGTAATAATGAATATATTCCGGAAGGAGCATTTTTTGGTAGTGTTCCTGTTGAAGGACGTGAGATAGGAAAGAAAAAAATTATGGATTCTTTTGCGGCTACAAAACAAAATGTAAAAGCTTTTAATGATGCTCAACCAAAGGAGCAAATCATTCCGGAAAACAGCATTAATTATCTTGCATAAGATATTGTTTAATAGCATAAGGAATGTACCTGATTGTATCGGATGCTAAAACACCGTATTCAGTCAGGTCATTTTTTGCTAAATCTCCTGCAAGCCCATGTAAATATACTCCTAAAACCGCAGCATCAAATAAGTTCATGCGCTGGGCCAAAAGTCCTGCAATAATTCCTGCTAATACATCACCGCTTCCGGCTTTTGCAAGGGCGCTGCTTCCTGTAGTGTTTTGATAAACTGTTCCGTATTGTGAAGCTACAAGTGTTTTATGAGATTTAAGTACAGTTACACAATTATATTTTTTTGTTATTTTTTGTGCACTTTCCTCCATGTTCATCAGTATATGATCAAGAGTGCAGTGTAATAACCTTGACGCTTCTTTGGGATGCGGGGTTAATATTATGTTTTCCGGCATTTTTATTTCAAGTTCTGATAAAATATTTAGTCCATCCGCATCTATCACAACCGGTCGCTTTCCTGCTTCAGAAAGAGTTTTTTTGAAAATTTCTTTAGCTTCATCAGTTGTTGAGAGACCGCACCCTATTAATAAAACCGTTGAAGTTTTTATGATATCAGAAACTTTACTAATAGGTGCAAGTACGATTTCAGGTGCAAATGATGCTGCCGCCATTAACACATTTTTGTTACTTGCGAGTTCTACATATCCTGCTCCTGTCCTTAGTGCGGCAATAGATGATAAACAGGCTGCCCCTGTCATGTGTTCAGATCCTGAAACATTTAATATTTTCCCGAATGTGCCCTTGTTTGAATTTTCATCACGGTATGGAAGTTTTGGAATATTATAGACCATTTTGTCTTATTGCCTCATAAGTTACAATTGCGACAGAGTTTGAAAGATTTAAACTTCTCTGCCCCTCTTTCATTGGAATAGTCAAAGCATTTTTATCTTTTACATAAATGTCAGGCAGACCTCGTGTTTCCGGTCCAAATACTATGAAGTCTCCGTCCTGAAATTTTACGTCTGTGTACAATTTTTTAGTTTTTGTCGTCAGATAATAAAAATTAGCACATTTGTTTGCATACAGCAATTCTTCCATTGTATCAATTTTATGAAGGTCTACACTATCCCAGTAGTCTAAGCCGGCACGTTTAGTGTATTTGCTTGAAAGTGAAAAACCTAGTTTCCCAACAAGATAGAGGCTCGCTCCCGTGCAAGCACAAAGTCTTGCTATATTTCCCGTATTTTGAGGAATTTCGGGCTCATATAAAACTATATTAAGTTTAGCCATTTGGATTAATCCTTATTGAATAATTTTGGGCTTTCAACAATAACAGGTATAGCTCTTACTACGCAGAAGATAATTGCGGCCCAGACAAATATCATTGTGATAATATGAAGAACTGGAGTTCCTCTCCAAAGTTCCATGCCCGGAGTGTTTACAGCAATTAAAAGCAGGAATGCAAGCACTTTTGCAACCGCATAGCTTATTCTCATAAAGCGTGAAGCACAGATGAATTTACCCCATGATGTTGACTGCATTGATTTTTCTCCAAAAGCAGTCATTCCCTTGGATAAGGCCACACTTCTTATTCCGTCAGTAGTAAATGCTCTTGCAACACAAATAAGAGGGAATATAATACTTATCCAGCCCATTACTGCAAATACTGTCCAGTATGAAATTTCAACAATTCTGTCACCGAGAATATCAAGAACTGATCCCCATTCTGAAGATTGGTTTAACTTTCTTGCAAGATAACCGTCCAGTCCGTCCATTGAAAATGCAACAATTGTTAAAATAAAAGAAATTAAATATGCCCATGTAGTTTGTTCATATAGCAGGGCTATTGCAACATAAGCAACAAACACTCTTGAAATTGATACAATATTTGCAAGATTATTTTTTATATTCATATTTGATGTCTCTCCGATATATTATTTTTTTGTTCTGGATAAAGCGAAATTAACTTCATCTAATTTTTTTACTCTATCGCCAAGCATAATTTTTTCTGCTTCTTCAAGTATTTGAGTAACCATGAAACCGTTATCACCGTCTGAACGGGCTTTTTTGCCTGTTGAACAGCAACTTATAAAATGCTGGCATTCAAGTTTCAGCGGTTCAATTTCCAGATAATCAAGTTTAATATTCTGTGTATTATCTTTTACAAAGTTGTCAAAAATTACAAGTTTATTTTCAGGAACGGTATCATCAAGAATTGCAGTTGCTTTTGTACCTCTGACAAGCAGTTGGACGTGCTTTCTGGGAGTAATCCAGCTGTCTGATATATGCCCTATAACCCCGTCTTCAAACTGTATACCTATATGGGTTATATCCATAATCTCATTTTGTTCGGAAGAACAACCGACTGCAGATATGACATGCAGAGGTTCTTTCCCTGTGACATAGCTTATCATTGAAACATCGTGGGGGGCTAAATCCCACATTACACTTCTGTCATTTTTGAAGTAATTAACATTCAATCTGTCGCTTTGTGCATATACTATTTTCCCTAATACGCCTTCTTCTATAAGCATTTTTAAACGATTTACTGCCGGATGGTATAAAAGCAGGTGTCCTACCATTAGTACAAGTCCTTTGTCATGAGCAAGCTGTGATAAATCTCTAGCTTCAGCGGCTACGGTGGAAATTGGTTTTTCTACATAAACATTTTTGCCTGCTTCAAGCATTGCTTTAACCATTTTATAATGTGTATGGCTAGGAGTCACAACGCATACTCCCGTAATTTCTTTATTATTTATAATATCATAGAAGTCCTTTGTAACTTTAACTCCGGGGTATTGTTCTGTAACCTTTTTTAAATTATCTTCATCAATATCGCATACTGTATCAAGTACATTCAAATTATAAAAATTGCGGACAATATTTCTTCCCCATACACCGCAGCCAATTACTGCAACTTTTTGTTCACTCATCTTTTTTCCCTAATTTGTTTTTTCATACTAAAGGCTAAGCCTTTTTATTTACTATATTATATCATACTCTGCAAAGATTTTTTTGCAAATTTTTAATCAAAATTTTTACAAATTACTCTGTTGTTGTACATTTGTAGCATTTACTCTCAACTGGTGCATTTCTTCGCATTTTGAGAAGAATAAATCCCTGTCGGCTTCAGGAAAAAATGTTGAAAGTTTTTCAAGTAAAGGACGAGGAAATGCTGAAAATTTTGCCATCTGTTCAAGAATTTCGTCATCCATCGGGTAAAGAGATCTGAAATTTTTAAAATATATAGCTTTACTTTCTTCTTCTGAGCGCTGAGGGTTTTCCATAGCTTTTGTTCCGAGTTTATATGTGACATAGTTACTGTCAAAATATACAGGTTTATAGCGTTTCATTATTATTCGCATAATAAAATCAAAATCAGACATTGTTTTGAATTTTTCATCGAAGTAATTTTCCTTTTCAATCATGGATTTTTTAAAAAACATTGCCTGTCTTGCGCATGGCAGAACTTGAAAGGCATTATGCATAGATGGCGCAAACAAGAATACAAAACCTTCCGGATGACGGCAGTAAGCAGGTGCAAATGTGAAATCTGCGTTATTTGCTTCCATTACATTGACAATATCATATATTGCCGTAATATCATGAATAAAATCATCACAGCTTAAAAATGTTACGTATTTCCCTTTTGCCCTCATAACCCCTTTGTTGTAAGCATTGAATTTACCTGTATCACGTTCTGAGTAGAATTTAAAAAATCCTTTATTTTTATAATTTTTAAGCATTTCTATGGTACCGTCAGTGGAGGCATTATCAATAACTAAATGCTCTATGTTGGGATATGTCTGTATATCCAGAAGAGATATTAAAAGGTTAAAATCGTCTGCCATATTGTTTTCAAGCAGATTATAAGTCGGTGTTATTATCGTAACAAAAGGTTCCATATTTTTTATCCTTTCCCTTAATAATATAGCATATTTGTGACTTATTTACGAATTGTTACGAGATGTAAATTCTGTTAAAAATTTCCCACAAAAAATACTGCTTATGAGTTTAAATATAAGTATAAGAGTAGTGTTTATTAAGTGTATAGGAGGTTATTATGAGTCAGTATTATCACTATACTTCTGTTTCTCCTGCCGAAGTCGGCTTAATGACAGGAATGATTGGTGCTGGTATAGGTTATACTCTTGCACCGCGAAAGTACAATCTTGAGCAACTATTAACTCAGAAAACTGATGTATTTGAAAAATCCATCCCGAAAAAATATTTGGTTAAGGCTTCTGATTCTCAAAAAAATGCTCGTAAAACTATTGTTGATGCGCGTAAAAGCATTTTAGAGGCGGTTAAAAACAATACGGCGGAGGCAAAACTTGCAGAATTTATAACATCTCCAAAACTTGAAAATGCCTATAAATCAATTAAGGGATTTCTTCCTAAAGCAAGAGTGCAGACAGCTATTGTTTTTGGGGTTATAGGCGGTTTAATAGGTGCACTTTCAAAAATCGTTTTCTTTAAAGACAAACTGTAATTTTATTTTAATAGTTCATATAAATATCTCTTAAAATATACTCTTCAAGTGATTTTTTATCATTGGCTCTGCTTTTAGGGTCATTGATAATTATGTCAAACGCATAAGTTTTTCCGCTTCTTGAGGTTAAATAACCTGCGATTGAACTGACATCGGATAACGTGCCTGTTTTAGCACGTAAGTTATCTTTAAAATAAAGCATTCTTGTTTTAAGTGTTCCTTCGCCTGCTGTCGGGAGTGAATTTTTTAAGTCATCATTTCCTGCCTCTTTGACAAGAAAATCTGTCATGAAGTCTGTTGTTATTATATTATTTTTTGATACACCGCTTCCATCAACAATTTTTATATCATCAGTGTTAATACCTAATTTACCAAGATATGATTTAAGCATTTGCTGTGAGTGTTCAAGTGAGCCGGTGTTGTTGACGTATTTAGCTCCGGCAAGTTTAAATACTGTTTCTGCAACAAAGTTATTACTATCTTTTAATATTGCTTTAACTGCGTCAGATATAGGATGTTTAACCTCTGAAACAATATAAATATTTGAGGCAGGAGTTTTTTTCTGTACAAATTTTCCGTAATAGTCCATTTTTGCTGAGCTTATTGCATCTTCAAGTCGTATTATAAAATATCTTTTGGGGTTATTAACCGGAATTTGTTCTGTTATTTGTTTATTTACCGTTCCGGACACTGTTAATATGTGTGGAGAAATACTGTTATTCCTTGAAAATTCGATATTAGTTTCTGCTCCTGTAGTGACAAGGTTCATAAACGTTACCGGATAAAATTTAGTTGTATAAATTTGTGCCGGAGCTCCGTCGCCCGTCGGTGAAATAACAATATTCAAAAGATTTTTATCAATGTTATACGAGCTGAATTTAGGCATTAAAGGATTTAAGTCGTCATCCCACTGCCAGCCTTCGCCCCATTCTGTTTTATCAAAAATGTAATCATCTATATAAATATTTTTTGGAGATACAACTTTTTTTTCTTTTACAGCTTTTTCCATTATGTTATTTAGACCTGACGACGTTAAGAAAGGATCTGCTCCGAGCCGGAGAAATAATTCGTTATTGGTATTTTTGTATAATCTGGTAGAAAATTCGTAATCTTTTCCGAGTGTGTCAAGCGATGCTGATAAAGTAACAAGCTTTAAGGTTGAAGCAGGCATTGACGGTTGTTTTTCATTTAAATTATAAACTGCTTTGCCTGTAGAAACCTCTTTTACTGATACAGAGACAGCTCCTTTATTAATGCCTGATTTTGATATAGTTTTGTCAATTGCGGCAGAGTAAGATTTTGTTTGAACTGTGAACAAAATAATTATAGCTGTTAAAATATTAAATAGTTTTTTCATACGCTTTTAACCTCGTAAGTTTTTCTTATATCATTTAAACAGGTACATTTTTCTCTAAATTCATACATTGGCTCAAAATCAAGAATTGCTGTCATAGCTCCTTCTTTCTGGTCTTTGATTTCTGCTGTTGATTCCCCTTTATAATCAATAATTCTTGAATGACCTATATTCCATTCTCCATTTTCGATATATCCTGATTGGGTTAGGGCTACCATAAATGTCTGGTTTTCAATTGCTCTGCATCGTGTCATACTCTCCCATGGAACCGGTTTTTTCAACCCCCAGGCTGCGCAGTTAATAAACAGATCTGCACCTGCAATTCTATAAGCTCTGTAAATTTCCGGAAATCTTATATCATAGCATATTGTTAAACCTGTTTTTACCCCTTCAATATCAACCATAACAGGAGATTTTCCTATTTCTACATATTTCCCTTCGTCGCATCCGTAATAAGAGAATAAATGATTTTTTGAATATGTTGCAATTAATTCTCCATTTCTGCTAAAAACCGGGCAAGTATTATAATAATGCGTTTTTTCTTTTGATATAAAGCTTCCGCCAATAACCCAGCTGTTGTATTTTTTTGCAATTTGAGAAAGAAAATTAACAGTTTCGCCGTTATTAATGTCTTCGGCGCTTTCCCTGAAATGTTTTGGAGACCATCCTACTGTCCAGACTTCAGGCAGAACAATAACATCTACACCTGTTTTGACGTCTCTTTCAATAAGTGTTGCTACTTTTTCAAAATTAGCTTTTTTATCCCCGATTTTAGAACACATCTGAATTGCAGATATGTTTAATTTTTTTTCTTTTTCCATAGATTTTGTTTTTTTGCCTCCGCATATATTTCGGGAGCCTTTGCTTCCAATTCAAGAAGCTGGGTTCTTATATTTTCTTTTGCAGATGCCAGTTCTTCATCTGTTGCATCATGTTTTATGTATAAAGGTTTCCCATATAGATTTAAGATGTTGCAATCTCCAAAGGGTGTTTTCATTTTATCCCATGAAGGCAGGCTTATAAAAGTTTTCTGGGGCGAGTACCAGTGAGCCGGAACAATAGGTGCTCCGGACATTTGTGCAAGTTTTATAGCTCCGTTTTTAACTTTATGAAGAGGTCCGCTAGGACCATCTACCATAATTCCGACACACTCTCCATCTTTTAATCTGGATAGCATCTGCATAGTAGATTCTACAGCACCTTTTTTACCCGAAGATCCTCTTACGACTTTAAATCCCCATTTTTCAACGGCTCTTGCCACAACTTCTCCGTCAATAGAATTACTAACCAGAATGCTGGTATGGGCTTTATCCTCAAGTCCATGTACCAGAAATTGGTTTGCATGCCACATTACATAAATACATGGTTTTAAATTAGGGTTATTGTATTCATAAATGTGTGTGAATATTTCCTGAAGCCGCATCATGGAATATGCTGTATTTGCCAGAATGTCTATATTCCAATCATTAATTAGTCTTACCATGCTCTGATTATACCATAATAAGCTTGAAAAGTTTAGTAAAAATTGTTATAATTAATATGTAAATAACGAATTAAGGAGCAAAAAATGAAAAGATTATTTCAATCAGCCAAGTTCGGGGGGGGGGCGCTTTAAGCTTATTTCCTTTATTTCGAACTTGCAAAATGCATAAAAACTGCTATAATTGTGATATATTATATCACGATTATAGCAGAGGTTTAAGAATGAATAAGGGTTTTACTTTAGCAGAGGTGTTGGTTACACTTGGTATTATAGGTGTGGTGTCTGCAATGACAGTACCTACTTTGATGCAAAATCATCAGAAGAAAACTTATATAGTTCAGCTTCATAAATTTTACAATGAGCTTTCTCAGGCAATGCTCCAATATCAAACTGATAAAAATGCCGTAAATTTAAAGGAAGCGGGCTTGAATAGCAGTGCGGCATTGAAAAGTTTTTTTACAAACTATTTTAAGGTTGTTAATGACTGTGGAGCAGATCAAACTCCTTGCCTTGCTCCAAAAGCCGAATATAAAAATATGGTTGGGCGCTCTATAGGTACAACTTGTGACGGTTATATGACTATAGCAAGCGGCGCTTCATTTGGCTATATTTATAGCGGAGGGACTGTTCTTTATACACTTTATCTGGATACTAACGGTCAGAAAGGGCCGAATATCGCAGGACGTGATATTTTTGCAATTTATATTTATAATAACGGACTTATAGATGATAACGGTGGTGCAAACGGTGCTCCTTTGACCAAAGAGGAGCGTGAAGCTTCTTATAATTCTCATTGCAGTCAGGCAACAGGCTCTACATGGTATGGTTGTTTTGGTAAAATACTGAATGACAATTGGGAAATGAATTATTAATTTTTATAGCAAGGTATTTCAAATATATTCCTGTCTATTTCGTCAAAATTTTTGATAATTTGAGAAACAGCAGGAATTTTTTTGTATAAATTTTCGCTTTCCATTGACGCTATTGCTATAATTTTGCCTGAACCGGCCCTTTTTGCGGCTTCAATTCCCGATACAGCGTCTTCAACAACAATGCATTCTTCAGGTTTCAATCCAATAGCCTCTGCTGCTTTTAAATAAATATCAGGCGCCGGTTTCCCCGGTATTGTCCCGTCTGCGTAAACAATTTTTTCTATATCAAACCATTTCGCGAGCTTAAATTCTTCTATATAAAAATCAACATTATCTTTGTCAGACATTGTTGCAATTGTTCTTGGGATATTATTTTCTTTTAAATATTCAAGAAATTTTTCGGCTCCCGGGGCAAGTACAGTATTTTTATAATCTTTTCTGCACATTTCTCTATATACGGCTTCTTTTTCTTTTCCTAATTTTTCAACTATTTCTGAGTCAGGTTTTCTTCCTATAAGATAGGCTATTATATCTTCATTTGTTCTGCCGAACATATAATCCCGCATTTCTTCATCTGTAAATGCATGGTCTCTAAGGCGTTTGGAAAATTCCCGCCAGGCCTCAAGGTGCTTTTCAGAGTCAAAAAACAGTGTTCCGTTAAAATCAAAGATTATTCCTTTATACATAATGCCTCTATATTTGATCTTGTATTAATTTGTTATAGTATTCTAAATATTGTTTTGCTAATTTTTCTTTTTTTAGCTGCTTATATACATAAGCAAGATTATAGTGAAAATCCGGTACGGTATTTTTTAAGTCAGTTGCGGTTAGAAGTTCATATTTAGCTTTTCCGTATTTGCCGAGTTTAATATACGCACATCCAAGATTGTAGTGTGCATAAGCATATTCAGGATTTAGCTTTATAACTTTTTTATATTGCTCAATTGCCATATTCGGGCGTCCATCCTGCAGATATATATTACCCAAGTTATAGTATGCTTTATAGTATTTTTCATCAATCTGAATTGCCTTATTATACATAAATATTGCTTCATCAATTTTGCCCTGATCCTGCAGAATATTTCCTAGTAAAAGCCAGTTTTGAGGACTTCTTTCTTCTTCCGGAATGCTTAAAAACAGGTTGAATGCACTTTTTATATCATTTTCTGCATAAAAAATATTGGCCTGATTGGTGATATTTTGATATTGCTCTGATTGTATAAATTTAGGCTCATCCTTAGGCTTAGGAAGTGTGAATGCCGATGCGGTATTTGTACTTATAAACAGTATCATTGATATAATTAAAAATCTTCTCATAAGAGGATTATAGAATAAATTAAAAATTTTTTCCACAAAAATTTGACTTAATTTTTACATGTTTCATAATGTCATTGATGTCTCTTTTACTGATTTAATACCCGCATCTTTAACTCCTTGGTGCGGGTATTCTTTTTATTGCAAATATTAGAAAAACATGTTAAAATAATAAATATTAGGAAAAGAGCAGATTTATGAAAAATTTTAATTCTCCGAAAGTTCGGGGGGGGGGGGCTTAACCGCTTATTACCTATTTTTAAGAGGTTGCAAAATTTTAGAAAAGTGTTATACTGGTGATGTAGTTTATCATAATTATAACATGAGGTATAAATTGAAAAGAAGTGCTTTTACCTTAGCTGAGGTACTTGTTACATTAGGAATTCTTGGAGTTGTTGCGGCTATGACTATGCCTACACTTATTGGAGGTACAAAACCAAAAGAATTAGAGGCTCAGTTTAAAGAAGCACATTCTATTTTGTCTCAGGCTACTGTTTCTGTTGTGGATGAAAAGGGAATAGGATTAAGAAAAACTTTTGCTACGTATAACGGTAAAGTATATGCTAACGCATCAGAGATTATAAATTCTTTTTATGATAAGCTCAAAATTGCAGGAACCTGTACTTATAATGGTAAGGTTATGAATTACAATAAATCAACAGATAATCCTTATGTTGATCTTGGTACTGTTAGGCCAAATAAGCTTTTACCCAATGGTATGTGTTTTCAGGTTGTTATTTGTGGAGGTAATATTAACCTGACAGTTGATATAAATGGGGCTGGCAAACGCCCTAATGCGTTGGGTCAAGATATTTTTAATTTTTATATTGATGATAATGATACTTTGCAGCCTAAAAAGATGTCAAAACTTTATACTGACGAGGAAGTAGAAGAGATTGCTAAAAATGATAAACCAGGAGTTAATATGACCAGCCCTCAGGCAGGTAATCCTTGTTCTTCAAAATCAAACCAGCGTGGAAATGGTTTAGGTTGTGCTTATTATGCTCTAATAAATCAAAACCCCGATGATAGTTCTAAGACATTCTGGGATAATTTACCAAAATAAAAACTAAAAAACGAGGCCGAATTTATTTGGACCTCGTTTTTTATACACTACACACTATTAATATTATTAGCTTTTTGCGGTGGCAAGTGCAGCGCCTACACCTGCTATACCTCCTATTATTGCTGCCCAGAACGTTTTATTTTTAGCCCCGGCGCAGAAAGCTTTTAGTAAGTATTTTGCAGAAATTGCGGCTGCTCCGCCAAATACGGCACCGCCAGCTATATTACCTGCAATTTTCTTAGCACGTTCACTTCTTCCTACAGGCTGACCGGTTAATTCAGAAACGTTTTCTTCCGCTGTTTTGTTATCTGCAAAACCTAGTGTTAATGTTTGCAGAAAACCCTGTGTGAAAGAACCTCTGCCGTATTTTCTTATGTCATCGTGTATTGATACACCGTGAAGCTGTTTGTACATTGTTGATGCTCTGTTCGCAATTTCTTCGTCAGATGCGTTCGGGTATAAGCTTCTTACACTATTTTTATACTGCTGGTATGCCTGTTGAATTTGCTGTTGTTCATTTTGCATTATTTTTTCATGGAGTAATGAAGACTTTTTGCTTACTCCTTCCAGCGGTGAATTCAACCTGAGATCGGCATTGCGTATATTTTGCTGTTGTCTGACCTGGGTATCAAGCATAAAATCCTGATATCTTTGATAGTTTTTGTAGTAATCTTCATAATTGTATCCTCCGCCGTAAATTGGCATTGCCGGATACATCATCCCGTAACCTCCACCGAAGATACTTCCGTTCATACTCATCATCGGATTTGCTATTCCGAATGGTGAGTACAGATCCATATCTGTTAAATCATTTAATGCTACCTGGTTATTGTATATATTCGGAAAAAGTCCGTACATACTTGCAGCCATATTGAAGCCTGCCATAACCTAACCTCCAAATTGAATTTTCTAACCTACCTTACTTATATAAAAACTTTCTGTGCTTAGAAATTGCCCTTTTTATATTTTTTATGTTACAATTTCGTAACAATAGTGTATTGCATAAATTTTGATACACATATAAAATAGGCATAGAATGAGGTTTAGCGCTTGAAAAAGTTTTTCTCAGGATTATTTACTTTACTATTAATTGCTGCAATAGGTGGACTTGTATATCTTCACCCGGAGTTTTTCAATAGGCAGCTTGATAAAATTCGCGGTATGTATTACGTGTATAAGGGGGATAAGGCTTTAAAAAAATTAAAACTTCAAAGAGCTATTAACTATTATAATACCGCACTGCGTTTGTATCCTGAACATTACGGAGCATGGTATAATTTGGGAAATATTTATGTAGTTTATGAAGATTACTATTCTGCTGTTGATGCTTATGAAAAGGCTTTTGAATACAATCCTAAAATGATTATTGCCAGAATGAATTACGGTATTGTATCTGCTGAAAAACTCGGAGATTTTGATGGTGCAATTAACCAGTATGATGAAATTATAAAAACAAAAAGACATTTATTGTCTATCCCATTTGTTTACAGTAACAGGAAAAGTTATAAAGTTAACAAAGGACTTGCCTATTATAATAAAGGGGTTGCATACAAGCAGAAATCTATTTATATCGAAGATGAATGGGAATATCGAAGGCAGTATTTGCTGAAAGCTCTTGAGGCTTATAAAGAAGCATGCAAAATTTTGAAAAAAGATTATGATGCCAGATATAATCTTGCTTTAACTTACCATCTGCTGGGAGATTACAGAGAGGCCGGTCTGACGTATTGTAAGGCTATTGAACTTAATCCAATGAATTATGAAGCTCATTATAATCTTGCTATTCTTTTAAGACATTTGAAATATTACAAGGAATCACTTGATGAACTAGAAAAAGCTACTACTCTAATAACAAACAGCGGCGGTTATAATATGGCATCACGACAGCGTTATGTATTTGATGTTATGAATGATGTTACACGAACTATCCTAGCTAATTCCGACAATGATTTAATTGAAAAACTGTCGGATGGGCCTTCACAAACTTCCAATGTTACTTATGTAAACGGAAAAATTGTATTGACAGATGATCTGGATAGGGCTATTATCAAAAATCTCAGAGTATGTGGAGCAAAAGAGATTTTTCAGGAAGATATTGACGATGATTACAATGAATACGATAATGTCCGGTATAATGTTCATGTTCCGGGAGTGGAATAGTGAAAATTATATATAAGAAAGGAGCAAAAAATAGGGAAATATCAATCTAAGTTTTTTTCAACAGCTTTTAAAAAACAATATTCAGTTTTGGCTAATACTATTGATTATTTCGCTATAAATGAAAGTCTTAGTGACTGTTATATTTACTGCCGGACGACTGAAGCCGGTCGAAAATAATTTTGGAGATTTATATAAATCAGATGAGCAGGTTTATGCGGATGGAGGTAATGCTATTAATAAAACAGTTAAATATTTAGATAGCATAAAAAGAGCAAATGCTTTTATTACAAAAGATGGTGCTGTTTATTATTTTTTTATCCTTTAACGGCGCCTTCATTTTCTCCAGAAATGAAATATCTCTGCATTGCGAGAAAAAATATTAAAATTGGAATTGTTGCAAGAATTGATCCCGCAGCAATAAATCTCCAGTTAGAACTGAACATTCCCTGTAAGTTATTTACACCTACAGGGAGTGTGTACATTGTCTCTTTAGTTAAAACAATGCTCGGCCACAAAAATTCGCCCCAAGAACCTATAAATGTGAATATCGCAAGTACTGCAAGAGACGGCTTTACCATGGGCATAAGAACTTTCCAGAACAATTGCCATACATTGCATCCGTCAACAATAGCCGCTTCTTCCATTTCTTTTGGAATTCCGAGAAATGCTTGACGCATAAGGAATATTCCGAATGCGTTAACCGCAAACGGCATTATTAATCCCATAAATCCCATAAAATTATTTATACTGTCAACAAGATGAAGTTTTAGTGTTATGAGGTACACAGGAAGCATTATTGCCTGAAACGGTATCATAATTGTTGATAAAACTGCAAAAAAAGTAACTTTCTTTCCTTTAAATTCCATTCTGGCAAGCGGATAACCTGCCATAGCAGAAAGTATAAGGTTAAGTATAACAGTTCCTCCGGCAACAATCATGCTATTTATGAAATAGCCTATAAAATCAACCTTATTCCATACACCGCTGTAGTTTGCCCATGTAAAATCAGACGGGATTATCTGCGGCGGGTATGCAAAAATATTTTCACTGTTTCCCTTTAGTGATGTTGAAATAAGCCATATAAAAGGGAAAATTGACAGAAGCGAAATTGTTATCAAGATTATATGAGTATATATGTTTTTTATTTTTATGCTTTTCAATCTTTAAATCTCCCCGTTAAATTTGGTACTTATGTTTTTCAAAGCAAAATATATTAATTAGTGAAAATATCATAACGATTATGAGCAGTATGACGGACATTGCTGATGCAAATCCTAAATCAAGATTTTCAAATGCTCTTTCATATATATAATAAACAATTGTTTTGCTGGAATTTAAAGGACCGCCTTTGGTCATTACATAAATCTCTGCAAAAACTTTCATAGCTGAGATTGCACTAATTGTTGTTACAAGTGCAATTGTAGGCATTATATGCGGAATTGTGACTGTTAAATGCTTTGTAAGAAAATTCGCTCCGTCAATATCGCAGGCTTCATAGAGCTCTTTGGGTACGCTCATTAATGCCGCAAGATAAATTATCATATAATATCCGATTCCCTTCCATATAGTTACAATGATTACGGAGTACAATGCAAAATCGGGATCTGTAAGCCAGCCTACCGGTTTCATTCCAAATCTCGTAACAATATAATTCAATATTCCCTGATCAGCATAAAGCCACTTAAACGCTATTGCTGCAACAACTATTGATACAATTACTGGAAGATAAATAAGGATTTTGTATAAAGTTACTCCTCTGATTTTTTGATTAATAAGTACTGCCAGAAACAGCGGGAATATTGCCAGAATAGGGACAGCAATAAAAAGATAAATAAATGTATTCCACAAAACTTTATAAAAAACCGGATTGTGAAATAAGTTTATATAATTTTGAAATCCTACAAATTCAGGTTTATAAATATTGTGCGAATAGTCCATAAAACTTAAAAGAAACGTTTGAAAAAACGGAATGAAAAAGAATATCACAAGTACTATTGCGGCAGGCAATAAAAATAAATATGGAGCATATTTCCCATAATATTTAAACATAGACTAATTATTGCATTATTTCTAATCAGGGTCAAGGAGTATAACATTCTTAAAAAAGTTAAATAGTCATTATCAGTTATATTGATAAATTCAGTTTAATATGGTATAATTAAATATAAATAATCTGGAGATTTTGGTATGAAAAAAATATTTGCGTTCACTTTGGCTGAGGTTCTTGTAACTTTAGGAATTATTGGTGTTGTATCAGCAATGACAGTGCCGACTTTGATGCAGAATCATCAGAGAAAAACTTATGCAACACAGCTTCATCAAGTATATAATTTATTTCAGCAGGCATTTTTACAATATATAAATGACAAAAATGCACTAAATTTGCATGAGGCAGGTTTAATTTCATCTGCTGAAGTAACCAATTTTATGAAATCTTATTTTAGAGTAGTGCAGTCTTGCACTACTTTTACTGATTGTTTTTCTGATGACGCATATAAAAATATGAATGGTACAGCACTTACAAATGCAAGTTATTGGCCTGGAGCAGCTAATGCACCTTGTTTTGTTTTGGCAAACGGAGCTTCTGTGTGTGTTGAAAATTCAAAATATCATACAACTTACGGACATATAACAATTGATATAAATGGTAAAAAAGGTCCTAATATTGCAGGACGTGATCTATTTTTTGTCACTTATTATAATGACGGGTCAATCGATGAGGATGGAGTACCGCCTACTTGCAAGACTGCCGGTACCGGTTGCGGATCAGGTAAGACTAATCCGCAGGATGTAAGGACTACTATCGGGGCAACGTGTGCATCAAGGGCTGATGCAAAGGGATGTTTTGGTTTGCTGTTGAATAATAATTGGGAAATGGATTATTAATTTTTACATCTTATAAGCCAGATATCGCTTACAACATTTTCCAAGACGCGTTTGCTTACTGAGCCTGTTAAAAAACGATCGAGTTTTGATTTATTTCGAGATCCGAGTACTATTAAATCTATATTATTATTCCTTGAATAATCAATAATTTTTTGTGCCGGTATACCTGTTAATATTGCTGTTTCCTTTATTTCAATATTGTGCTTTATAAGCATGTTTCTTATATCTTCGATGGCTCTGGCGGCGTATATTTGTTGTTGACGCTGTATATCAAGAAGCCAGTTTGTATCTAATGTCCCGTCGAGAAAAAGTAAGTTTGGGTCTTCATTTACCATGCATATATGAATTTCTTTGTTATCCAGATTTATTTCCGGGATAATTTGTTCTATTATTTCCATTGAACATATTGTGCCGTCTGTTGTTAACAGTAACTTTTTTTTGTTATTTTTTTCTTTAGCAACGTAGTCAGATATTTTGCTGCTGTTAATAATTTCTTGTGATACTGAACCAAGCCATTTTTGTAACCCTTTTTTACCGTGTGAGCCCATAAGTATCAGATCATAATCTTGTTGTTCTGTTTGTTCCAGAATACTTTCTATTGCAGCCCCGCAGCTTTTTATACGTCTTTTGGGTTTCATTCCCAATTTTTGTATTTCTTCTTGTGCATAATCAAGGATTGTATCTGCAACATTTGCACATGAGTATGTAAAATTTTCTTCTTCTATACTTATCTCGTCAGGCAGAAAACTCCAGTCAATTACACAAATTGTGTCTATTTCTGCATCTTTGATCCATCCAGACATATTATTCAGTGCATTAAAGCTTATTTTAGAGCCGTCTGTACAAAATAGTATTTTCATGTTTATTTTCTCCTTATTTTTAGTTAATATAATTTATGTTAAGGAAAATTACATTGTCTGGTATTCTATATTTTTTTCTGTTATGATGTGTTTAGGGAAATGTTTTTTATAGGAAAAGTGTTATAGTCATGGTTCCAAATCAGAAAATTCAATCAAAGATCAATCTAAGGGATTATAAGGATTTAGTTGAAACAATTGCGAAGGTAGAATACCAGAAATTTTCTACATCGCATTTGATAGAACTTCCGGAACTTGTAAATATAGGTAATCATACGTTATATATTTTATTTAAAAATCATTCCCCTGAAAATTTCAATAATACTTATCTTTCGACTGCTATTAAATGGGCTATAAGAAATGAGGTCAGACGACGTTATAAATGGTACTCTTTAAAAAATAAAAAACAGCAGTTTGATGAAGAAAACGGCAATCTGAGAGAGGAAGTTTATAAAACTATTCTTTCTATTGATGAGATGCAGGATGCAGAAGTTCCCACACAAATTAAGGCTGAGGATAAATCGCCTGAAGAATGTATTGAACTTTCTGAATTGAAAAATGAAATTTTGGAATCTATGAAAAAGCTCCCGCAGAGGGAAAGAGAGCTGATTGAGTATAAGTTTTTTAAAGAAAAAAAATTAAGAGAAATTGCTGAAGAGTTTAATATTTCCCAGTCAAGAATTTCTCGTATTATTCAATCGGGTTTAGATAAAATCAAAAGGGACTTAAAACGACAGGGGATTATTTAGTGAAAACTATATTTGAAAAAAGCAACGGAATTTCAGGGATAACTTTAACAGATGAAAAAGAAGATTTGAGTTTCCTTGGAAGTGATTTTATAAGGCATGGTGACATCGGTCTGCCTCATGTCGGGGAACTTGATGCAATGCGTCATTATAAGGAACTTTCTGACAGAAATTTTTGTATTGAAAAAGGTTTTTACCCCCTCGGTTCCTGTACAATGAAATATAATCCCAAAGTAAATGAGCTTCTGGCATCTCTTGAAGGTTTTTCAAATTTACATCCTTTAACTGATGATGCGGATTGTCAGGGAGCTCTTGAGTTGATGTTTAAGCTTCAGGAAGCTTTGAAAAAAGTTACCGGTATGGATGCCGTTACTTTACAGCCGGCAGCAGGTGCTCATGGCGAACTTACCGGTATGATGATTATAAAAAAATATTTTGAAGTTAAAGGTGATAAACGTAAAAAGGTTATAATTCCGGACTCTGCTCACGGCACTAATCCTGCAAGCGCTCATCTTTGCGGTTTTGATATTGTCCCTGTCAAATCGAACGAAAAGGGGCAGGTTGATATTGAAGAATTGAAAAAACTTCTTGATTCTGATGTCGCTGCAATTATGATGACTAACCCTAATACATTAGGTATATTTGAAGAAAATGTTCTTGAAATTTCCAAATTAATGCATGATAACGGTTCTCTTTTATACTACGACGGCGCAAATTTCAACGCAATTATGGGTTATACAAATCCTAAATTAATGGGATTTGATGTAGTGCATTTAAATCTGCATAAAACATTTTCTACTCCTCATGGCGGAGGCGGACCGGGAGCAGGACCTGTTGGAGTTGTAGAAGAATTAAAAGAATTTTTGCCTTCGCCGGTTATAGATTTTGACGGGGATAAATATTTTAGAAATTATAATATTAAACATACTATTGGCAGCGTAAAAGGTTTTTATGGTAATTTCGGAGTTCTGGTAAAAGCTTATGCATATATACTTATGATGGGCGATAACCTTAAAGAAGCCAGTGAAAATGCTGTCTTGAACGCTAATTACCTTAAAGAAAAATTAAAGAAGGCATATTTGCTTCCGTATGATGAGCCATGTATGCATGAATTTGTTCTTTCAGGAGAAAAGCAAAAACATGAAAATGGTGTATCTACATTAAATATTGCTAAAGCTTTAATGGATGAAAATACTCATCCGCCGACGGTTTATTTCCCTTTAATTGTTCATGAAGCTATAATGATTGAACCTACAGAGTCGGAAACAAAAGAAGTTCTTGACAACTTTGTTGATGTAATGCTGAAAATCGCGGAAGAAGCAAAAGATAATCCTGAAAAACTGATTTCGGCACCTCATTCAACGCCGGTGAAACGTTTGGACGAAACGCTTGCTGCGCGTCATCCTGATTTAAATTTCAAACAATAAAAAACAAAAGAGATATTAACTATGAGTAAAGAAAATAAAAAACTAAAAGTAGCATTTCCCCATATGGGAACAGTATATATTGCCTGGGCGGCGGCCCTTAAAAAAATTGGCGTTGAACCTTTTATTCCGCCGTATACAAGTAAAAAAACATTATCTCTGGGTACAAAACACTCTCCCGAAGCAATTTGTTTGCCTTATAAATTAATTCTCGGTAACTTTATTGAGGCAATTGAGGGAGGAACGGATTATGTTGCAATGATTTCTTCACCGGGCTGCTGTAGGCTTGGAGAATATGGGAATTGTATTCATAATGCACTTACAGATCTGGGATATAATGCCAAATATATTGAACTTACGTTATATGACGGATTAAAAGGTATGTATGATTTCCTTAAAAAAATAAGCGGGAAAAATGATCCGATTTTGTTTGCAAGAGCTATTAATATTGCTATCAGAAAAATGTTTGTTCTAGATGATTTAGAGAATGCTTTATCATATTACAGAGCCAGAGAAATTCACTTTGGTGATGCTGAAAAAAATTATAATAAAGCTTTAAATTATATAAAAGAAGCAGACAGTACAAGAAATCTTAAAAAGGCTAAAAAATTGGCTTTTGACGAAATGAAAAAAACTAAAATTGATCCAAATAAGGAGATTTTACATGTTGATTTAACGGGTGAAATTTATCTGGTCTGCGATCAATTCTCGAACCAGAATATAACCAGAGAACTTGGCAAAATGGGTGTACAAACCAGAAGAAGCCTTACAATAAGCAGTTTCTTGAAAGATGCTATTATACCTAAAGTATTTAGAAAAGGAGAAACTCATCTTCAAAGAGCTTACAGAATGGCAAAGCCTTACTTAATGCGTGATATCGGCGGAGATTCGCTTGAATGTGTATCTGATGTCGCATATGCTGATGAACGTGGGATTGATGGTATTATTCACATAAGTCCGTTTACATGTATGCCTGAGATTATGTCGCAGAATATTTTTCCTGCGATGAGAGAAAATTGTGATATTCCTATTTTACCTTTGATTATGGATGAACAAACCGGAAAAGCAGGATATTTGACAAGACTTGAGGCTTTTGTAGATCTTATGAGAAGACGAAAACGGAAATTGACAAAAACTAATGTTGATGAAAAACCGGTAGAAATAATTAATTAAATTGGTTATAAAATATAATTTAACTTTGAGGTCATAATATATTATGCGCGAATTATTTAAAGAAGCCACCAGAATTACAAATTATAATATTATTTTAACAATACCATTAATAGTTTTTGTAAAAGTTTTGGATTTGTATTCTTTATATTCAAAGTATACTGTTGATACAACACCAAAATTTATTCTTGCTTCCATAACAATATTATTTATGTTCGGAGTATTTTGTTCCGGCTGGTTTTATATGGTAGAAGAGGCAATAAAACTTTCTAAAAAGGTATTTGTTCTTGATGAGGATAGAGCAAGAGCGACTTTAAACCTGTTTAAATCTATTCCTGAGGGGATAGGCAAATTCTTTTTATCTTTTGTTGGTGTATACCTGATTTTTCTAATAATTCAGATAATTGCAACTCCTATTGTTTATCTTATGGGGGTAAAAATTATCGGTGGTTTAGACAGTGTTTCAATGCAGCATCTGCAGGAAATGACGATTGATCCTTCAATAGCTACAAATCAGGGAATGTCTGCTTTTATTGACAGTTTAACTCCCGAGCAGATAGTCTTTTTCGGTAAATGGAGCTTGCTGTTTATGTCTGTGACATCAGTTATTATGTATCTTTTGATGTTATGGATTCCCGAAATAATTTATATGTCCACAAACCCTTTTACAGCTTTGTGGTGTTCACTTGTTAAACTTTTTAAAGACTTTTATACAACAGTAAGACTGTTTCTCGCTTTATGGTTTATGGGATTTGCGTTAATGTTTATAAACACTTTTGCAGCATTCAATCCGTTGGCATATATTGTAATGAGTATTGTGCTGTTTTATTTTTCAGTTTATTTTGTTGTTCTTATATTCTTATATTATGATAAGAAGTATATTGACAATGGAATTGTAAAAGATGACGCTGAAAAAGAATAAAGTTATAGCTGTTGTTGGTGCTACTGCAAGCGGTAAGACTGCTTATGCCGTTGAACTTGCCAAAAATATTGGCGGAGAAATTATTTCTGCTGATTCAAGACTTGTTTACAAAGGAATGGATATTGGCACTGCAAAGCCTTCTGTGGAAGAGATGGGATGTATTCCTCATTATATGATTGATATTGTGGAACCTGAGGTTAATTATTCAGCCGGACTTTATGCAAAGCAGGCAAAAATGCATATTAATGATGTTTTATCAAGTGGGAAAATTCCTATTGTTGCAGGCGGTACGGGGCTGTATTTTAGAATTTTATTAGAAAATTATGATTTACCTGATGTTGAGCCAGATTATGCATTAAGAGATGAACTCTCAAAATTGAGCAATGATGAATTATTTAATATTTTATACGAATTAGACAAGGATGCGCTAAGTTCTGTTGAGAGAAATGATAAAAAGAAGCTTATCCGATATATTGAAATTGTAAAACTTACGGGCTTACCCCTTAATCAAGCTCGCGGTAAAAAGGATAATGAATATGATATTGAATGGATTGGATTAAATTTTCCAAGAGAAGAACTTTATGACAGGATAAATAAGCGTGTTGATTTGATGGTTGAGCGCGGACTTATTGAAGAAACAGAAACTCTTCTCGCAAGACACGGAAGAATTCCAAATATTACAGATACAATCGGATACAAGGAAATTATATCTTATCTTGATGGTGAATTGACATTAGAAGAGGCAAAAGATAAATTAAAACAAAACACAAGAAATTATGCAAAACGCCAGCTTACATGGTTTAGAAAGAATAAAAACATAAAGTGGAATTGTTATCCTGAAAAGAAGAAAAAATAATTTTCTTGTGTTATAATTTCCGGGTAAAAGAGGGATGTGGTTATGAATAAATTTTTTAAATATGCAGGAATTACTATTGCAGTTGTTTTAATTGTATTGTACGCATTGTTTTTTATTATTCCGTTTTTTCTCACAAGCGTCGTAAATTCTTACAGCGAAACTGTTTCAAAAGCTATTGAGGATGCCTGCGGGCTTAAGGTGAAATTAGAAAATATAAGGATATTAACCACTCCGAAATTAACAGTCGGTGCAGGGGTTGGACATATTGAAGCAAGCCTGCCGACTGGTGAAACCTTCTTTACTGCAGATAATGTTCAAGGCAAATTGTCTATAGTGCCTATTCTTGCCAGAAAAATTGAAATTGACATGGTAGGTGCAGATAATATTAATGCCAATTTAAAAATAAAAAAAGATGGTAAATTTTTATTAGAGGATTATCTGGTTAAGTCTGACGAGGGTGAAAAAGCTACTAATGAAAAGCCGACTATGACTTCTTTGCCTTTCGGGTTTAAATTGTCAAATCATCTGCCGAATATAATTGTTAATAATTATAATATTTCGTTTATAGATATTCCTACAGACAAGACTTATTCCATATATGGAAACAATTTTTCAATAAGTGATTTTATTTTGAATAAAAAGATTAAGATATCTGCTGATGGTAAGCTAATGCTTCAGGATAATGTTCAATTTAATTATAATGTAAATCTTCTAAACAGAGTTATGCCTGATATTAACCTTAATGATATTGTTTTCGCTCCTCAAACGGAAGAAACTGTTGAAAAGCAAGAAACTCCGGTGATAAATCCTATTGATATATTTAAAGCAATTCATGATAATCAGTTGACTGCTGATTTGACAGCAGATATAAAAACAAAAGGCACATTTGAGGATATGCATTTTGAAGGAACTGCAAATGTTTCTAACATGGGTGTTGCTGTTGACGGGAAGAAACTCCCGCCAAGTAATATAGATTTAACATTTAAAGGAAATACAATAGATATGTATACAAAATTGTATACAGCAGATAAGGAATTAACAGAACTGGTCGGGAACTTTAAAACTGGAAAACATCCTAAAATTGATTTGAATTGTAAATCTAATGCACACTTTAAAAGTATTATAGATATGGTAGACAGTATTGCAAAATCCTTTGATTATCATGACCTTGATACATTAAGCGCTACAGGTGGAATTGATGCAGATTTTAGTATTAAATCTGACTTGAAAAAAGTTGAATCTTCAGGGTATATAAAAGTTCCATCAGCTTCTCTTGCTTATAAGCTTTATAATATTGCAATAAAAAATATAAATGCTGATATTGATTTATCAAATAATATGATTGATATTAAAAATGCGGGATTAACTATATTAAATCAGCCTCTGACTATAAAAGGTTCAATAACGCAGGAGGCACAGGCAGATTTAAGTATCATTGCAAATAAACTTCAATTAAAGAGTCTTTTGCTTGCTGTCGGGCAGATGGCTATTCTTAAAGAAAACTCTATAAACAACGGCACTATTACTGCTAATATTCTTATTAAAGGAAAGCTTGATAAAATAATCCCACAGATTAATATCAGTGCAGACAACGTGGATGTAAAAAATATTCCGTCAAATACTTCTTTGAAAGCTCCGAAATCTGTTTTAGAGTTGACAACGGATGGAAAAGCAGCATCAGGAAATATCAATATATCGGATGTGAAAATTGTTAATCCAATGGCTTCACTGTCGCTTCCGGCTGCTAAAATTACTCTGGGAGAAAAAGATATTACTATAGATAGTGCATATCTTTTATACAACAATGCACGTATTAATATTTCTGGGGTTGTCTCTGATTACTTGAAACAAAATATAGGCCTTGATATTGCAGCTAAAGATGCAAATGGTTCGGGTGCTTTGTATCTGAAAGGTGCTGTTAAAGATTTATACACTGCTCAGAACTTGGATTTAGTTGTCAGCATTCCCAACAATATTTCTTTTGAAATTCCCGGACTAAAAAAATCTTCAATCACCGCAAATGGGAATATTAGCATTACAGGTACCGTATTAAAACCTTATCTTAAAGGAGATATTATTATACCGTCAATAAAAATTCCCGATATGCTCTTGACAATGGATGATATGAAAGTTAGTCTTGACGGTGTTATTGCAAGTGGTAAAGGTACGCTGAAAAAGTTTGTTTCCGGCGGTATTATCGCTGAAAATTTATCATCTGATTTTAATCTTACAAACAATGTTTTTTATCTTAAAAACCTTAAAGGCGATGCTTTTGACGGCAAAATTGACGGTAATATTTCATATAATATTGCAAACGGTCATATCGGTGTCGATTTTAAAGGTGCAGGCATGGACGCTGAAAAAGCAATTGCCGGTGCTGCGGGACTTAAAAATGCTTTATCTGGAAAGTTAAATTTCAAAGCAAATGTGACTTTAAGCGGTACGACTGATAAAGAAATGATGAAGAACCTTAAAGGAAACGTATCTTTTGATATTTCTGACGGTACTCTTGGTAATATCGGAAGATTTGAGAACTTCCTTTTTGCTCAAAATTTGCAATCAAACATCATAATCAAAGCAGCTGTTAATTCTGTTTCTTCTCTGCCTGTAATTAAAAATACAGCAGAATTCAAAACTATTAATGGAAATCTTACGTTTTCAAACGGCTGGGCTAATCTTAATCCTGTAACAACATCAGGACCTTCTATGGCCTATTATATTACAGGACGTTATAACCTTTTAAATGCAACTGCAAATGTTACTGTGTTAGGTAGAATTTCTGCAGAAGTTGTTTCGCTTCTCGGACCTCTCGGAGATTTATCGGTTACTAAATTAACGTCTTATATCCCTAAATTCGGGGCTTTGACTGGAAATCTTATTAATGCATTAACCTCTGATCCGAAAAATGAAAAGATTTCATCAATCCCGCCGCTTTCTTCAGGAAATACAAACTATAAAGATTTTAAAGTTACTTTTAACGGAGGTGTTGAAAGTAAAAGTTCTGTAAAATCTTTCAAATGGCTTTCTGTCTGCGATACATCTGCAATTGAAAAAACAACAGTGAAAGAACAGGTTCAAGAAACGAAAAAGGCAGTTCAAGAAGCTGTTCAGCAGAAAGTTGATGAATATAATACAAGAAAGCAGGAACAGAAGGAGCAGGCTCAAGAAGCCCAGCAACAGATGAAAGATGCTGTTGAGGGCTTTAAAAATCTGTTTAAAAATAAATAGCTAGTTTTCTAGAGGACACAGGCTAAAATCATCAGTAAGATTGTACCAATCTGCATTGCTGTTGCCATGTTCTGGGAAAACTTGTTTGAGTCATACCTGCTTGCAGTTTTTTGTGCCTTGTAAGCACTTGAGATACGTCTCAAACGATCCTCCTGCGTATCAGCATCGAATGTTGTGCCAAACATTGTGGATTCAAGCCGTGATAATCTGTTATTTATATCATCATTATTAAATGATTGTTTAAATATAGATTTTTCTACAGATGCAAGATTAACCTTCACAGGTTTGCTGTTTCTTGCATTATATGCATCATAGTCAAATTCCGGCGGCTCGTATCCGCTCAGACTGTAATTTTTGTCAAGCGGTATGGCTTCATCTGTGTAATAATCATTTGCGGACTGTGCTATTTGATTATCCATAAGTGATTCAGGTTTAATTTTTGCCTGCAATCTTTCCACACGTGATGAGAATGCATCTGTTTCAAAGGTCTGTCCGAGAGTTTGTTTTTCAAGATTTGCAAGCCTGCTGTTCAGGTCTTTATTTTTAAATTCTTGTTTAAATACTTTTTTCTCAAGTTCGTTTATGGATGGATAATCTACATTGGCACCGGCAGGAGGCATTTTTTCTTCTGCAATGGTTTCTCTGTAGTCATCTTCTTCTGCAAATGTATCTTCTTTTGGAGTAATTTCTTGTCCTATTTGTTCTGCAGAAATATCCTTTTTCAAAGATGCAATACGTTCATTAACAGATTTATCAGGTTTGCTTTGTCCGTATACGCTTTCTTCTATCCTTGAAAGTCTTGAAGCATCATCTGCTGTTGTATATGTAAAACCGTATAAAGAATTTTCTATATTATCAAGTATGGATGAATACTGACTTGCGCTAGCGCAAGCGTTAATGCTGAGTATTATGCTTAAAATAATTATTACTTTTTTCATAACCAATAAACTCCTTAAAGACAGGATAAGGGTGAACGTCACAGAAAACTATTCAACAGAGTTGTGATTTGAAAAAGTTTTTATTTACACAAAAAATCGTAGTACCTGAGCACTACGATTTTTTTGAAATTGTATAAAAGTATTAATTTTAAGATTAATGTCTTAATCTTTTCAATGCCTCAAGTTCATCTTGGAATGGCGATAAATTAGTTAATTTTTCGATTATTCCCGGCATTTTTTCACATACGTAATCAATTTCAGCTTCTGTTGTGAATTTGCTTAAAGAAAATCTTATGCTTCCATGGATTGCTGTGAATGGAACATTCATCGCTCTTAATACGTGCGACGGTTCAAGTGAGCCTGATGTGCAGGCACTGCCGGAACTTGCACAAATTCCTAAGTCGCTCAAATGAAGAAGAATAAGTTCGCCTTCAATGTATTCAAAGCCTATATTTGTAGTATTCGGAACTCTGTTTACTACTCCTGTGTTTAATCTTGCATTAAATACATTTTTAACGATATTTTTTTCAAGTTTATCACGAAGTCTTTTAACTTCTGTTGCCTCATATTTCAAATGATCTTGAGCCAGTTCTGCAGCTTTTGCAATTCCGGCAATGTAAGGAACGTTTTCAGTTCCTGCACGTTTCCCGCGTTCCTGATGACCGCCGATGATTAAAGGTGTTATTAATGTTTTTGAATTTACATAAAGTGCACCGATACCTTTGGGGGCGTGAAATTTATGACCTGAAATTCCCATTAAATCAACGCCTAGTGCTTGAACATCAATTGGGATTTTGCCTGATACCTGAACTGCGTCCACAAAGAATTTTGTTTCTTTATTTTTTGATTTGATAATTTCAGATATTTTTTCAATCGGGAAAATTACACCGGTTTCGTTGTTGGCATACATTATTGAAACAAGTGCGGTATCATCATTTATAGCTTCTTCTAATTGAGCTAAATCAAGTTCCCCGTTTGAATTTACCCCTATATAATCAACGTTGTAGCCTTCTTTTTCCAGTGTTTGATATAAATTTAAAACGCATGGATGTTCTACTTTTGTTGTTATTATATGTCTTTTATTTTTGTTCATATTTAAGACACCGCGAATTGCAGTGTTTGCACTTTCAGATCCACATGAAGTAAACAAAATTTCTTTTTCATCTTTTGCGTTAAAGAAGTCTTTCATAACTCCGCGTGCTTCTCTTACTGCGTGATTGGAGCGTTTCGCAAAATCATAAACGCTTGAGGGGTTTGCGTATTCATCCTGCAAATATGGAAGCATAGCTTCCAATACCTGCGGGTCAACCTTTGTGGTGGCATTGTTATCCAAATATATTAAATTCATTTTTTATACCTCTACAACTTCAATATTTTTATCTACTGTATCTCTAAGCGTTGTTTCAACAAAAGCTTTAAGAGTCAGATGGGAGTTTTTGCAGCCGGAACATTTTCCGCGAAGTTTTACCATAACCTTATTTCCGTCTATATCAACCAGTGTGATATCGCCGCCGTCTTTTCTCAGTTCCGGCGAAATTTGGTTTTCAATAACATTGTTAATCTTCAAAATCTTTTGAGCGGGGCTTAGCGTTGAAGCTGTTTTTTCTTCCTGCTCTTCTTTTTTATAGTAGGTGTTGATAATATCTTGAATTAAACCTTTGCATTTCCCGCAGGCACCGCCGGCTTTTGTATAATTTGTAATTTCTTCAACGGTTTTCAATCCGTTCATTTTTATTGCATCCCAGATTACATTTTCAGTAATTCCAAAGCAGTTGCATACAATTTTTTCACGCTGCTTATTTGCTTCTTCTTCATTTCTGATGTCGTCAAGGTCGGTATAATCGTCATAATTTTTTAATGCATCTTCCAATGCTTCATAGCCCATAACCGAACAATGCATTTTTTCCGGAGGAAGTCCGCCTAATTGGTCTGCAATATCTTTGTTTGTAATTTTTTTTACTTCTTCAATCGTTTTCCCGATAATCATTTCAGTTAAAATGCTCGAACTTGCAACGGCAGAACCGCATCCGAAAGTCTGAAATTTAGCATCAGTTACAATTCCGTTATTAATTTTTAAATATATTTTTAATGAATCGCCGCAGGCTAATGAACCTGCTTCTCCGATTGCATCGGCGTTATCAATTTTCCCCACATTTCTCGGGTTTCTGTAATGATCTATAACTTTATCTGAGTAATCCCACATAGTCTTTATCCTTATTTATCTCACACATAATTATATTTTATATCAAAAACTTTTGCGGGAATATATAATTAATATAAAATTAATTATTCATAAAGCAGTATGGAATAGTTGCTTTTTTCGCAGAATGTGATGCAGGGAAATTCTTTATCAACGGTAATCCTAAATCTTCAAAGATATAATAAATGTCGTCAACACCTAAAAAATCTCCGATTGCTATTGCTTTAGTATTTTTGCGGATTTTGTCTATATTGAAAAGCTGCGTAACCATTTTATCTATTTTGTAAGGCGGTTCATTTAAATCTTCCAAAAACAGTGTAAATTTAAAATCCGGAATAAAATCCAAACCGCAAAGTGAAACAAGTGTTGACAGATTCCCGCCCCAGAAAGTCCCTTCATAATCAAATTTGCCGGTCGTTACTGTTTCAAAAAATTTATTGATTGTATATTCGCATAAATTTTCCTCTCCAAAGTCGCTTAAAATCATCGGCCCTGAAAAACTGGCAAGTCCTGCACGTTTTAGAAACATTACATTAAGTGCTGTAATATCAGAGTAGCCGCAGAAAATTTTAGGATTTTGGCGGATTAAATCATAGTCGATTTTATTAATAAGTCTTATTGCTCCGTAACCGCCTCTCAGGCAGATTATCGCATTTACTGATTTGTCTGAAAACATTTTATGAAGCGCGTCAAGTCTTTCACTGTCGCTACCTGCAAGATATCTGTTTTTTGAATAAACATTATCGGATAATTTAACCTTGTAGCCTTTGTTTTCAAAGAATGTAACGGCACGTTTCAGGTTTGTATCATCTTCCATAGCTCCGGAAGTTGCGAGAATTCCGATTGTGTCACCATCCTTTAGCAATGCAGGTTTAATTATCTTCATAATGTTTTCCTTTTCGCTGTTATCTTGTTATAATTTTACCATGAATGAAAAATATATACCTTTATACAGAAAATACCGTCCGCAAAAATTAGAGGAAGTTGTCGGGCAGGAACATATTAAAAAAGCTTTAAAAAATGCGATTGAACTTAATAAAATTTCTCATGCTTATCTTTTTACGGGACCTAGAGGTACTGGAAAAACTTCAACTGCCCGTATATTTGCGAAATCGTTAAATTGTAAGGAAGGACCGACAATAGCCCCTTGCGGAGTTTGTGAAAATTGTATTGATATTACAAATTCAACTCAAATGGATGTTATAGAAATTGATGCTGCAAGTAACAGAAAAGTTGAAGACGCTCAAAATATTCTGGAAAAGGTTATGTATGCTCCTGTTAACAGCAGGTATAAGATTTATATTATAGATGAAGTTCATATGTTGTCTACTACTGCATTTAATGCCTTATTGAAAACTCTTGAAGAACCTCCGAAAAATGTTATTTTTATACTTGCTACAACAGAAGTTCATAAGGTCCTTGATACGATAAAAAGCCGCTGCCAGAGGTTTGATTTTAAGCGTATTACAACAGATGACATTGTAAAACATCTGAGATATATTGCTGATAACGAAAAGATTAATATTACCGATGATGCACTTTTTACAATTGCGAAAAATTCTGCTGGCGGAATGCGCGACAGTATTGCCCTGCTTGATCAGTTAAGTGTTCTTGACGGTGATGAGGCTATTTCAACAGATGATATAAATAATCTTCTCGGTCGCCTTTCTTTTGATACGCTTAATTCGCTTGCTGATAAAATTGTTAATTCAAAGCCTCAGGAGGCTATTGAAGAATTAGAAAATATATATAATTCAGGGAATGAGCCTGTACAAATTCTGACTAATCTGATGGATTATTTGAAAAATCTGCTAATTGTTAAAAATTGCAGAAAAGAAATAGTGTTTGAATTAACTCAGGCTAACGATGCACAGGTTAAAGCTCTGACAGCGCAGTCTGAAAATATTGAAACACATCAGATTGTTTTTCTGATAGATAAATGCTCTGAATATATTAAAGAGTTAAAGCTTACTAATAATCCGCGCCTGTGGCTTGAGGTTGCGATAATTGACCTTGCAAATTTAACTGAAAATACATCTCTGCTGGAACTTCAAAATAGAATTGCAAGATTAGAAAGCGGAAATGTTCAGCCTGTTAAAGTTTCTGCTTATAAAACAGCTCCAGCCCCTGTTATGAAGCCTGAAATGCAAAGGACAGAACATGCAAAACCGGATATAGTTTTACAAAAAACTGAAGAGGTTAGTAATTCTCAGGATAAACCTAAAGAAGCTGTTCCTGCTGTGGTTTCGCATAAAGTTGAGAAGAATGATGATGCTGACGATTTTTCTCCTATGCCGAAATCAAAACACTCTGACGGAGCTGATATTTCGGTATTATGGGGAAGACTGCTTGATAATGTGCACAGTGCTCCGACAAGAGCATTACTGAAACAATGGGCTAACCCTGTTAAAATTGAGCCTGATGAAACAGTTTTGACAATGAAAAATGAGATTTTCTTAAATCAGGTTCAAAGCGGTTCTAAAAAACAGGCAATTGTTGATGCCGTGAATACTTTGTTTTCGCAAGAAAATTCAAATGTTGTTATAAGACTGCCGCATCCTGATGATGTACAGGTAAAGCCTGTACAATCTGCACCTCAAAACGTAGAAGCTCCAAAGCCTAAACCATCACCGGTGATGAAGCCTGTTCAAATGGAACCTGAGGTTTCTTCAGACGAAGTTCAGGAATTAAAAGAAAAAGTGCAGAAACCAATAAAATCTGAAAGTATTTCAAAAATTGCAGATTCATTACATTCTGATAATGTGAATATGGTGATGGAAATTTTTGAAGGGAAAGTTATTGATTAAGGAGGTAAAGTTTGAAAATTCAAAACATAAATTCTGTTAATTTTGGAAAACATTATGCAACACAACAAGTTGAGTCCGGTAAAGAGGAGTTTCGCCTTTTATCTGAGAGTGCTAAAATGGCTGTTATATATGATATGCTTTGTGAACAGAAGGAGATGTTGCACGATTTAGCTCATAAACAGTATGACAGACAAAAAGAGCTGAAAAATAATTTAAAAAAATTATCTTTAAATCAGGAGAAAATGCATAAATCTGCTATGCAGGCTGCAATTTGGATGTCATCAAATAAAACCGCAGATGCAATAAGCGATCAGTTATACTATGGTAAAAAGATTGATATTGTAGGCTAAATTTTTGTCGTTTTAAATTTAAAGGCTTCAAAACTTTCTGAAAAATAGTCTTTTTGCAATCCTGCTTTGAGTTTTAGCTGTTCCAAAAATTCATTTTTATCAGGCAGCTGCTCCCAGACTTCAGGTAAAAATACCGCTTGATAATTCCCGTCACGGATTATCAGTCCGTCAACAGCAGGCGTTAATTCTTCTAAAAGTTCTTCTTCTGTTTCAAATTCAATTCTGTGAGGTTTTGAAAGGAGTGAAATACCTATTGTTATTTTTTCGTACTCATTCAGAGTAAGAGCAGGAAATCTGGGATCTGAAAAAGCCGCTGCATGCGCATTATGGATTAAATCTTTTATAAGAGGTTTATGCGCAATAATTGAACCGATACATCCGCGTAAAATCCCGTCCAGTTCAAGTGTAACAAATGAAGCTCCGTATTCCTCGAAAACGCAGTCATAGTTGTTTATTTGAGTTTGTCCTAACTGCAGCCCGGATAAGATGCTGTCTTTACAAATTTTCTTGACAAAATCAGTGTAATATTTTTTTATATAATTATTTTTTTCTCCATCATATAAAAACCAGCTTCCGTAACCAACAACGCGCGACGAATCACCTGTTGCCGCTGCAGAATTTGTGAGCCCGGCTCTTATGAGAGAAAAATTTTTCTTTTTAGCAAATTCAATAAGCCCGCAAATCCCTACTGCCCCGCAGGCCTGCTCCTGCTCAAAATTTGACAGATTGTTTTCTTCAATCATTTTTGCCGTGTAATTGTCTATTTTAAAAGCCTCTTTTTCGGGATAAAAATGACTTAAATCGCTTGATATTATGAAAACGTTATCTTCATCTTTCCAGAAGTGTTCTATAGTTTCACACAAATTTTTAAAATTTTCGCATCCGTATAGAACAGATACAATTTGTGCATTAGGTAAAAAATATTTAATTAAAGGCAGTTGAACTTCTATTGAGTGCTCTTTTTCAAATGCGAAGTCAGCAGTATTACAGTCGCAAAATTCTGCAATTTTCTGTGTTAATTCTTTATTGACTTTTATATTTCCTAACGGTGTTTCAAATTCATCGTAATTGCAGACTGCACAACCAAAAATTCGTTCATAATGTGCCGGTGCGAATATGAAAACATTTTTTGCCTCTTTTTTTATACGCTGTATCCCGTTTGCAGAAAGCATGCCCGAGTATGCATATCCTGCATGCGGTACAATTACAGCTCTTGAATAATATTTGGGTTCTTTAATTTCGTAACTTTTTATAAGGTTTTCTAATTCAGTTTTCCCCGCAGGATAAAATGTTCCTGCAGCTGTTGCTCTTTTCTTCATAAAATCTATTATACAACTTTTTTATTATTTTGAAATAGGATAGTAAGTTAATAAAATATCGGGTTCAAAAGTGCCAATTTGTGCAATTTTAAAATTAAAGCTGTCATTTATACTGTCTATTTTTCTGAAATCAAAGCAGGATAAGGAGCTGTTATCGCCTGTAATTTTTGGTGCGATAAAATGATAAATTTTGTCTGTGTATTTTAAAATTTCTCCGTTCAGATGTCCGCCGCTTTCGACTAAAACGCTTTTTATACCAAGCTCATAAGCTTTATTTAGTATGAACTTCAAATCAAGTCTTTCATCTTTTACTGGCGTTTTTATGAAATTTATTCCGCCTTCAAACATATCAAGAGTTGCGTTAAATAAGTAAATTTCACCGTCTTTGTATATTGGAGCTTCAAGATTTGTTTTTAACTCTCTGTCCAGAATAATTTTTTTTCTATGCGCCATTGTCGGATTATCGGCAAGAATTGTTGAAGATGTCGTTAAAATTGCATCATAGCGGTTTCTTATTTTTTTTACTTCTTCACGTGCCTTATCAGATGTTATCCATTTGGAAGATCCGTTTGAAGCCGCAATTTTCCCGTCCAGAGTTGCGGCGGTTTTTAGCGCAACAAAAACTTCGTTTTTTGTCATGTTTTTTATAAATATTTCGTTTAATGCTTTGCATTCATTTTCAAGAACGTTCTCTATTACTTCAATCCCTGCATTTTTTAATTTTCTAATTCCGTTTCCTGCTACAATAGGGTTTACATCGCGCATTCCTATAACAACTTTTTTTATCCCGCGTTCTATTATTAAATCTGCACAAGGGGGAGTTTTTCCGTAGTGCGAGCAGGGTTCTAAATTTACAATAAGTGTTCCTTCGTTTTCTTCTCCGTTTTGAAGTTTTAAAAGTGCATCCCGTTCTGCGTGGTTATCCCCGTATTTATGGTGATAGCCTGTCGAAATTTCGTTTCCGTTTTTATCGAGAACAACACATCCTACAAGAGGATTGGGTGAAGTTAACCCTTCTGCTTGCCTTGCAAGTTCTATACATTTTTGCATTAATAAGTTATATTGCATAATTGCATTCTACTATAAAATTTGCTATATTGAAATGAAAAGAAGGAGTATTTATTATGGATTTGAAGTATATCGGACATAGCGCGTTTGAATTTAAATTAAAGGATAATTCAATTATGGTTGACCCTTATGTAGATGTTAACCCTAAATATGACTGGCGTAAAGCTAATATTACAGATATATTTTTAACCCATGCACATGGCGATCATCTCGGACAGGCTATTGAAATCGCAAAAGAAAAGGATGCAACAATTACAGCTATAGTTGAACTCGCTCAATATTGTAAAGAACAGGGCTGTAAAGTTCAAGCAGTAAATTTCGGCGGATGGATTAATTATGATTGGGGCAGAGTTGTATTTGTTCCGGCGTTCCATACAAGTTCATTACCTGACGGAAGATATGCAGGTGAACCTGCCGGAATTGTGTTTGATATTGAGAAGCTTCGCATTTATCATGCCGGCGATACTGCATTAACCACTGAGATGAAAACTATAAAAGAACTGTACAGACCTAATATTGCACTTCTTCCAATAGGCGGTCATTATACAATGGATGCAGAGCACGCTGCAGTTGCTGCAGACTGGATAGGTGCTCAAACAGTAATCCCGATGCATTACAATACTTTCCCTGAAATTCAGGCGGATTTAGAAAAATTTATGAAACTGATTCAGATTAATAATTCTAATTGTGTAATTTTAAACCCTGAAAAAGTTGATTAGCCCGCTTCTCTATTGTCCTGAATTATTCTTGATGTAAACTGAAAGCGAAGTGGAGATTAAAAATGGATATTTTATTTGTTATAGACAGAATTGAACTCAAATATTTTGAGTTTAATAATCTTGTCACAAATTTCTGGATGATTAGAGAACTTTTATTTGAAAATAAAAATGTCTGGATTACAACTATCAATAATCTGGCTCTGGTTAGCGGTATTCCTTATGCTCATTGCTATGAAGCTTATGAAAAAAATGGAAATATATTTTACGATAAGGCATTAAAAACAAAAAAGATTAACGATTTTTCTCTAGTAATGTTTAGACCGGATCCGCCTGTGGATTTGGATTATATAAACGCTACTTATATATTTGACTTTGTCGACAGAAATAAGACGTTGATACTGAATGACCCGAAGGCTATTCGCAATTTCAATGAAAAAATGCATACGGTCAAATTCCTTGATTTGATGCCTGAAAATATTGTAACATCTTCCAAAGCAGATATTATAGCATTTTTAAAGAAGCATGATGAAATTGTCTTAAAACCTCTGAACGGCTGTTTCGGCTCCGGGGTTATGACACTCAAAAACGGAGATAAAAATACTGCCGTAATTATTAATACAATGACGCAAAATCAAACAAAGCTTATTATGGTACAGAAATATATTCCTAAAGCAAGATTTGGCGATAAACGTGTTATGTTTCTGGGAGATGAAGTCCTTGATGTGTGTGTGCAGAAACTTCCATCAAATGATGATTTTAAATTTAATGAACACTGCGACAGCAATCTTGTAAAAGCAGAACTTACTCCCGCTGAAAAAGAAAAATTTATTCCTGTCGCAAAAGAGTTGAATAAACTGGGGTTGCCTCTTGTCGGACTCGATGTTATTGATGAGCAGATTATTGAAATTAATGTTACAAGTCCGTGTTATTTCATAAAAGAGATTAACGGACACTTTGGGTGTGAATTAGAAAAGAAGATTACAGAATTTATTCTTTCTAAATTATACGCAAATGTAGCTTAAATTTTAGATATTCCGCCAAAATCTATAAGTTTTAACAGCGGATTTCCTTTGTTGTCTGCTGTAACTATGTAATTGTCGGTATTGTATTGCAAATCGTGATGCTTCAAACCGTATTTTTCAAGCATATTTGAAAAATAGTTATAAATGATTAAATCATCAGGATATGAATAAAATTTATCTTTATATTCATATCCTGTTTTTACATTATATTTTTTTATTTCATCAAATGTAAAACCGTATTTTTTATTTAAATCATTTATCAGTGCTTTTTCATTGTCATAAAATTCTTTTATTTCAACCGGAGATTTACTTTCTTTCAACGGTTTTACATATTCGCTTACCATGTATCCTTTTTGGGTATCGCCCCAGTAAGTATGCATTATATGCCTGTCTTTTATCCGATTGTTAATTTGCAGGGCGCGTGCAAGTTCTACAAATTTTCCGTTTCTTTCTGTCATTCTGAGATATTGTCTTTGAGATTTTTGGCTTAAATCTGCAAATTCTTTAATAAACAGACTATCTGCATTGCTGCCTGATAGCACATAGCCATTTTCAGTGTACAAGGCGCCTGAAGCATCAATTTTTTCTATATTGTAACTTTGCCCAGGAGTTAATATTTTGTATCTTTGCAGGGTTGTATTAAGCATATCTGATGCCTGCTTAAGATTTGTTTTTGCTGTTTCTGTTAAACAGGCGAATTGGCTGTATATATTCTTTACGGCTTCTCGTTTTATTTCTGGATTAATTTTTTTTATCCAGTTTATCGGAAGTCCGCCGGCAATCCCATTTTTTTGAGGATGTCTGTTAAATACTTCTACAACATCTGCCTCGCAATGGTAGTAATTTCTGCAGAGTTTTCTGGTAATTCCTCCGGTAAAATGCGGTTTATAATTATAATTTTGAGGTGGAATGTTTAACATAATATTATAAAAACCGTAATAAAAAATTTTTGCTCTTTTCAATAATAATGCGGAAATAATGTGTTTATTTCCGCAAAAAGGTTTCATAGTATAGTTTTTTATTCCCAAGATTTTATAGAGAATAAATATAGTCCAAAAAATTTTTTGCTACTTTAAAGTGTAAAATTTACAATTGTAAACAATTTAATTTACTCTTGAAAAAACTTCGGTATTTACATCATCAAAAGTGTTGGTATTAAAGTAAGCACAAGATGCCACCATCGCAGCATTATCGGTACAATATTTCATCGGCGGGGCAAAAACTTTGTAGCCTTCATTTTCAAGATTAAATATTTTCTTTCTGATTTCTGAATTTGCCGCAACTCCGCCAGCAATTACAACCTGTTTGTATCCGCTTGTTTCAAGTGCTTTTTTTAATTTATGCAAAAGGGTTGAGGATACTGTTTCCTGAAAGCTTGCGCAAATATCTTTAACAGGCATTTCTTGCCCGTCAAAAGATTTAACGAGTCTTAACACAGCAGTTTTCAAGCCGCTAAAGCTGAAATTGTAACCGTCAACTCGTGCTTCTGGAAGTTTAAATGCATGCGGATTTCCTTCTTGTGCAAGTTTATCTAACCTTGGTCCACCCGGATAAGGTAACCCTATAAGTCTAGCGACTTTATCATATGCCTCTCCAACCGCATCATCAACAGTTTCTCCAATTATTTTCTGCTCTGAATATGATTTGACATCAATAATCTGCGTGTGTCCGCCGCTTACTAAAAGAGCCATAAATGGAGGTTTTAAATCTGTATCAAGATAATTACCGCAAAGGTGGGCATTAAGGTGATTAACTCCGATAAACGGTTTATCATACGTCAAAGCAAGTGTTTTGGCCGCATTCAACCCTACAAGCAGACAGCCGACTAATCCTGGGCCTGCGGTCCCTGCAAATGCTGTTATATCTTGTGGATTTATTCCTGCACATTCATTTGCCTGCTTAAAAGCTTCATCTATAACTATATTAATAGAGTCAAGATGTTCTCTTGCTGCAATTTCAGGTATTACTCCGCCAAATTGAGCGTGAGTTTTTATCTGGGACGCAACAACATTGGCAATTACTTCTCTACCGTTTTTTACAATTGCGCAGGCTGTTTCATCACAGCTTGATTCTATCGCCATTATGTAATTATCGTAACCGCTTTCAGGACCGATTGTTACAGGTTCCTTTGAGAATAATTTATTTTTTATATTTTTCATAGTAGTATTATTATAGTACAAAGAGATTCTGAAACAAGTTCAGAATAATATGTTTTGGTATAAAAAATGAAATTTATTGATAAGAGTAAAATTAGAGTAGTATCTGGCCGCGGCGGAAATGGAATGGTTGCGTGGCGCAGAGAAAAATATGTTGATAAAGGCGGGCCTGCCGGTGGTGACGGGGGTAGAGGCGGTGATGTGTATCTTGTCGCGGATGAAAATATGTCTACATTGATGGACTTTAAGCATAAATCTGTTTTCAAGGCAGAAGCTGGAGAAAACGGAGGAATTAAAAATATGCATGGAGCCTGTGCAAAGGACTTATTTATAAAAGTCCCTGTCGGTACCGTTGTAAAAGATATTAAAACCGGTAATATTATTGCTGATTTAACTACCCATGAACAGAAAGTTCTTGTTGCCAAGGGTGGAAGAGGCGGCAGAGGTAACGCACGTTTTGCGACTGCACAGAAAAGGGCTCCTCAATTCTGTGAACCGGGAGAGCCTCCTATTGAGCGCGAATTATTCCTGGAATTAAAATTAATTGCTGATGTAGGTCTGCTTGGAATGCCTAATGCAGGAAAATCGACACTTATCAGCAGAATAAGTTCTGCTAAACCTAAAATTGCGGATTATCCTTTTACAACTTTAATTCCTAATTTAGGAGTTGTCAGAAAGCGTTCCGGTGACGGGTATGTTGTTGCGGATATTCCAGGTCTTATTGAAGGTGCTTCTGAAGGCGTCGGGCTCGGATTTGATTTTTTACGCCATGTTGAAAGATGCAGATTTCTTGTTCATTTAGTTGATGCATCCGAGGAAAACCCGTTCGAGAATTACAAAAAGATTAATCTCGAATTGGAAAAACATTCGGAACACCTCGCAAATCTTTACCAGATTGTGGCTTTAAATAAGGTTGATGCAATTGATGCTGATAGAAAACAGGAACTTTTTGAACAGTTCAAGGCAGTTTCTCCTGATGTATTTGAAATTTCTGCTGTAACAGGTGAAAATCTTGATAAATTGCTTGATTTTATGGCAAATAAGGTTGATGAAATACCTAAAGTATCTCCGGAAATTGTTGTTGAAGAGGATCTGGGAGCATATAATAACGATGATACTGCTTTTGAAATCTTTAAAGTTGCAAAAGATACATTTATTATAGAAGGCGGTAAAATAGAACGGCTTGCAGGCGTTACTGACGAAAGAAATTCGGAGCAGGTTATACGCTTCCAGAATATAATGAAGGGTATGGGCGTTTTTGATGAACTCGCTAAAAAAGGCGTTAAAGACGGTGATACAATAATTATCGGTCATCTTGAATTTGTTTTCTATTCAGATGAAATTTTCGGGTAGCAAAAAATATTTTGTTCGGGTTTTATATTAGCATGCGAATTTCACCTTTAAATAGTATAACATTTAGCAATAATCAAGGAGTTATCCAATCAGTTCAGGAGGGGGCTTCTGATAAGAAAAAAATGGACAATTCATATAAATTGGCTATTGGTATCAGCAGTTCGGCTGCTATAGGACTGGTCTCATATTTTATTTTTAGGCGTAAGCCGCAGGCTGCTGTCGAAAATAAACCAGTTGTGATAAATGAAGCTGATAATTTGATAAATAAGACCTTATCAAAGTTAAAATCTGATGTTGAGGACTTGAGTTCGAAATTTGTTATTAAGCTTAAAAATGGCGGTACTAAAGTTCAATATTCTACTCCGGTAAATGATGATGTTGATACTATTCGTGATATTTTGATATTTGATAAAGATGGAAATCTTAATAGACGTGTTGTTTCAAAATTTGATGCAAAATCTAAAACGACTGTTCACAGAGTGTTTAAGGGTGATGCTGAACATCTATCTGAAAAACCGGATGAAATAAACAGACATTTCCTTACAAAAGAAATTACTATTGAAAATTATAAACCTTTTATGAGGGATATAATTGAGCGTAACTTTTTTGTTAGAACTTCTGATAATAATCAAATTCATTATCAGGATTTCTACAGAAAAGGAAAACTGTTTGAAAGAACGATATATAAAGATAAACTCGGGAGCAATCAGGACACAGAGAGTGTAGTTCGTTATAATTTTGCTTACGATAAGGGTGAACTTTCTGCAGTTGCGAAACAGGATCTTTTTAAAGACGGCCATCAGCATGGTATTTATCAAAATGGTGGATTTGATCCTTTCCCTATTCTTGTAAAGAATAAAGGTGAAAAGGATTTTAAGGATATAAAAATTTATACTTTTGAACCTTTATGCGAACATGACGCCCGCTTTAATCCTGACAATATATAAACATATACTTGCTTTTTTGATTTATAACTAATAAAATTAGTATAAATTGAGGTTAGTTTTATGACTGTAATTAATGATAAATTTACTGTAAATACTAAGGGGTTTACTGATATAATTGATATCACTCAACAGGTAAAGCATGCTGTTTATAGTCATTCGCTTCAATCGGCTGTTATCCATGTATACGTAGCAGGTAGTACCGTATCTGTTACTAATATTGAATTTGAACCCGGACTTCTTGTTGATCTGCCTGAAGCTCTTGAAAAATTTGCTCCTGCAGGTGAGGAGTATCATCATGATGAAACATGGCATGATGGTAATGGCTATGCCCATGTACGTGCTTCAATAATTGGAAATAATACTATGGTGCCATTAATTGACGGCGCTTTGCAGCTAGGTCAATGGCAACAAATTGTTTTAATTGATTTTGATAATAAAGCCAGAACAAGAACAGTTTATGTCCAGATAGTTTATTAATCCCTTTTTTTATTATTGTTTGGTTTCAATATAATTTGTATTTGGGATATAAGAACTTTCTCCGTTTATTTCTATATTGTTAATAATATTTGCGCGTTTTTTTCTGAAAAGCATGTCAACAAAAGCCTCAAGACGTGTAATAAATCCGGCCTCACCTGTTTGTTCATCAATTGTTAAATTTAAAAGCGGTTTATTAAAGCGTTTTGCCTGACGGGTAATTCGTTCAATCATTAACGAGTCAGGCCCGCAGCCGAATGCAGTCAATGTTATTAAACCGTCAATTTTAATATCTTTAAGGTAATGTCCTGCAGCTCCCGTCATTTCTCGTTCATTTGCCCAGTACATTTCCTGTCCAAGTGCTTTTATTCCGTCATCCATCTGTTCGTTTGAAAGCTGTAATGAGGAATAAACTTTTACATCCATTTTTTCAAGCTTATCAAAAATTTTCATTGATGTTTTTTCATCAAATATATTATAACCATGTGAAATCAAGGCAATTGATATTGGATATTCTTTTGTTTGGTTTTCAATAAATACTTTACCCTGCAGGGCATAATTCATTGCTTTTTTATAACTCATGCCTGATTTAGACATTATATGAAAGTTATTATAGGTTCTCCACCCGGCTTTGGAAGCCTTTTTTATCCGTTCCATATCGGTAATTCCAAACGGTTTGGCCATTTCTTTTAAAAATTCGTATAATCCCTGATTTTTTTCAGACTTATCGAGTGTGGCTTCAATCATGGTAAAATCTTTTTTTACAACATTTCTGACTAAATCAGGTAAGCCTCGTATTTTTGAACAATTATAAATTTTTGGTGCAATCGATTGAATAGATGGAACAAATATTTTATCAATTCCTTTATCAATTAGGTTTAAAACATGACCTATATAGACTTTTATAGGCAGACATGTTTCTGTTACAACAAGGGCCGAGCCGCTTGTCATCGTTTGTTTTGTTGTAACATCTGATAATACAATCTTAATTCCGAGATCTGTAAAAAATCCGTAATAAAACGGATAATTGTGATAAAAGGACATTCCGCGCGGGATACCTATTGTCATTTCATTATTTTGTAAATTTTCCACTATTATAAATCCCCTTTGTTACTTTTATAATACTTCAAAATTAAAATTTTTGCTATCATTGTAAATTTATTTATAGTAATATTTATTTACAAGGAGTTCTTATGCCGCATTTTTTTATAAATTCCGGAGATGTTAATAACAAAAGGATTATCGTGTCTGACAAAGATAACTTTAACCATATTGTAAAGTCTCTTAGAACTAAAAAGGGGGAAAAACTTCTCTTTATTGACGAAAATCAAATTCAATATGAAACTGTTGTTGAGAATATTACAAATAAGGAAGTAATAGTTTATGTTGAAAATAGTTATCACTCTGATAGAAGGCTTGATTTTAGATTATATCTTGCGCAAAGTCCGCTCAGGAGTGATGCGCAGTCAAACGTTATTGAAAAAGCAACCGAACTCGGTGCGGATGGTGTATATCCTGTTTATACTGATAATTGTGCTCTTGCCGAGTCTGTTATCAAAAATAAAATTCCAAAATGGCAAAGAATTATGCTGGAGGCTTCAAAACAGTGTGAAAGGGCTTATGTTCCCTCATGTTACGGGTTGACTAATCTTCAAAATATTATAAAATTAAAAGATAATGGTTTTAGGGTCATTGCTTTTTGTGAAAGGCTTGCCTGCCTCTCGCTGCATGAATACTGCTGTAAAAGACCTATTTTGCAAGGCGATAAACTTGTGGTTATAATTGGTCCCGAAGGCGGCTTTTCAAAAAGAGAATTTGATCTTTTTGAAACCAATGAAATACCAATGCTGACACTTGGAAATCTTATATTAAAGGCTGATACGGCAGTTACTGTTGCTTTAGGAAATATTATATATGAATTCGAAAGTTATAGAAAAAATTAAATCTGATAAAATTTTATCAGAAATAGTTGATAAATTTGATAATGAAATTTATCTTGTAGGCGGTACTGTTCGTGATTACTATATGGGCTTTGGAAGTACGGACAGAGATATTATTGTTATGGATGAAGATGCAAAGGAATTTTCGTTGAAGCTTGCAAAACTTTTTGATGCAACTTTTGTTCCTCTGGATGAAAAAAATAAAATTTACAGGCTTGTCCTTCCGGATAAAGTTAATTATATAGATGTTACAAATCCTGTTGGAGATTCTATTGAGAAAGATTTGATGCGCAGAGATTTAACTATAAACGCTATTGCTGTTAATATCAGAACAGGAGAGCTTATTGATATTTCAGGCGGTGTGACGGATATAAAAAATAAGTGCCTGAATTATGTTAATGAACTGAATTTTGTGGATGATCCTCTCAGATTACTAAGGGTATACAGATTTCAAGCTCTTTATGGTTTTCAGCTTGCTCCTGAGACTATTAATGCTGTATGCAAATATGCGGATTTAATTCATAAGCCAGCGGTAGAGAGAATTAATTACGAGCTTTTAAAACTATTCGGCGGAGAATACGCGCATGTTGCATTGGAAAATATGAATAAAACATGGCTTTTAGAAGAAATATTCCCGTTTGTTAAAGAGTTAAAGCAGGTCCCGCCAAATTCTCACCATCATCTTGATTTGTTTAATCATTCGGTTGAAACTGTTAAGCAGGTGCAAAATTTATATAATTCTGCGGAAAGTGATGTTAAAGAGCATCTTGACAGTATAGATTTCGGCGGCTTTACCCGTCTAGCACACTTAAAACTTGCTGCATTTATGCATGATATAGGTAAATTTTCGACTTGGACAATCGTTGATGGTAAACACAGATTTATAAAACATGATGATGTTGGCGCAAAAATGTCCGTAAAAATATTGAAAAATTTGCACTTTTCAAATAAGCAAATTGATTACATTTCTTCAATGATCAAATACCATATTTATCCATCTCACGTTATGTCATCTCCTCAAATTACCGAAAAAATAATGATGCGTTATATTCGTAAAATGGATAAAAACTCTATTGATGCAATTATACTTGCTCAGGCTGACAGACTTTCAGCTCGCGGGCCTGAGATCACAGATGAGATTGTTGAGAGAAATATTACTTTTTTGAATATGCTTCTTAAATTTTATCTTGAAGTGCGTGAAACTTTAAAACCTTTACCTAAGCTGTTAAGCGGTGATGATGTTATGAAAATATTGAATATTAAGCCTTCAAGAAAACTCGGTGAAATCATGGATGCATTGCATGAAGCTCAAGTTTCTGGTGATGTTATAACAAGAGAGCATGCTGTTGAGTTTATAAAAAAGCTTATTTAGTATATATTATAGATATACTAATATAGATATTAAGCGTATTTGTTACAATTATTTACAAAAATCTTTTATAAAATTTTTAACAAATTTTGTATAATTTGATTATTTATCATATAGTTTTTTTTGTTTTTTTCAAAAAATTTGTTTAAAATTTATATATTTTTAATTAAAAATTCAAAAATACATCTTAATATCTCCTTTACAATTCTACTTTAAGACGCAATTTTTTTTTTGCTCGACTTTTAATATGAATGTGTCATTGGTATAATAAGTGTGAAGTTTTAAACCAGACTATATTATGTTAGAAAAAGTTAGTTTATCAAGTGTAAATAAAAAGAATACCCCTCTAGGGAATAATAGTGCAAAAAACGGAAACAATCCTTCTTTTAACGGAGGTTTGACTGACGGTGCTATATGGCTTGTTCAGCAATGTGAAAAACAGCCCATGGTTAATGTTTCTGTGCTTGATTTGTCTACTGCAATTGTTCCGCGCACTATTGTAGAGACTAAAGAATCGAACGGCTACGCAGGTTTTGAAGCTTTCAGACGTGAGTCCTCAGGGCTTATTGTTAACTGTATAATCCCAAGCTTTATCGTAATGGGTGTTGCATCACTTTTACAGCGTCCTATTATGGGAGGTTTTAAAAAGGCAAACCTTATTAATACATGGGCAAATGAAGATGCTATTAATAAAATTCAAAAATATTATAATGAGGCATCCGGTGTTGGTAGACAGGAAAAAATATACAATACTTTTAGAAATCAACTGGGTGATCTTGTAGGTGTTGACGGTAAGGAAACTAAAGATTTTGCAGAAATTTTGAAAATCCCTCGTGATACAAACGGAAAGTTTATAGGTAAAATCGGAAATGAACGCATCCATAATGCAGTAAACGAGTTTGTTAACCTTACTCAGTCTGATAAATATAACTCTAAGGCCTTTAAAAAAGCTTATAAAGATATTGTTGAGGAAACTTTAATAGCAGAAAATATTAAATTTAAAGGTGATAAAGGATACTTCTCAAATAATTTGGAATCCCTTTGCGAAGATACTGTTAAAATACTTAGAGGTGTAGTAAAAGAAAATATTACAGATGCTGATAAGCTTACAAAATATTTTAACGGTGCTAAAAAACTTGTTAACTGGAAAAGTATCGGAGGACTTGGGGTTATTATTCCCCTTGCACTTTCCATGCAGTCTATTAACAGATGGATTACATATAAAATGTCAGGACGTAAGGGGGCGCCAATCTATAAAGATTTCGGTAAGGATTCTCAACATAAAGAATTATCTCCTAAAGAAAAAAGTGAATTGCTTGCCCAAAAATTTATATCAATTGGATCAATGATAGGTGTATGTGGGCTTTCAATGTTTATGGATAGACCGGTCTGGAAAAATATTTTCCAGTTTAAGGGAATTTTTCCGACTATGGATCAAGCTAGAATAATTTCTACAGCTACATTTGCAAGCAGAATGGGTGTTTCTGAAGATAAGAATGAACTAAGAGAGGCTACCGTTCGAGATATTGCAACATTCTCAAGTTTCTATTTTCTTGGAGATTATGTTGCCAAGGGGATTGCAACATTTTTAGAACATAAAAATAAGGATAAGGGTGTTCATCTGATAAACAGGTTAAAAGATGCTCCGGATAAAGATGCTAATTTATTTAAGAAATTCTGGCACTGGGCAAAACATACATCACTAAAATCGTCAGATGAATTAAAGACTGTTGAAGATAAACGTTTGAGAACAATTTGTCAGATTGGCAATATATTATTCTCATTATTATCATTAGGTGTATTTATCCCGATTTACACAAGGTCGAAAACTAATAAAAAGCATGCAGAAGAACTTGCGAAATTGAATGCAGAGAAAAATGTTGGTTCTTCATCTTCTGCGAACGCGTCATCCTTAACGAACCCTTCGTCGGATTCGACGGATGAAACGTCAAAGATATCATCCTCACAGAATGATTTCTTATCATCGCAGATAAAAGATAACACAACATTTAAAGCATTTTTTAATTCGTAAGGAGAAAATCAGTTATGAAAATTCAACATATAACCCCGCAATTACAACAAAATAAGGAAAACAAAAAGGATAATGTGAAATTTACAGGCGCTTTTGATTCTGTAACATTGGGTTTGCGTTTTTTGGACACAAATCAGGCCTGGGGTGCAAATGCCGTTGATTTGGCTTCAATGGTAATTCCAAGAACTACTGTAGATTTTGTAAACAGAGGCCCTGCTGCAGGTATGGAAACCGGCAGAAGAGAAGCTTCCGGTACTGTTAACCATTCTCTGGTAGGTGTTTACGGTACAGTTGCTGGCTTAGTTCTTGCCTCAGCACTTAACAAAAATTATGGAATTAAGGCTCATAAACTTTTTGTTGATGACGAAACTCTGGATCTTTTGGCTAAAGCCTGGGATAAGCAGGTTAGATCTGGAAATAAGGAGCCGGTTAAAGATTATTTACGTGATGTTCTTGGAAATGCTGAAACACGTATAGGTTCTGATTGGAAAAAGATCCCGCAGGACAAACTTGAAGATGTTGTTAATAAATTAGGTGATGTTTTAAATTCAAAAGACGCTCCTGTTACAATATCAAAAGACTTGAAGGCTTATGCACAGTCTGTTATAACTCATTCAACAGGGTCAGAAAATTCTTTCAGATTAGGAAAAGAACAAAAAACAGCTTCTATTTCTAATATTCTGGATAGCGTTTATAATATCTCAAGAACTTTTGTGAATGAAAAGGTCGGCAATGCATTTAAAGAAAGCAAAGATATTGATACTAATGCTTATCTAAAAGCCTTAAAACGTATGAACCTTAATCGTTCCTTACTCGGATTGGGTATTGCTTCCGCTGTAGGTATGTCAATTCAACCTCTAAATATTTATTTGACAAAAAAGAAAACAGGTAGTGATGGTTTTGTCGGCGTTGAAGGGCGTTCAAAAGATAATTCTGCCGGCTTTAAAGCCATGAAAATTGGTGCTGCTGGCTTGTTTGGTGGAGGTATCCTTGCTACAATCGGAATGCGTGAAGGTGTTAAAGGTTTATTAAAGAAAATTCAATTCAGAGGTCTTGTTCCGACACTGGATCAATTTAAATTTATTTATGGTGTAACTATTATGTCAAGATTTTTGGCGGCACGCGATAAGGATGAGCTTCGTGAATCTGTGGTTAAGGATGTTTTAGGGTTCTTTAACTGGCTTGTCTTGGGTAATTTCGTAGCCAAGATGACAGCAAACGCTATGGATCAGAATCTTTTAAATTACAGCGAAAAAGACCATGGCAAAGGTTTCTTTAATAAGATTATAAAAGCACCTTTGGTTTCTCGCGATGAGGTATTACATAGAGGTCTGCATGCTGCCGGTATTGATTCAATCGAAAATGGCAAAGCACTGACATTTAAACAAATGTTGAAGAAATTGTCTTCTCCGAATGTAAGTGAGGCAATCCGCAAGGAAACTAAAGGTAAACTCAGAGCATTAAGTATAGCACAGATTGCTGGTTACTTATATTCCGGACTTATTCTCGGTGTTGGAATTCCTAAATTGAATATTTATATGACAAATAAATCAGAAGCTAAAAGAAAAGCTCGTTTAGCTGCAGAAAAGGAACAACAAGCTGTTCAGCCTACTGTTAATGAACAGTATCAGGCAATGATGAGACCTGATAATCTTGCTTTCTTAAGCAATCAAATGTAAAAAATTTGAACGATTAACAGGTTTATCCAAGTTGTGCATTTGCTCCTGATACAACTTCAATAATTTCTTGAGTGATTGCAAACTGCCTTGTTTTGTTATATTCAACTGACAATTCATTAATCATTTTTTCAGCATTATTTGTTGCCGCAGACATTGCAGTCATTCTGCTTGCAAGCTCGCTTGCCTGTGCTTCCAGTAACGACTGGAACAGGATGTTTGTCATATACATAGGCACAACTTTTTGTAAAATATTATGCATATCCGGCATAAATTCCATAAGCGGTTCAATCACATTATCATGGAGTTTTTCATTATCATCATTTAAACCTTTCAGCGGTAATATTGTCCAATTTTCAACAAAATAGCTCATCATATTTTTAAATCTTGTTGTTATAACTTCTATTTTATCAATTTGGTGAGTAACGAAATATTCCGCAATATCTTCTATGATAATTTTTACACCTTCTGCAGAAGGATTGTTTGCTACTCCAAGGTATGTTTTAACCACTTCACAGTCAAGTCCCCTGCATTTACGTTTTAATGTCGAAATTCCCTTTTGACCAACTATGAAGAGTTTGGTTTTTATGCCTTGCTCTTTATAATCTTTAATTGTCTGGATGGTTTTTCTTACAACGTTAGCATTATAGGCTCCAGCAAGTCCTTTATTTGAGGTAATTACAAGTAGACCTACTGCTTTTATTTCTCTTACCTGCAAAAGTTCTGGATAATTATCAATAGAAGATTTGATTTTTAAACTCTGTGCACTGTAAGAGCCAACTGAGGCCAAAAGCTTTTTAAACATAGAAGTGAGTTCAGTAGTAAAAGGTCGAGACATTTTAACGGTATTTTCTGCTTTTTTTACTTTGGCAGCCGCAACCATTTTCATCGCACGCGTAATTTTTTGTGTACTTTTGACGCTTTGTATTCTGTTTTTTATATCTTTTAAGTTTGGCATTTTTAATATATAGCTTACGATTGTCCACAAATCTTTGTATACAGCCGTAATTTCCTTTCTTTGCTTTGATTAAAATGTTTTCTTAAAGTTTTCAAGAGCCTGTTTTAACTGATCTTTATCAGTATCTTCAAGTTTTGCTCCATCATTTAATCTTAAAACAAGATCCTGCATATTTGTGTTAAGATATGCAAACCATTCTTTTTTGAATCTGTTTACTTCAGTATTCGGAACATCGTCAAGTATGCCTTCATTTGCTGCAAAAAGAATTGTAACCTGTTCAGCAACACTTAAAGGGTTGTATTGAGGTTGTTTCAATACTTCTGTAAGTTTTTCGCCTCTCAACAATTGATTTTTTGTAGACTGGTCCAAATCAGAAGCGAACTGCGCAAATGCTTCCAACTCTCTAAATTGAGCAAGGTCAAGTCTTAATTTCCCTGCAACTTGTTTGATAGCTTTAGTTTGAGCTGCACCACCCACACGTGATACAGAAATCCCAACATTAATTGCCGGTCTTACACCGGAGTTAAACAAGTTTGATTCTAAGAAAATCTGTCCGTCCGTAATTGAAATTACGTTTGTCGGAATATAAGCAGAGACGTCACCTGCTTGAGTTTCAATAATAGGTAATGCCGTAATACTACCTCCGCCAAGTTCATCATTTAATTTTACTGCACGTTCAAGAAGTCTTGAGTGAAGGTAGAATACGTCACCAGGATATGCTTCACGTCCCGGCGGTCTTTTAAGAAGTAAGCTCATTGCACGGTATGCCTGAGCATGTTTTGACAGGTCATCATAAATTATCAAAACATCTTTACCTTGTTCCATAAATTCTTCACCTATAGCAACGCCTGCAAATGGTGCAATATATTGAAGCGGAGCAGCTTCATTTGCAGTAGCAGAAACAATAATAGAATACTCCATTGCTCCGTGTTCTTCAAGTGTTTTAGCGATTTGAGCAACCGTTGAGGCTTTTTGACCGATTGCTACATATATACAAATTACATTTTGACCTTTCTGGTTAATAATAGTATCAATGGCAATAGCAGTTTTACCGGTCTGCCTGTCTCCGATAATCAGCTCACGTTGGCCTCTGCCGATAGGTGTTAGGGCGTCAATGGCTGTTAAACCTGTCTGTAACGGTTGATGAACTGATTTTCTTGCAACGATACCTGGAGCAACTCTTTCAATTGGACGAGTTTTATCTGCTTCTATTTCGCCTTTACCGTCAATCGGTTTACCTGTAGGATCGACAATTCTGCCAATAAGCGCATCGCCAACAGGAACCGAGGCAATCCTTCCGGTTGTTTTTACAGTCATACCTTCTTTAATTTGAGTATACTCTCCTAAGATTACAACACCGACGTTATCTTCTTCAAGATTCATTGTTATCCCAAGGGTATTTTTTCCGTCTTCAAACGTTACAAGCTCATTTGACATTACATTTCTTAGTCCGTAAATTCTTGCAATACCGTCACCAACTTCAATTACAGTACCTGTATTAGATACTTCGGATTGAATGTCGTAATTTTCGATTTTGCTCTTAATTATAGAACTAATTTCATCAGGTTTAATAAGTGACATAATTTCCCCTTTATATTATATTTTTACTTAAACTTTCTAATTTATTTTTTAGACTGTTATCAATAACGTCATCGTCAATCTTTATAACAAGCCCGCCGATAATATCTTTATCTGTTAGCCAGTCAACCGCGATATTTTTTTGCAGTTTATTTTGCAGTTTTTCAATAAGTCTTTGTTTTCTATCAGGTGTTATTTCAACCGCTGAGAATACTTTTACACGTTTAATATTGTTTATATTATCTACTTCATTACTGTAAGAGAGAATAATTTGCTCCAGTTCATTAAATCTGTTTTTATCAATTAATATTTTAAGAAAGTTAATTATTTTATCGCTGATTTGATTAGAAAAGACGCTGTCAATAATTTCATTCTTTGCATTAATTGAAATTGCAGGATTGTCCATAACCTTTACAAGTTCATCTGATTCAGCAATAATTTCCTTTACTATATTGAGATCTTTTAAAATAGTATCATAGGATATTATTCCGTCTTTTCCGACCTGAATTAATGAATCTGCATAGTTTTTTGCTGATGTTGAAATTTGTTTTTCCGTATTGTTAATCATTAGATTATACCCTGTCTATATTTTCAATACTTTCGTCAATAAACTTGTTATGTAACTCTTCATTATTTTCCAGTATATTTTTTATATGCTGTTTTGCAAGTTCAATTGACGCATTTAAAGTTTTTTTAGTCATTTGGGCAGAGAGAGTTTTTTCCTCTGCATTAATAACTCTTGCAATATTGTTTTCTATTAATTTAACCTGTTCTTCAGTGTTTGCTAATATCTGTTTAGCAATTCCGTCGCCTTTTGAAGATGCTTCCTCAAGCCGTTGTTTTATATCTTCTTCAATATGTTCAATGGATTTTTGTGCTTCCATAAGCTTATTTTTAGCATTTTCCCGCTCTGCTTTAGCATTATCAATTGCATTAATAATATCCTGTTTTATTTTTTCTACAGCACCAGAGACATTTAATTTTTTGAAGAGTACTGCAAAAATCAGTAATAAAACAATAAAATTAAATGTATTTGATTCTACTATCAGATTCCAAAAATTTGCTAATTCGTTCATATTAATTCAATATCCTGTTTACGAGTTCATTATCGGTATTTTCAATTTTTGTTTCCATCCCGAGTACTTTGGAAGATATTACTTCTGCCAAATCTTTAACTTTAGATTTCAGCTCTTCTTTTGTCTGATTAGCCTCATTTTCAAGATTTGACTTAGCAGAAGTTATTTCTTCCTGAGATTTTTGTTTTGCTTCTGCAGTTACAGCCTTGGAATTTTCATTTGCTTTATATACTTTATCCGCAACAAGTTTTTTTGAATCTGCTACAGACTTATTCAATCTGTTTTCTCTGTCTTTAGAAATAGCATCAGCTTTGTTGTTAGCATTAAACGCATCGTTTTTGGCGTCGTTTATAAATCTTTGACGTTCATCCATTACACGTTCAAGCGGCTTATAAAATATTTTATTCATAATAAAAGTAAATAAAATAAAACTTATTGCTGATACTAAAAATGTTGCGTTAAATTCCATTGCTTTTCTCCGATTATTTGCCTAACAGCATAAATGCAATAACGAATGCATACAATGCACAAGCTTCTGATAAAGCTGCACCGAGCAGGAAGAACCCAAAAGCTTTACCTGCTACTTCCGGTTGTCTTGAAACCGCATCCATCAAACCTTTTGTAGCAAAACCGATACCAAGTCCTGCGCCTACTGCACCAAAACCGATTGCAATACCTGCACCTAAGTGTGCCATTTGTGAAATTGTAGCTGTGTCTACCATTTTTTCTCTCCTTTATTTAATACTTTTTTTCAAAGTAACTAATGTTCATTACCGGTTGCCGAACCTATATAAGCTATAGTCAGCATCATAAATACTGTAGCCTGTATGAAGGCAACTAGTATTTCGAAAAGCATAATCGGAAGCGGCAAAAAGTATGCCAGCCCGCCCAATGCTATTGATACAAGAATTTCTCCTGCGAAAATGTTTGCAAAAAGTCGGATTGCAAGGCTTAATGGTCTTGTAATCATTTCAAGAATTTCAACTAAAGCCATAACAATTCCGGTGAAGCTGAATTCATGTAAAAAGAACTTTGCCCCCTTTGCACGAATCCCCATAAACACATAATATATTAAAACAATAATCGCCATTGCAGCGGTTAAATTTATATCATTTGTCGGAGAGGCCAGTTCCCCGCCGTGTTTCAAGTTAATAATTCTTAAAGGAAGCTGCCCCATTAAGTTTGCTGTTACTATAAATAGAAATAGTGAGGCAACGAGAGGAACATGCTGTCTGTTTTCATGTTCAATCATTGTGTCAAGGGTGCCATAAAAAAACTTCATTACGCTTTCCGATACGGCCTGAAGTTTGCCGGGAATAAGATCCAGATGCCTAGTTGCAATAAGTGCAAAAATTATTACCGCAGCCATCGCAAACCACATTGTAAAGATGGTGTCTAGATTTAAGGATATAGCATGCCCCGCAATGTTGAATATGTAAATCCAATGTTCCATTTTTCTCTCCCTTATGTTCTTATTTTAACTCGTAAAAAAAAAAATCGCAAATTTTTTTTATTTGTTTTAATATAAGTTATGTCTAAGGGGGGTAAATGGAGCTTATTTTACTGGAAGAGACAGATTCAACAAATTTGTATGCAAAACGAAATTTTTATAAATTTTCTGATAAGACTGTAATTTCTGCAGCTGCACAAACTTGCGGCAGAGGTCGTTTTAACAGAGCCTGGATTGATTTGGGAGGGGAGAATTTGTTTTTAACAATTATTCTTAAACCTTCTGAAGCGTTTATTGATTGTTATGCTAATCTTACCCAGTATATGTCCCTAATATTGTGCAAAGTTTTAGATGAATATGGTTTAGAGCCTTCTATCAAATGGCCTAATGATGTTTTGATTAACGGGAAGAAAGTTGCGGGTATTTTGTGTGAAACTGTCATGGATAAAAATGTTTTTAAAGGTCTTGTTTTAGGGGTCGGAGTGAATCTTAACTCGGAGTGTAAAACATTAAAAAAAATTAAAGATAAACAGGCAACTGCGGTTAATATTGAATTGAAAAAAAAACATATTGATAAAAAATTTTTTACTGACATGCTGTTGAATGAATTTTTTGCAGGTTATGAAAACTTTTTACGGCAAGGATTTGCTTATATTGAAAATGATTATATAAAAAGATGTTATTTTTTAGGAAAAAAAATTTCTGTCCACACTATTGATAAAAATTTAGATGTTACCGCTAAATCTATTAATAGTGCAGGTGAGCTTGTTTATGAATATAACGGAAATAGATTTATATTAACTGCTGGTGATATTGATTAAAGAAAGGTGGTATTATGTATAAATTGGCATTGTTAAGCTCTTCAGGCGGGTTTATTATAAGTGCAATTGTAAAGTATTTTGAGAATAAAGATGTAAAGATTGTTTGCTTATCTGATGATGAACATTCTGATGTTTTGAAAAAGGCGGATGAAGCAGGTATTGATTTTAAGTATCTCCCTTCAGAAAAAAACTTTGAATATTTTTCTTCAAATTATTTTAATTTAGTTGCTTTATTCAATTATAAAAGCAGACTTGATGCAGATGTGTTAAAGACAACGAAATTTGTAAATCTTCATGAGGCTTTGCTGCCATCTTTCAAAGGAGATGATGCTCTATGGAGAGCGTTTAATTCAGGTGTTAAAGTATCAGGAGTAACAATTCACAGATTAAGCGATGATGTGCAAGGCAGCGGGATTATTGCTCAGTATCCTGTGTTAATCGGAAATCTTACACATTTTGATGAATTTAAGGAGGAAATGCAAAACGTTGAAAAATTGCTGTATCCTGTAGTTATTGATAAGCTTTTAAAAGATGAAGTGTTTGACTTTTCTGACTTTTTTAAATCAGGTAATTGCGGGCAGTCTTGCGGCGGATGCGGAAAATGTAATTAAAATTTTTATGGACTGTTTTTTATTCTTATTGTATAATTGCATGCAGAAAAAGGGGTTATGTCATGTCAATTGATGATACTTTAGTTATGATTTTAGCCGGTGGAGAGGGAAAAAGATTATACCCTTTAACTAAGGATCGAGCAAAACCTGCTGTTCCTTTTGGAGGCAGATACAGAATTATTGATTTTGTCCTTAATAATTTTATAAATTCTGGTTTTTTTAAAATAAAGGTTTTGACACAGTATAAATCTGATTCTTTAAATAAGCATATTACACGCGGATGGGCATTATCACCTTTTTTAAATCAATATGTCGATCTGGCGCCTGCCCAGATGAGGACAGGTTCAGACTGGTATCGCGGGACTGCTGATGCCATTTATCAGAATGTATTTCATATAACGGATGAAGATCCTGATTATGTATGTATATTTGGCGGCGACCACATTTACAAAATGGATGTTTCGCAAATGCTTGATTATCATAAGAAGAAAAGGGCAGATCTGTCTATTTCAGCTATACCTATTCCGATTTCAGAAGCTCACGAATTTGGAATTATCGAAGTTGATGACGATTGGAAATTGATTAATTTTGTGGAGAAACCTAAAGAAAAACCAAAATCAATTCCGGGTAATCCTGACATGTGTCTTGCTTCTATGGGAAACTATATTTTTAATAAAAATATTCTTCTAGATGCTTTAAACCAAGATGAAGAAATTCAGGAATCAAGTCATGATTTCGGCAAAAACGTTATCCCCATGCTGTTAAGGGAAGGTAAAAAAATTTATATTTATAATTTTAACGATAATTCATTTCCCGGTATGACAGATACAGAACGCGGATACTGGCGTGATGTCGGCAGTATTGATGCTTACTGGCAGGCTAATATGGATTTGCTTTCTTATGATCCGGAACTTAATTTATACTCTCAGGATTGGCCTTTGAGAACATTTAATTATAATTATCCGCCTGCAAAATTTATATGGGAAGAAGGTGAACGTGTAGGAATGGCAACTAATTCTATGGTGTCAGAAGGTTGTATTGTCTCAGGGGCTGGTTTGTCACGCTGCGTTCTGTCTCCAAAGGTAAAAGTTAACAGTTATTCGCAAATTTCAGAAAGTATTTTGATGGAAAACGTTGAAATTGGCCGCCATTCTAAAATTAAGCGTGCGATTATTGATAAAAATGTCGTTGTACCACCTCATTCCAGAATTGGCTTTAACAGGGAAGAAGATATAAAACGAGGATTTCATGTGTCGCCTAACGGAATAACTGTTGTTCCTAAAGGAGCAAAGTTATAAATCAGTCTTTACAATATAAATTTTCTGTTGTATATTTATCTGGCTGATAAAATTGTAAATATTTATTAAATATCCCCCGTTATTAAAGCAATTTTTAGTATTTACAAGTTTTATTGCAGTGGGTATTGTGTTATGGCAGCTGTAAATTTTAATATTGTAAAAAATGTATATAATCGTTTACCTTCAATACAGGTCAGTAAAGACAAAGTGATTGATAATGTTGCCTATATAGGTAAAAAATGGTCTTCACCTCATCAGAGAGCTATATTGGGCTTAACTGCCATTGTAATGCAGCCTTATATTGATTGGAAGAATAAGAATGTTGATGAAAAAACAAGAAAAGTTTCTGTAGCCCGTACATGTGCGAAAATTATAGCAGGAACTCTTACCGGTGTTGCATTAAGAGCCGGATTTATAAAGGGAATTGCTGCTATGTCAAAGACTGCTGCGGAAATTCCGGCTAACGCTAAACCGTTTACAAAAAAAATAAAACAATGCCTTACTCCTAAAAATTTGGATCCCGCAAATAAAGATGCTCTGGAACAATATAGAAATGCTATGGGAACAATACTTTCTCTTGCTGCAATGGTATTTACTAATTTTTTAATTGATGCACCTCTTACAAAATTTCTTACAAATAAATTTATAGGTTTGCAGAAGAAAGGAGAGGATAAATAATGTTGTCTCCTTCTAAAATGTGGAACGGGTTTAAATCCTATATATATAAAAACTATGGTGAAAATCCAGGGTCTATGCTTGTTCATACCGGTGTTATCGGTTGGATACTGTCTGCAGCCGCTCAAATTTATGCAGTGGCGTTTAACGATAAAATATCAAAAGAGCAAAAAGTTTTTCTTATCCCTCAAGAGATAGGTGATGCTGTTGTGAATATTGCATCTTTTTATACCCTAACAAGCGGGATTAAATACATCGGCTCGAAATTAGCAAAAACAGCAAAGTTACGAACCTCAGCTATTACAGATATATTGAAAAAGGACGGCCACATTCTTGAAAAAGGGCAAAAGCGTGTTGATGGAAAAGTTTATGCTGGAGACTGGAACTTTAATATAACTAATCTCGATAATTATGGTACAGATATAGCTTCAAAATTCAAGCCTTTTAAAAATGGTGTTGAAGTTATTGCCGGTCTTACGGGCTCTATATTGTCCAGTAACCTTGTTACCCCTCTGGTGCGAAATCAGTATGCTGCTAAAAAACAAAAAGAGGTTCTTGCTAATATTGATAAAAATAAAACCACTGATGAAAGCAGTAAGCTTAAATATCCTTCTGATATTTCTATGAATGCATACATGAAGCTTGCATCTGTAAAGTTCTCTTCTGGTTCGTTAAAAATATAAAAATCTGATAAGCCCTGCTACAAGAAGTGTAAGCATAATAAAAAATGCAACACTTAATTTAACAAACGGATCAACTTTTTTATCGTCTATAGTGTCATGTTTTAGCTGGAATATTATGTTTCTGGAGTAGTCAGTTTTGACATCATTTTTAGTTTTTTCAAAGGCAGAATGTAGAAGTTTCTTGAATGTATAAATATTTTCTAAATCCTGTCTTGCAAGCGGATTTGATATTGCTATTTTTTTTATTTTTATACTTTCAAAGTTATTTAGTTCATTGTCTACATAAGCAGAAAGATTTGCTTTAAAGTCTTCATACTGTTTTGTTGCATAAGGATTTTCAATTTCTTCATTCTGAATATCTATAAATTTGTTAAGCATATTTTTCATTTGAAGATATTTTTCCATGCATGACGGACAGCTTTCAAGATGCTGTCTTACATATTCTGTTAATTTTGAGCTTAATTTATCTTCTGCGTAAAAACTTAATAAAGCTGTTACCTGCTCACAGGTTAACTGATTTTGCATTAATATTCTCCTTTTTCTAAATGTATGCTTTTAAATCTTCTTGAAGTTTTCCTCTTGCACGTGCAATCCTTGATTTTACTGTACCTATGCTAGAATGGGTTGCTTTCGCAATTTCTTCGTAGCTAAGACCCTGAAGCTCGCGCAAAACTATTGCAATTCTGAACTGCTCAGGAAGGTCTAAAATTGCATTTTTTATTATTTTTTCAAGCTCCGATGAAATACATTTTTCATGCGGTTTGCATTTTTTGTCCGGAAGCTGAAATTTTATCTGCGGAGCTTCTTCGGTATCATCATCTAGTGAGATAGTTTCGACTTTTCTCTGGGATTTTCGGAGTTCATCATAGAATAAATTTGTTACAATTTGATTTAACCAGCTTTTAAAAAGTTTAGGATTTTTAAGGTTATGTATATTTTTTGCTACACGAAGAAGTGCCTCCTGCGTTAAATCAGAAACGTTTTCTTTTTTCTGGCTAAGATATGAAAATGCTGCAAATACATTTTTTTGTTCACGTTTGATTAATTCTTCAAGCGCTTTGAAATCATTTTGCTGTGACAGAACAACAAGTTCTTCCAGTGGCATTTTCTTATATTGCAATTTATTGCCTGACATAAACTTCTCCTTACATCTATAGTAAGAAATTTTTGTCAGGAAATGCTCATTCCTTGTTACATATCCGACTGATTATATTTTTTCTCTGATGATTATAATTACTCTGCGCAAATATAGCCTCTTAGTGCGGTATGGGCTGCAACATAGGGGGAAGCTAGATAAATAAATCCTTCAACATTTCCCATTCTGCCCCGAAAATTTCTATTCTGTGTTGCAAGACATACTTCTCCGTCTGCAAGAGTTCCGGCGTGAACGCCGACACATGGTCCGCATCCAGGCGGGAGAATTGTTGCATTTGCTTCTACAAACGTTGTTATAAGGCCTTCATCAAGAGCTTTTAAATATATATCTTTAGAAGCAGGGCAAATCAACATTCTTACATCAGAATTAACTTTTTTCCCTTTTAAGATTTCTGCAACTGTTCTTAAATCTTCAATTCTACCGTTTGTGCAGGTTCCGACAAAAACCTGATTAACTTTTATATCTTTTAATTCTTCAACAGGTTTTGTATTGTCCACTGTGTGCGGGCAGGAAACAGTATGAACAATATCTTCTGCATTAATTTTTATAATCTTTTCATAAACTGCATCTTCATCAGGTTTTAATATTCTGAATTTGTCTTCGCGTCCGCGTTTTTTTAAAAATTCTTTTGTTTTTTCGTCAGCGATAAAAAGACCTGCCTTTGCCCCTGCTTCTACTGCCATATTTGCAAGAGTAAATCTTTCAGACATTGTCATATTATCTATTGTCTCCCCGCAAAATTCCAGCGCTTTATATGTAGCGCCGTCTGCGCCGATTAAGCCTATTAAATGAAGCATCAAATCTTTAGAACATATTCCTTTTTTAAATTTACCGTTAACAACTATTTTATAAGTTGCAGGAACTTTAAGCCATGTTTTACCTAATGCCATGGCAACTGCAACATCAGTTGAACCCATACCTGTTGCAAACGCACCCAGAGCACCGGAAGTACAAGTATGAGAATCTGCTCCAACAAGAATTTCGCATGGATTAACAAATGTTTCAACAAGTCTCTGGTGGCAGACTCCTGCTCCAACATCGGAAAGTACAGCTCCGTATTCTTTTGAAAAGCTTCTGAGAACAGTGTGAGTATTTGAGAGTTCTTTTCTGGGGCTTGGAGAAGCGTGATCAATAAAGAGAATTGTTCTTTCAGGGTTATTTAATCTTTCTTTTCCTAATTTTTTAAATTCCTGAACAGTTAGCGGTCCGGTACCATCTTGAACCGCGCAAACATCTACTTTTGCAATTACAAGTTCTCCTGCTTTAACCTGCTTTCCGGCGTGTTCTGAAATGATTTTTTCTGCTAAGGTCTGCCCCATAACTTCCCTCCTGTTTTTTCTTATATTAGCATAAACATAAAAAAACGACCTATTGGTCGTTTAAAAAGGGAAAGGAAACAAAGTATATTTAAGTATATTTAATACATATACCACCATTATTAAGTTTAATCTTGTTATACTTACTTAAACTCGCATTTAACAATAAGATTATACTTAACCGAATGTTTTGAAAGTAGATTCGGTGTTCTTTTCAATAACTTTTTGAACCGCATCCATTTCAGTAGAAATAGCATCTTGTTCAGTATCTAATTGTTTAAGTCTGAGTTCCAGGTTTTTATCCTGCGCTTGAATAATTTCAATTTTGGCATTAATTTCCTGAATAGACTGGTCATATTGCGCTTTATCATATTCATACTGGTTCATCGCATCATCGTATGCTTCTTGATCCGTCACAGTGTTAGTCGTGACCGCATAAGTAACTTGATCATCTTCCCCGGGATTAAGCGTAACGTTAATTATTCTACCTGTAGCATCCTGTTCAAGTCTAGCAATAACTCCTTTAACTTCTTCAGTTTTTTGAGCCGATCCAACAGTGTATGCGGGTATGTTACTTTGCGATGATCCTGTGTCTGAGTAAATAGCCGAATCTAAGACTTCTTTTTTGACGAAGTAAGGCGACCAAGTACCTGTAGTTGTATTTTGTACATACCTAACCATCCAGTTAGCATTTCCATACTGTTCGTTAAGTAATTGTATATAGTTATTTTCTTCCTTTAATAAATTTTTTAGTTGATCGTCAGATAATGTTTTTAGATATTCATCATTACCTCTGAGCGTTTCCAGTTCTTCTTCCGAAAGATTATCAATATCTCCTTCATCTCTGGTTATCATTTGTCTGAGTTCTTTTGCCCCGACCCTGTAAGTATAATTCCCCTCATTACCGCTTCTTGTAACAATAGATTGTCCTGCTGAAATCATCGCAAAATCATCAGTCCAAGAAGAAGTATAACTAATTAAATAAGTACCGTCAGCCTGAGCAATCATGGAAGAAATGGAGTTGCTTAACGATCCATCTTCAAATGTGTAAACAGTTTTCGAGTAGTCCGCAACAGACGGAGGCACCGGCACCGACATCCCTAACAGGTCATTGTAGTAGTTAGCAGACTGGTTTGACAAAGTCGTCCTTTGCTGGTTAATCTGTTGTCCTTCAAATTCAACATTTGTTTTTCTCGCGGTCAGTCCTAAGAACCTGGCCTGCGAAGCTGCCATACCCATGACTTGTTCCCTTTCTTGTTGTTTCCTTATGTTCTTTTATACGGCATAATCTTTTATTTTCTTTAGAATTTATTTTAATTCCCGTTACATAAGTTTACAAAAAGGCTGAAAAGTCAATTATATCTTTAAATTATTCTGTGAGGCTTTGTTAGAAGATGCGCATCAACACGTTCTTTTATGGCTCCTTTAGGTTCATAGTATGGTGATACAGTCATAATTTTTGCAGCTATATCAGGATAATAGTATATGAATCTTAATTCACTTGAAGTAAGTGGTTTTTGAGTATGAACATTAGCATAGCGAACGAGTTCAAGGATATTTCTTGCTTCATGTTCATCTTTGAATTCCAATTCAAGATTATCATAAACGTTTCTAAAGCCCTTTATGCCGCCATACTCACCTGTTGTAATCATTCTCCCTGTTTCAATAATTTCAGGTTCTCCTCTGCCTAATTCTTCATAATCATATAATTCATAATTTCTTCTGTCTTTCAGAGCTCCGTCAGCATGAATTCCTGATTCATGGGCAAATGCATTATCTCCCACTGCCGGCTGATTCATCGGAATTGGTACTCCAAAGGCATAAGATGTATATTTCGCGAGTTTCCAGGCTTTACTTAAATCAATATTAGGGTCAATATTATATCGTTTTTTAAAGCCCGCAGATTTTAATATCGCAAGTAAACAAGAGACCAGATCTGCATTTCCGGCTCGTTCTCCCATCCCGTTAATTGCAGTATTAATATATGCATCTACTCCTGCGTCGATTGCTGCACGGGCGCCAAGAACAGAACAGGCTACCGCCATTCCCAAATCATTGTGGAAATGTAATTCTATAGGCATTTCTGTTTCTTTTGCTATTTGATATATTCTTTCATAAGTTGTCTGTGGATCTTCGTACCCAAGTGTATCGCAATATCTAAAGCGTCTTGCGCCGCATCTTTTTGCTTCTTTTGCATATTTGATGAGAAAACCCAAATCACTTCTTGATGCGTCTTCAGCATTAATGCCTATATCTTCGGCTTTGAGTGATACCGCGCATTCGACTGCTTCACAGGTCATATTAATGATGTCTTGCGGTGTTTTTTTGCCCAGATATTTCCCGTTAATCATCTGTTCCGATGTAGATTGAGAAAGATTAATATTTTTAAGTTTCGGTACGTTTTTGAAAGAAAGTTCAACATCTGACACAATGCCTCTCATCCAGCCTGACAGTTTAGTTCTTGATATTACACCTCTTTCAACAAGCTCCAAATTGCCATTCAAATAATTTATTTCGTGTGTTGTAGTTGGAAAACCGAACTCGGACTGTGTTATCCCCATATCATCCAGCATAAGGTTGATTATTGTTTTTTGCAGTTTTGCAAGTCCTAAACGTGATGTTTGAACTCCGTCTCTGTTTGTTACATCTACGAAATAAATTTTATTTTCTTTCATTTTAACCCCTCAAAAATCTAATACACATATATGTTTTTATTTATAAATAACTTGCATTTTTAAATTAAATTATTTACAATGTTTAGTATGAAACCTTTTATAGGTTCTGTCAAGCATTTTTATAAAATTATTATACTATGGCTAATACAAAACAACTGGAAAAAAAGATTAATAAAGAATACAAAACTGGTAATGTTAAAAATGCCATTGAACTTTGCCAGATCGGTTTACAGGATGATCCGACAAATGCTGAATTGCATGTTCGTCTGGGTGATTTATATCTTGCATGGCACTTGGATATTTATAACTCTTGTCAGTATATTGATGAGGCAATAACCGAGTATCAAAGAGCGCTGGAAACTTATATTGATTCTGCGGAAATTTATTTTAAAATAGGTCAGGCCCATTATTTTAAAGGCGATCTGGATAAGGCCGTAAATTATCTGGATATGGCTATTGCAAAAAATCCTAAATCCGGTAAGGCGTATTATCTTCTGGCTGAAACTTATACTAAGAAAGCAAGATTTCTTGATGCGGCTATGAATGCTAAAATGGCAATAAAAACTATGCCTTTTGCAAATTCATGTGCGCATTTTCTTTTGTCTAATCTTTATAATGTTTCTTCTGCAAGAAGTTTTAAAAATTTTTTATTATCAAAATTTGAATTTCTTCTTTCATTATTTACGCTTCCGTTTGATAAAATTGCACTCGGCAATGTCGCAAGAACTCTGTCTTATGCTAAATTTTTTCCGATTTTGCTTAAAGGTGCGTATCTTGTTCAGACAAATAAATTAAACGAAGCTTTAGAAACATATAGTGAAGCGGTTGAAAAAGCTCCCGGCTTTGTGCCCCTTTATTGTCTTCTGGGAGATATTTACAGGTCTCTCGGACAATTTGAAGATGCTATTACTGAGTATAAAATGGCAATCTGGCTTGATACCTTAAATATTCCGGCATACAGACATCTTTGTCAGGCATATGAGGAACAGGGGGATTATGACAGCGCTGTTGAAATTTATGAAAAGTTAATTCAGATTATGCCTAACATGCCTGATGTTCATTCTAATCTGGCAAATATTTTATATGTTAAAGGCGATATTGACGCTGCTATTTCCCATTTCCAGACGGCGGTTACTTTAAACCCGCGAAAACAGTGGACAAGTATAATTAATCAAACTCTAGGTTTTGTTTATCAGGAATCCAAGCAGGATTTAAATGCTGCTATAAGTTCATATCAGAGTGCGTATCTGTTAACTCCTAAGGACATCGATATTTATGTTAACTTAGGTAGTGCATTCTATGATAAAGAAGATATTGACAATGCCTTACAGGTATACAGAAATGCTCTGGATTTGGATCCTGAAAATGCAAAAATTCACTGTAACCTTGGTTTTTTATACTGGGGTAAAGGTGATATTGATGAGGCTTTAAAGGAGTATGAACTTGCAATAAAGTATGATCCGAATTATGATATTGCCTACAATAATATGGGGGTAATATATCTTGATGATTTAGGCAGAGTAAAACAGGCTATTGATTTGTTTAAAAAATCTGTTGAGTGTAATCCGAATTATGCATTGGCTCATTTTAACCTTGCCCGTGCAATTTCTATTACAGGTGATAAGATTGAGGCAGCAAAACTTTATCAGGTGGCGCAAGATATTAATAAAATTACTAATGAGATTGATCCTCAGGATATTTTGGATAAAATTAATGCATTATTTAATTAGTGGGATTATATTGTATGCAATTTTATGTAAGAAAAATCGGACGAAGATTTTCTGTATCAATTAATAAAATAAATATATCATATTGTTTTAAAGGCCAAAAAGACAGGTATATTACTCTAGGGGTTAATTGCTTTCCCAGAACGAAGCTTACAAAATTTGGTGTTAAGGCTAAAAAATCTGATGGGGAGCTGAGTTATCCATTTGATTTGTGCGCTGTTCCTCTGGAGTCTGTTGCTCAAATTCTCTCCAATGATTTTGGAGATTTTTTTGATAATTTATATTTTGATCCGGAGCTAAATATTTGGGTTGATAAAAAATACTCAATTAATTATTTTCATGATAAAGATATTGCGCATGAAAAATTTGTTGATAGATATAAAAAAAGAATAGAAAATTTCAAATTGAAAACAGCAAAAATAGAAAATCTTGTTTTTATTTCAGCTGTTTTTTGTGAGGGCTATAATCCGGAGTTGTATAAAAGCATTTATTCATCTTTAAAAAAATATTGTAAAAAAAATCCAAATTTTAAATATTTAATAGTTAATATAACTGATGAATTAAAGCACTGTGATGTGGTCGTGCTTGATAATATTATTTACAAAGAAATCAAGGAACCTTGCCCGAATTATAAATTTATATGGACCGATACTAATCTGGATAAAACTACAGACGGAATTTTAGATTTTTATGACGAATATATTAAGTTTGTTGAAACTTATGCTGGTAATGTATAGGTTTATCTGTATATTTTATTTCCTATCTGTACCTGCCTAACATACATATTTTCACATGCACCTGAGCCTCTGCTTGTTGCGTCAGTGTCAGTTCTTGACATACTTGTTTTTGCTATAAGCTCACTTTTATCTGTATATATATCTACAAGATATCCGTCTATTTTAACTATATTATTCTTTTTTACTGCCAGAAGGCCTCCCATTACATTAGGGTTTGCAGGTATAAGATGCGTGTGTGATATATGTGAACTTACAAAACCAAGTTCCCAGGGCATATTGTCATACGGAGGTTTTGCCCTCCATTCAAGTCGTCTGCTCTGGCCCAGTGTTTTGTGGGATTTGAATTTCCAGTGTTTATATAGTTTTTTTCTGTCAGCTGCCAGATCTCCCCAGACAATACCTAAATCCATCAGGCAAATATCGTCAAACTTGTTTCTCATTATATCTCTGAACCAAAAATTAGTATTCTTTGTAATAACAAGACCGGAAATAGAATATTCTGCCTGTGGTTGGAGGGCGTAAATATCTTTTTCACCGTAGGCTTTTATATATTTTGTATTTTGTAAATTGATTTGTACAGGATCTTTATTTGTATCAATCTGTACAAGCGTTTTTTCTGTTACCTTTGGAAAAGAATACTTAACTCTAAACATGACATCGCCGAGTATTGAATTAACAGTTATTATTATAAAAAATATGAGGCAGGCTCTACAAAACCAATTCCAGATTATGCTAAAATCCATTTAACTCCTTCAGGCCAAAGTTTTAACATCTTCATATAACTTTAACGGCAATATAAAACCGAAAGTTGAGCCCTTTCCAATTTCTGATTGAACAAATACTTTGCCGTTATGATATTTTTCAATAGTCTGTTTAACCAGATGCAGGCCCAGACCTGTTCCTTTTATGGTGTGAATGTTATTTTCAACTCTGTAAAACCTGTCAAAAATTTTTTTCTGGTGCTCTGGCGCAATCCCGCATCCTTCATCACTAACAGTTACTATTGCATTATCACCATCTCTTGTTAATGATACTTGTATTTTTCCATTATCTGGCGAATATTTAATGGCATTAGACAAAAAGTTTGTCAGAGCCCTTTCTATTCCGTCATAGTTGAATAAGAATTCGGGAATATTTTCTTCTTTATTTACACTTATAGTAAGATTATGTTCTTTAGTAAGAGGTTGCACCTGGCTTACGCATGTATCAATAACTTCATATATGCTGTTAAGTGATTTTTCCATAGGCGCATTGGCTTCCATTCTTGAAAAATCAAGTATGTCATTAACCATTCTGTTAAGCCTAATGATTTCCTGATTAATAGTTCCGATGAATTCTTTCTGTGTTTCGTAATCAAATTCATTACCATAATTGTAAAGTGTATCTATATAGCTTCTTAGTACAGTTACAGGGGTTCTTAGTTCATGTGAAACATTGGATATGAATGTTGAGCGCATTGCATCCATTTCCGCTTCTTTAGTCATATCAATCAACACAATAATATAGCCGACATAATCGTTATTTCTCGTAAACATTGGAGAAATAATAGATTTTATTACACGTTTATCGACCTGTATATTGAATTCAAGCGGTTTGTTTTCCATAACTTCAATCGGAGTATCTTTAAATTCCTCGATTTTATCTTTAAAACAATAATTTCCTTCTGTATCAACATACTGCTGAATTTTTTCATTTAGCATCTGGTTTTCATCAAGTTCAAGTAGTTTGTGTGCATGATTATTAATAAGTACAACATTATCATTATTGTCGCATACCACAACTCCGTTGGCTATACTCATTAATACAGCTTCCAGTTTGTTTCTTTCCAGTGTAAGCTGTTCGATATTTTGTTCTTCATATATATGAAGCTTGTTAGACATATTATTAAATGCATTAAACAGTTCTTTTACTTCAGAACTAACATCTTTATCCTGAATTGTATAGCCGAATTCTCCCGTAGAAATTTTCTGTACACCTTTATGCAGAATTCTAAGTTCCCTTGTTATAAGATATGTGTTAATAAGAATTACAAATGCAAACACTACCCATGCTACGGTAAATACAAATAGTAAAGATGCTCTTGTAGTTGAAGAAATTTGATTTATTATGTTTCCTGATAAACCTATGGTAACGGAACCTGTACTTATACCATTTTCCGTTGTCATCGGGGAGTTTACTATAATATTAGGAGTTTTAGGTTTAAATTTTGAGACACTGTTTGTTTTGTATAACAGTTTACCGTCTGCATCCCTGAATTCTATAAATATGATATCACTATGTGATTCTACAATTTTATCTGCGTGTGATTTTAATATTTCATGGGAAGAATTTTTTGTAAGTTCTGCGCATTCTATTGCCAAGGCTTTTGAGACTATTTGACCAAAATTCTGGTATCCTTCATTAAGATTTTTTTGGATATTGAAAATTGCAAATACAGCAATTGCAACTATAAGAAATGTGCTTAATAAAAGCCCTGATATTATCAATCGGTTTTGTGTTGTTAAACTAACCTGTTTATTTTTCATAATTAAAATTATAGCATTACGTGTATATTAGGGCAAGATATTAAACTTGTAAAAGATATTTTTTTATGCGTTAATATTTTTGTATTATTATTGGAGAGGGTATTTTTATATGAGTAATTTAGCATCGTCTGAATATATCGGGAGTATAGCATCTAATAGCTTATCTGAAGCTGATAATGAGACTTGTACTTCTGAAAGCTCTAATCCTGTTTATTATGTAATCAATCTCCCTTTTGGTAAATCCGGTTTATTTTGTATTTGTGTTTACGCTATTTATCATTCTGTTTATGCTTTAAATAAAGGGTATATACCTGTTATGGATTTGCGGCATAACTGTAACCAATACTTTAGAGACGGACGTGTATATAAAGATAATGTGTGGGAATATTTTTTTGAACAGCCATGCGGAGTTTCGCTTGACTGTTTAGAACAGACATCAAATATTTTGGTGTCTGATGATAAGCTTACTTTTAGTGAAAATCTTTTCAATGCACTTAAAGACATAAAAAAATATAGAGTTCTATATAAGAGATATCTTGATATTATAAAATTGAATAAGAGAACACAAAAATTTGTCGATGATAATTACAAAAATTTGGTTGGTGATGAGAGTGAGGTTCTTGGGATTATCTGTCGGGGCTCTGATTATGTAAAATTAAAACTTTACGGTCACAATATACAGCCGGATCCGAAAGATGTCTTGAAAAAAGCTAAAGAATTAAAAAACAAATATAATTATAAAAAAATATGGCTTGCAACAGAAGATGCGAATATATATAAGATGTTTAAAGATGAATTTGGTGATGTTCTTATTGACAATAATCAGTTTATGTTTGGTGATACAGGTGATAAAGTAATTGCGGATATTGAAGTTAATCGTCCAAATCACAGATACAGGCTTGGAATGGAATATCTTTCATCGATTTATATAATCTCTAAGTGTAAATATATTATTGGCGGAACAGTAACTGCCATGTTAGGGGCCTGGATACTTTCTAACGGCTTTGAAAAACAAAAATATGTTTATATATGGGATTTAGGCTGCTACAGAATAAGGAAAAGGGAAAAGTGTAAAAATATTTTCCAAAAGTTTTTATCTGTAAAAGATGAAGTTTATGAAGATACAAAATATAAAGTCCTTATCATTTTGGGTAAATATTTAAGATCGCCGTTCCGAACGAAAGTGAAAAATTTTAATAAAGTTCCTTATATTGCAGAAGAAGAGTAATTTATTCAATAATATCAGCATAATTGTAACTAATTACTTTTGATAAATCCTCTAAACTCATTTCAACCTGATATCCGATTTTGCCAGCGCTGAAAATTATCGTATCAAAATTTTTTGCGGTTTCATCAATTGTTGTTGTAAAAAATTTTTTCATGCCGATAGGAGAGCATCCGCCGTGAATATAGCCTGTAAGTGCTGACAGCTCTTTACTTTTTACCATTTCTACAGACTTTTCACCAATGCTTTTTGCTGCTTTTTTCAAATCAAGTTCTTTAGCAACAGGCACCATAAAAATGTAATTTTTCTTTGATTTTCCGGCAGTTACAAGTGTTTTAAAAACTTTATCCGGATTTTGATTTAGAGCAGCTGCAACCTCTACCCCGCTAATTGCATTTGTATTTGCATAGCAATAGTGGTTGTATTTTATTTTGTGTCTGTCAAGTTCACGCATTACATTTGTTTTATGCTCCATAGGTGTATTTTTAGCCTCTGCTGCAAATTGTTCGTGCTGCATGAACCCCGGAAGCTGAAGCCTGAATTAGGCCTCTTGTAACACCTGCACCGTCTCCGATTGCAAATAAATTTTTTACACCTTCTGTTTCAAGTTCGTTTGTCAATTTTACTCTTGCTGAGTAAAATTTAACTTCAATACCGTAAAGAAGAGTGTATCTTGAGGCAGTACCCGGACAAACTTTATCAAGGGCCTGAAGCATTTCAATTATACTTGTCATCTGCCTGTAAGGGATTACAAGACTCAAATCTCCAGGAGTTGCACATGCCAATGTCGGTCTGATTGTACTGGCTTTGATTCTTTCCGGAGTAGATCTGCGTCCATCAAGCAGGTCTCCAAAACGTTGTACAAGGATTCCGCCGCCCAGCATGTTTGCCAATCTTGCAATATGTTGGCCGTACTGAATAGGTTCTTTAAACGGTTCGGTAAATTTTTCGCTTACAAGAAGTGCAAAATTTGTATTATTAGTTGTTTTTTCTGCATAACTATGTCCGTTCACGGTAGAAATTCCGTTATAATTTTCCTGAACAACTTCTCCGTTAGGGTTCATACAGAAAGTTCTAACTTCGTCTCCAAATGTAGGAGAATTATATATAAGCTTTGACTCGTAAAGTTTATCAGTTAACGGCTCAAAGACAGGAGCGGGAAGTTCAACTCGAACCCCAATATCTACTGCATTATTAACCATACCTATTTTATGTTTTGCAAATTCATGAGTGAGCCAATCTGCGCCTTCTCTGCCGGGAGCAATAATTGTGTATTCTGCACATATTGTTTCGCCGTTATCAAGAACTATGCCTTTAACCTGTTCGCATTCAACTATTAAAGACTGTGCCGATACATCATTTAATATTGTAATCCTCTCATTGAGATAATCTTGCATATTTTTTAGAACATTTAAGCTTCTCTCTGTTCCCAAATGTCTTACAGGAGAATGGACAAGTTTTAACTCTGCCAGAACGGCCTGGCGTTCAAGTTCTTGAAACACTTTCATATCTGTCCCAAAAACTTCATCTGTTGCTCCAAAGTCTAAATATAGTTGATCAGAATATGCAATTAGGTCTTCGACCTTTTTTCTGTCCATATAATCAACAAGATGCCCGCCAACATCAGGAGTAAGTGTTAATTTGCCGTCAGAAAATGCTCCGGCACCGCCCCAGCCGCAAAGAAGTCCGCATCTTTTACAGGTTGGGCATTTTTCGTAGCCTTCACGGAGTAGACATTTTCTTTTTTCAATTTTCTGGCCTTTTTCTATTAATACAACTTTCCAATCTGGTTTTAATTTTGTAATTTCAAGAGCCGCAAAAATGCCGGCAGGACCTGCTCCTATGATAGCTACATTATACATTTCATATCTCCATAACATTATTTTTCCAAACCAGTTAACTATACATTAAACAAAATACTTTTTAAATACTTTGTGAAGTATTTGTTAAGCGGGTATATCTTATTAATCCTCGCCATATTTCATCAGGCTGCCTTTTGAGTATTTTTTGTTAGTTAGTCTGGCATGTTTTATATTCATTAATAAATCTTTAACTTCTTCGCTGTCATATATTTGTTTTGCTTCTTCTGCAAATTTTAATGCATTATCGAAATTTCCATTATTCATGTTCATAACAGCAAGATTATAAGTAACCATGTATTTTTCGCTGTCTGATTTTGCAAGTTCGTATGCTTTTGTCATTGCCTTCATAGCATCCCGTGGTTTGTTAAGTTCTGCATACGCAATACCTAAATCAATATATCCGCCTGCTATTTCCGGTGCATTTTTGATATAATTCTGAGCTTCTTTTAATTTGCGAGAATATATATCTGCAGAGGTGCCAAGTATAATAGGTGCATATATTAACCCTTTTTTATTTAAATCTTCCAGTGGTGTATTTGTAACTGTAGGTATAAGTTTATATAGAAGCTTGATTGTGTTTATATCTTTTGATGAAAGGTACTGGAATGAACTTCTGTAAGGAGCATAAAAACTGTTTCCGTCTTCTGCTGTCATGTACATTAAATCTTCACTGCTGTAGCTGTGCCCCATTATTCCCAGGGCGTGTCCTATTTCATGCAGGATTGTATTATAAAGCTCCTTATCTGAAAAGAAATTTCCGAAAGGATCTCTCGTATATAGAACTATTGTCATATTGTGTAAAGAAGCGCCTTTATAATCAGGTGTTGTAAAACCTACGACATAGCGGCAGTTTTTTTTAGTGCACATATTGGCTGGAGGTTGTGTTATTTTTACAATAATATTAGCATTTTTTGCTGAGTTTGACATTGCAAAATTTATAAAGCCGGTGGCACTTTGCCATTGCATAAAAGCTCGCTCTATTTCAGTTTTATAGTAAGAAGGTAAGCCTTGGGTATTACTTTCATCAATTATTGCAATTCTTAGCGGGAATTTTTTTGTGTCCCAGCGTATTATTCCTTTATCAAGAGGTGCCTGTTCAATATAGTTGTCTCCAATATATGAGATAATTTTATTTCTCCATTCGGAGACCTGTCTTTCGGCTGCCTGTTGAGCACTGTCCTGCTGAGAACTGGCGGCTATTTCGAATATTTCCTTCTGGACTGTCGCTCCTGGCGATAAATGTTTAAGCGTTTTAACATAATAATATCGATAATCTTTATTATGCTTATTGAAAAAATAAGCGTTCTTGAAATTCTTACGTGCCTGAACATAGTCCTGTTTTTTATAATAATTGTGACCTTGCCAGTAGTAATATGAAGGCATAAGTTTAAATACAATGCCGGCAATAATTGCAAATGAACAAATAATTATAGTTAATTGTCTGTCACGATTATTTTTCGGACTCATTATCCTTTATCCCCTTATCAATTTCAAGAATTTTTGCAAGTGAGCGTGTGTCACCTTTAAGCTTAAAATATTCTGCAAATTTAGGTGTTGTTTTAAGGTTAAAGCTTCTGCCGTTTTTGTCTCTTGTTTTAGATATTAAGCCTTTCTCAACAAGTTCTTGGACATGTTCATAAGCTCCTGCTCCCCTTAATTCTTTTAAATCAGTTTGTCTGATAGGTTCTTTTAATGCTATAACAGAAAGAGTCCTTAAAACTGCCGGTTTTAAATCAACAGGGCAAAGTAGCTCAACTAAATCCATATGTTCTTCTTTTACCTGAAGGATGTAACCGTTTTCATCATCAATTTCCAGAGCTCCTTCTCGTGTAGAATAATCCATAATAAGCTCTAAAATTGCCTCTTCAATTGTTTCTGTTTCCTCATCAAGTATTGTCGCAATTTCATCAAGCGAAATTGCTCTTGCCGTAATAAACAAAACTGCTTCAATTCTAGACTTTAGTTGTTCTATCGTCATTTTTTACCCTTTGCGTTAATCTTTGTACTATTTTGTAAAGTATAATCAGTCGCTCGTTTCTGCTTGCTCCTGTTTTTCACCCTTTACAACATAGAGATCCGAATAAAATTCGTCCTGCTGTAACTCATAATCTGTTTCTGCCGTAAGGAATAATAAAGCTATATATGCGCTTATTCTGTCCATCCCCAGTAGAGTCAGCTCATTTAATTCTATTTTTTCATTTTTTTCAAAAATTTGTCCGAGATTTTCTTTCAAAGTTAAAACACAGTTTTCAATGTATTCTTCATGTGCGAGATTTACAATATCATCCGGTGTTAGTCGTGAATATGATTGAACACGTCTTTTTGCACGTTCATGCGCGCTTTTTAAAGATTGACGCTGCTCAAGTTTTTCATAAAATTGAAGTTGTCTTATCAAATCTTTTAAAGTAACAACACGGTTATGATTTAATCTTACACTTGTACGTCTTTGAAGAACTTCATCAATAGATATGACGTTATTGGTTGGGACGTAATCATCTTCACCATAATCAACAATAAATCCGTCATCATCATATTGGATATCAGGCTCCTGAGTCTCAAACTGCATTATATCAATGCCTTCAAGAACGTTTGATTTAAGCTTTAAAAGAACAGCTGCAAATAAAAAAGTTCTTCCTGTAACTCTGAGGTTTTGTGATTTCATCTGAACCATATGAGCAAGATATTTGTCGGTAACATCAACAATATCAATATTCCAAGGATCTATTTTACCTGCTTTAGCCATATCGACTAAAATTCCGATGCCTTCACTTTTGGGCTTGCCGTCTTTTGATAAGCCCAAATCAGGTAAATCTAAATTGTAATTTAATACTGCCTCTGTACTCATATCCTGATTATTCGTCCCTTAGTTTTATACCTGTAACCTTAGTAATACCTTTTTCTTTCTGGGTAACACCTAAAGTTCTATTAGCTGATTCTATCATAGGTTTTCTATGACTAACTACTATAAATTGCGTATCTTTTGATTGATTCTGCACCATTTGGGCGATACGTTCAACGTTCATTGTATCCAAACTGGCATCTACTTCATCAAATGCATAGAAAGGCGACGGCATATAACGCTGTATTGCAAATACAAATGCCAGTGCTGTTAGGGATTTTTCACCGCCTGACATACTTTCTAATCTTTGAAGTTTTTTATCTCTAGGCTGTGCTTCAATAGTTAAACCGCCTGATAACGGATCTTCGGGACATTCCAGTTTAAGTTCGCCTTCGCCTTCAGAGAGCTGATGGAATACTTCTTTAAAGTTTTCATTTATGTGGTTGTATGTTTTCATAAATGTTTCTTTTTTCAGCTGTTCGTATCCTTGCATTCTATCAAGAATTTCTTTACGTTCTTTTGATAATGTTTCAATTTGCTCTTTTAGTTCGCTCTGGCGCGCTAAAACTTCTTCGTATGCAGATAAAGCCCGCATGTTAACATCGCCGAGTTCTGCCATTCGATTTTCAAGACGCTTAATTTTAGATGTAATTTCTTCAATCGAAATTTCAACAGGTTCAAGTTTATTTATATCTTCTCCCGCATCTTCTAAATCTTTTTTAGCTGTTTCTAGCTGGGGTTCCAACTCACGTCTGCGCGCTTTAAAAGATTCTATCTGTTCGGCAATTCTTTCAATATCCGCAACTCTTATATGCTTTTGTTTTTCAAGTTCTATTAAGTCCGCATTAATTTCATCGCGTTCTTTTAAAAGTTTGCCTAGTTTTTCTTCAATTTGAACAATTTGTTCATGAAGTTCTTCCATTTTTTTATTTAATTCAATAATATCATTTTTATAACGCGTTTTATCTTCTTCAAGTTTTACGTTATTATGCTCAATACTTGTAATTTCTTCTTCTTTAGTTTCAATTAAATTCTGGTGGAATGCAATCTGGCGGTTAAGCTCATTTTTATCATTATCAGCGCCCATAAGTTTTGTTTGAAGTCTTTTAATTTCAGCTTCTACACCTTCAGTTTTTTCTTTTAGGTCTTTTAAATCTTTGTCATTAATGAGTTTTTCCACCTCTTCTATTTGTTCCTGACAGATTGCCATGTCATCATAAATTTTCACATTTTGCTCTTCAAGTTTATCAAGCTTTTTGTTTAATTCTTCAATTTTTGGTGATGTAATTTTTATGAAATCAGCTTTTTCATTGAGTATGGTTTCGCTGTTTTCGTAATTCTTGTTCATACTATCAAGTTCAACTTTTGATTTTGAAAATTCAGTCATTGAATCTGAATATTTTGTTCTTACATCTTCAAGCTTAGCTTCAAGAGAAGATTTTTTATTTTCAAGCGAACCTAATTTCTGTTCCATTTCTTTAAGGCGGTCTTTGAATTTATTCAGTTCTTCATCGTCATTCTGGCTGAAGCTTAAGCCAGTTCTTAATCTTGTACCGCCGGTCATTGAACCGGATTTTTCAAGTAAATCGCCTTGAAGCGTTACCATTCTGTATTTACCGATAAGTTTTTTCGCGCATTCAATATCTTCAACAACGATAGTGTCGCCTACAGCATAGAAAAAGGCATCTATATATTCTTCGTCAAAGTCTACGAGGTTAATTGCAAAATCAATAACGCCTTTATCTTTTGGAAGCTGTAAACGTGACGGTGCTTTTTTTATTTTATTCAATGGTATGAATGTCGCTCTACCGGCATTAGAGGATTTCAAAAGTTCAATTGCAACAGATGCAACATGTTCATCGTCAACTACAACATGCGCCATTCTTCCGCCGAAAGCAACTTCCATTGCTACGGCGTATTCTTTGTCTACTGTTCCTAATTGTGCCAGAGGTGCATGAACACCTCTTAGTTTTGCATTCATTACAGTATCAATAGCGCGTCCGAAATTTGCATCTTCTGCTGCCTGTTTTTTAGCTTCCATTGCAGAAATTTTTCTATACGCCATTTGAATATTATAATTTAAGTCATTAATTTCATTTTTTGTTGTATCAAGCTCATGAAGAGTATTTTGCTGGATTATTTTGAAATCGCTCATTTCTTTTTGAAGCTGCTCTACAAGTGTTTTTTTCAAATCCTGATTTGAAGCAAAATTTGTTTTCATTTCATTTAATTCTTCAAGTTTTGCTCTTGCATCTTCTAAATCTTTTTGAAGATTTTTTAGTTCGCTTTCTAAGGGAAGTTTGGTTTGAATAAGTTTTGTTTCCTCGTCTTTTAAATCTTCCAGCTGTTTGCGCAGGTTATTGCGTTTTTCAATATGCTGATCCGCAGTCGCATTAAGACCGGTCATATCCTCAAGAATTTTCTTTAATTCTGTTTCGCGTGCTGCAATATTATTCTTAATCCCTGTAATTTCATCATTTTTCAGCTGGATTTTCAGTTTAAAATCTTCTATTTTCTTTTTGAAACCTTCAATACCGTTTTTTGCGTTCTCTATCGAGCGGAGTCCGTCATGAATTTGTTTGTCAGCGTAATTTGAAGCATTATTTTTGCGGTCTATTTCCCCTTTAAGAGCTTCTTCCTGCTTTTTTAACTCAATTTGCTGGGCTTCGCCTTTTTCTTTTACAAGTTCAGAAATCTCTTGATATTTTTGTTTTATCAGGTTTAATCTTTCATCAAGATCTTTGTTTTTAACCTCTTCTTCCTTCTTCTTTTTGGTAAATTCAAGAATATTTTCGTGAGCTTTTTCAAGGTTTCTTTTTATATCAAAGAAACGAACTTTGTTAATCTGGCTTTCAAGCCCCTGTTTTTCTTCGCGCAATTTTTGATATTTCAGAGCGACTTCGCGTTCCTCTTTAAGCTGCTCAAGTCTGTTGTCAACTTCATTCAGGATAACGGTTGAACGTTCTACACGTTGTTCAACAGTTTCAAGCTCATTAGTCGCCTGTTCTATTCTTCTGTCAAAATCTGCAATTCCTGCTATTTCGTCAATAATTTTTCGACGGTTTTTAGGAGAACAATTTGTAATTCCCATTACATCCCCTTGCATCATGACGTTATAGCTGTTAGGGGTAACATTATATTTTTCTAATATTGCATGGACATTGGTAAGTGTTGTTACGCTGTCATTTACATAATATGTACTTGCATACCCTTGAGATGTTTTGCGAATTTTTCTGCCTATGCTTAAATCCTGGCCGTTTTCTGTTTCCCCAAACGTTACTTTTACAAATGCTTCATTTCTTTTAGTGTAGGTAGATATAAAGTGGGATAAATTTTCAGCACGCAGTTCGCTTGCGTTTGCAAGTCCCAGTGCAAAAAGCACACTGTCAATTATGTTACTTTTACCTGAACCGTTTGGACCGGAAACAGTTGTAAATCCTTTTAATAAAGGAATTTCTGATTTATTGGCAAATGATTTAAAATTATCTATCTCAAGTTGTTTTATGTACATAAATTCCTACCAAGTCTTATATTCTATTGAACAACAACTTTTTTTTCATGTCAAAAGCTTAAAGAAATCTTTACGTTTGCCATTTATACAACTTAATGCTATTATTTCTTTATGCTTGATTTTAAAGAACAAAATGATAAGGAAAGAGCCTTTTTTGAAAAAGATTTTTCGGCTGTTAATGAGCTTTTAAAAAGAATAAGAAGGGCTCTTGTTTCGGGCGAAAGAATTTGTATATCTGATTTAAATTTTTCGGGGATTATAGACTATAATCCGGATGAGACTCTTATATATATTACATTGTTCCAGAGCGGGCAAAAATTTGTCCGTTACGGCAGCAAAAGAGCAAGTCTTGAAATTACAATCAACAGAGATGTTGAAATGATAAGAAAAAATCCTCGCTTTTCAGCGTTTAAAGTCGAGGATGAAAACTTATGCAGAATAATGATTGAATATGTAATTGATCGTAAAAAAGTTGCAAAGAGTGAATTAAATTCAGAGAGATTTGATAACGGCAGATTTGAGATTGGTATCAATGGTCTGGAGCTTAGAAAAGATGGAATTTCATACTACTATATGCCGACTGATGCAATTACACTAAGTCATATGGGGCTGCGTTCAGTTTTGCAAACACTTGTTAAGAAAACGCCTATTGGAAAACTTTCAAACAGCAGATCTGAAAGATTAAATATTCTTTCTAATTCAAAAGATTACGACTACTATCTTTTTAGAAGCAGAGCTTTTGTGACTTATAAAGATAAATGTATTCCGCTTTATCGCGGGAATATTAGATATACAGAATTTAGTTATGATGTATTGTATCATCAGGTAATAACGTCTGCTGATTGGCTTCTTGAAAATATGTATGATGATGGAAGATTTTTGTATTATTACGACTGCTGTGAAGATAATTACAAAGATCATGAACATCCGACAAGACCTGAAAATAATCTTTACTATAATGATTTGCGTCATTGCGGTGGAATTATTGCGCTTATAAGGGCTTATGAGCTTACTTCGGATGAAAAATATATTATTGCAGCTAAAAAGGCTGTTGATTGGAGTATTTCCATAACAAAAGAGCACGATACAAAATGGGGGAAAGGCTGCTACGCATTTTATAATAAAAAATCAAAACTTGGAGGAACAGGTGTTCTTCTTGTAGCTATGATGCAATACCGTTCTTTCACCGGTGATAAATCTTACGATGAATATATAAAAGGCTATACTCGTCATATTATGAGCAGAGTATATGATAATGGAGAACTTTTGGGATATTATATTCATCCTCAATTCCAGAATGGTGAGCCTTTGATAAATATGACTGATGAAGAAAGAAAATCCACTTTCTCATTCTATTATCCAGGCGAAGCACTTTTGGGGCTGGCATTATTTGCAAATAATTTTTACGCTGATGAAGAACTCGCAAAAGAAGTAAGAAAAGTTGCCAGAAAAGCTCTTGATTGGATTGTTGATGAACGTCCGAAAATATATGCGGATTTATTTACGGCTTTACCTTCTGATGCCTGGTTAATGCAAGCAATTGAAGAATGGGTTAAAGATAAAAATTTTCAAAAGCAAAATTATATAAATTTTGTTTTTACTGATGCAGCTACTATGGTTTCAAAAATGTATAAACATGATGATTCTCCGTATATTGATTATGAAGGCGGATATTATTACAATTACGGAGATCATTATTATCCTGATGGAGCGCGCTCAGAAGGCCTTGTTGCGGCTTATTATCTGGCGAAATATCTTAATGTCGAAATGCTGGAACAAAAATTACTTGAAGCATGTAAGAAAGCGGCTATGTGTCAATTCCATTTATATAACGATGAAATAAATAATTATTCACACAAAAATCCTGAGCGCTCTGCAGCTTCAATAAGGTTTAAGGCAACACGACAGTGGGTTAGAGTTGATTCAATTCAGCACGTTGCCTGCTTCTTTGCCAGACTCTATAAAGCTGAAAACTAATAATTTTTAAACATAAAAAAACGACCTATTGGTCGTTTAAAAAGGGAAAGGAAACAAAGTATATTTAAGTATATTTAATACATATACCACCATTATTAAGTTTAATCTTGTTATACTTACTTAAACTCGCATTTAACAATAAGATTATACTTAACCGAATGTTTTGAAAGTAGATTCGGTGTTCTTTTCAATAACTTTTTGAACCGCATCCATTTCAGTAGAAATAGCATCTTGTTCAGTATCTAATTGTTTAAGTCTGAGTTCCAGGTTTTTATCCTGCGCTTGAATAATTTCAATTTTGGCATTAATTTCCTGAATAGACTGGTCATATTGCGCTTTATCATATTCATACTGGTTCATCGCATCATCGTATGCTTCTTGATCCGTCACAGTGTTAGTCGTGACCGCATAAGTAACTTGATCATCTTCCCCGGGATTAAGCGTAACGTTAATTATTCTACCTGTAGCATCCTGTTCAAGTCTAGCAATAACTCCTTTAACTTCTTCAGTTTTTTGAGCCGATCCAACAGTGTATGCGGGTATGTTACTTTGCGATGATCCTGTGTCTGAGTAAATAGCCGAATCTAAGACTTCTTTTTTGACGAAGTAAGGCGACCAAGTACCTGTAGTTGTATTTTGTACATACCTAACCATCCAGTTAGCATTTCCATACTGTTCGTTAAGTAATTGTATATAGTTATTTTCTTCCTTTAATAAATTTTTTAGTTGATCGTCAGATAATGTTTTTAGATATTCATCATTACCTCTGAGCGTTTCCAGTTCTTCTTCCGAAAGATTATCAATATCTCCTTCATCTCTGGTTATCATTTGTCTGAGTTCTTTTGCCCCGACCCTGTAAGTATAATTCCCCTCATTACCGCTTCTTGTAACAATAGATTGTCCTGCTGAAATCATCGCAAAATCATCAGTCCAAGAAGAAGTATAACTAATTAAATAAGTACCGTCAGCCTGAGCAATCATGGAAGAAATGGAGTTGCTTAACGATCCATCTTCAAATGTGTAAACAGTTTTCGAGTAGTCCGCAACAGACGGAGGCACCGGCACCGACATCCCTAACAGGTCATTGTAGTAGTTAGCAGACTGGTTTGACAAAGTCGTCCTTTGCTGGTTAATCTGTTGTCCTTCAAATTCAACATTTGTTTTTCTCGCGGTCAGTCCTAAGAACCTGGCCTGCGAAGCTGCCATACCCATGACTTGTTCCCTTTCTTGTTGTTTCCTTATGTTCTTTTATACGGCATAATCTTTTATTTTCTTTAGAATTTATTTTAATTCCCGTTACATAAGTTTACAATTATAAAAAAAATAAGGGTTCCCAAATAGCGGAAACCCTTATCATCATTTGTTTTTATCCTTATTTGATGTTTGAGAAAGTCCAAGCATCAAATGTTGGTGTTTCAGAGATTTTCATTTCTTTTTTCTCTTCTCCTGAACAAGAATCATTATGAGCAATTGGCTTATACAATCTGTTATAATATTCAATTACCATACGATCAGAGTTGAAGTAAGCTTCTGATGTTCTGATTGCCTGTCTCATTAAACGAGCCCATTCCTGTTTATTTTCATAGTATGTAGGAATAATTTCGTTTTCAATGATGTTCATTATACATTCATGATCTTTCCAGTGACGTTCTTCCCAAGGCATTTCATCATCAAGACCCGGATATTCAACAGTATAGCCGTTAATCCCGTTAAATGTACCTTCAACAGTCCAACCGTCATAGATTGATAAGTGTAATGCACCGTTCGCATTAGCTGACATACCAGAAGTTCCTGAAGCTTCAAACGGTCTTAAAGGTGTATTTAACCATATATCAGAGCCACGTTTAAGTTTTCCTGATAATTCAAGCTCATAACCCGGTAAAACAACAACGTTTTTCAAGCTGTGAGAGCGGTTAAGAAGTTTATTAAACATTTCTTTCCCCATCACATCATCCGGATGGAATTTACCGGCAAATATAATTTGAATCTTGTTAGCATCAAGAAGTCTGTTAATTCTATCTTTATCCATCAAGATTAACCAAGCACGTTTGTAATCCGCAAATCTTCTTGCCCAGGTAATTGTTAATACGTCAGGATCAAATCTTTTGCCTGCAACATTAGCAACATATTCAAACAATTCTGCTTTCATTTCACGTTTAACTGCCAGCAATTTTTCAGGATCATTAGCAGCCTCTTTAACTCTGTCATCTTGCCAGTAGTGGAGATTAACAGCGTTAGTAATAGCACGGATAGGACATCTGCCTTCTACCCATTCCCACATTTTATTTGCTACTAAACCGTGGAGTTGAGATACTGCGTTTGCGATTCTTGACATTCTTAGAGCTGCAACTGTAAGTGAGAAGTTTTCACCGCCTAATTGAACAGCAGTTTCTCTTGAACAACCTGCGAAGAAACCGCCTTCCATAAGAGTATCAACCCAGTGAACTTCGTTACCTGCTGCAACAGGAGTGTGAGTTGTGAATACTGTTTTCTTTTTAACTTCTTCAAGATTACCGTTGTATTGTCTTAAAAGTTCAAATGCTGCAGGGAGTGCGTGACCTTCATTCATATGAACTACATCAAAGTTGTAACCGATTTGTTGAAGAATTCTGATACCGGCAATACCTAAAACTGTTTCCTGTGCAATTCTTATTTTTTCATTTCCGTCATAAAGCTTGTGCGAAATACTTTTAGCCCAGTCGCTGTTCCCTTCGATATCAGTAGTTAAAAGGTAAACAGGGCAAGCTCCGAATAATTCCGGTTCTACTAAATAAGCTTTAACTTTAACTTTTTCACCGAAAATATCAACTTCAGTAGTAACGTTTGTATCTTTCAAGAAATCATAATATTTTCTGATGTAAGCAACTTCTACCTGACCATCCTGTGCAATACGCTGATCATAGTAACCATAAGACCATAACATTGTTACACCGACCATAGGCATTTGTAAATAACCGGCAGATAACATATGTGAGCCGGCTAAAAATCCTAAACCGCCTGAATAAGTTTTTAAAGACTGATCCATTGCGATTTCCATTGAGAAATATGCTACATTTGGTAATGACATATTAACCTTCCTCTTCTTAAACTGTGTAAACTATTTTACCCAAATTTAGGGGTACCTCAACAGCATAACACAAAAATATGACTTTCAAATTTCTTTGTAAAAATTTTTTGGTCTAATCCTTAAGAATTAGTTATAAGTAGCTATTTAGCTCTTAAAAAAACTTAATATTTATTATTTTTGCTGTTAGAATTTGAATATTTTTTATAAAACTTTATCTAATATTTTGCTAAGTGCAATTTTTATGTGTGCATAGTTTAGCCCGCCCTGCATATAGGCAACGTAGGGCTCTCTCAAGGGCCCATCTGCAGAAAGTTCTATTGTAGAACCTTCAATAAAGGTTCCGCCGGCCATAATTACTTTATCTTCATATCCCGGAATATATTCAGGAATTGGTGTGACATACCCATTTACCGGCGAGAGTGCCTGAATTGTTCTACAAAAGTGTTCAAGAGGTTCCGGAGATCCAAAAGTTATATTTTGGATAATGTCAGTACGTTTTTCGTAGTATTTTGGTGCGGAATTATAACCTATTTCATCAAATATTTTTGCGGCAAGTACAGCTCCTTTCACTGCATCTGCAACTACTGACGGCGCCATGAACAGTCCTTGAAACAATAATCTGTGCTGATTAAACATTGCTCCGCCTTCGCTTCCTATACCCGGAGCAGTCAGGCGATTAGCACATTTATCAACATATTCAGCTTTCCCCGCTATGTAGCCGCCGGCTTCAACAATTCCTCCGCCGGGATTTTTGATAAGAGAGCCGGCAATCAAATCTGCGCCTGCCTCAACAGGTTCTCTGTCCTCTACAAATTCTCCATAACAATTATCAACAAAGCATATACAGGCCGGATTTTTGGATTTTACGACTTTACAAATTTTTTCTATTGTTTTAATTGAAAGAGATTTTCTTGTTGAATAACCTTTTGAGCGTTGGATTAAAACCATTTTTACAGTTTTATCAATCATTTGTTCCAGTTTTTCAAAGTTAATATCAGTATTATTTTTTAGTGGAACTTCGTCATATAAAATTCCATGTCCAATTAAGGAAGTATCTTTTGCTTTTGCGTCACCTGCTATTCCGATAACTTCCTGCATTGTATCATATGGAGAACCTGCTACTGATATGAGCTTATCACCATATTTAAGATTCCCGAAAAGACAACAGGCAAGTGTGTGGGTCCCTGATACAAAATGGATGCGAACAAGGGCTTTTTCCGCTTTAAAAGTGTCAGCAAAAACTTTATCTAAAACTTCCCGCCCCAAATCATCATGTCCGTAACCGGAAACAGTATAAAAGTGTTCTGGTGCAACCTTATTTTTTATAAATGCGTTTAAAACTTTTTCCTGGTTAAAGTCTCTAATCTCTTCAATTTGCTCGAATTCTTTTGCAAGTGTTTTTTCAGCTTCTTTTATAATTTTTTTGCTATTCATAATTTCTCCGCCAATTCTGATTACTTTTATAATATTGCAACAAAAAATTATCGTCAACTGATTATGACCGCCAGTTTAGGGAAATTTTTCATATTTATAAATATTATTTAATTTGTTATGAATAAAATTTTTATAATAATATTAACGGTTTTTCTTGTAATGCCGGCTTTTGCCGGCGGTTATAATGTTCACAGACCTGAAGATCTGCCTGTTGATGAAATGCATGAAGATAAACGAATTTTGTTTATTCTTGATTTTTCAAACAGTATGTCTGAATATTTAGAAGGCAGGCGTAAGGTTGATTTAATGGTTGATACCATGAAATCTATTCTTACTAATCTCAGTCCGGATATTTCTGTCGGCCTGCGTGTTTACGGACACAGAATGGGATTAACTCCATTTGAAGCCTGCAGAGCTTCAACACTTGTTTCTCCTGTTTCTACAGCAAACGGTATTAATATAAGAAACTCTCTGCTTGACATAAAACCAAGAGGGATGACCCCTATTACATATTCATTGAAGCAGGCTGTAAAACATGATTTCCTTGGTTTTAGCGGTAAAAAACATATAATTCTTTTGACTGACGGTGGTGAAAATTGTGATGAAAGTCCTTGTTCTTATGTACTTGAACTGATTAAGACCAGAAAAGATATTATGATTGACGTAATTGCTTTTAATATAAATGATGAAGATGATTTGGATCAGCTTGAATGTACGTCACTTGTCACAAGCGGAAAGTTTTATAATGCAAAAACTGCTGCGCAGCTCGCAAAAAGTCTGAATAGCAGTGTAAATAGTGTTAAAAAGGTAGAAGCAAAAATTATAGAAAATCCTTAATCATCTGTCATTTTAAAATCTTTCGGTATTTTTTTTAAGCAAATTAATTTATGTTTATGAGAGTCGAGAAGATATGAAAAAATATTGTAGTGACAAAAGGTTGTTATATGCTAATGCAAACACCTGAGCTCTTTTAATTCTGCATGATGGTTGGAAAATTTTAAAAGATTATCCTATAAAAATTTAATTTTTGCAGCCCGCATCGTATCTGTCAATTTTTCCATCAAAATTGTTGTCTATGCCGTCAGTGCATGAGCCTATTGAGAATTTCCCTTCAGCCCTAACTCCTTGTTTTAGATATTTATCAGGAATTTTTTTCCACAAATATTCAAAAAATCCTCTGTAATGTATAGCGAGCTTTGTATCTTCAATAACTAAAACATTTTCATCATTCTTATTTTCTCCGCTTTTAGAAAAATTCATGGAACCTGCAATAACATATCTGTCATCAATGATTATGCTTTTTGAATGAATTTTGCCGGCATAATTTTCGATTTTTAAAGGAAGCCCTGCTGTTCTGAGTAATTTAACCTTACTTCTTGATGAATATGTATTTGTTGCATCTATAATGAGTTTCACGTCAACACCTCGTTTTTTAGCATTAATCAGAGATGAAGCCAGTTCGTCATGAGTTATTAAAAACGCAGGGATGTAAATATATTTTTTTGCATTGTTTACAAGGGGAATAATATTATTTGTAATAATTTTGTCTTTTGGAGAAAATAAAGGTGTAATTTTTGTTTGACCAATAATAATTGTCTTGTGAGGTATATTTGACTTTTCATTATGAAATTTACCGGAAAGCATTTGCATGAATTCTTCTTCATACATTTCTGCCAGTTTCGCGGAATTAATAAATATTATGCAGTCGCTGTTGAAGCCGGAAAATCCCGTCCTTGCAAAGTTCATTGAACCGGTTATAATTCTGAAATTATCAAAAATCATAAACTTATTGTGCATTAATATTTTAGGCGTATCTGTAGCCTTTTCATCTGCAAGGGATATTATTGACTGCATTTCCGAATAATATTGATTATCGCTGCTGTCGTATACAAGACGTATTTTTACTCCTCTTGATTTTGCATTTTTAATCGCATTTGTTATATCCGGAATATCATCCCAGCCGTAAAGCGCTATATCTATTGAATTTTGAGTATTATTTATTTGTTTTAATATTTCTTTGCAGGCAAGAGATGAGCATTTATTGTCCGGTTTCAGCTTAACCGTCAGATCAGATAAATACATTTTTATGCTTCCGTTAGAAATCACAAGAGGATATGTTTGTGAGATTGTATCGGCATTTGATTTCGTGTTATGTTTTTTTGTTTGTTCAATATGGCAGAACCTGCATGGCGTTGCATCATCAGGAATTTGTTTAGACGGTATAATGACAGCATCATGTGCTATAAGACCATATTTGCAATCAAGATTATGATACTTGTTGCTTCTGTGATTTAAGATAACCAGTTTGTATTGTTTTGCTTTTTCAAGCTGTTTTCTGTATTTTTCTGAATTTAGCGGCTTACCATCATAAAAACCAAGGCCTGAATTTATTAATTTGTCTCTGTAAGATCCATTTTCTGTAAATATATCTGCAAACCTGCAGTCTTGCGAGTGTTCAGCGGTAAATTTAAGTTTCACTCTTTTGCCGGAGAGAACATTATCCGCAAAACTATCCGCAAGGTAACCTAATTTAAGTGCATCTTCATTTATAAGCCCTAACTTTTTTGATAAATCTGTCTGATTTTTACTTAAATCTGCAGTAAATGTTTCTACATCCGGAATACAGATAGTTTCCCCTGTATCATAAATTTTATTCCCGTTTAAATCTACTTCCAGAACTGTAGGTGTAATAATATTTAATATCGCTTTATCTGATTTTTGTATAATGTCAAATATCGTAAAAGCAAAAAATATCCCTGTGATTAATAATATTGAAATAATTCTACTGAAGAGCATATTCTTTTTTATAATTAGTTATTTCAAATCCAAGTCTTGATATCTTGTCTTTGAGTGCTTTATTCTGAGTTATTAAAAATTCATTATAATGCTGGTTATTGTTAGATGTTGCATAATGGCAGGGATGAATTAACGCTTCTGCAGTGCAGTCGCCTTCAAGAATTTTTAGTCCGAATTCAACCGTCATACTGTCCATAAGCCCGGTATATCCTACTCCAAGGAGATAATCATTCGTTTTTAATCCATATTCCGCAACTATATTTTTGTTAATTCTTGTAAAATGGTTTAATAAGAGTATTTTAAGAATATTTGGCGGGTATTTGAAATTAAGATGTTTTTTTATGGACGGCACGAAATACATTTCTTCATGCTGGGTTCTTATATATGGGATGTTATATTCCTTTGCAAGTTTTGCCGTAATTTTAAATAAATTAGGGATAGCATGTGTGTGGACATGAGAATCAATATGGTCGACTTTTGTGTAATTCATAACAGTTTCTATCTGGGTTCTGAATTCAAATTCTATTTGATTAAGATACTCTCTATTATTTGACATTAAAAGAATTTTTAAAAATCCGTTATTAAATTTCCCGCGTTTATTTGTTAACATCGGAGCTCTGGTCAAAGAGCGCCCTTCAATAATATTAAGATGTACACCTATGCCAAGATTTGGACATTCAGGTATAATTTCATTTACTGCGGCATTAAAAGCCTTTCCGTTAGCACAAAGGCTTGCGCTTGTTAAAAAGCCGTTATGATAACCATCTAATACTGCTCTGTTAAAAGCTTTAGACATACCAAAATCATCCGCATTTAAAATAAATTTTTTGTTAACCATATTATAAAAAATCCTTGCTTTAATAATATGTATATTATAGTATAAAATTGGCTGTTTTTGCAAATTGTGAGAGAGAAATTATGAATAAACCAACTTTAGCGATAATTGTTCCATGTTACAATGAGGAATTATGTATTACCTCTACCGTTGAAACTCTTTTAAAGCTGTTAGATTTACTTATTCAGAAAGATAAAATAAAAAAGGATAGTTATCTATATCTTGTTGATGATGGTTCTGCAGATGGTACATGGGAAATTATTAATAAATTACATCAAAAAGATGGACGGGTTAAGGCTTTAAAGTTTATTCGCAACTTTGGAAATCAAAAAGCTCTAACTGCCGGACTGGAAGGTGTTAGAAATATAGGCTGTGATTGTGCTGTTTCAATTGATGCTGACTTACAGCAGGATGAGAACGCAATAGAAAAATTTATTGATGAATATATGAAGGGTGCGGATATAGTTTCTGGTATAAGAAATGACCGAAAAACTGATTCTTTTTTCAAAAAAATTACTGCTTTAATGTTTTATAAAACTATGAATATTCTGGGGGCTAAAATCCCTCCAAATCACTCTGATTACAGACTTGTAAGTAAGAAAGCTCTTGATATTATGGAACTCTATCCTGAAAAATATTTATTTTTAAGAGGCTTTTTTAACGAATTAGGGCTAAAAACAACTTATGTTAACTTTGATGTAAAACCTAGATTAGCAGGTGAATCCAAATTTAACTTTATGTCTTTAATGGCGCTTGCTCTTAACGGTATAACTTCGTACAGCGTTGTACCTTTGCGGTTTGTTACTGTTCTTGGTTTTTTTATGGCGCTTTTCGGTTTTTTGGTCGGAGTTGAAACTGTCATTGAAAAAATATTCTGGCATAACTCGCCTAACGGCTGGGCAACATCAATTATTTTGTTGTGTGTATTCGGGGGAATTCAACTTTTCTGTCTTGGCTTAATAGGTGAGTATGTAGGACAGGTATTCAGGGAAGTTAAGGCAAGACCACGATATATAAAGGATATTGAGCTGAAATAAGCTTGATATTCTGTAAAAAATTTGCTATACTGTATATGTTACTTAATATGGAAGGGAGCAAACACCATGAAAAATTTATTTAATTCGGAGCGTCGGGGGGGGGGCGTACTTTAGGCTCAGCTCCGGCGTTTACGCTTGCAGAGGTTCTTGTAACTTTAGGAATAATCGGCGTGGTATCAGCGATGACTGTACCTGCTTTGATGCAAAATCATCAGCGTAAAACCTATGTTACACAGCTTCATAAAGTTTATAATGAAACACAGCAAGCTGCAATTCAATATATCAACGATAGGAATGCCATAAATTTAAAAGAGGCCGGCTTAACTTCGACAGATGCCGCTGCTAATTGGGTAAAAACTTATTTTAAAATTTCAACAGACTGTGGAACAGACTATTCTCCTTGTTTTGCTGATGAATATAAGAGGTTAACGGGGGCAAGTGTCGGCGCCTTGTTTTCTAAGGACGGTGGCACAAAATATAAATTTATTCTTGCAAGTGGTGCTTCGTTTAGTATTTCAGCGAATAGTGCGGGCAATTTGTTGTTGTATGTTGATACTAATGGCCCCAAAGGACCTAATATTATAGGTCGAGACACTTTTGCATTAAGACTTTATGAAAACTGTATAATTGATGATAGTGATGCGGAAATAACCTATAAAGCACCTCTCACAAAAGAACAAAGGGATGAACTCTTTGAAAGCTATTGTTCGGGCGGTTCTGCTGGCTCTGCCTGGTGGGGGTGCTTCGGGAAAATATTAAACGACAACTGGGAGATGACTTATTAAATTAACAAGCGGGAAATCTCCCGCTTGTTAATAAAAAACCGTGCCACTGTCTATCGAATCCGTTAAATAAAATTTTTAAATACACTATCTCTTTTTACTGACACGACACCCGTAAGGATTACCTTAGTGCTGCTATGTTTCCATCCTGACACGGTTCGGCAGCTTACGCCGTCATGACCTTAAACGTCAACAACAGTATATTTATCAAAGTTATTTTCCGAACCCTCACAACAGGCTCTGCACCCCGCATTAACTTCGGGTCAAGGGATTGCAATTCCCCGTGGAGCACGGCTGAATATAGTATAACACAAACATAAATTATTCTCTTAATTTCTAGAATAATTTTATAGCCGTTTGGTTAATGTAAAAATTATTCTTTAAACGAAATAATAAATTGAAAGGAGAAATAATGGAACGATTAGATTTATATAGATGTGACATCTGTGGAAATCTTGTTGAAGTAATTCTGTCTGGAGATGGTGAACTTGTATGCTGCGGCCAGCCAATGAATAAACTTGAGGGTAAAAATGCGGAAGAGGCAATGTTAGAAAAACATATTCCGGTATTTGTTAAACTTAATAATGACAAAACTGAAGTCCGCGTTGGAGAAGTTCTTCATCCTATGAACGACGACCACTATATCATGTTTATTGAAACAATTTCCGAAGATAAAAATCATGTACAGTTACAATATTTACATCCGGGTGAAGAGCCAAAAATGATTCTTGAACAAAAGTTAGGAAAAACTCTTGCAAGAGAATTTTGTAGTTTGCACGGATTGTGGGAGGGTAAAAGTGATTAACGAAAAGGTTCAAAATGTTCTTAATTCACAAATTAATAAAGAATTTTATTCAGCTTATTTATATCTTGCTATGTCTGCTTTTTTTGACGAAATTGGCCTGTATGGCTTTTCGAATTGGACAAAAGTACAGGCAAGAGAAGAAGTCGATCATGGTATGATTTTATTTGATTATATTATAGAACGTGACGGTACTGTAAATCTGGAACAAATAAATTCTCCTGATAGAGAATTTCATAATCCATTACAGGTTTTTGAAAAAATTCTTGAGCATGAAAAATTTGTTACTGAAAGCATTAATTGTGTAGCTTCTATGAGTGAGGATGAGTGTGATCTTGCAACACGTCATTTTATAAATTGGTATATCTCAGAGCAGGTCGAAGAAGAAGCTAATGCCAGAGATGTAATTACAAAGCTAAAAATGTTCGGTGACGACAAAGCTTCGTTATACCACCTTGATCAAGATCTAGGTAAAAGAGAGTATAAAGCTCATACTTATAAGTAGAATTAAGGGGGAAAATTATTTCCCCTTAATTATTGCGATTTTGTAATGAATTTGTCCAGTAAATTAAAATAGCTTATTATATTAAGTATGAATACCGGTAAAATTGTAGTAGTTGATGATGAAAAAATGGTTACCTCGGCTTTCAAAACTTTGTTTAAAGTTGAGGGTTACTCTGATATACATTTATTTAACAGTCCGTGTGAGGCATTAGTATTTATAAAAGACAATATGCCTGATTTGATTATCTCAGATTTTATTATGCCTGAAATGAACGGTCTTGAATTTCTCAGAGAAGCAAAAAGGCTTTACCCTGAAGTAAGTATGATTCTATTGACAGGCTATGCTGATAAAGAAAATGCCATTAAAGCAATTAATGAAATTGGTTTATATAAATATATTGAAAAGCCATGGGATAATGATGATCTTATTCTAAACATTAAAAACGGAATTGAAAGAAGTCATCTCCTGGAGAACTTAAGATTCAAAATTAATGAACTTGAAAATGCTAAAATGAAACTTCAAGATTATTCTGCCAATCTGGAAAAAATAGTGGCAGAGCGTACAGCAGATCTCTGTGAGGCAAATAAAAAACTTTCTGGAATTATTAATTATTGTGCGGATGGTATAATTATAGTTGATGGTGAAGGACACATTGAACAGGTTAATCCGGCCTGTGAAAATATGACGGGACTTTCTGCCGGAACTTTATGCAAAAAGAAATTTCAGGAGATTGCTTATTCTAATGTCAAAGAGTTTAATTCTTCAAAGTATAATAAATCCGGTGAGATCTTTGGCCTCGGTGAAGAAAATTCTGAAATTTTATTAAGGGATTATTTTATAATTAATGCCTTAAGCGGTATTCATACTCCTGTAGAAATAAGCTTGGCTGCAATTTCCGGAGATGATAATAAATTCGATAAATTCGTCGGAGTTATAAGAGATGTAAGTGTGCAAAAAGAAACCGAACGGTTAAGAGATGATTTTATTGCTACTCTTACGCATGATATGAGAACACCTCTTCTTGCGGCAATTCAAACTTTAAAATTTTTCCTTGACGGAGCAATAGGAGAGCTTGATGACAAGCAAAAAGTTCTTTTATCCACGATGCTTCAAAGTAACGAAGATTTACTTGGACTTGTTAATGCTTTGCTTGAAGTTTATAGATTTGAAAGCGGTAAATTAAATCTTTGTAAGACTGCTTTTTCTGTTAAAGATTTAGTAGAGCAGTGTTATACCGAATTAAAACCTCTTGCGGCAAAGAAAAATCTTAAATTTGATGTAATATTAGAACTTCCGGATAATCTTCATATTTATGCGGATAGGGCTGAAATTAAACGGGTTATCATTAATCTTTGCGGAAATGCTCTTAATTATACAAACAAGGGCGGAGAGATTAAAGTCCTTGCCAAGGCTCAAAGCGGAGATTTTATTTTTTCTGTAACGGATAACGGTAACGGCATACCGCAATCAGATATTCCTAATCTATTTAAAAGGTTTTCACAGGGTACTGCAAGAAAACGTTCAACCGGTACTGGACTTGGTTTATACCTTTCCAGACAAATTATTGAAGCTCATAACGGAAAAATTTGGGTAGACAGCAAGGTTGATAAAGGCAGTGAATTTTCATTCCTGCTTACTGATGTGGTTACAGATACAAAAATTAAAGAAAGACAGGTTTCAAATGGCTAAAAATATCAGGGTTCTTATAGTAGAAGATCATGATATGGCTCGTATGGGGCTTTCGGTTATACTTGGAAATAACCCGAGTATAGAAATTGCCGGGATGTGCGCTGATGGTCAGGAAGGTGTTGATAAGGCTCTTGAAATTTTACCTGATGTAGTTGTCATGGATATAGGGCTTCCTACAATTGACGGCATTGAAGCTACAAAAAGAATTAAAATGTCAAATTCAAAGATTAAAGTTTTAATGTACACTTCTCGTGAGAGTGAAGATGATATTTTTGATTCTTTTCAGGCCGGCGCTGACGGTTATATTACCAAGGGTGCTACTTCGGAGCAGACTGTTTCTGCAGTTATTGCTGTTTCTGAAGGCGCAGGATGGCTTGATCCTGCAATTGCAAAGGTCGTTCTTACAAATATAAGACGCGGTTCTTCTTCCACTGAGAGACGCGGAGAAATAAATTACAAACTTGGTAAAAATCTTTATGGTCTCACAGAGCGCGAAATGGAAGTTCTTGCACTAATTGTGGACGGGTTAACTAACCCGCAGATTGCCGAAAAACTTGTTATTACTATTTCTACTACAAAAACTCATGTTCACAGTATTTTGCAAAAACTTTATGTAAATACCCGTTCAAAAGCAATTTCTATGGCTATGAAAGAAGGACTGGTATAGATGATTTATGCGCTTCTCGGGATTGCAGCGGCTTTTTGTGCATATATACAGTGGGGTGATGAAATACCGCTTCCCAGTTTCGATAAGGATATGACTAAAAAAGAGGCAAAGTATATCCATAATGTTAATAAGCAAGAAGAAAAAGAAAAATTTAAACGCGCTAAATTGGACAGAAAGCCATCGGGGTATATGACTGTTGAAGAATATGAACTTTTATCGGCTCCAAAAGACAGAATGACAGAAGAAGTTGATATTCCCAAAATCCCAACACCTGCGGATATGGTTTATGTTCCCCAGCCCGCATATAAGATTGTCAGATATAATAATCCTCCCGGTAGTCCTGAAATTAATCTTACTAAGACATTTTATGAAAAACGTCAGCAGAATGCACAGGGGATTGTTTCTCCTGATTTTACAAAGCTTGTTTATCCTGCTGTCTACTATTATCCTAACAGTGGTTCAACTGCCTGTGATTTGTTTGTAATTAATCTTGAAGATGCAAAGTCAAATATGGATAAAATTTTGACTGCAAATACCATTCACAGGATGTCCGAACCGATTTTATCAACAGATAAAACAAATGATAATTACTATACTTTCAGAACTTTGACTCCTGTTGATTTTTCTACAGACGGTACAAAATTGCTGGTAAAAGAAAAAATAGGAAATACTAAGGATGGAATATGGCAAACAATGCCTGTTGTTTATGATTTTACAACCGGGGTTTCATACAGACTTGTCGAAATTAGAGATGCAATTATTTATTACTGGAAGGAAAATAACGGACTTAACCTTGATGATAAACGGTGGGATGTATATCCTCTCGGTTTTGCCGCGGATAATCCTGACTGGGTTATTGTAAATGCTGTTGCTTATACAGGCGCTGCTCCTGTTAATCTTGGAACCTGGAAGGTCAGTTCAAAAGGTGAACAATCTCAATTAATTACTTTCACAAATTCGGAAGTTGAAGTAAGCATGAATGGATACAAACTAGTTAAAGATGGTATAGTTTCCCCTTCTATAACAGAAAAAGAAGAAAAACAACTGAAACGGATTGAAAAAGAAGCTGCAAAGCAAAAGAAAAAAGAAGATAAAGCAGAAGTTGAGGCACTGGAAAAATCTTATAAGGCTAAGATTAAACAAATGGACGAGGAATTTAAAGAGGCACAAAAAGATTATAACTTGCGCAGAAAAATACAGGGATCTACATCTGGTGATGAAATTTTAATCAAGTATAAAGAAATTAAGGCCGAGCAGGAAGCTAAAAAACAACTTCAATTGGAAAAACAAAAGGCAAAAGAACTCAAAAAGCTTGAAAAGCAGAGACTTAAAGAAGAAAAACAGCGTCAAAAGGAATTAGAGAAACAGCAGTCTAACAATTAAAAAGTTTGAATTTTTCCTTGTGTGTAAGTTTTTTTATTCTTGCTTCTTCTTTCATTGCTTCAGATTTTGATGCAAATTCTTTCTGATAAACGATTTTAATGGGCTTGTTTGCTCTGGTATATTTGGCGCCTTTCCCCTCCAGATGTGCCTGAAAACGTTTTTCTACATCATCTGTGTAACCGCAATAAAGAGTATCATTTTCTGTCAGTAATATGTATGTATAATATTTTTTCTCCATCATTTTATTTTTAAATAAAAAAGACGGTTATTTTAACCGTCGATTAGTGTATTTCTTTTTCTTTATTTTCAAAAATTTTTAACTAGCATACTGAAGTAAATCCGCCTGAGGAGCCGCTGCATGATGCCCCCGCGAAACCTCCACCACAAGATGCGGAGGAGAAAGAAGCACCGTCAGAAAAACTTCCTCCGGATGATAAGGTTGAAATTGCACTTGAAAAGCTGCTTAAAAATCCGCCGGTATATGCAACTGTTTCACCGGAATCAGTATATTGAGAATAGTCAACAGCAAATGGGTTACTTGTTGAGAATACATCATAAACTTTTGTTTCAAAAAGGCTGTGAAACTGATTCATGGCCAGAGAACCGGCAGTTTCGACAGATTCTGCAGGCTTGCTGCTTCTGATATTATTAGTTCTTGTTTCAGATGATTTAGATGCGATGTTATTCATTATCTGCTCCTATTAATATCTCGTGTCTTACATTTATATAAACAAATATTTTTTTGTCTGATTTCGGCATGGAGTTCTTTTGTTACAATCCTTAACAAAATTATCAATCTAAAGGCCTATACACTTAACACCGGTGATTGATGCGAAGTTGCAAAATCTAAAGTATTGTATATGTGTAAAGGATTAAAAGGATATGTTGAAAAAGATAGTACTTACATTAATTTTATTTACTGGACTTACGGCTTATGCCGGCGAAAATTACTTAAATTCTGTAGTAATAGATAACAACGACGGAAAAACTTCTGTTATATTACGTTCTGATGAGCCGGCAAAACTTAAGAGAGAAGTAGAAACACAGAATAAGGTAGTTCTTACTTTAAAAGGTATCACCCAGTCCCCAAATATTAATACTCTTTATAAAAATGCGTCAAACGTTAATGGTTTAATGATTCAAAATGAGGGGAACAGCGGGCTTAAAATATACATTGATGCTCCTGATATTTCCAAAGCTGATATAATATTTGACACTCCTGATTCGGCTCCGTTAAAAGCCGCTGATAATATGGGGGAAAGCAAAATAGTATGGAGCGTTATATCTATTGTAATTTTGCTTGTTCTAATGCGTTCTGCAAAAAATATCACCTGCAAACCTGCTGTTAAAAAAGATATAAATGAGATTATTAAAGAGAGAGAAAAAGCCATGTATCGTAATTTCCAAAAAGAGATTGCGTCTATGCCTTCTGCCCATTACAAACTAAAAAGCTATAAAAAACATGTGTTAAAGGGAGAAACTTTAAGGCATTACTCAAAAGTATAAAAAATCCGCACATAATCGCGGATTTTTTGTTAATTTTAATATTTGCTGATTATTGCTTCAATTTTTTTTGCTGACGTTCCGTCCCCATATGGATTTTGCGCCTTTAATCGTGTCTCTTCACGTTTTTTTGAAAGAACAGCTCCACTATGAGAAACTATTTTGTCATAATCTGCACCCACAAGAATTGAAACTCCTGCATCAATACCTTCCTGACGTTCTGTTTCATAACGCATAACGAGAGTAGGGCATCCGAAGGAAGGAGCTTCTTCCTGAATTCCGCCGGAATCCGTAAGAATTAATTTGGCATTTTTCATTAAATATACCAGATAAGGGTAATCTAACGGTTTCAATAATTTAACGTTATGATAAGCTCTTAATCTTGAATGTATTTTATCTTTGACATTCGGATTTGGATGAACAGGGATAACAAATGTATGGTCCTTATACTCTTTAACAAGATATTCAATAGCATCAAGAATCCTGTCGATTCTTTCTCCATGATTTTCCCGCCGGTGCGCAGTTATTAAAACCAGTTTATCGCTAACCTCAATCCCCAAGTTTTCGAAATATAATCTTGCACTGTCAAGCGTTCTGTCAGAAAGACAAAACAGGGCATCAATAACAGTATTTCCGACAACAAAAATTTTATCATCTGATATATTTTCTTTTAATAGTGCCTGTCGGTTAATTTCTGTTGGAGCAAAATTTAGAGCCGCAACACGTGATGTCATCTGGCGCATAACTTCTTCAGGAAATGGTTCATAAATATCATACGAACGAAGTCCCGCCTCAACATGATATACAGGGATTTTTCTGTAAAAGCTTGCGAGGGCACCGCAAAGAACACTCATAGTATCACCCTGAACAATTGTCGCATCAATATTATGCTCTTCAAATACTTTATCAAGAGCACTTAAAATTCTTGTCTGTACTTCCAGTAGCGACTGATTAGGTTTCATACAGTCTAAATTTATGTCTGCTTCTAATCCAAAATATGCTAAAGTTTGGTTTGAAAGTTCTTTTTGTTGTTCGGTATTACAAACTATAACATTATACTTATAAGGATACTTTTTCAGCTCCAATATAACAGGAGCAAGCTTAATAACCTCAGGGCGTGTGCCAAATACAAATAATATATTTTTCATACAAAATAGTTTAATATAAAAATTATTCTTATGCAATTGTGTAATACACATTATTGACATGTAAGGCAATTTATATTTATCGTGATGATTTATAATGTGAAAACAAGGAGATAAATTATGTTTGATTTATATATGCTAGAGAACTGTCCGTATTGCAGAAAAGTAATGGACTATTTTGACGCACATGATATTCAATATTTAAAAAAAGATATTTCTAACCCTGAAAATTTGAATATGTTGCTTAAACTTGGCGGCAAAAAGCAAGTACCATTTCTTGATGACAAGAAAAGTAATGTATCTATGTATGAATCTGACGAAATTATTAATTATGTTAAAAGTAAGGGGTAATATGTATAATTCAGGTTTTGAATATAATGATTGTATTGCAAAAGGCGCTTGTTCAATATCACCAAACATTTCATCCATGCAGGAAGTTATGTTTTCGCTTTTGCGCCAGATTGCTTATTATCTGATCAAATTACGGACATTTGATATAAATAAAGATGAGATTATAAAAGATGTTATAACTGAAATTGCTTTGATAGATGCTGCAAAAGATCTTTCCGAAGTTCAAATATTGAATACTTTTTCAAAGCAATACACTAATCTTCTAAAATGCAGAAAAGAATATTTAAAAGTATGTAAGGAAAAAGGGGCTCCATGTGAAGATTTAAAAAGTCTTATAAAATTTTCACCTAAAACAAACCTCTCAAGTATTCTGAAAAGAGGCAGCCGAGAATTCATTCATAAATCAAAAAGGTTTGGTTTTGACAAAAAATATTCGGCGGAAATTCTGTCAAACGTCATCAAAAGTGTGTGTGTAAATCTTATTTCTCTATATGAACTTAACAGTGTATGCAGTCAGGCAGAATATGAAGTCTTAACTGCTCTCAATATTTTAAATGCGAGTAGAGTATCTGCTGAAAAAATAGGTTTAAGTACTGCTGCTCTGACAAAATGTGATGTTGAATTACTTAATCTTATTTATAAAGCGCAGATTAAAAAGTATGGTAATATAGAGAAATCAGAAGTATCATTTTCTACACGGCCTAATAAGGCAATAATGGTTTCAGGTTCTAACCTTGAAGATTTAAATATGGTTTTGGAGAGCGTTGCATCTACGGATATAGATGTATACACAAATGGCAACTTAATTGTTGCACATGCATTTCCTTATTTTAAGAATTCAAAAAATTTAAGAGGGCATTTTGGTACTGGTTCATTTAACACAATTCTTGATTTTGCGACATTTCCAGGGGCAATACTTCTTACAAAGAATGAAGCACAGAATATTGAATATCTATATAGAGGACGCTTATTTACAACCGATGACATAGCTCCAAAAGGTGTTGTTAAAATAGATAATAATGATTTCAGACCGCTTATTGAGTCTGCGCAACAAGCAAAAGGCTTTGCTAAAGGTCAGGAAAGAAATTCATTATATGTAGGTTACGATGAGAATGTGTTTGAAGAAATGCTTGATAAAATAATATCGGCAAATCCTGACAAAATTTTTATAATCGGTCATTCAGACTTATCAATGCACCAGAAAGATTACTTCAAGAAATTCTTTTCTCTTTTGCCTAAAAGTAGCAGAGCAATATCCTTTTCGTATAATCCTGAAATGGATAACGTGCTGACAATAAATTTAGGAAATGATTATGCTCTTCTGTATAGTGCTTTGCATAAAATATTTAATAAAATTCCCATTACCTCAGATAAACTCGCATTTTTCCTGACAAAGTGCGATGTAAGTTCTTTGTCGAACATTATAAACCTAAAAAATAATGGAGCAAAGAATATATTTTTATCAGACTGTCCTCCTACGGTTATTAATCCTGCAGTTTTAAGAGGTTTTAACAAATTATTCGGTATTCATACTATTACAAATCCAAAGGATGATTTAGAACTACTCAATAAATATTAAATTCTGTACGGATAATCTTTTGGAAATTCCCAGCTGTTTTCAAAAATTAATTCAGTACAAGAGTTAGGATATGGGCGAATTGCACAATTACTCCGCTCAAAAGGATAAACATCTTTGCAATAAGTATTTGGCGACTTTGCCCCATTAACATCTATATATACTCGATTACTGTACCAAATTTCGTTGTTATAACCATAAGTATTTTTTGTCCAATGTACAACGGTTCCGTCAGCAAGCTGAAAAAGAAGCTCATCGCCATATGTAGATTCTAATCGCCATTGTGCATTGCTCCATTGTTTTCTGAAATTGCTGTCAATTGTTTCTCGATAGCCACAATCTTTCATTGTATTACAAATTTTTGAACCCGTGAAATAAGGGTGAATGTAAGTACTCCAAAAAGTGTTAAATTCAAGTGTTGACCCATTAGGCCAATCTGACATCATTCCGTTATCAAGTTCTGACATACGTATACCATTCGTAATAGTAGAATAAGACTTTTGTAAACTCACTAATAAAACCTTTTTTCGATTATTAGAAAAAAGCACAGGTACAGTCATGGCAGCAACAACCCCAATTATACCAAGTGTAATAAGAATTTCAGCGAGTGTAAATCCATTATTTGTAATTCTCATTTAAATACCCTCCAACTCCATGTCTAATACCAATATTATAAGGTATTTTACTTCTTCTGTAAAGTATTTTAAATGGATTTACTTATTATTTCTTATAAATACTATTAAAAATAGGAGTAAAAATGCAAAATCATATATGTAAAATACTTGGCGATAATATAAAACGTTTGAGAAAAGCAAGAAATCTAAAACAAGAAGAGCTTGCTGAGCTTATAGGGCTTGAAATTAAATCGTTAAGTCTAATAGAAACCGGAAAAGGTTTTGTTTCCGCAAAAACACTTGAAAAGCTCGCATCGGTGCTAAACGTTCAAGCTTCGGAGCTATTTGAAACGCAAAATAGCAAAGATACTGAATTAATATACTCCTCAATAATTAAAAATTTAGATTTAATAAAAAATAATTACTCAAAATTGCAAACAGTAGATATAGTGATAAAAAGTTTAATATAAAAAAAGAGTTCCAGATAAGGAACTCTTTTTTTATATTGCTTTAAACACAAATTAATATCTGTAATGAGCAAAAGCCTTGTTAGCTTCAGCCATTTTATGAGTATCTTCGCGTTTTTTGCAAGCTGAACCTGAGCCGTTTGAAGCATCAATCAATTCATTAGTTAATTTATCAATGAAAGATTTACCGCCACGTTTTTTGGCAGCTTCAATAAGCCATGACGAAGCAAGAGCAAAACCTCTGTCAGCTTTGACTTCAATAGGTACCTGATAAGTTGAACCACCGATACGTCTTGCTTTAACTTCTAAAAGCGGAGTTGCATTTGTCATAGCTTTCTGGAAAATTTCAAGCGGTTTTTCACCAGTTCTTTCTTCTATTTTTGATAAAGTAGCATAGAAGATTTTTTCAGCAAGTGATTTTTTACCGCGTCTCATAATTCTGTTGATAAATTTTGAAATATCAACACTATTATATACTGGATCTGCTAAAGGTGTTCTTTTAGCCGGTTTAGAACGTCTTGACATTATTTTTTACCTCCTTTAGCATTTTTCTTAGCACCATATTTAGATCTGCTTTGTGCACGGTTTGCCACACCTGCTGTATCCAATGTGCCTCTGACAATGTGGTATCTTACACCGGGAAGATCTTTAACCCTTCCACCTCTGATAAGAACAACGCTGTGTTCTTGAAGATTGTGACCTATACCCGGAATATATGAAGTAACTTCAAATCCGTTAGTTAGTCTAACCCTTGCAACTTTTCTTAAAGCTGAGTTAGGTTTTTTAGGGGTTGTTGTGTATACCCTTGTACATACTCCACGTCTTTGAGGACATTCCATCAAAGCTGGAGATTTTGTTTTGTCGATTAGCTTTTTGCGTTCTCTACGAACAAGCTGGTTAATTGTAGGCATTTTTTTCTCCTTTATTTAGTAACTTCAACGGCAAAATCATATCCTGAAACCCTTACGCATTCCGGTTATGATGGGACTGCCGGCCAGTATAATAATTAAACTATACAGTGCCCTACGTCCTATTTTTACCTCACTACCGAAAATTCAGCACAAAAATTCGGCTTTTAGTGTATTTTTATTAAACAACAGGCATAGACACTTGTCAACAAATCTTGCAAAGATATTAAGAATGCTATATAATTGACTTATGAAAAAAGAAATTAAAGATAAGATTATTGAGACCGGATGTTTTTTTATCTGTGTCGGTATACTACTTGCAATTGCATATTATACGGGTTTTTTGAAAGGTTTTACAGTGGCGGATATTCAAGATGCCTATAATAGAACCGTTTATAATTTTTCAAAATCAGCAAGAGCAAATAAAGACAAAGTTGCTTTTTTAGAAAGTAACTCAAAAAACAATAGGAAGATTACAAGTTTTAAGGGCTATAGAGTTATGTATATTCCGGCTTCTGTTCTTCGGGGCGTTTCTTCTTCCGGTGCGTGGCAGCAGATATTTAATTCTGACAAAAAAGTTGTATTCTACTTGTATAGTGCAAACCAGAAAGATTTTCATAATTCAGTACAAAATTACCTCGGGACAAAGTCTAAAAAGGGCCGTTTTAACTGTTATGCTTATACCGCTGACCAATTTAGTTCAATGCGCGTTGGCGAGGGCGGCGCGTCTAAAATTTGCGATAGTTTGGATGAATGCAATATGGTAAGTCAAAAGGCATCTGATTATACCGCTTTATCTGAATTTTTAAAGCTTTGCGGTAAAACAATGTGTATTATTAAGCCGTCAAATGGACAATATGTAATGCTTAAGTCTAAAAATTCCGGCCAGGCTGTCAAAATGATAAATGATCTTGTTAACTGGTAGCTAATCAGTTAATTTAAAATCTCCATTTTTCTTTATGTGCTCAACCAAACCTCCGTCCTGTAATAATTTAATCATGACAGGTGGTAAAGGTTCAATTTGAACAATTGTTCCGTTTGTCAGATTTGTTAATATACCTTTTTCAATATCAAGCTCCAGCTCATCACCAGGATCGATAGAATCGGTATCGCATTCAATGGCTAACAAACCTATATTAATAGCGTTCCTATAAAATATTCTTGCAAAAGACTTAGCTATAACTGCACCTACTCCTGCAATTTTTATAATTTGGGGTGCATGCTCTCTTGAAGAACCAAGCCCGAAGTTAGAACCTGCAACTACAAAATCCCCTTTTTTCATAGAGGCTGCAAAATTTGGATCAGCATCCTCAAGTACATGCTTTGCAAACTCCACAAGATTTGAGCGCAAATGAAATAATCTTCCCGGCGCAATATGATCTGTTGAAATGTTATCACCAAATTTAAAAGCTTTACCTCTCATTATATTCTCCTTTTTCTTGATTATACTACAAAATAATGTTATAATAAAGAAAAAATTTGGCTTTTGCCTTTTTTGTTAACAGTGTAAAGAGGTGTAATTATGTATTTTGACAGAAGATGTAAAATAACATTTATATGTAACGGAGCAACAATATACAGTGAAGATGACAGATTTACAGATTCAGAAGCATACCCGCCGTTGAATGATGCGGGGCAGGATGAAATTGAGCGTATTTGTGAATTCTTAAAAAACAGAGGAATTAAAAATGATAAAATTTTTGCATCGCCGGCACTGCGCTCACAGCAGTCGGCTGCAATGATTTCTAAACTATTTAAGCAAGACTTTGAGACCGTAGAGGACCTGCACCCGAGGAAATGCGGAGGATTTAACGGTTTAACATTTGAGCAGGTAGATGAAAAATTTCCGGATTCTCTTGAAAAATTTATCAACTGTCCTGAAACTGCAGTACCTGATGATGCAGAAAGCGTAACGGATTTTATCAACAGGGTTCAGGCTTCAATAAATAAAATAATTGAAAATAACCTCGGCAGCAGAATTATTATTGTTACACATAAAGATGTGATAAAAGCTGCAATTGTTGCAGCTTTAAATATTCCCCACAGTTCTCTGCACAGAATTTACATCAAATCTGGCAGTGCAACTCAAATAAGTTATTATGAAAGATGGTCAAGTCTTGTCTATTGTGACTATACACCTGTAGCTTGACGGTTAATAAGGTTGTGATTTTCTTTGATTAAAAATTCTTTCCCGGGGGATATTTTAATAAAGTCCCACGGGAAATTTTTAGTAAACTGGTAATTCTCTAATGCAAAGTAGTCTGTATTAATATTCAAATTTTTGGCTGCAGATTTAAAACCGCCGAGTTTCCCGCCATTTTTGTACACTTCCAGTATAAAATCATTCAAAGAAGCATCCCCACGTGAAAGAACTGCCTGCCAGTAATCCCATTTAATACTTGAAATATGTACGGTCATTCCGAGCTTATGCAGCTCTTTTTTTAAATAGTTACTTTTACTCTCCAGAGATTTTGTATCTTCTCGCCCAAACCACTGAAACGGAGTATTTGGTTTAGGAACAAAGCTTGAAAAACCAAAAGACATGTCAAAACCTTTGTTCTCTTTTTTTAATTTTTTAGCGAGCTCGACAATTGCGGCTAAATCTTCCTGCGTTTCTGTTGGAAGCCCAATCATACCATAAAATTTAAGCCCTTTCAAGCCATTTTCGCGAGCAATAACTACAGCATTGAATATCTGTTCCTCTGTCAAATTCTTATTAATAACACGCCGCAGCCTGTCGCTTCCGGCTTCGATTGCGAGAGTTGTATTTTTTTGTCCTGCTGCAACAAGTGTTTTAACAACATCAGGTGTTATTGCATCAACTCTCAATGAGGATACACTCATTTCTATTTTTTCACCGCTTTGAATTTTATCGTATATGTAGCTACATATCTCATGGAAATGCGGGTGAGCACTTATTTGAGCACCAAGAAGTGCAATTTTATTGGTGTGCCTGAGCCCAAGATTAATTGTTTGCAATAATTCTTCATATGGAACACATCGTAATGGTAAATTCAGATATGATGCAAGACAAAAACCGCATCTATTTGCACATCCTCTTGACATTTCCAAAATGAAAGTTTCTTTAAAAAAAGAACTTTTGCTTAAGATAGGTGTATAAATACATTCAGTAAGCTTTTTTGTAAGCTTTTGTACTTCTTTGGGGAAGAGCGGCACATACACCCCCTCAATATTTGAGAGCAATTCTAATATTTCAGTTTTACTCTTGTCTTGATTATTTCGGCAAATATTTAAAACTTTTAAATTAACATCTTCACCGTCGCCTATAATAAAAAAGTCAAAAAATTCTTTATAAGGTTCAGGATTAGCAGAAACAACCGGACCACCTGCGAATATCAAAGGAAATTCATTTCTGCTCTTTGCTTTCAAAGGGACATTATACTTTTCAAGCATTGAGAAAATATTTAAAAAATCCATATCAAAAGAGAAAGAAAATCCGAATATTTTAACATCAGAAATTTTATACTTAGTATTCGTTGTATCCAGACATATTCTTTCAATATTAACATCTTCGAGTTCATCAATAGTTTTATACATCCACAGATAGCCGAGTGATGACATGGAAAATGAATAAATACCCGGAAAAGCCATCCACATAACGAAATCTGAAGATTTATCTGTTATTTTTCTATATAAAAATTTTTCAGTCTTATTCATCAATGTCTTTTGCCTTTATATTCATAGGCACCAGATATAATTCGTCTATAAGCACGCATATTGTGGCAGCTATTGCAGGGGAAAGAATTACTCCCCAGAAACCCAGAAACTGTTCCGATAAGAACAGTGCCAAAAATATCATTAGCGGGTGTAATTCCATTAGTTTTCCGAATAATACCGGTCTGACTACGTAATTTGAAATCTGCTGAACAAGCAAAAAACCGACAATAATAAGTATAATTTTAATCAAACCTGCAGGATAAGCAACAAGTATAATAATTCCTAGTGCTATAGTTGGTCCTAAAATCGGAACAATATCTAAAATACCTGTAATTAATCCAAGAAGCGTTGCATATTCAACACCGAGAATAACAAGTACAATTGCCATCATAAGACCGACCGCAACCATAGATAAAATCTGTGCTCTTACGTATCCGCCAACTTTATTGCTAATATTACTTAATATCTCATCAGCCTTATCCTTTAGGTCAGGCGGAAAAAATTGTAGAAATTTTTTCTTTAAGTATGCTTTATCAACGAGAATATAGTAGACAATCATAGTCAAAGCAACTGATACCATCAAAAGCTGAAATAAGCTGACCGTAAAGCTCCACGATTGATTTACCAGTCCCTGAGCGAATGAAGAAGAATTACCTAATAAAGTTTGAGGGTCAAACATCTCAGGTATTTTATGCCCGTAAAATTCTGCGTGCAATAAAAAATTTGTTACATCTGTTATTTTTTCAGGCAAAGTAACAAGAAAGGTTTTTATTTCCTTGTAAGCAACAAACACTATAGGGATAAATAATGCTATAATTCCAAGAACAGAAGCTAAAATAACAATTGATGATGCAGCTGTACGATTTTTCATCTTTATCATCAGTTTTGTAACATATGGATTTAAGGCACACGCTATTACATAAGCGCCAAAGAATAACATTAATATTCCAACAATTTTTGGCAATACTAATAAAAGCAGTATAACTAATCCTATAAAAATTAAATTTTTTCCCGTTAAAAAGCGCTTGTTGAACATAAATTCTCCTTCTTAAATATTTTATCAAGAAAAATTAAAATTAGCAATTTATCATGAGGGTATAAATTTTGTAACGAAATGTTAACAAAACCCTCTAATATGGCAATTTAAAATAAAATATATACTTTATATATTTACGAGGACTAAACACAAAGGATATAGACATGGGTTTTCTATCAGGCGCATATGGTAAATTAATGGCCGGAAAACTTGTCAGAGATCTTCAGTATCAAATGACAAGCGTACAGAGCCGTTTGCGTCGTGTCACCAGAGAAGTTGGTGACATGGAAAAAATGTTTCAGTCTCAGGAAAGAAATTTGAGAACCCAAATGCAGTCACAAATGCAGAATTCTTCTTATGCCATGATGTTTGGTATGGGGATTTTGGGCAATAACGGCCAAATTCAGCAAATGCAAAATGATCAATATCAACAATATATGATGAACCAGCAGGCAATACAGCAACAGTTTGCTATGGCACAAAATGTATGGCAGGATATGTTTGAAATGCAAAGGGAGTCAGCACTACAACCTCTTAAAGACCTAGAAGAAAGTTTGCAGACTGAAAAAGATAATCTTGAATCACGGTTAAAGATAGCTCAGGCAGAATACGATGCGAAGAAAGAAGAAGAAAAGGCCGGAGTAAAAGGTATGACACCGGATTATACAGGACAGGGTTAAGACTTTTAAATAAAATAAGAGGCTCTCCAAATAGTGAGCCTCTTATTTTTATTCATGATTTATAATTTGAGCCCCTTCATTTTCAATTGGTAATGTCATTATATTAACTTTTACATTCATCTCTTCCCAGGTATTTTTAATAATTGATTTAATTTTATCAAGGTTAATCTTCCGGGAAATAACTATTATAGAAGGTCCTGCTCCACTTAGTACGCAACCTAAAACATTTTCTTCATGCTTGAGATTTTCCATAATTTTGTCCAGTCCCGGTACAAGCTTCATTCTATACGGCTGATGAAGTTTATCTTGCAAAGCATATTTCATTAAATCCGCATCTTTGGAGTTTACAGCTTGAATGAACATTGCAAGACGCTTTGCGTTGAAAACAGCATCAGACATAGGAACTTCTTTAGGAAGCACAGAGCGTGAAATTTCTGTAGACAGTTCATAATCAGGGACACAAACAGTAATATTCCATTCTTCAGGCCAATCTAATTTTTTGTATATAATGCTGCCGTCATCTTCCTGAGAGGTGAGTACAAGGCCTCCGACAATAGCGGGTGTAACGTTGTCCGGATGTCCTTCAACCTCAGTTGCAATAGACAAAAGTGCAACTTCGTCCGCCGGATGTCCCAGAAGTTCATTAGCAGCAAGCAATCCGCCGACAATGACTGAAGCACTGCTGCCAAGCCCTCTTGCAATAGGTATTTGGGATTGAACAGTAATCTTTAATTCACTTGGAGTCTGCCCTATTGAATTATATAACAATTCAACAGCCTTATAAATTATACTATTTTCATCCATAGGCAAATGTTCCATCAGTAATTCATCTGATGTTGCATTGTCATTAATAACATTAATTTCAATACCGGTACCTGGTAAAACGGTTTCTTCAATAGTAATTGTATTATAAATAGGTAATGCCATCCCCAGACAGTCAAAGCCAGGGCCCAGATTTGCCGTTGTTGCCGGCACTTTAACGCTTATTTTCATAATTCCCTCATCAGGGCATACGCCCTGCATAAATTGTTATGAATATATTATATCAAAAATATTAAAATTTGCCAATATTTAAGATATATCTTATAATCAGTATATGTATGAACTATACCCTTACTTTACAAATGACGGTTCTGTAGGCCTGTTCTCTCCAGATGCGGATGATATATATCATTCTACCTATGGTGCTCTGACAGAAGCATACGAAAAATTTATTCTGCCGGCAAATATAAATGAATTTCTAAAAAAAAATAGTGAGATAAAAATTTTAGATATTTGTTTTGGAATCGGATATAACACAAAAAGTTTTTTAAATAATGTTCTTGATTTCCTATATAACGAAACGAGAGATACTAATAAAATTATATATAACGATAAGTTATATACTGATAATAAAAAATTAAACATTTTTATTCATGCAATAGATAACGATAAAAATGTAGCACTTTTATCTCCGTTTTTTATTTCAAACAAGCACAATATTAAAAATAACAAATTAATGTTTAAACATGCCAAAATACAAAAGATGCTTTCTAAAAAGATTACTCAAAAGTACGCATTGAAAAAAGAAGTAAATATATTATTGTTTGAAAAAATGATTAATTTAATTGATGAAGAAATTATTAAAATTTTATCAGAAAAAAAATACAGACTATTTTTTGATAATTATTTTACGTCCTTAGTGCCTTTTTTAAAGAATAATATATATAAAAGTAACCCCATAATTTATTTCAAGGGCTTCTTACATAATATATATTATAAGAATATATCTAGTGGTTATAAAAAAGCTCAAAAAGTCCTTAAATTACTTGATTTTAATTTTACTCTTGATATTGACGATGCCAGACATGCGATTATTAATGATAATGAAATATATAATTACGTATTTTTGGATGCATTTACTCCTGTAAAATGCCCTTGTCTATGGACGGTTGATTTTTTCAAATTACTATATGACCATTTGAATAATGATGGAATGATTTTAACTTACTCAAATTCTGCGCAGGTCAGGAACGCTTTTTTGAATGCTGGATTTTATGTTGGGAAAATATTTTCAGAATCTGCCGGTAAATTCACCGGGACTGTTGCAGTCAAAAATAAATCACTCATAAAACATGAACTCTCAGAATACGATTTAGGACTTATAAAAACAAGGGCAGGTATATTTTATCGCGATAGAAATTTAAAGCTCGATAATGAGGCTATCATAGAGGCACACAAAAAAGAGGTTGCAAGTTCAAACTTAATATCAAGTTCCAAATTTATAAAGTCTTATAAGAACAAGTAAAATTATTAGCATATATCGTTGCGATATAAACATTTTTTATCTTGACTTTTTTTATAAAATAGTAAATAATAAAAAGGTTATTATAACTTAAGGAGTTACATATGAGAAAAATTTCAGCTTTAAAAATTGCCCCCCCCCCGAAAAGTTAGCAGTTAATAACTTTGATACAAGATGCCTTTTACCATATTCTACCTTTGAGATCGGTTTTACTCTTGCCGAAGTTTTAATTACTCTTGGAATTATAGGAGTTGTTGCAGCATTGACTATGCCATCGTTAATTGCAAATCAAAATAAAAAAGTCGCTGAAACTCGCTTGAGTAAAGCATATAATGTTATGACAAATGCCATAAGGCTTTCCGAAAATGATAACGGTATGATGAAAGATTGGCCAAATGGAGCCAATATGAATGTTAACGAGTTTTGGACAACTTATCTGAGACCTTATTTTAATGGCGCTAGACTATGTGAAACCTGTGCAACTTGTGGCTATCCAAGCAGTTGTACTAATACAACATTTTCTAACAAGTGGGCAGGCGAAGGAATGTGGGGCCTGCAAACTTCTTCTACCAGACTATTATTTCAACTTAATGATGGTACTGTAATATTTTTTCCAAGAAACACTCAAAATGCATCCGGAGCTCCAGTTTATGTTTCAGATCTATTTATAGATATTAACGGTCCTAAAAATCCAAATGAGGCAGGAAGAGACGTTTTTCACTTTATGCGTGATTATGAGAATGGTACTATAACCGCCTTTGAAGGTAAATGCAAAGACAATGTAAAATATTGCGCCTATGAGATTATGTCTAACGGGTGGAAAATTCCTGACGATTACCCATACAGGTTGTAATATTATGTAATTATTTGCAATTCGAATACACTTATTTGTATAATAGATAATTATGAATAAATATGATGTTGTTATTATTGGCGGAGGAACAGCCGGCTGTGCTGCAGCTTATACCGCAGGGAAATTAGGACTTAAGACGTTAATTATAGAAAAAAATATACATCTTGGAGGTACAATTACTTCAGGTATGGTTATTCCGGTTATGAAGTCGGGGAATAATCAAATTAACACAGACTTTAAAAATGCCCTGATAGAGGAATGTCATGCGCTTGGTGGACAAACCACATATATGAATAACCCTGCCTGGTTTAATCCTGAGATTACCAAAATTGCTCTTGATAACTTAATGAAAAGGGCAAATGTGGAAATTTTCTTTGATACCAACATATTAGGAATTAAAATAGAAGATAATAAGATAAAAAGGATCAAAATAACCAAAGAAATATTATCAGCATATAACGATGAGATAGAAATGCCACAAAAAGAATTATCAGTATCTGTCGGAGCGAGATATGTTATTGATGCAACAGGTAATTGCATTGTCGGGAAAATTTGTAACTGCCATTTTCTGGAAAAACCTGATGAATTTCAGCCTGTAACACTGAGATTCATGATGGGTGGTATTAATTTGAAAATATTTTCAGACTGGTTAAAAGAATTTGATAAAGACAGAAATGTTACAACTGTTGAGTACATTGACGGCTATATACATCTATCTACGGCCTATACGTGGGATAAAGACAAGAAATGGGCCTTAGAACCATTGTTCAAGGATGCTGTAAAAAAGGGGATACTTAATAAATATGATACAAACTATTTTCAAATTTTTACGGTACCGGGTATGCCTGATACTGTTGCGTTCAACTGCCCTCGAATTATTGATTACAGAAATTCTTTAGAAGTTAAAAATATATCAAAAGCCCTGCTCATAGCCCGTCAGAACATATACAGGTATCTGCAATTTTGCAGAATTTATTTCCCCGGTTTTGAAAATGCCTATATTTCAAACATTGCTGACATGCTCGGTGTACGAGTATCAAGAAGGATCAAAGGAAAATATATATATACAATTGATGATTTAACTTCAGGTAAAACTTTTGAACACCCTGTTGTTGTATCAAATTACCCCGTAGACGTGCACTCAAATAAACGGGGAAAATCAACATTAAAAGCTGTACAAGATTACCAGCTGCCGATAGAAAGCCTTATGTCAGCTGATATTGACAACCTGTTTGTGGCCGGCAGATGCCTTTCTGCGGATTTTATGTCACAAGGCGCTTTACGTGTTCAGGGCAGCTGTTTTTCTATGGGTGAAGGAGTTGCAAAATATATTGCTAGTATTCTTTCTGCCTAACTTTGCCAGAAAGAAGCTGTGCCGCATTGAGCAGAGGATCTATTGTCGGAGAAAATGGCGGTGCATAGGTTAAATCATTATTGTAAAATTCTTCAACACTCATTCCCGCAAGCAGAGCTGCTGCCAGAGAATTAATTCTTTTATCAGCATCACCCGCGCCGACAGCTTGTGCACCTAATATTTTCCCTGTCTCATAGTCTGCAATAAGTTTTAAAGTTATGTTATTAACATTAGGCATGTAGCCTACTTTATCATTTTTTGTTACCGTCACGGAAACCGGATTATAGCCCAATGAAGCAGCCTTTTTTTCAGTTAGTCCGGTCATAGACATGGTTAAGTTTAAACATCTTGTAACAGCCGAACCAAGAACCCCCGGGAATTTATCTTCACCACCGCATGCATTAATTGCAGCAGTTCTACCTTCTTTATTAGCATTAGAACCAAGGGGCATCCAAATTTTTGTATTGCTGACAACAAGATTTTCTTCCACACAATCACCACAGGCATAAATATCCTGTATATTTGTTTCCATTTTCTCATTAACTTTAATAGCACCTGTCAGCCCTAATTCAATTCCTGCATCTTTTGCGATTTCTACATTAGGTGTAACACCGGCGCACAAAATTACAAAATCTGTACTAAATTCTTTTCCTGTACCTGTTCTTACAGCATTTACACCGTTAATGTCCCCTGAAAACTCAGTAACTAGTTCAGAAGTTAAAATTTCAAATCGTCCGTCATTTATAGAATTGAGTTGTTCAAGTATAAGTTTAGACATATCATCATCAAACATTGTCATAATATTTGGCGCATATTCAACAAGAGTAACCTTTAGATTCTGCTTAACTAGAGCTTCTAAAAGTTCCATTCCAATATAACCGCCACCTATAATTGTGCCGTGTTTTGACTTTAATACCTTTTCTTTCAATGCTATACCGTCTTCTATTTTTCTCAATGTAAAAATATTAGGTAAATTAACATTTTTGATTTTTGGAATTACAGGCCTTGCGCCAATAGCAATTATTAATTTATCATAGTCGACAAGAAAGGCACGCTGTGTCTCCAAATCTTGAATTAATACTTGTTTAGCCTCGGGTATAATTTTTGCAGCACGGTTTTTGAGATGAATGTGAACCCCTTTTTTTTCAAAATCTTCCGGAGATCTTACAAGGAGCTGTCTGTAATCTTCAAAATTTCCTTCGATATAATAGGGCAGACCGCATGCTGAATATGAAATATGCGTATCATCAGTATATAAATCAATAGTTGCATCAGGTAAAATCCTTCTCGCTTTTGCTGCGGCTTTTGCGCCCGCAGCTACGCCGCCTAATATTAAAATTTTCATAAAATTAATATAATACTTTATTAAAACTTTTTCATTAGACTGTTAGTTTAATCCTGATGTATTTAAAATTACACCTTTCATAAATTCACAGTATGCATCAATATCTTCTTGTGTTTTTTCAACTTTTTCTACAAGATTCGTAATTTCAATAACAATTTTTTCGTTTTTTAAGTCATCAAACATAGTACACACCCCATGATAAATTTTTCTTACATAATTTATTTCGGATGTAAACAGCAAAAACTTTAATCAGTTTTACAACATTGTTACATAATTTAAAAATCTATCAAATTAATATTAGTCTATTTCGTTATATACAAGTTTCTTTCTTAAATTCCATTGAATCATGGTTAACACAAGGATAACGAAAAAGAGCACATAGGCAATTGCAGAAGCTTTCCCAACATTAAAGTACTCAAAGGCATTTTTATAAATGGCATAAACAAGGACATTCGTACTATCAAGAGGCCCTCCCTGAGTCATAAGATATATTAAGTCAAATATTTGGAAGGAACTTATTGCCGTAATTATTACAACAAAGAAAATAGTAGGAGAAAGCATTGGAACTGTTACATTTTTAAATGTTTGAAAATAATTTGCACCGTCAATTTTTGCGGCCTCAAACAGGCTCTGCGAAATACCGGAAAGACCGGACAAAAAAATTACCATATTGTACCCAACGAGCTTCCATACAGAAACAATTATAAGTGCAGGCATAGCGTAATGTGTGTCGTAAAGCCAATTAATATGTATGTGCAAAATATGATTTAAAAGCCCAATATTCGGGTCAAAAATCCATTCCCAAACAACTCCTATAACAATCATAGGGGTAATAAAAGGGAGAAAATATGCTGTTTTATAAAATTCCGATCCTCTGACTTTAGAGTTTAAAATGCAAGCAAGAACAAGAGGGATAATAACCCCTAAAATAGATGTAGAAAAAGCAAAAACAATGGTATTCCAAAAAATTTTATAAAATAGCGGTTCTGAAAAAATTTCTTTATAATTATCAAACCCAATAAATTTTATAGGATTAAGTAAATCCCACTTTGCGAAACTTAGTCCGAATGAACAAATAACAGGTATTATAATAAATATAAGCGTTCCTATCAAGGCAGGAAAAATAAATACCCAGCCGGCAAAACGAGTATTATTTAATAAATTCTTAAGAAATTTTTTCATGTTATAATTATACAATAATTAACAAGGGGAGAACTTTATATGAAAAAATATGAACACGCATTCGGGAAAAACGATATAAGAGGCATTTACGGCGAAGATATTACAGAAGAGCTTTTTTATAATACAGGTCGAGGATTTGTAAACTGGCTAAAAAAACAATCAGGAAAAGAAGAAGCGGATATGTGGATTACAATTACCCGCGATGCAAGACTTCATTCTCCCGCACTTGAAAAAGCATTGACAGACGGTATCACATCTACCGGAGCTAATGTTATTCATCTCGGACTGGCTCCTACCCCGATAGGTTATTATTCTGAAGCAGCAGGAATAAATGGGTATAACATATTGGCTGCTGCAATTATTACGGCCAGCCACAATCCAAAAGAGTATAACGGTCTTAAAATGACATACAATAAACGAACTCTTACAGAAAAACAAATTTCTGAAGTAAAAGAGCTTACTTTTGAAGAATTGAAACTGGACAAAAAAAATTCAGTAAAAAAAGGGAAAGTTGAAGAATATAATATTATTCCACATTACATTGAAGATATGAAAAATCGTTTCGGAAAAATCGGGAAAGGCGTAAAAGTCGTAGTCGACAGTGCGAATGCTACAGGAGGAGTTGTCGGACCGGAACTTTACAGGCAACTTGGATGTGAAGTAATTGAATTATTCTCCGAACCGGACGGCAATTTCCCGAACCACCACCCTAATCCCAGTGTTGAAAAAACTCTTGATATTCTAAAAGAAGTTGTTGTCGAAAATAAAGCCGATATTGGCATAGCCTATGACGGGGACAGTGACAGAATAGGGGTTATTGATGAAGACGGGAAATTCCTTACCGGTGATAAATTGCTTTTAATTTATTCAATGGATTTAATAGAAGATTGTAAAAAAACAGGGACCTGCCCTGCCATCGTGAGTGAAGTAAAATGCTCTCAGGTTCTGTATGACCAGATAAACAAACTTGGCGGAAATGCTGTTATGTGTAAAACCGGTCATGGATACATAAAAGATAAAATGAAAGAAACTAATGCATTATTAGCGGGAGAAATGAGCGGACATACATTCTTTAAAGACAGATACTTCGGTTTTGATGACGCAATATACGCAGGATGCAGAATTATAGAAATAATTTCTAAACATAAAAAGGCTAATCCTAACTTCAAAATTTCAGATATGCTTAAAGCATTTGAGGAGGTTTGTTCATCTCCGGAAGTCCGCTTTCCTTGCCCGAATGAAAAGAAAAAAGAAGTTCTGGAAAAATTTAAACACTGCGTTGAAGCAAATAGAAACATGTTCGGCTCTGATATCAAAGAAATTATAACTCTCGACGGTATGAGAATAGTTTTTGACGGAGGCTTTGCTTTAATAAGGCAAAGTAATACAGAACCGGTATTTACTCTTAGATTTGAAGCAAAAAACAAAGAAGAATGTGACAGATTTAAATATTGTATGATTAGTACATTAGAAAATATATTAAAATAATTGCTAAAATTTTAATAACTCATAAGGCTCAACATTCAGTGCCCTGGCAATTAAACGGATTATCCAATACGACTTTAAAAATTATTAAAACATGCTTGCAAATAAAAAATTTTTCTGTAATAATAATCACTGTCAGAAAAGTTACTCACGAATATTTTACCATAGGCTTTGATTAGCTTTATTGTGGTACATTCAGTGTATATAAATTTAAAATTAATTAAAAATGAAAGGTAAAATTAATGGATTTAGAAAACAAAGAAGAAATGACAGTTGAAGAAACCACTGTTGAAACAACAGAAGATACATCTACACAAGCTGTTGAGGAAACTTCTGCCGTAGAAGAAACTGCAGAAGAAAAGCCTGCACGCACTCAAAGACGCGGACGCGGCAAAAAACAAAAAATTGAAACAACAGAAGAAAAACCGCAATCCGAATGGATTGAACGTGTTGTTCAAATCAGCCGTGTAACAAAAGTTGTTAAGGGCGGTAAAAAATTAAGCTTCCGCGCTATTGTTATCGTAGGAAACAAAAAAGGTCAGGTAGGCGTTGGATGTGCTAAAGCTGCAGAAGTTATTATCGCTATTCAAAAAGCTATCGCTGACGGAAGAAAAAATCTTATCAATGTTCCTATTTTCAAAACAACTATTCCGCACCCGATTACTGGGCGTTCAGGAGCTGGTGCTGTTATGCTTAAACCAGCTTCTCAAGGTACAGGTATCATTGCAGGCGGTGCAGTTCGTTTAGTTCTTGAACTTGCTGGTATTGAAAATATCTTGGCAAAATCTTTAGGTTCAAAAGCTCCTCTTAATGCTGCAAACGCTACATTAGAAGCATTGAAAGCACTTACACCGTTCAGTGAAGTTGCTAAAAAACGCGGTTTAACAATGGCTGAATTACTTAATTAAGAGCTAAGGTTATAACCAAATCGGACAATTTATAAACTTAATAAAATTTAGTATTATAACTATAAGGAATTAAATAAAATGGCAAAAACAGAATTAAAACAGATAAAAATTAAACTTGTAAGAAGCCTTATCGGAGCTTCTGAACAACAGCGTAAAGTTGTTGCAGGTTTAGGATTAAAGAAACAAAATCAAGTTGTAGAGCACTACAACAGTGCAACTATTTTGGGCATGGTAAACAAAGTTTCCCATCTAGTTCAAATCGTTGAGTAATTTACTTACTGACCGCGTATGGCTGCTTTAAGCAGTTACAGTGAAAGCGAGCGGTAATACAAGAGAAATATAAAGGAAATTAAAATGACAATTACATTAGAAGATTTAAGACCTGCAGAAGGTGCAACACATAAAATTAAAAGAGTAGGCAGAGGCCGTTCATCAGGCAGAGGTAAAACATCTTGCCGCGGCCATAACGGTGAAGGACAACGCTCTGGAAGCTCTGCTAAAAGAGGTTTCGAAGGCGGTCAAATGCCGGGTTACAGACAAATGCCTAAGTTAAAAGGCTTTAAGCTTATTAATCAGCTTAAATATGCTGAAATTAATGTCGGAAGAATTGCTCAGTACGGCATGAAAGAAGTTTCTCTTGAAATTTTGAAAGAAGCCGGAAGAGTTCACGCTTCCTGTGTTGGATTAAGAGTTTTAGGCAACGGCGAATTGAAAGACGCTGTTACTGTTAAAGCTTGTTACGTAACACCATCAGCTAAAGAAAAAATCGAAAAAGCAGGCGGAAAGGTTGAGTTAATATAATGGCACAGGGAATGAGAATGCCTACTACTGAGGACTTAATGTCAATGTGGCAAGCATCAGGTTTAAAGGAAAAAATTATTTTTACTTTCCTGATGATTGCTGCTTTCAGGTTTGGTGTACAGATGCCTTTATTTGGAATAAATAACCAGATATTTGCCAATATAGCTCAGGGAAATAATATCATAGGATTTTTAGATTTATTTTCCGGCGGTGCTCTTGGTAAAGTGTCAATATTTGCATTGGGTATCGGGCCTTACATTACGTCATCAATTATTATCCAGCTTGTTTCTGTAGTAATACCTTCTCTTGAAAAACTGCAGAAAGAAGAAGGAGAAGCAGGCAGAAGAAAACTGTCACAGTATACCCGTATTTTTACGGTTGTATTAGCTGTGTTCCAGTCTTTAATCTTTATGTTATACCTGCATCATTTGCCTGGAGCAGTTTTGCCAAATGTTAATCCGGTGATGTTCTTTATAAGTTCAATTGTCGTATTAACAGCAGGCTCTGTTCTTGTAATGTGGATATCAGAACTTATTACCGAAAAAGGTATAGGCAACGGCGGTTCTTTAATAATCTTTATCGGTATTATATCTGGTATTCCGATTTACGCATCAAGAACTGCTCAGATTGTTGCTCATAATTCAATGATGCAGCTTGGATTAGCTGTTTTACTTCTTATATTCTTTGCAGCAATGATTTTCATTGTAATTATGCAGGAAGCTGTAAGAAAAGTTATTATTGTTAATCCTAAAAGACAGGTAGGAAATAAGGTTTACGGCGGAATGAATTCATTTATTCCGTTTAAGCTAAATCCTGGCGGCGTTATGCCGATTATCTTTGCTATTGCAATTTTGCTTTTTCCATCAACTATTTTGAGTTTGGTAGGACAGGCTAATTTCAAAAGCGAGGCTGTAAAAACTATGGTAGTACACCTAACTCAATTTTTGAGTCCGGACGGAATAACCTATTATGTTATATATTTTCTGTTGATTGTTGCTTTAACATTCTTCTATGCATCAATTATGCCTAATATGCAGCCAAAAGATATAGCAGATAACCTGAAAAAATACGGGTCATCAATTCCGGGGATTAAACCGGGCAGACCGACAGCAGAAGCTCTTGATAGAATTTTAACCAAAACTACATTTATCGGAGCTATGGGACTTGGTATTATTGCACTTGTTCCCTCACTTGCAAGTTATGTTACAAATATTAAAACTTTGCAGGGGATCGGAGCTACATCTTTAATCATCATGGTCGGTGTAGCACTTGATTTAATCAATCAGGTAAGAACACATCTGCTGGCCAGAAATTATGAATCCTTCCTGAAAGAATAACAATATCTTAAAAAATAAAAATAGCCTCTAATACTTAGGGGCTATTTTTTTATGTAAATAATTAACATTTTGTTGAATGATTATGTACCTAAAAATTTGTATCATATAAATGTAAATCCTCAACTCTTCTGATTGCTCAGTATTTGCTCCTCATTATATAAGGGGAGCTTTTTTTTTAGAACATATCGACAAAATTAAACTGATATTGTATAATAGGATACAAAAGAGGATTATTATGAGAGAATTAATTGAAAAAGAGAGAAAGATTATTGTTGTTCCTTCAGATTTTAAATGTGCGAATAAAGGCACCATAGTTGATGTAGAACCGCAATATTTTACTATTGAACTTGAATACGAACCTACTGGAATGATGAGACATAATTATTGTGAGTTCTATACACAGACTACGCATGGAACTTTATATTTTGATTCATATCCTGAAATAATTGATGGAAAACGAGTTAAAATTGCAACACCTGCAAAGCACAGATTCCTGCAAAGACGTCAGTATACACGTATTAAGTTTGTGCATGAGCTTGATTTAGCCGGAGAAACTGTTTCTCATAAAATAACAACTCTTGATATATCTGCAGGCGGTATGAAGTTTAGAACGGAAGAAAATATTAATATTGAGGGGTTATACAAAATTACGCTGCCGTTGTCTAAAGAGCAATCTATTGAATGCATGTTCAGCCCGATAAGAATAGAAAAAAATGAAAAAAGCGGTTATACGGTATCAGGAAGATTTGAATACCATAACAGTAAAGATAAAATGACTTTAACTCAATACTGCGCAAAAAGAAGTATTGAAATAAAAAATAAATAGGAGCGTAGCCGCTCCACCCGCCAAACAGGCTTTCAATTACCTTAAACTTAAGAATCTAAAGAAAGGGTGAAGATGCTCAATGAGCTTGGTAAATTTACTCAGAAAACATAACCGAAAATTTTTGTTCACTACACCTTCGCATGGACAAAAATTTTTTATTTTTAATAAGTTCAGACAGTTTTATAAATACGATATTTCTGAAACCGATGCACATGATCCGCAGAGAGCACTTTCTAATGCGCAAAAACGAGCTTCAGAAATTTATAAGACAAATTATACGTATTTTTTATCAAATGGGTCTACAAGCGGTATAATTGCCTCTGTTTTAGCATGTACCAGTAAAAATGATAAAGTTTTAATATGTAGAAATGCACATCCATGCCATGAAAATGCTGTTAAACTTGCCGGCTGCACTCCTGTATACTATGATCTACCAGTTATTAGCGAATGGGGGATTCCTGATAAAACAACTCCGGATTTAATAGATATTAAGGGAATAAAGGCTGTTATTGTCACCTCTCCAACTTATGAAGGAATTGTATCTGACATACGAATATTAAAAGAAATCTGCAAAAAAAATAAAGCATATTTAATAGTTGATGAGGCCCACGGTGCACTTTATCCTTTTTCTGAAAAACTTCCTGAAAGTGCTGTGAACATAGCGGATTTTACGGTTCAGTCACTTCACAAAACTGCAGGAGGTCTTAATCCTACTGCACTTTTGCATGTAAATTGTAATTTGGATGCTAAAAGCGCTCTGGATATGATTAATACAACATCACCATCATATCCTCTTCTTGCATCAATAGAGGCTAACATAAACTTTTTACACTCTCCAAGAGGAAGAAAGCATCTTAACAACCTTATCACAACAATAGAGAATATAAAAAAAGATGTTAAAAATATTGATTTTGGCGGGGATGATGTGACAAAAATTCTTATAAAAAAAGATGGCATGACGGGAGAAGAATTGTCAGAAGTTTTGTTTAACCAATTTAACATAGAAGATGAAAAAACAAATAACATTTCAACCATGCTATTATGCGGAATTGGCACATCATTTGCCAAACTTAAAAGATTAAAAAGAGCTCTTTTAAAATTGTAACATATTTGTAATATTTTTATCTTATTATTAAAGAATTAGATTAAATGGACCGATATACCATAGTGAAAGTTACTAAGGAAAATTGAAAGGTAAACGTCAACTATGGGAATGGCCGCAGGACAGGCAAGATTATTATCAATAACTTCTCGTATGTCTGATAACGAGTTAAGAGCTCAAATTATCAACAACCAGAAGATGCGTCTTGCGACACAAAGCTCACAGGTAAGTGAAGCTTATACCACAGCCTTAAATGACGCCAAATTAATGTTTACCAATTATGATGCTGATAATAATTCTACATACCAGCAATTAACATTTAATGCTTTAACAGCATACAATCCATATAACAACCAGTATGGACTGTCAAATGCATCGGGACAAATTCTTGTTTCTGAAGCAGATGCAATAAATTTCAAAAATGCAAATGGAGATTTAAATACATTCCTGGGCTACTATGGTCTGGAATACACAACTACATATTTTGATAATTTAAATGAATATAAAATGGAAGATGGTACAATTCCATATACCGGTTTTGATACAGAAGGCAACTCTGCCAGTATAAGCTCGGATTTAACAGCAGAACAACTACAGGCATATTATGAAGGTATAGAAGGCAGTATTCACCCCGGTTATAATACGACAATAGCCGGAGAAGACTATTACAACTTTACATCAGCCATGACAAATTTAAATGATGCTTATACAACCTGGAGTGCAACAATTGCAAACAATATGGATAATGTATTTGATAATTTACAAATAAATGGAAAAACTCCATCTCAATTGAGAGAAGAAATAAACGCTACAAATGATGTAAACACACTAAAAACTACATTAGAAAATTTAAAAACATTTATTAACGGCACTTACGCAAGTTATACTGTTTCAGGTGACGAAGATGTCAAAGAGTATCTTAGCAGTTTAACTGAACAGATTGATAGTGCAGTAACCGGCCAAACAAAATATGAAAAAACAGATGGTGAAACTCAATTAATATATGATGGCAGCGGTAATCCGGCTATATTGACATTTTCAGGTACAGGATCCGGAGAAAATGAAGATATATGGAAAATAGAAAAAACAGTAGATCAAATAACCGGCATAGAGAGTTATAAGCTATTTTTAATGGAGTATAACGACAGTACAGACGAAGAAGAATGGGTAGAAAAAACCGGGGCATCTATTACTAACGGCTCATCAGGCACACTTGATATATCATATCAGACACAAGATGACGAGGGCGGGTCATTTACGGTTTCATTTTCAGGGATCCCGGATGCTTTCAACGGTGCAAGTACAGACAATTATACAATAATAGAAACAAACCCTGTTGATGCTGATTCATTGAAAGAAGCAGCAATAGAAATACTTAAAAGCTTGGAACAATCAGTTTACAATGTATGGAACCCAACGAATGAAGCATTTAAAGGAACCAATTCAACTGAATACAAGAACTATATCGAAAAAGTACAGGCACTGATTAACACTGTTTTCCCGGGCGGACCGGCAACGCCAATAAGTGAAGAAGAATACCCGAATCTTTTTGATACAGATTTCTTAGTGAGCCGTATGAACCCTGAGCAAAAAAATAGATTTCAACCAATATTGGATGTATTGATACTGGACGAAATAATGAATACATACGGGGAACCACAATATGCATGGATTGATACAAGCGCCGTAACAGATTCATATAATGAGAATGGAGATGCCAAGGCACAATGGTATACAAATTTATTTAACCGCATGCAAGATGGTTATCAAGTATTACAGGACGGGCTTGCTTCCAGCACTGAATGGATTGAATTTGCTCTTGAAAACGGTATTGTTACACTTGAACAAGTCGATTCCAGCAATAACTGGAATACAACAATTTATTCTAACTGCAGTGATATTACAGAACAAACAGACAGCGTTGCCATAACAATTGCTGAAGCGGAATATAACGCAGCTATGAATAAAATAGAAAATAAAGACAAAATGTATGACTTAGAATTGAAAAATATTGATACAGAACATAATTCTCTTGAAACTGAATATGAGTCAATTAAATCCGCAATTGATAAAAATATAGAAAGAACATTCAAAATATATAGCTAAAACCAATAGTAACGAACATAAGCAGGGTCAGTTCCCTGCTTTTTATATTCATTTTTATACGATATAAAGATTATGTAAGGAAATCCAAAGACTCATATTTTTTAGTTTATAATCATAATATAGATTAGATAAATGGAGATAATTATAATGGAAACAGTTAGTGAAATTCTTTCAAAATTAGAAAATGCAGACAACATTACAAAAAATAAGCTGGAAAATGAATTAGTAAATATCGGAACTGCAGTTTTACCGCAGCTTGTTGATGAATTACAGGTTGTAAGAGGTATTAAAAGAGGTGTTGTTGCTATGACTTTGATTAGAATTGGCGATGCTTCCGTTAAATATTTAAAAAAAGCTGCAGAATGCAACAAGGATTTTGAATGGGTTGCTGAATATTTAATCAGAGAAATTAAAGGTTCAATTGCTGCTTAGGTGTTTAATTCATATATAAAAAACATCCGGCATGTACCGGATGTTTTTTTATGCTAAACTTTATTTCATGGGGAGAAAAGCTGTACTATTTTATATAACATTATTTTTGCTTATACTTGCGTTTACAACAACAGCATTGTATTTTGATTTTGACCTGTGGGCAAGACTAATCGCAGGCATGGGGGTAATAGACGGAGGACAAGTTCTTAAACAGGATTTCCTTTCTTACACGCCGGTACATATCTGGTGGGACCACGAATGGGGCTCCGGAGTTATATTTTATTTTTTCCTTAAATTTTTGGGTCCGTATAGCCTCATAATTTTGCAAGCAGTTCTTATGTTTGGAATATTTTTTACAGCATCAGGAATTATAAAACTTAGAACTGATGAGACTCCTTACAATATTCTATTTTATTTCTTTACATTGATGGCTGTGATGTCTAATTTGAATAATCCGGTAAGATGCCACATGTTTAGTTTTTTGCTTTTTACGGTGTTTATATATCTGCTTGAAAAAGTACGCAGAGGCAATTCTAAATTACTCTTTTTAATCCCGATTTTAACTATACTCTGGAACAATGTTCATGGGGGTGTTGTTTCAGGATTAGGACTTATAGCCATGTATGCCCTTGGAGAATTTTTAAACAGGAAACAATATTTTAAATATATATTGACGCTAATTATATCGGCTTTGACCCTCCTTATTAACCCGTGGGGATACGAATATATTAAATTTTTATTTATGGCAAATACTATGCAAAGACCATATATTATCGAGTGGTGGGGACTTTTCTCACAGTTTTACCTGTTTAAACAGATTAAATTTAAGCTATTCATGCTGGTTTCAGTTTTAATAGAAAGTATTTGTATTTTCAAAAATATTAAAACACACTCAATAAAAACATGGTATCAAAATGCAGATAAAGTAAAATACATTATACTGCTTTCAACTCTCTATCTTGCAATAAGTCATGTAAAACTTCTTCCATTCTTTGCAATATCAGCATTATGTTTTGTATATGAAGATTTTTATAAACTTATTAAAAATGTTAATCTGCCACAATGGAAAGACAGAGTGGTATATATTCTAATTCTCGGGATCTCATTATTTACATTTATAATTAAAGATTTTTCTGTTCCGGTTGGCATGGACGCATATCCTGTTAAAGAAGTAGAATTTTTGAAAATAAATAACATAAAAGGTAAAATTCTTTCAAATTTTGGCTATGGAAGTTATATTTCTTATAAACTTTATCCTGATAATTTAATTTATATGGATGGACGATATGAAGAAGTTTACTATGATTACATGGTTCCGCTATTAAAAGAATTTTTCCTTGCTTATCCTAACTGGAAACAGGTTCTTGAAATATTTCCGCCAGATATAATGATTATTGAAAAAAATTATCCGATATTCACTGTTTTAAAAGCGTCTAAGGAATGGCAGCTTGCTTATGAAGGGAAATATTTCGGAGTATTTTTGCCGGTCAATTATCATGACAAAAACTTTAGAAAACCTACTGATAATCTGGAGTATTATAAAAATACACTGTTTACTACAGGCATAAATTTTAAATCGTAGTATAATAAAAATATGGATAACAATTTTAAATACACCTGCCTTTTTGGCGGAGGTGCAATCCGCGGGGTTTCATATATAGGAGCAATAAAAGCACTAGAAGAACTTGGTGTAAACCCAACTACTCTTGCCGGCTCTTCTGTAGGTTCTATTATTGCAGCAATGCTTGCAGTTGATTATACTGCAGAGGAGATTAAAGAAATTTTTCTTAAAGTAAATTTTGAGCTTTTTAAAGATATTTCAATAGGTATTGGTCCAATATTTGCCCTCAGCAAAGGTGAAGTTTTTCTGGAATGGGTTAGAGAATTAATAGAATCCAAATATTACGGAAAAAAGTACAAAAAGGGTGCAAACAGGGCCGTAACATTTAAAGACATTGATAAAAATCTTGTCATTATTACAACTGACCTTTCAAATTTTGAGTGCAAAGAATTTTCGAAATTTGAAACTCCTGATTATGAAATAGCTTCCGCAATAAGGATTTCAAGCTGTATGCCCGGACTTATGAAACCTATTGAGTACAATAAAACACTTCTTGTAGACGGAGATTTGCAAAAAAGCTGGCCTATGTGGAAACTTTCAAAAAATCTTCTTCTCAGCGATGAAAGAATTCTGGAATTCAGGCTTGAGGGCTACTATGACACAAATGACATAACAGGTATAGATTATGCAAATGCTGTTTATAGCTGCATGACTGCAATGGCGACAAATTTTATTACCAATATATACGCTAAGAAAGATAAATTTGATTATATAGTTTTAAACACCGGAGATATTGTTGTTGTAGATTTTAATATTGCTGAAAATAAAAGGCTTGAACTTATTGAATCAGGGTATAAACAGACAATGAACTACTTCAGCAATATTCTGCCTAAAAAGAAAGCTAAAATTAAAAATAACTATGAAATCATATTATCACACATGCAAAAGATTCAAAAATATATTAATGCACGAAAAATAATTAAAGCTAAAGTTCAACTTGGAGAACTATTTACAGATCTTTGTGAGTTAAATTCCATAATTGATCTGGCTGATTACAATGATATAAAAAACTTTAAAAATATGTTTCTTAAAAGTATAATCTATCCCCCTCTGTTCGGAAAGATTTTACTAGAGCATGAAAATCTTATAAAGGCCGAAATAACTCGTATTAACAATAACTTAAGCCAAAAAGTAAATGATTTGGAAAATTATCTTGAACTTTATCCGCTACAATAAAATTGTTGACAATCTTATATCTTTGAGTTAATATAACAATGCTTAAATTAAGTAATAACAATTAAATATGCCCTGGTGGCGGAATCGGTAGACGCGTCGGACTTAAAATCCGGTTGGAGTTAAATCCAGTGCCAGTTCAAGTCTGGCCCAGGGCAATTTTAAAGAACCTGTTAAAGGTTCTTTTTTATTAAGAAATATTAAACAAGTGTAAAATCCGCTCTCGACAAGGGAATATAAGTTAATAAGGGATAAGATAAGAGCAATTTTTTTATCAATCAATACTTATTATATATATATTATATAATTATCGGAGAGTATAATGACTAAATTAAATTTCATGCAAAGATTAAGCAGTACTTTATTAAAAATGGGTGATGGCTTTACAAAAACCGCCATGACCGGTATTGCACTAAAAAGTATGAATAGCTGCTGTGCTCATCCCAGTATATTTAGCGGAGGCTGCAGAGGGTTTGGCTATGGATATGGAGGCATTGGAATTGGATTTGGCGTTACTCCGCAAATGATGGCAGATCCTATGGGATTTTCATGGCTTCCAAACTATTCAAATATTGATTATGCTCAAAATGCTGCTTATGGTAATATGCTTGCATACCAATACGGTTTAAATCTTGCTGCCAGATCTAATGCACAAATTGCTGCAAACCGCGCAACAAGTATGCAGCAACAGCAATTACAAAAAACAAATGCGGATTACGCAGGAGATTTGGAAGCAAATCAGGAGACGGATACAGGCAAAGCTTTCGACCAGGCGACAGATGCAATGAGCGATAAAGATGGAAATCCTATTAGTGGTAAGGAATATACCATAATTGATTCATACAGTGATCCGAATGATGCAAAAAAATGTGCAGATGAATATAGAAAAGCCGTAAGCGATATTGGCAAATCATATGCAGCAGATATAGACACTTCATCAGGAAACAGTGACAGAAAAGTAACAGTAGAAGAGTTTACTAAATATGAAATGTCTAAATTATCCTCGGATGCAACAGAAGATACTAAAAAAGCAGCTCAATTTATGGCTCAAACCGCATTCAATAAAATTGATCAAAACGGTGACGGATACGCAGATTGGAAAGAATTAGCTTCCGCAGTTGCTACATTTGATACCGATACAGAAAGCGATGCAAAACAGCCTTTAGACGGGAAAATTAGTTCAAATGATTTTGCAAAATGGTCAGCATTACTGTCACAAGCCGGTTCAAATGAATTTGACATAAACGTTAGAAAGAGTTATACACAGCTATTTGGAAAAAACGAATAAACTGTCAAATTCAGTCCAATCAAATATTTTACTATTAGCAAATCTCAAAAGTTCATCTTTTTTTAGATTTGCTAATTTAGTATAAACATCTTCAAGATTTTCATGCGCATCCATGGAAATAGTTGGAATAGATGCATCAGATGCAAGTTTTTCAACTTTTACGTCATAATTTACTGCACACGTTTTAACTCCGCATTTTAAAGCAATCAAAATAGCATGAAAACGCATAGCAATTAAATATTCTAGTTTAGAAATTTTATGTACTATATCATCGCAAACAATTTCAGTTTTAATATCAGGATTAAATGTTCTTAAAATATGTTCAAACCTTTTACAAAGCTCAAGATCTTGAGACCGCTGTAAAGAAAAAATTTCAATTTTTTTATCACTAAACTTTGTAATTATAAGCAAAGCAAGTTTATGTAAAAGATTATAATTCATTGTTTTAAATTCACGAAGCTGAATACCAACAGTATTTAATTCTGTTTTCGAAGTTATAGACATGGAATAAATCGGATCACATACAAGACTTGCGGGTATGCCCCAGTTTTTTAAAAGATTTAAACTGTTTTCATCCCTTACAGTCACCAGTGAACACTGTTTCAAAAGATTTTTAACAATAAATCCGGCAGGTTTTGAATTTAATGGGCCTATGCCCTGAGCAAAAATTATAACCTTTTTATTAAAGAAAAGGCCAAGAGCAATAATCAAAGAATAATAAACAAGACTTTTAAAGCTTGTTACATCCTGAAGCAGGCTTCCGCCGCCCGAGATTAAAACATCCGAAGCCTTAATAGTTCTGATAACATTGTTAACATCAAAACGCTTAATCGAGTTTACATCATAAGTTTTTGAAGTAAACTCTACATCACCGGAAAAAACCGTAATATCAATATTACCCAGTTCCTTAAGATGCTTAACCAGAACAGATAAAATAGCTTCATCACCAAAATTTCTAAAACCGTAATAACCTGATATAGCAACCTTAACCATTATTTCCCCTGTAAATTGTATAAACCTCATCTTTATAAGGAATAGATTTAATTGCACCTATACCCTTAGCCTGCAATCCTGCCGTTATTGAGGCAAACTTAGTCGCTTCAAATGGAGTAAATCCATGATTAACCGCATGCAGAAAGCCACCGTTAAAAGTATCACCTGAGCAGGTTGTATCAAGATAATCACAGGTATAAAAATCAGTAAATACAATAGTACCGTTATACCCCGTAAAATATCCTTTTTTATCTATACTTTTAAGAACAATAGTCTGAATTCCAAGATCCCATAGTTTTTTTATAATATTTTCAGGTGAATCTATTTCCAAAATATTAACAGAATCATGTTTTGTATTTAAAAACATAACATCAACAAAAGGACAAATACGCGAAAAAGCTTCTTTAGCCTCATCTGCAGTTGTTAAAACAGAGTGGTAGTTTGGATCATAGGCAGTCGAAATACCGTTATCTTTTGCAAGTTTGAAAGAATATTCAACAGCTTCGGCAGCCGACGCAGAAAGAGACTGGGTTACACCTGAAGCATATATTATATCAGCCATTTTAATATAATCTTCATTAATATCGTCAATTGACAACTTTGAAGGTGCTATTTTTTTTCTGTAATAAACAACTTCTTTCTCATTGACTGAAGGCCTTGAAATTATATAAAGTCCGTTTTGCTCATATGTAAATTTTATCTGGCTTATATCCAATCCTTCATTTTGCCAGCTTTCAAGCAGATAATCTTTGAACGGGTCATTTCCAATTCTTGTAATAAAGCCGACTTTTGACCCCATGCGCAAGGCAGATATCGCAGTTGCCAGAGCATCCCCGCCGTAATATTTATAAAGACATCCTGAAGCAGACAGCTTTGCATTAGTAGATAGCTCTATTAAACTTTCACCTATAGCAACAATATCTAATTTGCCTTCCATAATTAACCTTTCAACTCAGCCAAAATACGGGCGGCTCTTTTTGTAATTTCAGGAAGCGAATATCCTTCATACAAATCACGCCCAACTCCTACAACAGAAGCTCCTGCATTTATATAAGCTCTAATTTCATCAATTTTAACATTGCCAAGAGGCATTACGCGCAAAAAAGGCATGGGTCTAAGCAGATCTTCAATATACATAGCACCGCCCATAGCTGTAATCGGATAAATTTTTATTAGAGGAATACGGGCTTTCCATGCGTTATATGCTTCATTTGCCGTTGACGTTCCGGCAATATAGGGAATTTGTTTATCCTTTGAAATTTTAACGAGATTCATTGAAAATATAGGAGAAGAAAGAATTTTAGCCCCTGACATAATAGCAGCTTCAGCCTGCATGGAAGTTATAATTCCACCTGCACATACACTTGCATATTTTGAAATTTCCTCAACCGCTTTGTAAATTGAAGGATTTTCTACATTAATCTCTAAGACTTTAATTCCTGCATCAATTAGTGCTTTTGCTCTATCGACCATAACCTGCGCATCATTGGTGCGTAGAATCGGAAAAATTTTCTCCTCAGCAAGAACATCAATTAAATTTTTATTCATAAACTATCCTTTTTTCAAAATTTATTATATCATAAAATAAAGGGATAAGGGATATGAAAATTTTTAAGGGAAAAACTTTTTTCATCAAGACAATATTATTACACATATTTTTAGTTGCTGTAATTGCTTTTGTTTCAATAAATTTCTGGGAAAATCCTGTTTATGACGCAATAATAAATACAACATCGGCAACAGTAGAAGGTTCAAAAGACATATCTCTTATAGTAATTGATAATAAATCTCTTGACAGCTACAGATGGCCATGGGCAAGAGCTTTATACGGAGAAATTTTTGAATATTTAAGCAAATATACTAATGCCAAAGTTGTGGTTTTCGATTCTGTACTAAGCAGCCTTGATACAGAAAGACCGGCATCTTCTGACAAATTCTTTTTTGATACCGTTGCAAAATCAGATAACTTTATAGGCGGTTACATGGCACTGAGCCAGAACTATGAAAATCAATATACTGGCAATCTCTATGATGATGAATTTCATAAAAAGTTCTCAATCGATATTACAGATAAAAGAACAAAAAATAATTCAAGTCTGAGCAATTATAACAGTTTAACAATGTTCCCAAAAGCATACTTCAATGCCCAAAAATATGCAGGTTCCGTAAATCTTACACTGAACTCTGTTGACGGCGTCTTAAGAGAGGCTACTGACTTAATCAGCTATAATGACAACTATTACCCGTCTCTTGCATTAATGGCTTATCTGCTTGCAAACAAAACAGATAAAATTACTCTTACAAATCAATATATTGTTGTTGATAAAACAGGGCTAAAAATTCCAACTTTTAAAAAGAACGGCGACATTAAACATAATATTAAATTTTATAAACTCATGAAGGATTCGGAATTCTCACATAAAGATTACTCGGCAATAGACATTATTAATTCAAACAGGCAGCTGAACAGAGGTGAGAAACCTTTAATTAACCCCTCAGAGTTTAATAATAAAATTGTTCTGGTCGGTGCAAACGCCATGGGAGTTGAAGATGTTCTGGAAACTTCTATTTCGCTTAACCACCCGGGAGTTGATATTCAAGCGACAATACTCAACAATTTTCTGGATAATGTGTATCTTGTAAAATTCGCAAACTGGCTAAATATCGGAATTATAATATTGTTAAGTATAATAACTTTTGCAATAATTAGATTTCTTGCATTTATTCCGTCTTTAATTACATTAATAGGCATTGCCGTCTTATATTTTATATTCTGCATTATATGTTTCAAACACAATGTAATTCCTTATGTAATAACCCCGCTTGCGGTCCAGCTAAGTACTATGATTTTTGGATATTCATACAGGTTTATACTTGAAGGACGAAATAAAGAAAAAATTAAAAACGCTATGGGGAAGTACCTTTCTCAGGATATTATGAAAAATGTTGTACAGAATATAGATGATATAAAGCTCGGCGGGAAAAAAGCAAACGTTACTGTTTTGTTTGCAGATATAAGAGGTTTCACAAGCATGAGTGAAAAAATGACTGCAGAAGAAGTATCAGTTATCCTAAATGAGTATTTTTCAGAAATTGAACCTATTATTACAAAATATAACGGAGTTATAAATAAATTCATCGGCGATGCTGTTATGGCGATATTTGGTGAACCTATACAGGACATCAATCACCCTCAAAATGCAGTAAAATGTGCCTGTGAAATGCTAAAAAAGGTTGATCAGCTTCAGGATAAATGGCTTTTTGAAGGAAAACCTAAAATTGAAATAGGTATAGGAATTAATACAGGAGAAGCCTTTGTCGGAAATATAGGTTCTGAAAAACGACTTGAATACACTGTAATTGGAGACATGGTAAACCTTGCAAGCAGAATTGAAAGCTACAATAAAGTTTACAAAACTAATATGCTCATAAGCAATTCCACATATTCATATGTAAGCGACATAGTAGATGTAATTAAAATTGCAGATGTAACAATACGCGGGAAAGCAAAAAAGATGGATATTTACGAGGTTTTAAGACTAAGTTAAATATTGACAAATAGTAAAACATGGTAAATAATAAAAATATTAAAGAAGGAGGCAAAAATGATTGATTTTAAAGCTTTAGAAGTTGCCCCCCCCCCGAGAAACTAAGACTGAAGAAGGGGCTTAGGGGGTTTACACTTGCGGAAGTACTGGTTACTCTCGGGATTATCGGTATAGTATCAGCGATGACTGTACCATCTTTGATGCAAAATCATCAACGAAAAACATATGTTACGCAACTACATAAAGTTTATACTGAAGTCCAACAGGCTTCTATTCAATATATGACCGACAGAAATGCCGTAAATCTGAGAGAAGCAGGACTTACAAGTGCAGCAAAAATAAAGGAATTTACACTAAATTATTTTAAAGTAATAAATGATTGTGGAACTGGTGTACAAGCACCCTGTTTTTCTGAAAGTTATAAAAATTTAAACGGGGTTTCATCTAACACAAAACAAAACTGGAGCGGCGCTTCTGTAGTTACCCTCGCAAGCGGTGCAGCAATTGCAATTGATAAACCCAACATTTATTCTAAAACTGTTGACGGAATTACATCATATTATGGACACATGCTGATTGATATAAATGGTCCTCAGGGGCCTAACATAGGTGGTAGAGATATGTTCTATGTTGAATTTTACGATGATGGATCAATAGATATAGAGGGTGCAACACCTTCCTGTAAATCCGAAGGGATCTGTGGCGGCAGCTCACTTAAAGATATCAGAGATACATACTATAATTCTCATTGTAAAGCAAGCACATTTGGCGCCGGTTGTTTCGGCAAAATATTAAATGATAACTGGGAAATGACATATTAATTTTAGCTGTGCTAAAATTAATTTATGATTGATAATCTCGAACAACTTAAAAAAGCTATTGAAATAGAAATTCAGTATAAATACATTGATATTCACGGAAAAACACAGGCCTTTTCCAGTTTTATAAAAAACGAAGCAAAAAAATATTATAAACTTTCTAAAAAAAATCCAAAATGGGCAGTGCTTGTTGAAACATTCGAGCACTACCCTTTTGCAGGAATTAATGAAAGACGCAAAAGTATAGACAGACTTATTAAGGTCTTAAAATCAGAAAACTCACCAAAAGAGCCAGAAAAAACGCTTGCAGGAAAATTAAAACCCGCAAAAGATACAGATGTCATGTACATGAAAGGCGTTGGCCCCAAAATTGCTTATAAATTAAACAAACTTGGAATATACACTGCTCAAGATTTAATAATGTATTTTCCCAAAAAACATATAGATTATTCATCAAGAACTCTTATACGTGACTTAAAAGAAGGAGAAAATACTACTGTTTTCGGATACATTAAATCTGTTTCCGCATTCAACACAAAAAATAATCTTGCCGTTGTTAAAGTCGCAGTAACAGATGAAAGCGGGCGGCTGGATTTAAGCTTTTTTCAGGCCAAATCAAACCGCTTTATGCTTGAAAGAGTAAAAGCACAATTTCCTGTTAACACCGGAATTATGCTTTCAGGGACAGTTAAAAGGAATAACTATGACGGGAAACTCACTTTTGATAAGCCTAACTACTCAATAATGACAGGTGAATTTCTTGAGGACAAAAATGCTAATCTTAATCTTGCTAGAATTGTACCTGTTTATACGGTATGCGAAGATTTGAGCATAAAGGTTCTGAGAAGAGCAATTTATAATGCCGTCAATATGTATAAAAATGAGATTGAAAATGTAATTCCGGCATACATAAGAGAAAAATATGGAATACTGGATAAAAAGACTGCAGTGGAACAAATCCATTTTCCTGAAAGCATTGAACTGCTTGAGCAGGCAAGATTTTCTCTAATTTTTGAAGAACTGTTCCTTGTACAGCTTAAATTAGTAAGACTGCGCGAGCAAAATGCTAATAACCATTCAGCTTTAGCGCTTAAAATTAAAGAAAAAGGTCTTGTAAGACAGTTTATTGACAGTTTGCCGTTTGAATTAACAGGCGGTCAAAAAAAAGCTGTAAATGAAATATTAGGAGATCTTAACTCTGATGTACCGATGGCGCGTCTGCTTCAGGGGGATGTAGGCAGCGGTAAAACAGTAGTTGCGACAATTATGCTTCTTGCCGGAGTAGAAAACGGCTATCAGGGAGCATTAATGGCACCTACAGAAATTCTTGCACAGCAGCACTACAATAATCTCCAGCAATGGCTCACACCCATGGGAGTCAGTGTAGGACTGTTTTTAGGAAGTCAGGGGAAAAAGGTCAGAGAAAAATTCAGAACTGATTTGCGCAATGGACAGATGAATATTGCAGTAGGAACTCATGCTCTTATTCAGGAAGATGTGGATTTTAATAATCTCGGTGCAATTGTAGTTGATGAACAGCACAGGTTCGGCGTAAAGCAAAGAAACGTATTAAAGAAAAAATCCCAAAATCCTCAAATGCTGACAATGACAGCAACTCCTATTCCGCGGACTCTTGCATTGACTGTGCATGGAGATTTGGATTTAACAATTATTGATGAATTGCCAAAAGGAAGAAAACCGATTAAAACATCACTTGTCACATCGCATAGAGGAGTTTATGAGTTAATTAAACAGGAAATAGAAGCGGGACGCCAGGCTTATGTTGTATATCCACTCATAGAAGAAAGTGAAACTTTATCTGCCAAAGCCGCAACAATTGAGGCTGAAAGGCTTCAAAACGCAGTTTTTCCGCAGTTTAAAATAGGACTTTTGCATGGGAAACTAAAAAATGATGAAAAAGATAAGGTTATGGCAGACTTTAAGGATAAAAAATATGATATTCTTGTTTCAACAACCGTTGTAGAAGTCGGTGTAGATGTCCCAAATGCAACTGTTATGCTTATTGAAAATGCAGAGCGTTTCGGTCTGTCGCAGCTGCACCAACTTAGAGGACGTGTCGGAAGAAATGATTTGCAATCTTATTGCATTCTTCATACTTCAACGAAATCACAGGAAACAAGAGAACGGCTTAATATTATGACACAGACAAATGACGGTTTTGTAATTGCAGAAAAAGATTTACAGTTGAGGGGGCCCGGAGAATTTTTAGGGACAAGACAGAGCGGTCTGCCGGATTTAATAATTTCAGACATTGTACGCGATGCAAAAATTCTTGAAATGGCGCGTAATGAATCGATTGATTTCGTTAAAACAAAAAAAATAGAGGACTATCCTCTTTTGAAAGAAATAACCTCTTTACAGCTATTTACCAGTCTTGATATCTGATTGTTAACTTATATAAAGATTTAAAATAAAAATAAAGCAATTATTTCTACAAAAATTACTTTATATATATATCAGAGGATATATCATGAGACATTTTTGGAGAGGTCACAATACAACAATAATTAATAATAATTTTATAGGCGGTATGCCAATGATGCACCGTCCCATATACAGGCCTGCCCCAATGCCTTTATTCGGTTTCGGGCATCAATGCTGCGGCGGTGGAAACTCTAAAATGCTTAACTGGATGATGGGGTTCGGACTTGCAAGTACATTAGTCGGCGGTTTATTTGGATTGGCAGGAAATCAAAAACAAAATAATATGTATTTTGACGGACTGAACAACCCGCAGGGGTATACACCTGACTATAATAATTACAATAATTATAACAATTATTCCTCAAATCAATATATTGCAGACCTTGCATCAAAGGTAAACAGCCTTGAAGATGAACTTGCCGTTTGTCAAAAACAACTTGAAGATCTTACAAAAGCACAATGTAAATGTGAACATAATGAAATAACAGCAGAGAGTACACCCTCCAATGAACAGGCTACGACGCAAGGAGTAACAACTCCAAATCAAAAAAATACTCCTGCTCAAGCAGCAGTGACAATCCCTGCGGATGAAGAAGGAACTGAAACTATAAATTATTCACCCTCAACAGAGGACCTGAATAAAACGGAGGAAGTTACAACTCCAGCATATAAAGTTGATACTGCACAAACAACAGAAACTGAAACACTCGACAAAATATTAAATAATGCAGGTTTTAATAACCTTGATAGTGCAGCACAAAGCTACGTAAAAAGCAGAATAACACAGGTCTATCTTGATGAAAACGGCACTGTAAAATATGATATCAAAGCAGTTGTTCATGATGGTGATAACTTAAATTCTATTATCAACAGATTTTACACAGAAGATGAAAAAAGTGATCTTGAAGTAGCAAAAGCAAAATTACATACACAGGGCTCAGAAAGCAGACTTATTGTTAACCCGCTCTCAGGTGATACAATAATCGCAAGCGGAGTATCTGAATATGGATTAAAAGCTTTAATGCAGGATGCACAAGACGGCATTACAAGACAGGGGGAAATAACTAAGACTAATAAAAGAATTTCAGACCTGAAAACTGCATTCATAAACGGAGAAAAGAAATTATCAAAAGCATATGTTCTTCAAAATAAATTAATGACAGAAGCAGAATATAATAAAATACTCAGTGAAAAATACTCGTAGTAAAAAAGTTAGTAAGGCACAAAAGCTTCCGGTTAAAACCGGAAGCTTTTGTTATTTATAAAGATTTTCAGGGTATATAAAAAGTACAGGGATCGTTATTTTCAGTGTCTTTTTTATATTAGCAGTCTGTTTATATTAAGAAATGTAACAGTAAATTGTATGAAAAAGGCAATTATTTAAAAAATATATACTTTATATATATACAGAGAGTATATAACAATGGAGATAATGCCATGGGTAATTATGGTATCACCGGATGGTCCGGAGGCAGCAGACAATCATTAACCTATAACTTAAAAGCAGGCCAATTCAGAGGCATGGGTAGAGTTAATGTTTTTCCAAGCAAAACGACAATTATAAATAATAATATTATTGGCGGCGGCTACGGTGTCTATACAGACCATCATTGCTGCGACAATGGTACACCGAAATGGATGAACTGGATGATGGGTATCGGTATGGGTACAACATTACTCGGCGGCATTTTGAACATGTTTGGAATTGGCGGCGGTGGCGGCTCAGTTGAAGGAGCCGGCGGGAAAGAACCGGAAACTACCCCGAACAATAATAATCAATATAAGGGTATTATGGATCAAATGAAAGAAATGCAGGCCCAAATAGACAAACTAAGTGATCAACTTGCAACAGGTAAACCTCCAGCAGCAACTCCTGCTCCCGTAACGACACCTGAACAAACTCCGGCACCGGCGGCAGAGGAACCGGAAACACCCGATGAACCGACAACACCACAGGCAGATTATTCAAATATTGCCAATGGAAAGAAAATGGTTTGTACAGATGCAAGCGGAAAAACACAAGATATATCAGGCACGTTATCAAATGTGCAAACAGATGCAAATGGCGTTCCGCAAAGCTTCACACTTACAGATGATAAAAGCGGTAATAAATATAACTATGAAGTCAGAGTCGGCAGTGATGGTTCACTGAGCTACGAATGTGTAAGTAAAAATGGTCAGACCACAATAGGAGCCCCTAATTATTCATTAAAAGATGGAAAACTTGTTAATGAACAAAGCCAAAATGGATATGGAATTGGTATACGCACATCCGGAACAACACAGGTATCAGACATATCAACACAACAAACTACAAATATTGAAGATGATGGTAACGGGAATCTTGTCAGTGATACAGAAACCTTTATGACACCTTATAAACATTCTGACGGAAAATACTATTCAGTGGAAGAACAAAATCCAAATCAGTTATTTAAAACACCATGGAGCAACATAACAGAATAATCAACAAAAACTCCCTAAAAGGGAGTTTTTGTTGAAGTATTTTTTATAATATTAATTTACATTTTAACAAAAAAAATGTATAATTAAGAAAAAAGAAGGTTATATGAAAAATATTAAAATAGCAATAGGTTCCGACCATGGCGGATATGAGTATAAAGAATCTATCATTGAATATTTAAAAGCACACGACGTTGCTTATGTTGATGAAGGAACATACTCAAAAGAAGCATGTGATTACCCTGTAATTGCAAGAAATGTTGCAGAAAAAATTATTTTCGGAGAAGCAGACAGAGGTATACTTATTTGCGGTACAGGTATTGGTATGTCAATTGCTGCAAATAAAATTAATGGAATTCGCGCAGCTCATTGTACAGATACATTCAGTGCCAGAGCATCAAGAGCACATAATAATTCTAATATTTTGTGCCTTGGGCAAAGAATTACGGGAGAATGCATAGCCCTTGAAATAGTTGAAGAATGGCTTAATACAGAATTTGAGGCAGGCAGACATAAACGCAGAGTAGATATGCTAGAATAATTGTTTTCATGGTATAATTATTATAGTGAAAAAGGAAATACAATGACAAACGAACTTGATTCTAAAACTTTAGCTTGCGTTGTAGCAAGAGCACTTGATGAAAAACTGGGAAAAGACATTACTATATTAAATATAAGTAATGTATCCTCGCTTGCAGACTACTTTGTAATAGTAACAGGTGATTCAACTCCGCAGGTAAAAGCACTTATGAATAACACTAAAGAACGTATCAAAGAATTATTCTCACGTTCGCCATCAAGATTAGAAAATGATGCAAGAAATCGGTGGAATTTACTTGATTACGGAGATGTTGTTGTTCATATACTCCACAAAGAAGAACGTCAGACTTATGCAATAGAAAAATTCTGGAGTAACGCTTTCAGCATTCCAGAAAATGAATGGAAAGAAATTTCAGAACCATATAAAGAATTTTAATAACGTAACCGGCTCCGCATTATGTGGAGCTTTTTCTTAAACTGTTACAATTCGAAATAGTATTGCAAAATACCAAAAATAGTGTAGAATAAAATTATTATGAATAGAGAAGAGATAGATAAACAAATTAACGAACTGGTTCTCGCTATGGCTAAAGAACCGACAAATACAGAAAATTACCATAAATTATCAGAACTTTATCTTAAAATTGAAGATTATGATAAAGTTATGTCAGTTTTAGACAGCCTTCTGGCAATCAAGCCGGACGACGTTCAGGCACTTGTTGGAATGGGGACAATGTGGTTTTATGAGAGGGATTTTAGGAAATCTCTATCCTATTACAATAAGGCTCTTACTGTTAATCCAAAAAACTACTTAATCTATTATAACATGGGAAATGTTTTTGCGGAGTGGAAAAACTTTCCAAAAGCTTTATTTTATTATAACAGAGCTATTGACTTAAATTCTACAAACCCTGAAATTTATAATGCTATTGCTCTTCTATATCAGGATAATGAAGATTATGTTGAAGCAAAAGCTTATTATGAAAAAGCTCTTTCACTTGATCCTGAAAATATTACGGCTCTTGTTGACATGGGTAATGTCTGCTTTAAGCTTTTTGACTATGAAACTGCTTTGGAACTTTATAAAAAAGTTTTTGTACTTAATCCTGATAATAAAATTGTATGTATTTGTATAGGCAACACACTTACACTTATGAAAGAACGAGAAAAGGCATACAACTACTTTGAAAAAGCCCTTCAAATGGAAGGAGATAATTACAAAGCATATATTTGTTATGCAATTTCTCTCTCTGAGTTCGGAGAATATGATATGGCAGTTGCAATGTACAAAAAAGCAGAAGAAATTCACCCTAAAGAAATTGACGCTCAGGTTCTGCTTGCTAATCTTTATACCAACTTTAACCATCTGGATTTAGCAATGGATTTATATAGGTCTGCTGTCAGATTAAAGCCAAACAGCGCTGAAACTTATATGCTTCTCGGAAACGCACATTATCTTAAAGGAGAAATTGAGCAGTCTATTGCTTCATACAAAGCTTCAATAAATATTTCGCCGGAAAATGATGAATACAGACTTGTTTATAATCAGGTTCTTGAAGAATACATAGACAAAAAAAGAAATGGAGAACCTGTATAAAATGCGTGAAGATACCCCGCAAATGATTGAAAGAATTATTGCAGCATTAACATATCTTACAATGGGTATGGTAGGTTTTATATGGCTTATTATCGGACTTTTCACTAAAGCAAGATTAAGACCTTTCTTACAGTATCATATTTTCCAATCAATATTTATATCGCTTGGTTTTGCAGTTCTGTCAATTTTAATAGGCTGGCTGTCAAATATTTTTAGTTTTATTCCGATAATCAACCAGATTGTTGCGCAGCTTACGTTCTGGCTGAATATGCCTTTGATATTTGAATACTCATTAATTCAGACAGTTATCTATATATTTTTAATGTATCTTGCCATCTCGTCATTTGTTGGTAAGTATAGCTATATTCCATGGGTTTCAGACATTATTGATCAGAATATAAGCAGATAAAAAAAACTGCGTATAATAACGCAGGTATGTGCAAAGTATGAAAAGATTATGAGAAGAAGTTATGTTTATAAACTTATTTTCGAAAGAATTATTGCATTTGAAAGAGGTATTCCGCCTGCCATCTGAGGTTTATTGACTACTTGACCATTTACATACATGACGGTTGAGCCCCCGCCGTCAAGATTAATAGCAGCAACACAGCCTATTGAATGCATAAAATTTGCAAGTTCCATTAAAGTCATTCCTATAGAACTTCCTTCACGTCCGTCGACTGCAACCAGTATGATATTATTTTCAGAGGTATATCCAATTGCACTCCTTGGATTTCGTCCGCCGATTGCGCCAAGCTTTTGAGCAGTCATATCAACAAATACCTCTCCATCCTTAATAAGATACGGACCACCGCTTATAATATGCTTTACACCCTTCCATTCCGGAACAGTCTTTATTTCAAGCTTAACATCTTTTTTATCAAGTAATGCATAAAGAACACTTTTAGGACCTGAAATTACATAACCGTTTTCAGGAATTTCAACAGAGTTTGCAGAAGCTTTTATAATTTTATCATCTACAACCTGCAGTCCAACACCATATTTTGGTGCAGCCTGAGAATATTTTCCCCATTCAGGAGTATAAATAAGAACATGTGTTGAAAGCATCCTAGGCTGATTAATATTATCGACCTTTACAGTTTTACCGCTCCCTTTAACAGATGCGTTAAGAGTGATTCGTGCAACATCAAAACCATCATCGAAAAATCCCATAGCTACTCTATCATAGATCGGGCCTGTGTACATTTTTTGGTTAATCATTAAAGTCCCAAGAGGAACACCTGTCTGAGGTTTAAAATATGTACCATTTAATGCAACTATAGCATTATTATTTTGTGCAATTTTTGTAATAGTCCTTCTGCTTTTAAGAGTTGTGTCCGATGAGAGTGCGGGAGCTAACTCCAGATCTTTTGCAAGTTTCATATCAACTTCTACCACATTAATTCTAACCGGCCTCCCGCTATAATATTTTGTAAGTTTTATATGCTTTACCCCGCCGGTTACGTCAGTGATTACTGCCTTAGGATACTTTTGCCGGATTAGAGTATCAAAATTCTTTTGACGGACTTCGGGAGAAATCTCATTGAGAATTTTTGCTTTTAACTGACCAGTATCAAAGTCAGGTGCAGTTACCTGTGCGATTTTTGTGTTACTTGCATGAATAGGCAAAAGCACCTGACACAAACTTAATACCCCTATTATAGAAACATTTACAGCTATTTCTGCTAATTTTTTCAGCTCATAATTTTGTGCATTGTAAATCAACGTATCCATAATGTCACCTCTTAGGTTAAGTAACCGGATACCTTTTTGATTTAAGAGTGGGGTGGGGAATAACACTCATCGGAAACCTGAATTTCTTAAATAAACCATTTTTCAGGATCTTCCTACTACTATTGTAACATATTTTAACAAAGAGTTCAATCCCTTGTCTTGCAAGGGATTTACAAAACTAAATATAGTAAATTATACACTCTTATAATAAAACTAAATATCTCGTAAATATGTCAAAACCATTTTTTTAGCTTCAGTTTTACTTAAATCTTCATCGAGAGATGTTATTTCAACAGGTTTGCCTAAAGATTTCTTTATATAAAAATTAGCATAAGATTTATTACCAAAAATTCCATCACTTAAGCTTAATTTTGCCTCTTTTGACAATTTCGTTTCCTGCAAGAATACATTAGCATTACCGGCCGTAGTCATATAAGTACCAAGTTTATCAGCCTTTCTGTTCTGAGCTAATTTTCTGAAAGCATTTTTTACAACTTCTTCAATCTCTTTATTTTTAGAAGTAAAACTAACCATATCAGACGTTAAATCAGAATTTAATTTAACAGATGAATAAGTATTTTTAATATTCATAGAATTATTTGTTGAAAAAATTACGGGGTTGTAAGAAATTTTAGAAATCATAATTTATCCTTTTTAAAGTTAAAAATGTATATAACACACTTATTAAACCCTAAAACATTCAATATGTCAAATTAATAATAATTAGTGCAGACAGGGATAATCGTCAGGAATAAGCCAGCCATTCAACTGAATAATTTTTGCAGCATTATTACAACTAGAATAAAGCCCTTTTTTTGTGCCATCCCAGTCCACAGTAATATAAGGTTCAACACCTTTACCTTTAAAGTAACTATTTCTATTGCCGCTGGCGCCGGCCGGATAAAAAGCAAATCCAAAATAGTCTTTACCGATTTTTAGTGAGTCAAATGGCATTAATGTTTTTGTTGATTTTGGGAAAAACCAAATATCCTGACCATAATAGGTAAAACGTGCGGCTGAACTATCTGTAAAATACACATATAATCGATTATCCCTATCTTCTATTTTTGTGTATTTTATATAAGGGGCAATATATTGATTAAAAATAATTAAATTACATTCATAAGAACTGGAATTCATATTGGAACAGAGTGCACTTGGATGCCAGTCTTCTTTCATGACATTATTTTCTTACTCATACATTAAGACAGCCTGATTAATTGTTGAATAAAACTTTTGGAGCCTTGTTTCAATAATACGTTTATTATGGTTTTGTATAAGCGATGGAATAGTCAAAGCCGCCACAACACTAATTATTCCGAGTGTAACCAAGACCTCCGCGAGGGTAAACGAACGTAAAGGAGCTAAAAATTGCTCCCCCCCCCCGACAAACAAAATTAAAAAATTTTTTCATACATTATGCTCCTTTCTTAATAAAACAATTTTAACATATTTTAAAAAAGTTTTCAATAAAAAGAACAGACTAAAATTAGTCCGTTCTTTTATTTTAAATATTTATAAACAGCTTAAACTTTTCTTTTTCTGGCTGCTTCAGATTTGCGTTTTCTTTTTACGCTTGGTTTTTCATATCTTTCACGTTTTTTTACTTCTGAAAGTATACCGGCTTTTTGAATCTTTTTCTTAAAACGTCTAAGAGCGCTTTCAATTGATTCGTTTTCGCCAACTTTAACTTCTGCCATTTATATTTTCACCACCTTTATAGTCTCTTGTATACAATATATAAATAAATTATAACCTAAACAAAAATAAATTCAAGTATACTTTAAGCAGATAGAGTAAATATCTGGTAAATTTCCTCGTCAGAAAGCTCTGTTATAATCTTTTCACCTTCATATACGGCAAGGTCGGCAAGCTCTTTTTTAGATTTTAACATCTCATCGATCTTTTCTTCAAAAGTTCCGAGAGTAATCATCCTGTGAACCATAACATTTTTATCCTGACCGATACGATAAGTTCTGTCTGTTGCCTGATCTTCAACAGCAGGATTCCACCACAAATCGTAGTGAATAACATTTGTAGCACTGGTAAGGTTCAAACCGGTTCCTCCAGCTTTTAGAGAAAGAACCATAATTTTAGCATCATCATCATTTTGAATACGATTTATCAAATCCTCACGCTGAGGAACGGTTAAGGACCCATGGAAGAACAAAGGTTCAGTAGAGCACTCATCAGCTATAACCTTGCACAAAATATCACCCATTTCTTTATATTGAGTAAAGATAAGAGTTTTTTCATTATTATCTAGAATGCTCTGGACAGTTGAAATACATTTATCCATTTTCCCTGAAAGCTCTTTGCTCATCTCACCGCCTTTTAAGAACTGATACGGATGGTTACAAATCTGTTTAAGAGCGGTAATAAGTTTGAATATATTCCCTCGTCTATTTATACCCGTAAAGCCCGAAATTTTTTCCATCATTTCATTTAGAGTCTTTTCATAAAGAACTGCCTGCGGTTTTGACAGGTAGCAGTAATCATTAATAACCATTTTTTCAGGTAAATCAGTAATTACATGTTTATCAGTTTTCAAACGCCTGAGGACAAAAGGCGAGACAGACATTTTCAATTTTGCCGCACGTGAATTTTCTTTAAATCTTTCAATAGGAATAGCATAACTTTTTTGAAATTCCCTTAAAGTTCCCAAATATCCCTGATTAATAAAATCAAAAATGCTCCACAGTTCGGTTAGTCTATTTTCAACAGGTGTACCTGTCATTGCAATTTTAACAGGAGATTTTAACATTTTAACAGCAAGAGTTTGAGCAGTATCAGGATTTTTAATATTTTGCGCCTCATCTACAATTATCATACCCCAATCGTTCTTCTTTAATTCTTCTACGTCAATACGCATAATAGCATATGTAGTTAAAATTACATCATGTTTTAAATCTAACTGTCTTTCTGCACCGTGATATATAACAGTATCCAATGATGGTGCAAACATTTGTAGTTCTTTCATCCAGTTTCCCATCAAGGTTGTCGGACAAATAACAAGAACCGGCTTATTAAGTTTATTCTCTTCTTTCATTTTAAGAATTAAGCTTATAACCTGAATAGTTTTACCTAACCCCATATCATCTGCCATACAGGCGCCAAAGCCTTTAAAAATATTCGTCCACAGCCATTTAAGACCGGTTTGCTGATAAGGCCTCAATTCTCCTTTTAATTCTTTAGGAGGAGTGACCTCTACAGGCTTGTTAAAATCCTGAATAACTTTTGCAAAAGCCTCATCATAGTCAAAATCATATTGCTGCAACTGACCTGACATTGATGCATGAATCAATTCCATTCTTGACATTGATTTAAGGTTAGCTTTGGCAATCTGCTCAAAAAGTTTTTTTGTATCTTCTTTATCAACAAGGACATATTTATTTTTATACTTTATTAAACCATTTTGTCCCTCAACAAGCTTATTAAATTCCTCAACAGACAGCTTTTCATTGCCTATAGCAATCTCGTAAGAAAACTCAAGAATGTCATCAAGAGAAATTTTAGACGAAGAGTTGTTGTTAAAAATATCGGCAAGCTCTTTTGAGCGCGATGTTTTAACTTTTGCATTAATAGATGCACGCGGAACTACAATATTTGTAAGTTCTTTCGGCAACACAACTTCAATCTGGGCTTTTTGAAGGTAATAGGCTGTCTGGGTTATAATTTTGTAAACCTGATTTAAATCTAAATCAAGTGCCAATTTTTCTTCATCTTCAAAAAGTTCTTCAAGTTCAGGCATATATCTTGAAGCATAATTAAGCTGTTTTTCGACAATTCTTGCGATATCAGAAGAATTTGCGCCGAAAACTTCTTCGTCCGTATAAAGTCTATCAATTAAAACATCTTCATCTGTCTTTCTATTTTTTATATGAACTTTTAACCGAAATAATTCCTCATTTTCAATCTTATCAATCTTGAAAAAAGGAATAACATCATATTTACCTAGATAAAGTTCATCAAACCACTGAGCAAGACTTTCTGCAATGTCATGTCCTTTCATAACAGAACGCTGTTCCAAATCTTTTATCATATAAGTGCCTGATTTAACATCTTTAAACTTATATGCTTTTATACCTAAAAATTTATAAATAACATAATTCAAATAATTATAAATAAAATCATTAATAAAGTTTTTAGGTTTACCACCCTTTATAAACAAATCATCAGGAATATTTTCTTCAAACTGATTAATAATTCTTGCAAGCTGCTGCGAATTTATAATCGGTTCATAAACAATTCTAAACATTGTTCCATGTTTTTTAATTGTAGGAATAAAATACAGCTTTTCTATAAGCTTCATTACAAAATATGTAAGCTTATTCAAATAAATGAAAGTAGGAGTAAGAGCATCCAGATCAACAATATTACCGAAACCGCCGAAGTAATCCATTACAAGATCAAGGCTCATAGCATAACCGACTTTATCATCCATAACCTCTGACTTAAAACGGAACAATGAACCTTTAGACTTTAAATAATACTGGAAATTATTTGTCGGAGAAACAAAAAATGACAGTTTATCATTATTATTCACAAGGTAAAAATTTGTATTTCTTGTCGGCGGGTTAGGACTCAAAAATACACCGACAAATTCATCTTCAACAGTCTGATAAATCAAGCTCAAGGTATAACGAAAATCTTTATTCTTGAATCCTTCCGGATTTTCGGACAAATTAAAGAAAAGTTCATCCACGTTATTTTTTTTAAATGAAAAATCTATATCTAAAACTTTATTATCAGCCATAATCATCCTAATCTCTATTTATTTGAAAAAGGATGCCAAATAAAGGCACCCTTTTTAGTAATTTTATTTAATCAAAGAATCGCAATCCATTTCCGCGGGCTTGTCAATACCCATCAATTGAAGCACCGTAGGTGCAATATTGCACAAAGCACCATCATCTTTTAACTGCATATCTTTTGGAGCGTTAATAAGAACAAACGGAACTTTGTTTGTAGTATGAGCAGTCTGAGGTTTTCCTGTATCAGGGTTTACCATAACTTCAGAATTCCCATGGTCCGCTGTCAATAACATAACAATGTCATTTTTAATACAAGCATCTGCAATTTTTCCTACACACTCGTCAACAACATGGCAAGCCTTAGTTGCAGCTTCAACAACTCCTGTATGTCCAACCATATCAGGGTTAGCAAAATTAACCAAAATAAAGCCGTATTCCGGATTGTCAATAGCTTTTAATACATTTTCACAAACCTCAAAAGCACTCATCTCAGGCTGTAAGTCATAAGTAGCCACTTTGGGAGAAGGAACAAGAACTCTTGTTTCATGAGGCTGAGGTTCATCAATACCACCGTTAAAGAAAAATGTTACGTGCGCATACTTCTCTGTTTCAGCAGTTCTGAACTGCTTAACTCCGTTAGCTTCCAAAACATCACCGAGAATATTTACGAGGTGCTCTTTCGGGAATGCTACCGGGAATGTAAAATCTTCATTATAACTTGTCATAGTTATATAACAAAGATTTTTAAGAACTTTCTTTCTTTCAAAGCCGTCAAAGTCTGTGAAATTTAAAGCTTTAGAAATTTCTCTTGCCCTATCAGGTCTGTAGTTAAAGAAAATTATAGCATCATTATCATGTATTCTTGATTCTTCACCGCCAATAACAGTAGGAAGCACAAATTCGTCATTATCTCCTCTTGCGTATGAAGCCTTTACTCCTTCACAAGCAGTAGAAGCGTGTTCTCCTTCACCGAACAACAATGCATTATAACCTTTTTCAACTCTTTCCCAGCGATTATCTCTGTCCATAATATAGTAACGGCCGATAATTGTAGCTACAGGAGGAAGATTGTATTTTTTCAACTCATCTTCAACAGGCTGAATAAATGTACAAGCACTCTGAGGAGGTGTATCGCGGCCATCCAAAAATGCGTGAACATAAACTTTTTTCAATCCGTTATCAGCAGCCATTTTTATAAGTGCTAAAAGGTGATCTAAAGAAGAATGAACACCGCCGGTTGAAACAAGCCCAAAAATATGTAAAGCTGAATCATTTTCTTTAGCATGATTTATAGCCATTAAAAAACGCTCATTTTTGAAAAAAGAACCATCTTTTATAGCTCTGTTAATTCTTGACAAATCCTGATGCACAACACGTCCTGCACCTAAATTTAAGTGCCCTACTTCGCTGTTACCCATTTGACCCTCAGGCAGACCGACATATTGTCCGTCAGCGTGAATTGAAATTGTAGGATACTCTTTTTCTAATGTGTCAACATGAACAGGATGAGCAAGTTTAGTTGCATCAAATTCGGGGTGATTTTTACTTATGCCCCAGCCATCCATAATACATAATAATACTCTCTGTGTCATAATTTATGTCCTCTATTTATATTTCTTCACTTAACGAAATTTTATCAGGAACAAAAACTAATTACAAGAGCCGAAAAATTAATCAACATCAACAGGTTCACGCAAAATTTTATCAATAGCTTCTCTTGCCGTAAATACAATGGCTTCAGGAACATGCTCAATAGTGGTAAATTGTCTTAAAACATCTACTACACGTTTAAATGAGCGTACAATATCTCCTTCTCCAATATCAATCTGTTCTGTAATAGTTTCCCACTCAGCTCCTTCAACCCACAATTCAATAAGAGAACTGAAATAAGGGTTAATGTACATCGGCGCTTCAACAGAATACTTGCTCTGAACTTTTTCAAGTTTACGCCTGATATTTCTTATAAGATTAAGAGTTTTTCTGACAGTCTCAGAAATTGGAAGATACGGAATATCAATTCGCAAATCCTCAGTTGTAATAGCGCATACAACTGCAGCAAGCTGTGCCGGAGTGAGTCCGTCAAGAACATTAGAAAAAATTATTTCTGCAATAAATAATTCATTCTCTGAGCGTATTTGTGAGGTCGTTATGCCTTGTGCAGTCGGATAATCATCTTTCAGATAACCCATATCAATTAAAACATTCCTATGAGCCAAGAATTTATTCCAGAATATATCCCTTTGTTTTTCAATTTCTTTATCAAGTTTCTTTAGTCGTACCGAAAAACGGGCTAGTACTTCAACATTTTTTGAATGTTTTTTATAAAGTTTGCAGGTATCGCACTTAAATGAATGCATTTTTTCAAGCATTGCTTTTGTTTCTTTTCCAAATTTTACAGCTTCAGGCGATAGAGGTCTGTTTTTAGAACGCTCTTGTTTGCAAATTTTTTTATAAGTTTGTCGGTTTTGTACATAAATATGACGTAATTTGTCGTATTCAGAAAGTTTATCATCGCAAAGTTTATAAGGGCAGACAAATTCTCGCGCCTTAATTTCATTTTTAATTTGTTCTTGAGTTTTAAGAAGCGGTTGAAGTCTTGAGCCTGAAGAAAAGTAACCGAAACTTTTTAAAATAAGTTCTTTCGCTTCATCCAAACTAAAACGCTGCAACAAATTCAAAACCATTGAATAGCTCGGAGAAAAACGGCTTTCCAGAGGATTGGCATCGCTAAGAACAAGCTCCGCAACTTCTTCGGGAGATTGAAATTGCGTGCCGACAATTGTAACATAGCCGACTTCATCCATTCCACGCCGTCCGGCACGTCCTGACATTTGCAAAAATTCACTTGCCGTAAGCATTCTGTGCCCGCCGTCAGTCCGTTTGCTTGTAGAACTTATTACAGTAGAACGAGCAGGCATATTAATTCCAGCTGCAAGCGTTTCAGTTGCAAAGACTACTTTTATTAGTCCCTTTTGAAAAAGTTTTTCAACAAGATTTTTCCATGCGGGCAAAAGTCCTGCATGGTGAGATGCGACACCGCATAGAAGATACTCAATGTGCTTATTATTGTATAAATGAGGATTTTCTGCGATATATTCATCAATAAACTGCTGAATTTGGGCTCTTTCGCCTTTTGTAATCAAATCAAGAGAAGCACATTTTTCCATTTGCTCATCACATTTTTTTCTTGAGAATGTGAAGTATATAGCCGGAAGCATATCATTTTCCCGCAAATTTCTTATAACCTCCTTAACATAGGATTTTTTATTTTGAAACTTCCTGCCAAATACACGTTTTTCAGGTTTGATTTTTTTATTCAACTGCCCGCTTGGAGTCAGCAATGGCAAAAGTTTAGTCGGCTGTGAACTGTCGAAATAATAAAAACGCAAAGGAACCGGTCTGAAATCAGTGTCAACAAGTTCAGTTTTAGAATGAACAGTATTTATCCAGTCAGTCAGCTCCTGAGCATTGGCAACTGTTGCAGAAAGTGCTATAATTTGAACATTTGTAGGGCAATAAATTATGCTTTCTTCCCAAACAGTTCCGCGCTGCTCATCATTCATATAATGAACTTCATCCAGAACAACGTATCTAACCTCTTTCATGTTATCGGTAACAGAGCCGAAATTCGTGCCATAGAGCATATTTCTAAAAACTTCAGTAGTCATAACCACAATTTGAGCATTGCGGTTAATAGAAGTATCGCCGGTTAAAAGACCGACCTTATCCTGCCCGTATTTCTCTCCGAAATCATAATATTTTTGATTAGACAGAGCTTTTAATGGAGTTGTATAAAAAATACGTTTACCCTGTTCAAGCGCTCTGTGAATTGCATGCTGGGCAATAACGGTTTTACCTGCTCCGGTAGGAGCGCACACAACAACACTTTTTCCCTCATCTATAAATTGACAGGCATCTTTTTGAAAATCATCCAGCTCAAATGGAAATTCGTACATTCATACTCCTCAGATTATTTATATTATTCCACAAAATACAGATTTTTTAAATATTTTATTTTTATTTAATAAAAAGTTAAAAACAGTCTGCGTTCTACATAAGTATAGACACTTTCAATATTAAATTTTTCACAAAATTTTGTAATCAGCTCAATAGCTTTTTCAGAACAGATATAAAAATTTATATCACCGTATGAAGTAGTTATCGTAACAATCGATTTTTTATATCCGGATAAATTAAATGCAGAATACTCGCCAAAACGCCAGGAATCATGATAAGGCCTGATTTCAAGAATTCTGACTTTTTGTATTCTTTCAAATGAAAGCGGTTTATTTTTAACAGAAATTAAGCCATTTACAAAATCAAGTTTAATTTTAGGCGCAAAAAAAGAATTTAGAAAAATTTTTAAATTCGGCCAGCCAAGAACATATAAGAGAAAAAAATCCACCAAAAAGGTTGCCCCGTGACGGTGCCTTGCCCTATAACCGCTTGAAGGCCATGATGATATTAATATAAAAAATAAACATACAATAAGCACGGTATACACAAAAGACGAAATTATCTGAAAATAATAAGTTATAGAAGTCCAATTAGAACTTACAGCAACACTGTCATTTTTTTCAACATAACACTTATTAGGATTAAAACCGCTCATGCTATATAATATAACCTAAAAAAGTTAAAATAGCAAAAAATATTTATTACAGTTTTTATAGGAATATACTAAAACAAATAAAGGAGATACAAATGCAGATAAGCTCAAACAACAAACAAAATTTCGGGATGGCAATTCATTCCAATGAAGTAGTTAATAAAGCTCTTAAAGCACGAATTAAAACAACTGCTGAATTAGATAAATTAGATAAAATAATAAATCAGCAGGCAAAAAATGACAAAATAGATATAACATTATTTGTTATGCAGGACGGTAAATCTCTATCCGGTAATGTATATGCAAAAGATCCTGAAAATAATTTATTTAAGCAATACCGCGAAAATGCATTCACAAAATTATTTAAAGGTCCTGTAGAATTTATAGAAAAACTTGCAAAAGTTGCAGACAAAGAGGCAAATAAACTCGAAAAGATAGATAAGATCAAAAACAGCAGCATATTTAATAAAATGCAATAAAAAATCCGGTATTAAACCGGATTTTTTTATATCTTATCAAATCCTGTATATTTTCTGAGAACTTCCGGAATAATAATTGTTCCGTCCTCCTGTTGATAATTTTCTACGATAGCCGCAAAAGTTCTGCCTACAGCCAAACCTGACCCATTAATAGTATGAACAAATTGAGTTTTTCCGGTAGCCTTATCACGGTATCTAATATTTGCACGTCTTGCCTGATAATCTCCAAAATTTGAACAGCTCGAAATTTCTTTATAAGTTCCGTAAGAAGGCATCCAAACTTCCAAATCCCAGCATTTATTGGCAGAAAATCCAATATCACCCGTTGATAAAGCCTCACGTCTATATGGTAATTCCAATAATTGAAGCATTTTTTCTGCATCTTCAGTTAATTTTTCATGTTCTTCCCTGCTTGTTTCAGGTGTACATAGCTTTACAAGCTCAACCTTATTAAATTGATGAACTCTTATAAGCCCTCTTGTATCTTTGCCTGCAGAGCCTGACTCTCTTCTGAAGCAGGGAGTATAAGCAGTCATATACTTAGGGAGATCATCTTCTGACAAAATTTCACCAGAATAAATATTTGTAACGGGTACTTCAGCAGTCGGTATTAAGTACAAATCTTCATCTACACACTTATACATATCTTCCTTAAATTTTGGAAGCTGACCGGTCCCTGTCATTGTAGCCGCATTTGCCATAAACGGCGGAAGAATTTCTTCATATCCCTGTTCCAGCGTATGGTAATCAAGGAAAAAGTTTATAATTGCACGTTCTAACTTTGCACCTTTTCCTTTGTATAAAATAAATCTGCTCTGGGAAATTTTTACACCGCGTTCAAAATCAACAAGACCTTTTTCTTCACATAAATCCCAGTGAGCTTTAAATTCAAAATCGAATTTTCTTGGTTCACCCCACTTGTAAACTTCAACATTATCATCTTCAGATAATCCGATAGGAGTGGTTTCGTCAGGAATATTAGGCGTATGCAGCAAAATATCACGCTGTTTATTATCCAGTTCTGTTTGTTTTTCTTCCAATGCTTTAATATCATCACCAAGCTTACGAACTTCTTCCTGAACATCATCAGTATTTTCACCGTTTTTCTTCATAAGGCCGATTTTTTGCGAATCAGCTTTTCTCTTAGCACGCAATTCGTCAACCTGCGTTTGAATTTTACGTCTCTCTTCATCAATTTTTAAAACTTCATCAATGGAAAGCTCAGGATTTCTTCTCTTTAAAAGTTCGTTAACCTTATCCGGACATTCTCTTATTAATTTAATATCAAGCATTTTTACCACCTTTATAGATTTTCGTTTTAATTATTTAACGCATTTATGGCAACATTCTAATTTAAATATAAGTTATAATCAAGAAAAAATTATCCTGTCACATTTGTTAAGAATTGTAGATTTTCTTGACAGGTAGTGTATAATATAAAATAAGGGGATAATGTGTAGATATGATGTTTAAAAAGTTAGCACAAAAACTAAATTTAGAGAGGAAAAAGCACCATAATGCGGTCATAAATCCGCTTGATGTTGATTTTGAGGGGAGAAAAAGTGTTTTTCTCGATAAACTCACAAGAACTGCAGTTAACATGTACGAACATCAATGTGATGTAAAAAATTTTACTAAATTAGTCCTATCAAACCCAGAAAATGAGTCTCATAATAAAATTATGGATGAACTATTTGCAAAAGGGGTTATTGATCCGACAGATGATGAAAAGCTTCTTGAGCTCTCTGATAACACAAGATTTCTTAAAGATCTGGGATTGATAGACTAGCTTTCTAAGGATGGAAGAATGGAAAAAGAGAAGACATTCTGCGCTCTTGCGGCAGGTTTTATACTATTTACAGCTTCATTTTTCCTTTTATTTATTAACGAATTTAACTACGCAAATACTTTGCAAATCGCAAATTTTGTAGAAAAGAATGCAATTCAAGTCTCTTCTAAAAACATTAACCCGTCAAATGAGAATAAAGCAGTGTACATGACCGGAAAAGTCAGTTCACAGCAAACACTTACAGATTCAATAATAAGCATACCCAGCGCAATTGCCCTGTTTAGAGATACTGAAATGTATCAATGGGAAGAAATAAAACAACACAAAAGTTCTCAAAAATCCTCATATGAATATAGAAAAATATGGAGTAAAAAATTAATAGACTCAGATAAATTTAAAAATAATACATATAATAATCCAAAAAAAATGAAATACAAAGCAGAAAATTTCTACGCAGACAATGTAAGTCTCGGAGACTTCTATCTTTCAAATGAAATTACCGAAAAAATTAACTCAATAACGAAAATAACACAGCTTCCATATAACCCTGAACTTAAAATTTATAACGGTTTTTATTTTACTGGCACAAACTATGATACTCCTTCCATAGGTGATCAAAAACTATCATATTCTTATATACCATCAGAAATTCAAGTATCAGTTATAGCAAGACAAACCGGAAATAGACTCGAAAGTATAGATAATAAATATGGAAGTTTAGTTATTATTATGAATGGAGAAAAAAGTCTGCAAACAATGCTGAATGAATACAGAAAAAATAATTCGGAAAATACCTGTATTTTTAGAGGAATAGGCATAATACTAATATTTATAAGCCTTAATTTATTAATTCAACCAATAATTACTAAAGATAAAAGTATCCCGTTTTTAGGCTTACACACAAAAATGTCAGCTTTAATATCAACAATTATTATAACATTAGCCTTAAGTACAATAACAATTTCAATAGGCTGGTTCTTGTTCAGACCAGAAAGAGCTATACCTCTTATAATAATTTCTATATTAACAATCTTAAGTCTTAAGAAACGGAAGAAAGTTATAATTCCCGAATAATAGCCAATGAGAACTCATCAGTAGAGGCATTTCCACCTAAATCAGGCGTACAAATTCCTTTTGCCAGAGTTGTATATAAGGCCTTTTCAATTCTTTTAGCATAAGAATTTTCACCGATATATTTTAGCATTTCTATGGCAGAGAGCAAAAGAGCCGTCGGATTAGCTATATTCAGACCTTTTATATCAGGAGCCGAACCGTGTACAGGCTCAAATACCGCATAATCCAAACCAATATTAGCTCCTTGGGCAACCCCCAAACCGCCAATAAGTCCGGCACACAAATCAGATACTATGTCGCCATATAGATTTGGCAAAACAAGAACATCAAATTGTGACGGATTTTGTACTAACTGCATACAAAGATTATCGACAAGAATTTCACGTTTTTTGATTTGAGGATAATGTTCCGAAATTTTTCTATAACTGTCTAAAAATAGACCGTCAGAAAGCTTCATAATATTTGCCTTTGTAACAACACAAACTTCATTACGATTATTTTTAACGGCATAATCAAACGCAAATTTACAAATCCGCTCAGAAGCATCACGGGTAATAAGTTTTATACTTTCAGCAGTATTTTTATCAACCTGACGTTCAATACCTGCATATAAATCCTCAGTATTTTCTCTAACAACAACTATATCAACATTATCAAACTTTGTTTTGATGTTCGGCAGATTTTTGCATGGACGCAGATTTGCATATAAATCAAGCGATTTACGAAGTTGAACATTAACTGAACGAAAACCTTTACCTATCGGTGTAGTCACCGGAGCTTTGAGGGCAACTTTATTTTTTCTTATAGAATTCAAAACACGCTCAGGAAGGGGAACTCCCTCTGTATCAATAACAGCCTCTCCAGCTGTCTGGACATCCCAGTCAATTTTTAGTCCCGCAGCTTCAATTATTTTTACAACAGCATCAGATATTTCAGGACCGATACCATCTCCGTTAATCAATGTTATCCGTGTCATTATTCCTCACAATATGCAACTTTCGTTCAAATTTTTCAAAAAATCCGCAATTAGTAACGGTCAAATTATCCTCAAGATAAACAACACCCAATCCCAATGCCGTCAACAAAGGGCAAGAAACACCTTCAGCGTAGTTTTTGCATTCCATACACTGATCATCATCTTCAATATAAATTTTACCGTTATCACAATACATAGTCTAATTATACAACTTAGCAGCGTGTTTGTAAATATTAACAAATCTTAACAAAATTTCTAAACAAAAGCAATTTTTAATAAAAAAATTTTTTCATGTAATTAAGGTAGGTTAAAGATTAGGTAGGTAAACAATGGGTATAGGATCAATTGCATCAGCAGGATTGAGATATATTCGCAGAGGAGCAAAAATTGCACCGGATTTTATTCTCGGAACAGGCAATGAAGCATTTACCCAAACAATGCGTAATACAATTAAAAATAGAGCTGCATCAGGCCAATCATACTGGCAAGCTGTTGGCAGCGGCATAAAAAACGGAGCAAAAGCAGCAGAAAAACATAATGGCATCCTAAAAGCAAGAGATGGAGGTTTTTGGCAAAGCACATGGAAATCTTTAAAAAGTGCTCCTAAAAAAGTAGCCCAAGGCTGGAGAGTTGGAGGAAAACTTGCTGATAGAGCAGGTAAAACAGGCTTCTCTAAATTCTGGTCACAATTTAAAGGTGCAATGAGCGGATTAGGCAAAAGAATGCCGTTAATATTCACTCTTATGGTTATACTGCCGGAAATTCCGAATTTATTTTCAGCTTTTAAAGATAAAGGGTTGATTGGCGGGCTTGCCGAAACAGGGAAAACGGCATTGAGAATAGGTGCAGGCACCATAACAGGCGCAATAGCACAGGCATTAATTCCAATACCGTTTGTAGGATTTATGGTAGGTTATATGGCAGGTGATTGGCTAATGAGCAAATTTACAGGCAAAACTCATTCCGAAAAGAAAGCCGAAGCTGAAGAAGCGCAAAAACAGCAGCAAGCAATGATGCAGGGGTATGGTATAAATCCTTTCGGAACACCATCTTATAATGGAATAAATACGCAGCCGGCAAATCCATTTAACATTCCACAACCAACAATAACGCCGCAAGAGTTAATGGCAATGCAGCAGATGCTTTATGGTGGCGGAATGACAAATCCAATGGATCAAGATTTTATGGCAATGACATCAGGATTGAACAGACTTAACTATCAATGTTAATTAAAAGGCGGTAAATAACCGCTTTTTTTTTTAATAAATTGTTACATAAAACGCAATTTTTGATGAAAAAAATTTTTATATATAATACGGGGAATTAAATTTAAGGGAAAATGGTTTTATGGCAAGTTCTATAAACAATAATTATTATAAATTAGCCAGCTATGCCGCAGGAGCACAGCTGAATCATAATCCGTTTGATGTACAGGAGTTAAACTCACAACTTATATTTGCCGGCGGAACCGTTGCACTCCCGCTGGTATGGAAAACAGGAAAAGCAGCTTTATGGACAGCTCCCAAATGGGCAATAAAAAATTATGGCAATTATACTTCCGCATGGCAGGAAGTGATGACTAAAAACAAATCTGCAAAAGATGCTATAAAATATCTTAAAGGAAATAATATATTAGAAACTATAAACAATAGAAGTTATTATAATAATTTAGTTGAATTAGAAAAAAAAGTTCCGGTAAAACCTGAATACTCGCAAATGGGACAGACAACAAAGCCATCTGCAAGAGCAAAATTATTTAATCAATCTACAAAAGCATCATACTACGATGAAGCAAGAAAACTAATTGCAGAAGCTAAAAGTAAAAAATTAACAGGGAAAGCCCTTAGAGAACACCTAAAAAAAGTAGATGAAGCTATAGCAAAAGCAGATTTAGAAGTACATAAAGCACGCCAGGCAGGAATAATTAAACCTTCTACGCTTCGCGGCAAAGCCTGGTCAGGCGTAAAAAAATATACAGGTTATGATGCAATAGACGGTGCATTGAAAAAAGGAGCCACAAGTTCTAATAAAGCAATAAAAACACTTTCAAAAGGAGCAAAAGGAGGAGGGCTAGCAACGGCTGCAATAGGTTTGGCCATAGAAACTCCGGAAATAATTGAAACATATAAAACATGCGGAGCAGGGAAAGGTACCAAACAGCTTGTTAAGACAGGAGCAGTTGTCGCAGCAGAAGGTGTCGGTTATGCTGTCGGTGCTAAAGTTGGAGCTATTGCAGGAGCTAAAGCAGGAGCTGCAATTGGGACATGCATTGGAGGGCCAATAGGTACAGCGGTTGGTGGAGCTGTAGGCGCTATTATAGGCGTAGGTACAGGAATTTTGTGCAGCTGGCTTGCAGGAAAAGGCGTAAAATCTATTACAGGTAAATCAGAGCTTGAAAAACACAAGGAAGCAGAAGCTAAGAAACTGGCTAAAAATGCCGAAAAATCGAAAAAAGGAAAAGAAATATTACTTGCAAAAGTTGAGAAAAAAGCAGCTGAAAACGGAGGTTGCACAGATGAAGAAGTTATAAAAGCATACGAAAAACTAACAGCAGAAAAGACAGTTTCAGTTACTGAGAATGATTATCAGACTTCAACAGATTATACTGATATATTAAATGCACTTAATCAACTGGCAAACGGGAATATATTTGCACAACAAAACTTAGGAATGTATATGTAAAAAGAAACCGCTTTGAAAGCGATTTCTTTTTATTAGTTTTAAGTATTAAAGTGACTGAACGTTAAAATCTCTTTCAGATTTACTGGAAGTGCACTCCAAAATATTCTTGATAAAACGCTCAATTGACGATTCCATAGAAGAAATTTCTTCTTTCAGTGCCTTGTAACTTTCTTCCCTAACATCTCTCAGCGCATTTTCAAAAATTTCATCATGATACATGTACATATCTCCTCATTTCATTCTACCTTTGTAGACTTCTAACAGTAAATTATAAGCTTTACCGCAAAGGCTACTTCACATATTCCCATAACGGCACATTTTGGAACATTCTTTAAAAATATTTATAATATTGTTACAAAATTTATTATTCTAACAAAATAAAAAAAGTTTAATGTATTATATTAGAATATATACAGGGGAAGTAGAATGGCAACAGATTTTCTAACAAGTTATGATTATTATTCAAGCAGACGTGATATGGAAGTCATATCAAATATTGTAGAATCTTTGAAGAAAATACTGGAAGAAGATAAACTGCAATCACAACCGCTGTTTTTAAAAACGTCTGAAAATCTCATTTTAAATATAGCAAGAAAAGTGGTACAGGAAAAGAAAAAAACATTTCTTATCGGTATAACCGGAGAAAGCGCATCAGGTAAAACAGTTTTTGTTGATAATACAATTAAAGCCTGTGTAAAAGAAAAAAAAGAAGGAATTTATACTGTTATACGCTGTGATGACTACTATAAAGATACATCTAAAGAACTTAAAGAGGCAGGAAGCTATGAAGCTCTGTTTAAAACAGGCTTCAGCTTTGATACCCCGGATGTAATTGACCTTGAACTAATGAAAAAACACCTTATCAAACTTAAATCAGGCAGAGAAATAACTTCTCCCAAATACGATTTTGTTACATGCGTTTCAGACCCAGACGGAGATGTAAAAAAACCTGCAAAAGTAGTACTTACGGAAGGTTTATATGTTCTTAATGAAGGGTTAAGGGATATTATGGATGTTAAGGTTTATGTTTATACCCCGCTGGAAGTTATAAAAGAACGATGGTATAAACGTGCAGCGCTGAGAGGTAAAACCGGAACTGCAGCAGATTTGCAGTTTCAGGACGTTAACAGAACAGCCCAGCAATATATCAGGCCGGCATATCAGATATCAGATGCAGTAATTAACGGGATGGTATCACAGGAATATATTCAGGAAATTACAGATAATATACTTAATACATTACAAAATATTGTCGAATATTAATAAAAGAGCCCTTAATAAAAAGGGCTCTTTCAGTTTAATGATCAATCATACACGGACACTTTGGCTGTACAGGCTGAATGTAAACCCTGTCACAAGTATCACATGGTTCTGCAAACGCTTTTCTGCAGGTAGGACACGGGGTCGGCTGTATACGAGTACATTCGTCGCATTTTTTCACTTTTTTAACTTTACACTTATCACAGTTTTTAAACCCAGTAAACGGATTTAAGCTAAAATCAGTCTTATTCTCACCAATACCAATGTATGGCAGAGGATTAAGATAAGACAGATAAGGCATAGGATTTAAGGATTGGACACCCTCCCATGCTGCAAAAGCTCCCTGAGTAGAAAAAGTAACAGCACCTATGAGTGCTAAAGAAATACATAATTTTTTCATAAAATACTCCCATAACAATTTAGTAAATGTGAAAGAAATATTCACATACTTATTTTAAACTTTATGAAAGATTTTACTATACCTTGGCGGGTAATATATATAGCCGAAAATAACTAATTAAAAATATTAAAAAGAACCGGTAATTTTATACTACCGGTTCTTTATGAAATAAGTTTAATATCAAACTATTTTGATACAGTTGCATCGTCAAGTAAAATAACATAAACCATTTCACCTGACTTAGCGTGGTATTCAAGACCTTTAGTAACGAGACCCGTTGCAAGACCAACAGCAGCACCAACAGGTAAACCAATCGCAATACCAGTACCGATTAAGTCAGGGCTTGGAATAAATGCAAAGCCAACACCAGCACCTGTACCAACAACACCACCTGTCAATGTACACAGTACAAGTTTACCCGTAGTCATCCATGGACCTTCTTTTAAAGAATAATCTTTTGAGAAAGGTTTAGCATTAAATGCAGCTTCTTTTCCGTTAGGTAAAATAATTTTGCATAACTGAGGATAAACTCTAGCATTTTTGTTAAACCATTTCGGGTCTTTAATTTCATTAATTTTAGCAATAAATTTAGTTCCGGCAGGAATTACCAGAGAACCCTCTTCTGTACAAATATCTTCATTTGCAACAAAAGTTACTATATCGCCTGCTTTGTGATCTTCTGATTTAAACTTATCTTCAAACGCAACAACAAGAACGTTACCTTCGTTGATAATATTTTGAATGTTGTTAATTCTAACTTCATTGTTAGGAGCCTTTTTAGTTACATCAAGATGTTCAACTCTTGTAGCACCAATATACTGAGCTTTAACAAGATCTAATTTTTCTTTAAGTCTTGCTAAAAGAACAGCAGCTTCTGCTCTTGACAAATTGTCATTAGGTCTTAACTCTCTTGAATCAGGATAATTTACATAAATGCCGTAATTAATAGTTTTGGCATAAACATTTTTAGCCCAAGCAGGAATAGCAGAGGCATCTTTGAACTGATTAAGAATAGATTTATCTGCATCCATATCTTTTGTAATGTGGCTCATAACAGATTGAGCTTCAGATCTTAATACTGATTTGTTAGGCTTGAATGTCCCGTCAGGATATCCGTAAACCAGACCCAGCTGCTGAGAACGTAAAATATTATCATAATTCGGGTTAGACTTAGTTACATCAGAAAATTTATTTGAGATAGTAACATTCACGTTTTCATCGGATAATACCTTTAAAAGAGCATTAACAAATTCAACCCTTGTAATGTTTCCTTCCGGATTGAAACGATTTCCGGAAAGTGACATAATATTGTTATCAACAACAATATTAATCTCTTTGCTTGCCCAGTAGTTCTGGCTGACATCTGCTATAGAGGCTGCCAGAACAGGCATGGCATTTAATGCTAATAAGCAAAAAGCCATAATTGCAGAAATAATTTTTTTCATTTTCTTACTTCCTCATATTTACTAGTAAACCTTTTTCGTGTAAAATTATAACGTACAATTAAATTTTTGTAAACATGTAAGTTATTATTTTAAATAATTTTACCCAATATAGAAAGGAAAAGTATGGATAATTACACTATGACGAAAATTGTTGCAACTCTTGGACCTGCAACATCGACAAAGGAAAAAATCAGAGAGCTTTTTAAAGCAGGCGTCACCATGTTCAGATTAAATTCTTCGCATGGAGATGTTGAAATGCACAAAACCAATTTATCTTACATTAGAGAAATTGAAAAAGAAGAAAGAACTTTAATCCCGGTTTTGCTAGATCTACAGGGACCTAAAATCAGAATAGGAAATTTGCCTGAATCTATTGAAATACACAAAGGTGAAATTTTAAAATTCCGCCACCAGCCTGAAGTTACAGGTGATATACTGCCTGTTGACTACAAAGGCATGGCTGATGACGTTACTCCCGGTGAAAAAATCATGATAGACGATGGCAAAATTCAGCTTGAAGTAAAAAAAGTTGAAGATAGGGTAATATTTGCAGAAGTATTAACAGACGGTCTTTTAAAACAGAGAAAAGGAATTAATATCCCCGGTTCACAGGGCAGCCTTGATGTTTTAACAGAACGTGATATTAAATTTGTGGAATTTGCAGCTCACAATGACATTGACTATCTGGGGTTATCATTTGTAAGAGAAGCTTCTGATGTTGTAAAATTAAGAGAACTTTTACACAGCCATGGAAATACTACAGCCAGAATTATTTCTAAAATTGAAAAGCCCCAGGCTGTTGAAAATATTGATGCCATTATTGAAGTTTCTGACGGTATCATGGTTGCCAGAGGAGATTTAGGTATTGAAATTTCAAATGAAAAAGTACCTATTGTTCAAAAAACCATTATCAGAAAAGCTAATGCTAAAAGAAAAGTTGTAATAGTCGCAACACAGATGCTTGATAGTATGATTGAAAATCCAATCCCGACACGTGCGGAAACCTCTGACGTTGCCAATGCAATTTTAGATGGTACCGATGCAATTATGTTATCCGGGGAAACAGCTGCGGGTGCTTATCCTGTAGAAGCAGTTTCAATGATGAAAAAAATTGCTGATAATGTAGAAGCCTCTCCGTTCATGAGGAAAAATAAATTCCCGAGAAAAATGATTGAAGAAGAAAAAGATTCCCAGGCCATGGCAATAGGAATGTCAATCGCTGATATGACAAGAAAAATGGATGTAAAAGCCGCAATTGCGCTAACCGGAAGCGGATTTACAGCATCAATGCTGGCAGAAGCAAAACTAAGCGTACCTATTTTTGCTTGCTGTCCGCATAGACATATTTGTCGTGATATAAAATTATACAGAGGAGTTTATCCGATTCCTGTTGATATTGAACCATCAATTGACAAAAAATCACTATTAGAGTTAGATAAATTTTTGATTAATGGTTTGGGACTCGAAAAAGGAGACTATGTTGTTATAACAGGGTCTGTTCCGGAACTTCTTGTAGGTGGAACAAACTTCATTAAAATTCACAAAATAGGTTTACTCAGTGAATAAATACTAAAAAATCCCCGCTTAATAAGCGGGGATTTTTTTATTGGCAAAAAAAAGCCCCTTGAATAAGGGGAAAATTTTGTTTTTAGGAAGGTAGGAATAGGAATTAGTGTCTCTCTCTTATTTAAAATACTCTCTCTGTTAATATCTCTATGTATCAACTATATATATAAAAAATATATATAATCTTCAATTTCAAAGATTAGCCTATTTGTTACAAAAATTAATACTTGATTTTATTTATTTTATATTTTATATTAATATATGTAGGAGACACTAGGATAGGAGTTAGGAATGTTAGTTTCATCCATAGCCCGTTTTAACGCTGTTAATACAATGAATAATGCATCTTTTGCATCCATGCAATTAACAAATTCCATGATTAACGGAGTAAATAATACACATACATTCGGTGGTGAACATGATTTGAGCATGCTTAATAAAATGGATAAAAAAATGAGTCTTGATTTATTAACTAACAAACTTCTTTATAATGTTGCATATCTGCAGGAAAAAATGGTCACTAAACACCAAAATAATAGTATAAAAAAATCATTAAATGTATTAGCTTAATTATTCTTGCTTGAATAATTCTTTAACCAGTACCGAACATATCGCAGGGATTATAGCGACAAATAATAAAACGTTTGTAATTCCAAATTTTTCAGCGATAAAACCCAGCATTGACATAACAATTGCCACAATCCCCCAAGAAAAACCATTTATAAACCCCGAAATTATACTTTTGTATTCCGGAAGAACATTCTGCGCCATGACCATAGTAACAGGTGTTGCCATCATAGTCACAAACCCCATAATTACAAATATTACAAGCGATAAAACAGGGTGAAGTGAACAGGTTAAAATAAATAAAATCATTAAAGGTAAAGTAGAAATCATTGATATATAAAAAACATTAGCGGCACCGAGTCTTTTTTCAAGGCTACTGCTTATAAGCGAACCAATACCACCGGCAAAAATAAATAAAAATAAAGCTAAGCCGATATAAAAAGGTTTATATCCCATATCTTTCCACAAAAAAGGTAGTAGAATAAAACATGCAGACATAATCATTGTTTTCAGCATTGCAATAACATTTAAAATATTAAGCTTTTTATTAGTCAAAATTCTATTGAAAGCTGTTTTAAAATCAATTTTAGAAATAACCGGCTCAGACAAAGAAAGCTTTGGTACAAATGAAAACATTAACAAAGCCCATACAATACCAGCAATAGTCATCAATGGCATTTTAGGCATTCCTAAAAACTGAGTTATAGCAGAAGAGATAATAGGCCCGAATGAATAGCCAAGTGTACCCATAGCAACAAAAATAGCCATAGATTTACCGGCATCTTCTTTTCCTGCAAACCTTGAAGCAAATCCGAGCGCCTGAGGATGAAAAAGACTGGAGCCTATACTACCGAATATAATAAATAAAATAAGAATAAAAGGATTATGTGCCAGAGCAGAAAGCGGAATAAAAATTGAGGATAAAATTAACCCCCAGAAAATAAATGATCGTTTAACAATATTATCAGCAAAATAGCCGAATAACGGCTGCAATAGTGATGAAAAAATATGTGATACAGTAAGAATTATAGTGGCAACAGCCATCGTTATTCCAATCTTAACAGCTATAAACGGCATAATAGGATTAAGAACACCTGTATAAATATCATTTATAAAATGTGAACCGCTCAGCCAGAACAGCGCCTTTTTATTACGGGGTAATTTATCATTCATAACTTATATTTAATGACAAATAAATACAAAAATCAATGCCGGAATGAATTATCTCTATAAATAATGTATACCATAAAAATTGAAGCAAATAAGATTAAAGCAAGAGACATTATCTGCGCAACCGGAACCCCATAAATATTCAATATACTGTCAACCCTAAAATGCTCAACAAATATTCTTGCAAAAGAATACATTATAAGATAAAAACATGCAATTAATCCCGGATGTTTTGAAAATTTTCTGAATAAAAGCAAAAGAAAAATAAAAATAAGTAAGTCCAGTATGCTTTCATAGAGAAAAGTCGGATGAAAATAGTCAAAATCCAAATATTGAGGCGGTCTTTTTTCAACAGGAATAAACAACTTCCATGGGAGATTTGTAGGAGTACCGAAAGCTTCCGAATTAAAAAAGTTACCCCATCTGCCAATACACTGTCCTAGTGCTGTACCGCATAAAAAAACATCAATGAGCTTAAAAAAAGAGATTTTATAAATTTTTGAAAAAACAAATAAAGTTATTAATCCCACAATTATCATACCATGAATTGATAACCCACCCTGCCGGATATAAAATATTTCAAACGGATGATGAAAATAATAAGAATAATTAACGATACAATAATATAATCTAGCACCAATTATACCAATTATAATTATATAAGGTGAAAAATCAATAATACTTGAGGCCTTTTCTTTGTCATAAAAGTGTTTATACAAAAAATAGGCAGAATAAACACCAACAAGGATAGCTAAAGCAAGGATAATTCCGTAAAAATAAACAGGAAAACCAAATATAGAAAATGCAACTTCTGCCGGTGATTGAAACATGGTTACTTCACAGTATTTTTTGCAAGGAGCATCTGGAGCTCTTTAATCTTATCTTCTACATAAGCTCTGTCATCAATATTTTGCCCCTTATCAAGGTAAATTTGATAATCAGAAATTGAACTGTTTAAGAGATTTGTAAGCATCTTTGCAGCATTCCGGGAAAGCTCTTTATCTTGAACATCCTCCTCATCAGTCTCTTCAGCTTTTTCTATTGTATCATCATCATTAACAATAACATTCCCCGATATAATATCTTTTGCAAGATTTTCTTCACAAACCGCAAGAGAATAATAGGCATCAGCAAAGTTAGGATTCAATTTTATTGCATCATTATAAGTTTTAATAGCATTAGCATAATCTTCAGCTTTTGTATAGGCAACAGCAAGGTTATACTGTGTTTCAAAAACACTTCCGTCAAGGTCCACACTTGACTTTAAACGTTCAATAGCAGACGCATAATCCCCTTTATCCATAAAAGTTTTTGCTTTATTGTTAAGCTCCTGAACTGCAAAGTTATTAATACATGCCGTAGATATTACAGAAATAAATAAGATACTGGCTAGTAAAAATGCTTTTTTCATGCTATAATCAACCTCATAAAATTATTTGTAATTTTAATTATAAAATAAACCTTTAAATTTATGCAAATTTTATAAATAAAAGTTACAAATGAAAAAGGTGAGGTTTATATATGTCAGAAGATAAAGTGATAAAATTAGGGGCTAAACGTGAAAAGTCATCGGAACATGAACATAAAGGAGATGAACTTGTGTACTGCAGTTTCTGCGGAAGACCAAACACACAGGTACTTAAAATGGTTCAGGGGCCGGGAGTAAATATTTGTTCTGAGTGTGCTATGATTGCAGTTCAATATTTAATTCTGAATGACAGAATGCCATCTGCTGAAGCCCAGGCTATTTTAGATGCATTTTGGGGGAAAGCGCGTTGATGACTGACAGATTTGAACTTAATCCGTTTGAAATAAAAGCAGAAATCGCAAAAATTCTTCAAAAACTAAATGATGTAAAAAATTTCGAAAATTATGAAATACATTACAGGGCTCTTGATACACAAAGCGATAAAAGTGTTATTGTCAAACTTTTGTTCAAAGAGGTTAATAATCCAAATGCAAATCCTGAGCTCATAAAGTTCCTGCTGACCAGATACTGTGAAAAAAATGAACTTATAGAACGTTTATGGAACATTATAAAAAACAATATGACATCAAATCAGGCAAAAATCTTTGCATTAGACCTTCTGAGAGACATTGACGCAAACTGGTCTTATGAAGAATGCGATAAGTATATTGATAATCCTGACGAATTTGTAGAAGCCGATACGAAAAAAATTCTTGACAATGCTATTGTAAATCCTGAAGTACAAATTGATTTTCTGGACTTTTTGAGTACACTTCCTGACAATGATAAAGTCGTTCTTTTAAAATCTCTCGGGGAAGATTATTCAAATGATGAGCTTGCAAACCTTCTTATTCCGGTATTTTTATCAATACCAGACAGCGAAGCCGGTCGAACTGCACTGGATATTCTAGGGAATTCAAAATCACAGCTCGCATATCATGCACTTAACTCTGCGCTGGATACTGCTGATGCCGGATTGCTTCCTGCAATAAAAAAGAATTTATCTGTACTGAAACTATCAGGGATAAGAGAAGACAATTCACTTGAATTTTATAAAAATATATTAAAAAATTCAAAACCATACAAATTTTGTATCACATATCCGGACGGACATGGCAATCAGGCTGTTATAATATCAAGAATTAATGATTTCGGCAAAGTCCAGTTTGTAGCAATTGTAATTGATGATTACAAGGGAGTTCGTGACTGCTTCGGGTTTAACGACATTACAAAATTTGAATGTAATGCAATTATAGAAAGATTTTACAGGGGACAGAGAGCTTTAGAGCTTGAACCGGGAATTTTAAAGTCAATACTCAACGAAGCAGAGAAACTTGCCGGTGGTAAAATTCCCTATGAATATGTTTGCTGGAAAAATTTGCTGGCAGACATCAAACCACTTCCTCTAAAACTTGAATACAAAGTTAAAAAGCTTTCAAATGAGGAATTTGAAATTATTTTACAATTTGATTTCACTGACTGCTGGTTTTTAAACAGCACATACAGCGATGAATTTGAAGATTTTATTAAAATACTAAATGAAACTTCACCTGATGATTACGAAAAAATTATTGATGAAAATCTTGAAAAAATTTTCTATAAAGAAGAATATCAGGTATGGTCAGAAAGGATACTGCATACCGCATTGTTAAAGCACTTTGCGGGAGAAAAAAAATCTGCAGAAAATTTATATTCCTTGTATAATGATAAAACATTGAAACGCGAACTTTTTAAAAATATAATAAGAAAAAGTATTTATGAATATTATTTTGCAATGCAAGATAAAGAGAAAGTCCAAGCAATTGAAAATATGTGGGTAAAATAATGTACAAAGTTATGGCTCTTGATATAGGAACAAAAAGAATAGGAATAGCATTAAGCGATTATCTTTTAATGCTCGCAAACGGACATTCATATATTCAAAGACAGCCGGAAAATGTTGCAATAGAAACTATTCTCAAAATTGCAAAAGAGAATAACGTGAAAAAGATAGTAATAGGAATTCCCTATAACATGGACGGTACACAGGGGGCGCAAGCTCAAGATTGTAAAGATTTTGCATCAAAAATTAACGATTTTGAAATAATATATGAGGACGAAAGATTGACTTCTGACACAGCAGAAGAGAATCTCAGGGCAAAAAAAATAGACTTTAGAAAAGACAAAGGACTGGTTGATATTGAAAGTGCTTGTATTATACTGGAACAGTACCTTACAAGAAATTAGAAATTAATAGAAAGGAAAAATAAAAATGGCAGATGAAGATCAAATAATTAAAACAGTTGATGAAAACGGCAACGAAGTTAATTTTGAACTGTTCGATATAGTTGAAGTTGATGAACAAGAGTATGCATTGCTTTTACCTGTCGAAGAGGAAGAAGGCGATGAAGTTGTACTTATGAAATTAACAAAAGACGGCGAAGAATACCTCTTTGAAACAATCGACGATGATGAAGAATTTGAAAAGGTAGCTGCTTACGTCGAAAGTATGGAAGATGAAGACGAAGACGAGGAATAAGTTTTGTTTGAGAAATTTACGGAAAAGGCAATAAATGTTGTAAGTTCATCGCAGAATACAGCAAAAAAAATGGGGTTAAAAAAAGTAACCCCGGAACTTCTTTTGCTGGCACTGTTTGACGAGGCAAAAGGTATTGCGCTAAAAATATTCAAATCTTACGATATTACGCATGAAAAACTGGCGGAAGAAATAAAAAAATACGCAGATATCAACGCTTCACAACCGGTTCAGGCACAAACACTGCCTTTTGATGATGAATACAAAGAAATACTTAAAAAATCACTTGATTTAGCAAATAAATCAGGTAATCCGACAATTCTTTACGAACATTTATTCCTTTCCGCAATTTCTGACAAAAAATCCAATAACGTTAAAATACTTGAAGATTTAGGCTTTGATATATACAAATCAAAAAGCCTTCTTGAAAAGCTCGTCCAAAAAAAGATAAAACGTCTTTATCACCCTGAAATAGATGAAAACAGAGAAAGAAAAGAGGACAAAGCAGAAGAAACCGATAATATCTTCGACAGCGAAGAATCCGCAAAAGTATTTGAAAGAGCTGTAGCTAAATTATCTACTTCAAACTACGAAATATTGGGCACGGAACAGATATTATCATCTATTCTTGAGGATAAAAATTCCGAGCTTACACAAATTCTAGCCAGATACGGTGTTACAGGCGAAAAATTTGATGAAAAGCTTCAGAATATCCGCTCAAGACAGTCTGAATATGAAGGCAGACAAATAATTTTTACTCCCAACGCCTTCAAAACGATGAATATGGCATTACAAACAGCAAAAGAACTTGGCTCATCAGTTGTTCTGCCTGAACATATAGTTCTGGGACTATTAAAAACCAAAAGCGGTATTGCTTACGATATATTAAAAGAGCTTAAAATTCCTGATGATGATCTTGCGCACAGCATAATCAAGCCGATTGAGAAACAGATGCCGGAAACACTTACAATATTAAGGCTCGCCAAAGAAGAAGCCAGACGCCTCGGGCGTAATATTGTAGGAACTGAAATGTTCCTGCTCGGAATAATCGGAGAAGCCACAGGAATAGGCGGACGGGTACTCTCAGAACTTGAAATTAATATTAAAGATGCAAGAAGTGTTGTCGAAAACATGATAGGTTTCGGGAATGAATATTACGACAGGGAAATTGTATTTACCGAACGCGCGAAACGTGTTCTTGAAACAGCCTGGGAACTCGCAAAAAAAGACCATAAGCAAAAAATTGAATCTGCGCATATGCTTCTTGCGCTGACAACAGAGCCGGATTCTCTTGCAATGAAAGCACTGGAACAGTTAGGTGTAGATGCTGTTGAAATTAAAGAAGGAGTTAAAAAATTCCAAGAGGCTTAATTGATAAAGGATAACGTCAAAAACTTTATTGAAAAATATAATTTGTCAGGAAAATTTATTCTGGCTTTTTCAGGAGGTTTTGACTCAATGTGCCTCTTAGATATTCTGCATAAACTCGGTACTGATGTCACTGCAGTTCACTTAAACCACAACTGGCGCGGAGAAGAAAGTCTGAAGGAAGCACAAAATTGTGAAAATTTTGCAAAATCACGCGGAATTCCATATTATTCAGAAATTCTTCCGGATTATATTGACAAAACAGAAACCGCAGGAAGAGAAGCAAGATACGATTTTTTTAGAAGATGCGCTGAAAAATTTAATTCAAAAGTTGTTTTCACCGCGCACAATTTTGACGATAATGCAGAAACTGTACTCTACAGAATTATAAGGGGAACAGGAACTGCCGGCTTACAGGGAATTTCAGAAAAAAGAGAAATTTTTTACAGACCGCTTTTAAAAACAAAACGTGAAGATATTGAACAGTACTGCAGGGATAACGGTTTAACCCCGAACACAGACAGTTCAAATTCGGACACAAAATATAAAAGAAATTTTATCAGGCATAATGTTATTCCGCTTTTAAAAGAAATTAATCCTAACGTGTCAGACGCCTTAAATTCACTATCAAAAATTGCAGAAGAAGATTATAATCTGATAAATAATTATCTCCCTCAAAATCTCGCACAGGCATCTGAAATTGAACAAAAAAGAATAATATACAAAATACTTATAGATAATAATATTGACTACGATAGAGAAAAAATTGAAAACATCCAGAAATTCATCGAAGAAAATAAAAATTCAAAGTCCGGAAAGACAATTTCCCTTACAAAAGATTTGTGGCTGTTTGTAAATGATAAAAAAGCAGAAGTAATTACTCGAATCTCAAAAAGTTCCGAGGAGGTTCAAGTAAACAATTGCGGTGAATACATTTTTGGAAATTACATATTTACAATTGAACCATTTACGGAAGTAGTCACCACTTTCCCTGATGACAAAGAGTTTATAGCATATATTAATTCTGATAGCATTGACTTTACCTTAAGACATCGAAAAAATGGCGATATAATCCGGCCGCTCGGATGTAAAGGCTCGCAAAAATTAAAAAAATATCTTAATGAAAAGAAAATTCCGCAGCATGAAAAAGATAAACTTATACTTCTCTGCAAAGGCAATGAAATCATCTGGGCATGCGGGCTGGGATTAAGCGAAAAAGTTAAAGTTGCACAAAAACCGACACACATGCTAAGATTAAAAAAGAGGTAGGTTATGGATATTAATAAATTAAAAATATTGTTTACAGAAGAACAAATTCAAGCAAGAATTAAAGAACTCGCGGACGAAATGAACGAATTTTACGGAAATGACGAAGTTTATGCAATTTGCGTTCTTAAAGGGGCAGTAATGTTTGCGGTCGACCTTGTAAAACACTTAAATATGCCGATAAAAATGGAATTTATAAGGCTTTCCAGCTATAACGGCGGGACAAGTACATCTGGCAAGGTTAATGCTGTTGATATTTCACTCCCTGATTTAAACGAAAAAAATGTGCTAATAATTGAAGATATCGTTGATACCGGACTTACTGCAAAATTTCTTCTGGATTTTTTAAACTGTAATTTCCATACAAAATCAACAAAATTCTGCTCTCTACTTGATAAAAAGATTACACGTATTGCAGATGTTGATGCTGATTATTACGGTTTTGAAGTGGACGATAAATTTCTAATAGGTTACGGGCTTGATTATGACGGCTACTATAGAAATTTAAGATATATAGGTTATGTTGAAAAAGATGCCCTGTAACGACTATGAAAAATCAATAGAATTAATAAATGAATTTTTTGATATAGAACTTTCTGAAAATTTCGGGGAAGAAGTATTTAAAGTATTAAATAAAATAATTCCTCTGGCTTCAGGGTATATATTTTTCACAGACCCAGTCCGGCTGGAATATTCATACAATAAGAGAACCTCTGATATTAATTCTATAACCCAGCCGTTCCTTCAGGAAGATTTGAAGCTCAAAAATACAACCTTCGGGAAAATTATTATTACAGGTTCAGATTTTTCAGCAGAAGATAAAAAAATTTTTAAAACCTGTGCATCTGTAATCGCAAATATAACAAAAGACAGGGAAATTTCAGAAATCATAAAAATGCAGATAAATGCTTTACAGGAAGGTTACCAAAAAACGCAAAAAAATAATAAGAAAATTTTAAAAGCCGAAAAGATTAAAACGAAATTTCTTTCACATATTTCACACGAGCTGCGTACTCCGCTTAATTCTATAATAGGTTTTTCAGACCTGCTTGAAAATGAATTTGCCGGCACACTAAATGCAAAGCAAAAAAATTACGTTAATGATATAAAAATCTCAAGTTTACACCTTCTCGGTATGATTAATGAAATACTTGACATGTCAAAAATAGAAGCAGGTGTATTAACTTTAAGTTTAAGAGATTTTGAGATAAGGCAGGCTGTTCAAGAGGTTATAAATGTCATAAACCCTCTTATCATAAAGAAAAATATAGAACTTGAAACAAAAATTGAAAATTTTACTATAAAAGCTGATTATCAAAAATTCCAGCAAATACTCTTTAATCTTCTTAGTAATGCTATCAAATATACATCAGAAAATGGAAACATAAAAATAGAAGCCTTAAAAGGCAAAAATTCAGCTATAATTTCGGTTATAGACAATGGCATCGGTATAGATAAAAAAAATCATAAAAAAATATTCAGAAAATTTGAACAAATAGGAGAAAGCTCCGTAAATTCTACGGGTTTAGGTTTATCAATTACAAAAGAACTTGTAAAACTCCACAAAGGAAAAGTAACTCTTAAAAGCTCGCCGGGAAGTGGCTCAGAATTTAAAGTTATTATACCGTTAGAGTAAGCAGGCTTGTTTTTTATTTAAAAATATGTTATAATAATCTTGTTAAGAATAGTAAATGGAGGAGTTTGAAACTATGGCATCTATTAAAGACGCTTTTGAAGAGTCCTTTCAGGATACTAATGCCATTATTAAGTATATTATTTTTGCTATTCCTGTTTATTATTGTGCACATTTATATGTCAATGCATCAAACGGGAATTTAACCGGCTTCTGGTGGATGTTTTCCGTAACCTATCTGCTCTTATTTGGTTTTTTAATTAAGTGCACAGCAAATGTTAGAAACGGGAAAGATTGTGTACTACCATCATTTAATATTTTTGCACTTTTCTGGGCAGGTTTAAAAGGGACTATAGCACTGGGGCCATCTATTGCTATTAACTGCTGGCTGGCCTCATTACTCACCGGCTTGATAGCTAATTATATTCCGGAACCTAATACGTTGATAATATTTAAAGTTATTATCTGGGGATTATTCGGCTCAATAATTCTAACAGGATATTTGTGTTATGCTAAAGGGTTTAGAATTGCTGATGCATACAATTTTAAAGTAATATCAGAATCCTGTTGTGATATTCTTGTAGCTGTATTATTTATGATACCACAAGTGCTTCTTGCTAATGCACTGTTAGTAGGGCCTGTCACGTACGTTATATGGGTATTTTTCGGAATACCGCATCCTATAGCAATGTATTATTGGAGTATCGTGCTTATATTTAACCTCGCAATGTGCGGGCATTATCTGGCTCAAGTGGATTATGAAGCAATAGCAGCTAAGGAGAATGCAAACTAATTTAAAATAAAAAGTCTCTTAAATATTTAAGAGACTTTTTATTTACACCATTTCTCGTAGTTTTTTTAACTTATCCCTAATTTCAGCAGCTCTTTCAAAATCAAGTATCTTAGCCGCTTTATGCATATCTTTCTCTAATTTATCAATAAGTTTTGGCAAATCTTTTTTATCAATACCCATATCAACCATTTCTTCTGCAACAATATCCTCAAGATCTCTGTAACTTGCAACTAGAGAAAGAAGATTATTTTCAATAGGTTTTTTAATTGTTTGAGGTATAATTCCGTATTTTTTATTGTACTCTATCTGAATTTTGCGACGCCTTTCTGTTTCAGAAATAGCTTTTTCCATTGATTCAGTCATTCTGTCAGCATACATAATAACTTCCCCGCACGCGTTACGCGCAGCACGGCCTATTGTCTGAATTAAACTTGTTTCTGATCGAAGAAAACCCTCTTTGTCCGCATCCATTATCGCAACAAGTGAAACTTCAGGAATATCAAGTCCTTCCCTTAAAAGGTTCACCCCTATAAGAACATCAAATTCTCCAAGACGTAAGTCTCTCAGAATTTCAACACGTTCAAGAGATTGAATTTCACTGTGGAGATATCTCACCTTTATTCCCTCCTGAATGAAGAAATCTGTTAAATCTTCTGCCATACGTTTTGTTAAAGTAGTTATCAGCACGCGTTCGTCCTTTTGTGCACGCTTTTTAATTTCTTCTTTTAAATCATTTATTTGAGATTCAATAGGACGAACAGATATTTTGGGATCAACAAGCCCTGTCGGACGAATAATCTGTTCGACAAGCTGAGCGGAAGTTTTTCTTTCAAATTCTCCCGGAGTTGCAGAAATATAAATTTTTTGATGAACTTTTTTAAAAAACTCTTCATTTTTCAAAGGTCTGTTGTCTCTCGCACAGGGCAGTCTAAAACCGTATTCAATAAGCGTATTTTTTCTTGAAGAATCACCATGATACATACCTTTTAATTGCGGAAGCGTAACATGCGACTCGTCAATTACAGTCAGAAAATCACCTCTAAAATAATCGAGCAGAGTAGCAGGAGCAGATCCGGGCGGACGGCGCTCAATTATTCTTGAATAGTTTTCAATACCTGAACAATACCCCATTTCCTTAATCATTTCAATATCATATTTAACTCTCTGCTCAAGCCGCTGCGCCTCTACAAGTTTATTTTCATTATGGAGCTCAACAAGTCTATGCTGAAGCTCTTCTTTTATTAATTTAATAGTTTCATCTACATTTTCGTCATAGGAAAGGTAGTGTACTGCAGGATAAATAACAACCTTCTGCGGAGTTTCAAGAATTTCTCCGGTGATATTATCGATCCTGACAATCTTTTCAATTTCGTCACCAAAGAAATAAACACGCGTAATAATTTTTTCATAAGCCGGCATTATCTCAACAATGTCACCTCTTGCACGAAAAGTAGAACGTTCAAGAACAAGATCGTTTCTTGTATACTGGACACTGACAAGATGTTTAAGCAAATCATCTCTGGCTACTTCATCGCCTACATTTAGTTCTACTGAACCTCTAAAATAATTTTCAGGAAGTCCCAAACCATAAATACAGCTGACAGAAGCTACAATTATTACATCGTTGCGTTCATACAAGCATCTTGTAGCATTATGTCTTAATCTATCAATTTCTTCATTTATAGAAGCGGATTTTTCGATAAATGTATCAGTTCTGGGAATATATGCCTCCGGCTGATAATAGTCATAGTAACTTATAAAATACTCAACTGCATTATCAGGAAAAAGCTCTTTAAACTCGTTGTATAACTGAGCAGCAAGTGTTTTGTTATGTGCAATAATGAGCGTAGGCTTTTGTACCCTTTCTATCACATTAGCAATAGTAAAAGTTTTTCCGGATCCCGTAATTCCAAGAAGCGTCTGAGCATCATCACCTTTATTCAATCCATCAACAAGCTCACTAATAGCCTTTGGCTGGTCTCCGGCAGGTTTATATTTTGACGATATTTTAAACTTTCTTTCCATGATAAAATTATACCTGAACTAAAAATACTAGCAAAAAATTTTTTTCACAAGGTTATTATATAATAAGAATATTCTAATTTAAGGTACCCTGAATTGATAAGTCAAATATCATCGACTGATGTAAATAAAAAGAATATGCAGGAAAAATATAAGGATCCGCTTAATAAACCGCTTCCTGTAATAATGTCATACTCTAATGAAATAGGTACGGCAATTTCCGAAATTGCGCCCAAACTCGGGACTGCTCTGTGGGCGCCTACATTTATGTATCTTGGAGCAGATATATATGATAAATATAAAAATGACAAAGATAACTATAATCCGAGTGGCAAAAGAGCTTTAAAACGGGCAATCTATCAAGGTCTGACATCAATAGTAGCCTTGCCTGCTGTTATTGTAGCCGGTCAATGCATTGTATCGCCGCTCGGGAAATTAGGGAAATCAGGTATTAGCGGAAATGCAAAAGAAGCCGTTTACAAACACATCAAAAATGTTATAGATCAAGCGCATGGCAGTGCACTTGAAAATATGACAAATTTCAACAATATAATTACAGAAACACTAGAGAATAAGATTAATGTAAGAAACAATGAAAAAAGAACAATAAATTTTGTCAAACGTTTTTATAATAGATATTTTACTGAAAGATATGATTTGCTAAGTTCTGACAAATCAAAAATTATTAAATTTGCACAAGAAAACGCACAACATACATTTAAAATTAAGCATGCATTAAAACACGGCGATGAAAAGAAGGTCCCGCGGAAAGTTCTGCAAAAATATAAAAATATACTTCCCATAATGAAGGAAATGTACAAAGACGGAGACTATGCCTACCAAGCAACTCGAAATGCATTAAAAGAATACCAGAATTCATTGATATTTAAAAATAAATTATTAAAAACATTAGGCGGTATAGGAACTTTACTATTTCTGGCGACTCCGATAAATACATTTGTCGAAAAACAATTAATGAAAAAATATATAAGCCCCGGCATAGATCAAATTTCTAATAATTTCGTTAATGAATCAAGAATGAAGTCAATTTTTAACGATATGAAAGAAAGAATTACGAATCATGATGATAGAAACGGGCAGACATCGAACCTGCTTCAGAAATCAAAGATTCAGCACGAATCGAAGTCAAAGGCTGAGGGATCTCCGTAACATACTGATTATCAACAAGTTTCGCTATAACTTTAATTGACAAAGCCGTAGTTCTTGCAGGAGTAAGCTCTACAACGGACGTAACCCTCCTTGTTCCATCACCCATATTATTAATCTGAACTATATAATCATAATTTGTCAAAACCTTTGTTTTAGCATATTTTTCAGACAGCTTTTCTTTTCCGGCAAACGCTGAGATAAGCCCGGTTATTGCAGCATCAACAGAACATGCCCTTATAGTAGTTATATTACCGGCTTTGTCAGAAATTTCAGTAACGGGAGCATTTAAATCTGTTAAGATATAGTCAGGAGACATTCTTAATATATCAGATATAAGCATATTATAATCATTGGAAGCACTATCAACAGAAAACTTCATTAAAGTATCACCGGAACAACAAGAACGCGGAAATTCTTCCAGCAAGACAACCCGTTTATTTATCATTACAGTATTAATCAATGTATCTAAAAAAGTTGTTTTCCCGGAATTTATATCACCAGATATAACAATATTTTTCCTTTCATCAATCATTGAGACAAGAAAGTCAAAAATTTCTCTTGACATTAACTCTTTATTTAAGAGAGTATCAATATCATATAATCCAACTTTTCTCAGAGTAATATTGACGCCGCACTGAGATACAGGAGGAAGTATTACTGATATTAACAAATCTTTAATTTTGCAATTCCAGATACTTTTTGAACTATCAATTTTTAAACCCGCCATATTTGAAATATTATTGAGGATAAAACCCATTTGTTTTTCATTAAGTTTCATTTCGGTATTTAAAACTTTACCGCCAATTTCTATATGAACGCTGCGTGTTCCGTTAACAAAAACTGCATCTACATTTTCGCGGGCAATTAAGTAATCAAGCGGTCCAAATCCCATAATTGATGTAAAAAGTTTGTCAATTAATGTATCCTTTTCAGTTTCTGAAAAATTTATGTTTTCTGCGGACAGTCTATTCTCAATAAAACTCTTTATAAGTTCTTTTTGACGGACAGGAGTATATTCAAACCACACAGGAATTGAATCTATTTTTTCAAGCAAAGCATTTTTAAGTTGAAATTCAATATCAAAATCTGAAGATTTAACTTCTTTAGTTTGTGTAAATTCACCCTCTCCTGCTCCTGCTTCAGTTTCTGCGTTAATCTCATTTTTTCTTACAGCCGATTTTGAAAACACAAATCTTTTAGGTTGCTCCTTCTGCTGTCCTTCTTCCTCTATTTTTTTAAATCTGCTGCTTAATTTACTGCTTTGTAACACTTCTATATCCTTCCCAGCTTTTTAGTAAATTTCCTGCGATAAACACTGTCAGATACCATTAAGGCAAGATTTTTATAACTCAAAGCGACATTGGAATCCGGATTTACAACCGAAACAGGAACTCCTTTATTTATGGCCGACATCATTGTAAAATAATTATTTGGAATTTTCCAATAAAGCTTTTTAGCAAGGGCCTCTTCCACGTCCTCAGCCTTAATTTCATCATTTTCCATATACCTGTTTACAAGCACCTGAACTTTATCTTCTTCAAAACCAAGTTTTTCAAATAATTCCAAGCATCTCTGACAATTTCTTACTGCAGGAAGATTAATTATGGTTACAAGAAAAATTAAATCAGAATTCTCAAGGGCAGTCATAGCTTTGCTGTCAAAACCGCCGGATGTGTCAACTACAACGTAAGAAAATGTATCTCTCAAAATATTAAACAGTCTGGTTATTTTTTTTGATGAAATATCATCAACCTGTTTAAAATAAGGAGGATCCGCCAACACGTACAAACTTGTATCCTTATACTTTTCCAGAGTTGAAAGGAGAAAGTCCCCGTTGATTTTGTCAAGATTTTGAAGCATATAAGAAATATTAAATGAAGGCTTCAAATCAAGAAAAGTAGTTATATCACCAAGCTGAAAATTTAAATCTATGAGAGCAACATTTTCTTTTGTAATTTTGGCCAGTTCAAGAGCAAGATTTGTCGCAATTGAAGTTTTTCCGACACCTCCCTTATTGGAATAAACAGTTATAACACGACATTTAGATTTTTTTTGTTTAGTATCAGTTAAATCTCCATAAATTTTTTCGAGAACCTCAAAAAATTCATCCTTTATTACGGGAAGCGGCAGGAAATCAGAAGCCCCTATTCTCATAGCTCTTATAACAATATCAACAGAAGGTTTATCAGACAAAACCAGCACTTTGCAATTTGGGAATTCAGAAGTAATTTTTGAAACAAAATTCAAAGCCTGCTCCTGATAATCTGAAATATCAACAATTACAAGAGATTTTGCCAATTCTTTAATTCCGTTATAAGCCTTTGATAAATCAGAAGTTTCAGCAAGAAAAGAAAAAGTATCACAATCCTGAATGTATCTTTTTAAAAGCTCTGCTGTATGAACCTGCTCTGTAATTATTATCGTAGAAATACTCTGTTTCATACAGGCATTGTAGCATATTTTTATTAAAGAAGCAAATATTAAAAGCCCTGTACAGATGTGATTTTGTTGCCTGCGTGGTCTCGCAGGTGGGTGAACGCCCCGGATTATCCGTTTCCCGCTGGCGATTATAAATCGGCGGGTATACTTCACATCCTGACAGAGTCAAATTCTCCCTTTTAAAATAAATGTAGGAACAAAATGAGCACCTGCACAGAACTAATATTAGTATAACACATTTATCAAACAAATACAATATACACTAAAGCTCTATTTAGAATAATAATTTACACCGAAATAAAATCCTATATACATTGCAAGAATTACAAGAACTATGGTATTTATTATAGCCATATCAGCAGCTTCGGGATAAAAGAAATTTGCCGTTAACACTGCCAGAGCAAGAACTAAAGCTGCAACAGTATATTTAAAAGTATTTTTTCTTCTTTGAGGAACTTTTATATTATGACAAAGTTTTGCAGAATATTCATCTATATTCGAAAGGTTTAATGCCCTATCATAAGCAGATTGAGTAATCTGTCCGTTATCAAGGAGATTTTTACAAGCCCTTTCAAAAGCTTTTTTTACCTGAGCTTCAACAAGAATAAGCATTTGTTCCTGAGTTAATTTGCTCAGTTCAGACTCTTTACCCATTTCAAATGCAACATAAGCAAGTTTTTGAAGAATACTTTCATGATACATCTCCGGTATATCAGAACGTAATAAATCAATATATTTATGGAAAGTCCACTCGGAAATAATTTGAGTTAAAGTTTTTGCAGTATCAGAATTTTGGATAGTATCATCCTGTGAAAAAGCCTCGCCTGCAATATAAGTAAAATTATAAATTCTTTCAAGAAATTCTTTCTTATGTTCCAGTGCAATATCCTGAGGAATATTTTGCTCTGCCTGTTTAGTCAAATCTTTTGCAAAACCTTTATAATCAAATGTAGCTACCATAAAACCCTCCACAAAGAATTATATCATGTTATTTTGATTAGGGCAACAGCTATAACTTAATTCATCTTGAGAATTTGCAAAGCCTGCTGTTCAGCGAGATCCGCACGCCTCATAGCCTCTTCCGCAGAAGTCAAGTCCTCAGTCGATTGTATCTGAACCCCGACTGGAGATGGAATATATGTTCTCACAGGTTCCTGAGGATCTGAAGATTTATTATTTGCTGTTTTAGCAGTTGCAGTTGTAGTCATAGTACCATTTTTATATTTATTCAAAAGATTTGAATGGCTTTGACCGGATTGCTGTGATGCCGCAGTAGCTTGTGTTGCAGACTGCTGAACAGGTGATTGTGCCTGCTGTAACTGTGGAGGCAATTGAGTATCCTGAACGGAAGGCTGAGTTTTTTCAGGTTCTTTTCCTTCATCTAGTACTGATTTTTGAGGTTTACCGAATAGCAAATGCGATCCTTTAACAGCAATCTTACTTAAGAAAGGCAAAATTATCATCATACCCAGCACAATTCTCATCGGATAACCTGCCATTTGTTTAAGACCAAATTTCGGATGTCTGAACAAATCCTTAATTTTATCACCAATACCATTTCTTGTAACTGCTTTTTTGTCATAAGGTCTAATTTGTTCAAGACCGACTGTAACTATTCTGCCAACTTTCTTAAATAGTTTTGTTATAGGATTTTTAACACCTGCATTAAGTTCTTCTTTTAAGACCTTTTTACCGGCTTTCCAGTCAGCTTTATCTTTAAAACCGCCTGCCATAGCTTTTTCATTAAATGCTTTGAGATGTTGTCTGTAAGTTTCAACCTGTTCTTTTGTCATGCCAGCATACTGTAGTCCGCCAACCTTGTGCATCAATTGTATTGCAAGAGGCATTGCGACGAAGAAAGATATCATTTCAGTGAAACGTTCCGCAAAAGTTTTAACCTTTTCACTTACACCTTCTGTTTTAGCTGTTTTATATAATACATCGGCCAGATATGCAGCCTGCATTAAGGCAACAAACTTACCGCCCGCAACCCTGTTAGTTGCACCTTCAAGAACAAGGTTATTATATTTAGCAAAGAATTTCCCCAGAACTGATTTAGGCACTTTTTTATCCAAACCAGTTTTATTAAGAACATCTGCAAGTTCTTTATTTTCTGCAAGATTTATATTTCCAAGAGAACCGGCAAGCTTATTAGCAGTTTCAGATGCATAAACTTCACGACCAAAAAGCCATGTTTTGAGTCTGCCCCATGAACTGTGATTTGTTCCCCAAATTCTTGTAAACATCTTTTTATTCGCATTATTACAAGCTTCAAGAACTCTCGGCATTTTCTCCTGAATATTCTTTTGAACAGCTTCCATTTCTGCAAAATCTTTATATCCCCACTCAAATGCTTTTAAGTCTTTTAATTTAGCTATTTTTGCATTTGCATCAAGAGCCTTGAAATCACTTATCTCCTTAGCAATTTGAGCAGGACTTCTTTTTAATTTCGAATTTTGCAATATGGTCTCAAGTTCTGCACGCTGCATTATCTCAGCGCGTGCCTGAGGAGTAGAAGCTTTATTTAATAAATCTTTCCATCTCTTTATATCAGTTTTTGAAGCACCGTAACAATCTAAATCTTCTATATGCTTAAGAGGCTTAACAAATTGTTCACCATGCTGCGGGTAATCAAACAACTGCATTCCCCACATGCCGTTTGCCTGACCTTTTACCATATCAAGTTCAGGTCTGGATGGGGTATATGCCATAGCCCTGGTAATTCGAAACCTGTCAACAAAATTTTTCTTTAAAAATCCTTTAAAACGATTAAAACCGTTATTTAAAGAATTCGCAAAACTTGATTTGCCAAACCTGCTGTTTTTGACATAGCTTGTAATATCATCACCAAACTGACCGACTTTATGATGAACTGTTGCATCAAAATCCCCTCTTGATTTTTTCGCATAGTAATCCATCCCCTTGGATATAGCAAACCAGGTCGGAACAGTTAATGCGGCAGTATAAAGCATTCCTTTCGGATCTTCCGCCGTTTCTCCAAGCCTGTTTGCTACATAGCTGTCCTGCACATTCTCTTTTAGAAGTTCAGGATTTACAGCCTGCATGGCAACCTGCTGTTGTCCCGGCTGAGACATCGAAATTGCCTGAAATTGAGGTATTTTCTGCTTATTATTGACATTATTATCGAGCATAGTTTTCCTATTTCCCCTATATAAATATAAAAACAATATTGTTTCAAATATTGCCACAAAAATTTAATTGTAAAGAAATGTAACAAGTAAAGACTTTTGTGAAATTTAAAAAGTTTTATATACTTTATATATACACAAGCGATAAATAAGAAGATTGAGAGGCATAAAATGGCAGTTGCAAATTTGAAAAAAATTGATGATAAGCTAAAAAATATCTATGAAAGCCAGATTACGGTCAACAATAACCAGCCATTTGAAGATCGGTCGGAACTACTTTTTGCACAGATGAATTTCATCGCTATGGCAAATAAACAAGCTTTACACTTAATCTAACATTTTAACTCCAATTAATTTTTCCCCTACAAATTTTTTACCAGCAGAACTCCGGTTCTGCTTTTTATTATGGTAAAATCTATATATGAGACTTTGTATTTTTTCAGGGACATTTAATCCGATACATAATGCGCATCTTAAAATGGCAGAATATGTGCTGAAGAACTACGGATTTGATAAAATTATTTTTATACCTGCCTATAAACCGCCCCACAAAAATTACAGCCCTGACATGTGCAGACACAGGTTCAATATGGTAGAACTTGCAATTAAAAATAACCCTCATTTTGAAATTTCAGATATTGAATACCAGAGCGAGGGAAAATCATACTCATATATTACAGCCCTTGAGCTCTATAAAAAATATAAAGTTAATGGGAAAATTAATTTTATTATAGGTACAGATGCTTTTGAAAAAATTGAAAGCTGGTATGAAAGCGAAAAATTTAAAAAACTTGTTGATTTCATCGTATTTATCAGAGAAAATGAAGTTGTAAACTTAGATTATCTAAAGGAAAAAGGTTACAATTTTCGATTTGCCCTTATGCCTTTTATAGATATATCATCTACAGAATTAAGAGAAAAAATTGCACAGGGCAAATCAATACAAGGGCTTGTAACAAAAGACGTAGAGGAATATATAATTGAAAATGGATTATACAGAAATACTTGAATGGCTTAAAAAGAATCTTAATGAAGAAAGATACATACACACACTCGGAACAGCCGAATGTGCCAAAGAATTAGCAAAAAAATACGGGCTTGATGAAAATAAAGCTTATCTTGCCGGGCTTTTACATGATTGTGCAAAATGCTTTTCTAACGATAAATTGCTTGATATAATTAATCGCCATTTACACATAGAAGAGTGTGAGATGCTTAATTACAAAACTCTGCATGCACCTGTAAGCGCTTATATTGCAGAAAAAGAATTTAATATAACAGATAAAGACATTTTATCAGCAATAAGATGGCATACACTTGGGAAGCTTGATATGACTAACTTTGAAAAAATAGTCTTTCTGGCAGATAAAATAGAACCAAACACAAGAGATAAAGAATACGCCTCAAAAATAAAAAATATCTTAGATGAACCGCAAGGTCTCGATAAAGCCCTGCTTCAATGCTACAAAGAAACTATAAAAAGCCTTGTAAAACGCGACTTAAAAATTTGTATTCTCACAATAGAAATTTACAATAAACTTCAAGATATATTACAAAATTAGCATGTTTATGATAAAATATTTTTCAAGGTGAGGAATATTAAATGAAGGTATTGGAAATTAAGAACAATTTGGTTAAGATAGCATATGATGTTAAAGATAATCTTGCACTTTCCGGCTTTGTTATCGTTGAAGATGCTAACACCCCCTATGTTGCTCAGGTTGTAAATATAAAAGCAGATACCGCTGCAAATTATGCTATAGTAAAACTTCTTTTTACCTTTAATGAAGAGGGCATTCTTAAAAACTATAACGGAACAATACCTTCGCTAAAAGCCTCTGTTACCGTATTGCCTTCAAATGAACTCCTGGATATTATACCTGTAGAAACACCTATTATTATTGGGCAGCTTGCTCAGCAAGAAGTTCAACTGAAAGTTGACAAAACAATATTTGATAATAACCTTCTGGTATGCTCCAATAACCTTGAAAATACCTCTATCTTACTAAATAATTTTGTTCAACAGATTAAAGATAAAATTGTCATATTCGACACAGAAGGACAGTTTGAATATGACAATAAAATATTTTTCGGGAAAGATTTCAGACTGCCTCTAAATTATGATACTATTAATTTTATTTATGATAACGAACTTGATGATGTTGACGCTACCAGTAAGGCTGTTATTCAAGACATTTTTATAGAAGTTCAGGAATACACAAAAACGCTTCCTGAAGGCTACCTGCCATTTGACACTTTTTTAAATGTAGTTGACCAGCAATATAGGGAAACACAGATAACACAGCTTGTTTTACTCAAAAATAAATTGCTTAAATACAGGGACTTGAACGTCTTTGCTGAAACGTTAAAAGATATTCTAAACCTTACAATAGCCATAGAAAATAATGATCTTTCTGTTATTGATATTTCTGATATGAATCCTGCCTTGCAGAAATTGATAATATCATATATATATGACGTTATGAATTCTATGAGTAAAAATATTTATTCATTTGTGAAAATAGAAAATTCCAATTCTGATAAAGCATTGCTAAAGAAATTACTTGCAAGAACCAATGTGTATACTACAATTATATGCTCACACGCATATAAATATCTGGCAGAGTTAAAAGAAGTCTCCCAAAATTTGCTTCTTTTTGCACCACTAACTTTACAACATGATTTTGCTAGTTATAATACATTTTTAAATAAGCTAAATTCAGATGAATTCATCATTTATGGCGCACATACGCAGAACATACCGCTTATAGTAGAACTTGATGAAATAACTTTTTCATCTGTAGAAGAAACCGATGAAAGCGAACAAAAACCGGCAGAATCCGAAGTAGAAACACCTAAAAATAATAAAGAAATTGATAACGTTCAAGAAGAAGCTCGCAAAGTTATGCCTCATGTAGAATATCCTGATATAACAATAGATGAAGTACCTGTAACAACAAATTCAAACAAGACTGACGAAACAGAATTAATCCCTGTTAATGAAAATGTTCAAATAATAAACGAAATACCTCCTGTACAAAATATACTTTCTGAAGAAGATGCTGACAAAATAGAAATTACTGAACCTGTAATTGACAGCTCATCAGAAGAAGAAAATATCATTATCGAAGAACCGGTAAGTGATTCTGCTATTGGTACTGGAAGTGAAGAAATAACTTTGGAAGAACCTGAAATTGATTATTCAGTCGATGACATAGATATCGAAGAAAATTTTGGTGAACCCCAAATTATTGAAAATAACGATGATATCGTTGAACAGGTAGCTAAAGATGTTGACAAAGTATTCTATGAAAAACTTCCGCAGGAAGATTTAGAAATTGAAGATTTAGATAGTCTTGCAACGGATGAACTGACTGAAGATGATTTAAATCTTATTGAAGATTTGACAAATGATGAACCGGCAGCCATGACAAACGAATTAGAAAACAGTATTACTGAAGAAAATCCTGTACCGGTTGTTCCTGTATACGCCGCCGATGAGCTTGAAGCAAAGGAGGGTCCTGTACTTGAACCTGGAGACCGAGTGTCTACACCTAAATATGGTGAAGGTGTTGTTGAAAAAATGATTAAATACGGAAACAAAATGCTTTGTTCTATTGAGTTCCCAAATATCGGAAGACGCTTGCTTGACCCGGCAATGAGTGAGATTACAAAACTATCTTAGGATAGAAGCTCCTTTTAAATAGACAAATTCAGGTTTAAAATTTTCATCACAATTTAGAACAATTAATACACGCAGGCATTTAGGGAGTGAATTGGGAACATTAAGTTCATGAAAACACATCATAGCAGTCTCTTTCCAGCCCAAATCAATCCTTGCAAATTTGGCAGGAAATGCCGCATCTAAATCTTCAGTCAAAGTAAAAATAACATGAGAAATTTTTGATATATCAATACAGTTTTTCTCAATCATTATATTTAAAAGCTCTAAAGTTGCTTCTTTAAGAGCTTGAACAGAATTTTCATCAACAGTTATTGCACCTCTGATACCTTTTGTTACCATTTTTACATCCTAAGTTTCTGACTTAACCAGCCTTTACAACAATATGTTGTCCGTTAGCCCAATCCCTTGCATACATTTCACCTTTTCCTTCAGGTTTTACCTTTACAAGCAATATGCAGTCCTTACCGCAGCCAACTACAACACCATCCTTTGTAAGTCTTACAAATTCTCCGCAATCAGCATGCTCGCTAACAACACGAGTTTCAAGTACTTTAATAATTTTATTATTATGCATAAAATAAGCAGAAGGGAATTTGTATACACCCCGTACAAGATTATGAATTTCCTCTGCAGACTTCGACCAGTCAATAAGTGTTTCTTCCTTAGATAATTTATTTGCCATACAAACACCATCTTCACACTGTTTTTGCGGAGTAATAGTTTTATTAACAAGTCCTATCAAAGTTTTTTCAATAAGTTCCGGGGATCTGTTGCTGATTTCTTCAAACAAATCAACACAAGTCATGTTATCAGATATTTTAATAATTTCTTTCAAACAAACATCACCGCAGTCTAATCCTAATTCCGTAATCATTGTACAGATACCTGTTTCTCTGTCACCATTTATTATTGCACGTTGAATAGGATTTGCTCCGCGATATTTAGGAAGAAGAGAGGCATGAAGATTTATTGTTTCAAATCTGGGTATATCAAGAACTTCCTGAGATAATATTTGCCCAAATGCAAAAGTTACAAAAAAATCAGGATTTAAATTTTCCAACTGCTTCTGTATTTCCGGTTCTTTTCTGATAGACTTCGGCTGAAGTATCGGAAGCCCTTTAGAAAGAGCAAATTCTTTTACAGGTGACATGGATAGTTTATGCCCGCGTCCTGCAGGTTTATCAGGCTGGGTAACAACAGCAAGAACATTTATCTTATCTGAATTATATAAATACTCCAGAGATTTCAATGCAATCACAGGTGTTCCGAAAAAAACAATATTAATCATTTTTATTTTCCAGTTCCTTATCAAGTTCAGTGTCTACGATAAGCATATCGGGCTCTACCGGCGGAAGATTGTGCTTTGCAAGAATTTCATCGGTTTCAAAACGATTTACACAGTGGTCAATAAACAAAATTCCGTCAAGATGATCATTTTCATGTTGAATAGCTCTTGCGAGCAGACAGCCGTCTTTAGCCTCCATTACGAATGGTCTGCCATGCCTATCAAGAGCTTTAACCATAATATTTTTATAACGCTTAACATCAGTATAAGCTTCGGGAAAGCTTATACAACCCTCCTGAGCTATGATAGCTCCTGATTTTTTAATAATTTTAGGATTAATAAATACCAGAGGATTAAGCGGTTCATCATTTTTGGAAACATCAACAACAAATACTCTATAATTAACTCCTATTTGTGGAGCAGCCATACCTACACCATTTTTAGCATACATCGTGTCCAACAAATCCTGAACAAGTTCCTGAATTTTCCTAGAAACTTTATGAACCTCTTTTGACGGTTCTCTTAAACTTTTTTCGCCATATTGTAAAACTCTTTTAACAGACATTTTTCCCTCTTTAAAATTTATTCTATGGCAATATTATACTATAAAAAAGGTTATCTGACATCTAAAAATTTATGTACCTGAGGAATAAGTCTGGTATTAGGGTATTTATCAAGAAATTTGTCAAGAATTTCAGCCGCAAACAGAGATGAAACAGACATTTTAGAGTCAATCATTTCCGGCTGTAAAATCAGTTCAATATTATGCTTTTGCCCGAGTTCACAACAAGCATTTATCTCATCTACAGTAATTTTAGAATTAAAAACAATTTTGGCAAAAGTTTCTATACCATTGCAGTTTGAAAAAAATTTATCATGGAATTTATAAGCCCCTTTTATCCCTGAGGCACTATCCAATTTTATATCAGCCGAAATAATATCAATAAAGGGTTTAACTTCCAGAAGTTTATCCGCAAGAGTTGCGTTCGTCTCAAGATAAACCTTTTTATCAATGAGCGGTAAAAAATCCTTTAAAAAATCCGCAGCCAACAGCGGTTCTCCACCGGTTAATGATACAGAATGAACATTCTTATATAAATTAACTTTATCAGCAAGTTCACAAGGTTCAAATTCCTCATAATCATTTTCTGAAGAAAACTCCGTATCACAATAATTACATTTCAAATTACAGTTACAAAATCTTACAAATAATTGTTTGTATCCGACATAAGGTCCTTCGCCTTGAATTGACTGAAAAATTTCTTTGATTTTAACTTTACTCATTTAACAAATTCTCTCTAATATTTTGTGAGGACAATTTTTTAAGCTTTTCGTAGAGCCTAATTTCATCATCCGACAAAGAACAAGGAATTTCAATATGCACTATAACAATCATGTCACCAGATTTACCATTTTGTCTTAACCCCTGTCCAGAAAGACGGAATTTTTGACCTGAATGAGTTTTCGGCGGAATTTTTAAATTTAAGCAGCAGTCAAAAGATGGTATAGAAATATTTCCCCCAAGTACAGCCTCATAAGGAGTTATTGGAACATTATAAATAATATTATTTCCTTCAAACGAAATTCTGCTGACTGGCTCAATTTTTATTTTCAGGTATAAATCACCGTTTTTACCGCCATTAATACCTTGTTTTCCTTCCCCGGCAATTCTTAGCTTTGCCCCGTTCTTTATATTTTTTGGAATTTTTACAGTGATTTTTTTATGCTCAATTTTTTCACCGCTCCCGTTACAAACGTGGCATAAAGCACCGTTGATAAATTTTCGTCCTTTGCAATTTGGGCATTCAGAGGAATGCATAACATTAACTATGCGTTCCGCACCATTAACAGCCTCTTTAAGAGTAATAGAGATATCCTCAAAAATATCTTCACCTGATTTTGGAAAAGTCTTCTGTTTTTTTGACTTGGTTTTTGAAAATTCTTCAAAGATATCATTTATCTTTTTAGAAAATTCATCTTTAGACATTTTAGGCTCAGTATGGTTGTGTGAAGACGCCTGTTTTTTGTACTCGTTTTGGGCCTGATTTGAAGATGTATGCCGCTTTTCCTGTTTTGGAGCGGATTTAAAAAAGCCGTTAACAGTATCATAATTCATCTTCTTTTTAGCGTCAGACAAAATTTCATAGGCCTCAGTTATATCCTTAAATCTTGCGGTTCCGTAGGGATTAACGTCCGGATGATATTTACGGGCAAGTTTTCGGTATGCAGCCTTAATTTCCGAATTAGAACTGTCAGGCGTAACTCCAAGAATTTTGTAATAGTTTTTCATATCTTCATATATAATGAAGATTTAAAAATTTTCAACCTGCTCACAAATATCTTTACGGTACTTTTTACCGTCAAAATCGATCTGCTCTATATCTTCATACAAATGCCTGCGGGCTCTTGAAAGAGTCTTAGCAGTACGCGTAATCACAAGATTTTTACCTTTAATTGTCTCATACTCAAGATATTTATTTTTTTTCAGACCAAAATTAGAAATATCCGATTCGACAAGTTCAAGCCCCTTTATAATTTTTCCTTCCGCACGCGAAGATATTACGCACGAAACAGAGGAAAAATCAGAGATATCTATTTTTTCATAATCATCAGCAAAAGAACCAACGGCACAGGCCTCAAATAAAGTTAACAGATTTTCGTCAACAAGATTTAATACTGCCTCAGCATCATGATCCGAAAGAAATGGTTTAAAATCAAGAATAACAAAATCATTATTTTCAGTTAAGACGCAATCTATACCTAAAATTCCCAGATAAGGGGACTCTTTTCGCTGTAAGGCATCAAGCACTCTGCTTACAACATCTTGCATTATTGCACTCTCTATATCCTTTGAAATTTTATAATCCGGAGTATAAGAACCAATACCTGCTGTAAGCAACCCGCCATCACCGGTTTCCGCAAATTTATAATTTGCAACAACAGCAAGAGGCAAAGCACTATAACCGTCCGTAATAACATAAAAAGTAAATTCATGCCCGAAAACATAATCTTCTAAAACTACTTTATTTTCATTCCTGCAAAATAAATCCTCCACAAAGGTTTTAGAATTTGCAAAAGTCGTGCAGACAAGTCTGTCAGCCGTCAAAGAATTTTCATCTGTTCTTATAACTTGCGGCATAGAAGCAGTTTTAAGATAGTCAAGCGCAAGAGGCAATTTATCAAAAATTGCAAATCTGGGTGTCGGTATCCTTAATTTATATAAAAACTTTTTACCTGCCGATCTGCTTATAGCAAAATTAGAAGACAGTTTTGAAGGTGCAAAAATCAATTGCCCGTTTGCCTGAAACAAGCCGGCAACATCATTTTTTATTGATACCTCCGAAGACGCAACAGTCAGGTCAATATCATTTTCAAGTACAAATTCCAGTAGTTCCGAAACGTTCTCTTCCCGAATATCTATACATTTTGCAATTTCACTAATTGCACTATTTCCGGGTGCAACAAAAATTTCACAATTATAATTTTTAAATTTTTTAATTAATGCGTATTCTTTTGCAGAATTGCCGACTATTAACACTTTTTTAGTTTTATCCATAAACGTATTATATAACAAAAAATTCTAAACCAAATATAGGATTTATTAAGAAATTTTAAAATTTTCCGGCAGTATATGATATAATAATGACAAACAAAAAAATATAATTAATTTCATAATAAAGTGAGGTAATTGTAAGTATGGCAGGTATTGTAAATTTATTATCCCAAATGTTTGTACCGCAAACAACACAGATTGCTGTTCCTGTAAAGAATTCTTCAAATCCATACAGCAATAATCCGTTTGTTAACTATAACGGAAACAGCTTAAATACTTATGCAAAAAATTCTCCGGTAAGAGGCGGATACTTTGCAGGTTATTACAACGGGAAACAAAATATAGTCGGACAGCGTTTATTTATCGAGGTTTAGGGCCTTTGCAATTGACATTCATACGGAAAAAGGTTATAATGTAAACATAGGAAAGCAGATTGGGAATATGAAACATACAACATTTTCGGGATTTTCACTTTCAGAAGTATTAATAGCAACAGCTATTATAGGTATAATTGCTGCTATAACTATACCTACAGTTGTTGCGAGTTATCAAAAGCAGACTATGCTTTCATTACTGCAGAAAACTTATCTTGAATTGGGCGAAAATTTAATGATTTTAAGTACAGAAGCCTATAATAAAACATTTTACCAATCTTTATTAAGCTTACAGGGACGTTCCATCGCAAATACCGCAGGGAAATTTTTTATGGGGGATGCCGATGAGAAGGGATACTATAGTGTAATAAAAGATTGCGAGACTACTGCCCAACCTTGTTTTGCCGATACATATGCTAATCTTAACGGGACAAAAAATGAAGCTTTTTCATGCTCGGAGGGTTACAATGTTCTGATAAAAAGTGGAACTGCAATGTGTATAATACCTGCTGACGGAGGAAATCCTGCAGAGGTTCATGTAGATGTAAACGGTCCTGAAGGCCCAAATATAGGTGGTAGAGATATGTTTACCTTCTATATTTATGATGATTATAGTATTGACGAAAAAGATATAGGCCCCGATAAGATTAAAGATAACACCGCCAAAGATGCGAGAGAAGCTTTATACACAAAATCTTGTAAAGTATCTACCATTGGAGAAGGATGTTTCGGGAAACTACTTAATGATAATTGGAAGATGAATTATTAATATCAGAAAGGGATTATAATGAATAAAAAGTTCGCATTTACATTATCAGAAGTACTGGTAACAATGAGTATAATCGGCGTTATATCAGCTCTAACAGTTCCGACATTAGTTAACAGCTATCAGAAAAAAGCTCAGGCAGTGCAATTGAGAAAAGTTGTTTCCGATATATCAAATGCTGTAGACATGGCGATTACAGAAGAAGGAAAAACTAAATTTTCTGCAACGAAATATTTTGATAATTCAGATTTATTTGTTACAGAAAAGCTGAAAACAATTAAAACCTGTGAAAAAAATGACGACAATGATGAAACAGGAGAATGTTTTGCATCAGAAGCTTACAGATCAATTGACGGAACTACTTCAAAAAGTTTTTCCTGTGGCGGAAATTCATATGTTCTTGCAAACTCTGCAGCTGTTTGTTTAAAATATTATAAACCGGGATTAATTCCGTATGTAAGTGTAAATGTTGATGTTAACGGCAAAGAAGGCCCTAATGTAGGGGGGAGAGATATGTACGGCTTTTACATCACTCAGGAGGGAGAAATAAGCGTTAAACCGGATGGTACTGAAGGTACATATACAACAAATGATTGTACAAAAGATCCGGTTGGGTTGGCCTGCTATCAAATTATAACAGAAGCGAACTGGAAAATGGATTACTAATACGACAAAGATAAATTTGAAAAAAAGGTACAAGTCTTTAGAGTTTGACTTGTACCTTTTTTCTACACTTAATAATTCTTTAAGATGAATTCACCATAATCATTTTTTGTACTAGCATAATAAAAGAGAGTATATGATGATGTACAAAAACCTAATAGTTGGATGCGGGCTTTCAGGTTCCGTAATCGCCAGATTGCTGGCAGAAAACGGAGAAAAAGTTCTTGTAATTGATAAAAAAGACCATATAGCAGGGAATATTTATGACTATACGGATGTAAACGGAATATGCATCCATAAATACGGATCCCATATTTTTCATACGAACAATGAAAAAGTTTGGAAATTCATAAATAAATTCGCCGATTTTAACACCTATATGCACAAAGTTATCGCCTTTATAGATGGAATTGAAACAACTATTCCATTCAATCTAAATACCCTTTATGATGTATTTCCCAAAAGTCTTGCGCTGCGATTAGAAGAAAAACTGCTTAGTGCTTTTGAATATAATACTAAGGTTCCTATTCTAGAATTTCAGAAACAGGAAGATAAAGATTTAAAATTTTTATCAGACTATGTTTATAAAAAAATATTTTTGCACTACACTGCCAAACAATGGGGAAAAACACCTGAAGAAATTGATGGCTCCGTAACATCAAGAGTTCCGGTGTATATAAGCAGAGATGACAGATATTTTCAGGATAAATATCAGGGTATACCACTAAAAGGATACACTGAACTTATTAAAAATATGCTCGACCACCCTGACATAAATGTACAACTCAAAACAGCTTTAAAGGATTTACAGTCCGCTGATACCGAATTATTTAAAAAGTTTGACAGAATATTTTGCACTTGCTCTATAGATGAATTTTTCAATTATAAATATGGAGAATTGCCCTATAGAAGCGTAAATTTCAAATTTGAAACACATAATTGCGAGTATTATCAGACCAATGCTGTTATAAATTATCCTTGTAATTATGACTTCACAAGAATTCACGAATACAAATACTATCTCGGTGATAAATCCGATAAAACAGTTATTGCCAAAGAATATTCTGAATTTTTTGAGAGAGGTAAAAATGAAAGATATTACCCGATTGAAAATAATGAAAACAGGCTTCTTTACGAAAAATATAAAAAAGAAATTCCTCAAAAAGTATATTTTTTAGGAAGGCTTGGAGATTATAAATATTATGATATGGATAAAGCGATAGAAAGAGCATTGACTCTTTTTGAGGAGATTAAATAAAATGACAGCTAAGGTTAGTATAATTATTCCTGTGTATAACGTAGAAAAGTATTTAAGAGAATGTCTTGACAGTGTTATAAATCAGACACTGGAAGATATAGAAGTTATCTGTGTTAATGACGGTTCTACAGATGGTTCATTACAGATTTTGAATGAATACGCATTAAAAGACAAACGTATAATTGTTATAAACAAATCAAATTCCGGGTATGGCCACACAATGAACATGGGGCTAAACTCCGCTTCCGGAGAATATATAGGAATAATTGAATCCGATGACTTTGCTGACAAAAATATGTTCAAAGACTTATATAAATTAGCAAGGGATAATAATGCCGATATAGCAAAGGGAGATTGGTATAATTACTGGTCTAAGAATAAATTTGCAAGAAAAAATAACAGAATTTCATCTGCGAAATCATTTAAATTAACAAATTCAACAGAGGATAAAAGCCTTTTGAGAATAAACCCTTCTGTTTGGAGTGCCATCTATAAAAGAGAATTTTTAAACAAATACAATATCCGCTTTCTAGAAACTCCGGGAGCGAGCTATCAGGATCTTGCGTTTTCATTTAAAGTATTTGCGCTTGCTCAAAGAATTATTTTAACAGATAAGGCATATTTATATTACCGTCAGGATAATATGAATTCATCTGTAAAAAGTAAAACAAAAATCTATTGTGTATGCGATGAATATGATGAAATAGACAGATTTTTAGAGCAGTATCCCGATCTTAAACATGAATTTAAAGTTCAAGAAGAAATAAATCGTTATAACGGATATGTGAGCTCTGTATTAAGAATTGATGATACTGTTAAACCGGAATTTATAAAAGTTTTCTCAGAACACTTCAAAAAAGAATATTTGTCAGGATTGCTCGGTGATGAATTTTTCAAGAAAATTAATAAGCAAGAATTTATGACATTAATAAACAAACCTGACAAATATATTAGAGTTTTAAAATCAATAGAAAAAAGAAGAAAATTTAACCAGTTTAGAAAAAATATACTCTCTATCCACTTTAGAAACGGAAAATTAAGTCTTACTATTTTCGGGAAAGAGGTTATATAAAATGCCTAAAATTTCAGTTATAGTGCCGGTCTATAATGTAGAAGAGTATCTTGAACAATGTCTTGAAAGCATTATCGGACAAACATACAAAAATATTGAAATTATCTGTGTAAATGACGGCTCTACAGATAAATCATCATTAATTCTCAATAAATTTGCATGTAAAGATAATCGAATAAAAATTATTAACCAGCCAAATCAAGGGCTTTCAGCAGCAAGAAATACCGGAATTAAGCATGCTACCGGCGAATATATCTCGTTTATTGACAGTGACGATTTTGTCAGCACAACACTCTATGAAACCCTTGCCGAATATCTTCCGGCAGAAATAATTTGCTTTAATGCCGAGGCTTTCGGAGATATACAAATTCCACAAACAATACAAAATAATCTTAAATGCCATTTCAAAGGAGAAAATGAAATTACAGATAAAATTATTTTAAAAACAAATGTTTATGCATGGAATAAATTATATAAAACAGAAATTATAAAAAAGTATAATATTGAATTTCCATACGGGTTGTATTTTGAAGATTTTGTTTTTCTATGGGACTATATGCTGAAAATTAAAAAGGCATATTACCTTAATACAGGCAATTATTATTTTTACAGACAACGCCAAAACTCAATAATGAACAATTGCAGTGGAAAATCAATTCACCATCTTTATGCCTGGCATAATTTATACAAAAGGTTGCAAAAACAAAATATATTAGCTCAACATAAACATTCCATAATAAAACTATTTGAAATATATTTCAGACTTGCATACAAGTTGTCAGATGAGGCACACAGGGAGCTAATAATAAAAACTGCACGGAAATATGCAGATGAAATAAAATACAAAAAGTTTAATACTCTAAAAGAGAGTATCATTCATAATACTAAGATGAATTCAAATGTATTTCAAAAGTTATTTTTACTAAGAAATGAGGGAAATAATAAAAATTTAAATATCTTAGGTTTAAAATTCAGCACAAAAAGAATAATCAAATTTAATCCTAAGCCTCGAATTCTTGTACACTTGCATCTATATTACCATGCTCAGCTGGATTATATGCTAAAAAAGCTCGGGAATATAAACAACTGTGATTGGGACTTATTTGTAACAGTCAGTGAAGAAAATCCCGCTATCATAAACAGAATAAAAGCATTTAAACCGGATGCACAAATTATTAAAGTAAAAAATACCGGCTACGATATTTGGCCTTTTATATATGTTTTGAATCTAGTAGACCTGAAAAACTATGACTACATATTAAAAATTCACACTAAGAATTACAGAAAAGAAAAAGCATGGGAATTCGGCAAAGGATTTACCTGGAGAAATCTCTTAATAGATGCGCTGCTTGGAAGTAAATTGATTTTTAACAACAATTTATATCAGTTAAATCTGCATCCAAAGATCGGAATGATTGCATCACTATCAACTCTATCACAAATGGGAGACAAATACGCGGAAGATAACAGGTTATTTTCTGAAATGTGCTCAAAATACCGGATACCTGCGCAAAAAGGAATATTTGTAGCGGGAACCATGTTTATAGCACGAGCAAACTGTTTTGCCAAAATAAAAGAAATGAATTTAACGGAGTCAGACTTTCCAGAAAAACAAGAAACCAGTGGAAGAGAAACAATTGCTCATACACTGGAAAGAATGTTTTCGAGAATTATTGAAGCACAAAATTATAAAATTCTTGGTATTAAGAATAAAAAGTATATTATGAAAAAAGAATTTAAAAAATTTTCACAGGAACTGTTTTCAGTTAAAAATAGTAATGACAATGAAATAAAAAGTAAAAAGATTACAATATTAGGTCTAAAATTTTATTTTGCCAAAAGTAAATAGAAACTTCAGCCCCTGAGAAAATAATTAATTCCCGCTAAATCGTTATTTCGTTTTTAAAGCAACTTTTAAGCCGGCCAATCTTATAACTCTGTGATTATTGTCTTTAACTATTGAAAATAAACGTTTTCTCAAAGAAAGCTTCTTTTTATTCTTACAGCAGCATTTTTTATTAAGATTGTATTCGTCCGTAATAGGATTCTCTTTAACAAGCCTTGCATATTCAGCTTTTACATCCTGAGAATATTTTACGTACTGTTCATCACTTGCTTCATCATCTGTCGGCAGATATGGAGTTATGCCCGCGTATTTTTCCAACATATACCACATCTTAGCAGCAAATTTATAACTTTCCGGATGTATTTTAAAGTCGTCGCCACAGACATATTCAGATGCGATATAAACATGAGGCGGCTTAATTGCAGCCATAGCCATTACAAATCCCCATAAATCATCATCTGTCATATTTTCCGGAAGCACTATGTATTTAACGAAAACATTATTGGTACCTGTTTTTACATACCTTATAATGTTACTTAAAACCCTCATATAAGCATCAGCAGCATGAATTTTTTTATAAGTAGAAGCAGTTCCCGCATCTACAGAAGTTTCATAGAAAATTTTATTTTCAGCAAGATATTTTTCTACAAGCGGACTATAATTTGTAGAATTTGAGAAAATACAAACAGTCCCCATATATTTAACCATATAGTCAAGGTTTTTCTCAAAATCTTTATCTAATGTGGGCTCTCCTCCGTTATATTGAATCCAGGGAGCAGGTTTTATTCTATCTTTTTCTCTGAATTTATCATATACATCAATAATATTATAAGTTGCAGGATGATAATGCCCGTTAGCAGTTTCTTTTAAATAACAATAACTGCATCTTAAGTTACAACTATAACTCGGCGCAATATTAAAAGATGATTCAATATTACACCCTCCAAGATATTCAAAATTTACATCCTTATATTTTTTCTCCTTTAAACAGGCACAGGTCTTACAAGAACCAGTATCCATACCATCATTTAAACCGTTTAGAGCCTCAAAAAGCTGTCTTCTTTTATTAACAATCATTTCATGAGAAAATTCCGGAGAATTAATCTCTTCTGAAGTTACGATAATAGGGGACATAACAGGGAGCTTGTAGCAACAACCCATACCCTCAGGATGAAGTCTGCATCCTGCTTCAATTGCATCACAACTTTTTACTATATCATCCGGTTTAAATTCATGCATTTTCATATCTCCTTGTTAAATTTAATCTAATTTTTAATTTTTTTAATACCGCTATATAAATTCTCTCACGTGTTACACTTATAAAAAATATATTTTTTAAAATATATTTAACTATCAATAAAGAAAAAATAATGTTTTGTCGTAAGCTAAACGCACAAAATAAATCAAATAAATTATTAATATCCAAACCATTATGAGCCAAAAATAATGACATCGCTTCACTAAAAGGATATCCCAGCATAAAATTTTCGCAGCATTTATATCTTAAATTTTTATCATTTAGCATTCTGAAAGAATTGGCAAAACCACAGAATAAATGAAATCTTTTTTGTCTGAAATGAAGCTTATTATCTGCACCTCTTGCATATTGCTTATTATCTTTTTCAAGATCAAATGACTGTTTCACAAGAACATGTTCGGGAACAAAAATCTTTTTACCTTCATTTACTATCTCACAAACAAGTGCCATGTGCGGAAACAATGTGTAAGCATTTACATACATTTTTTGTAAAACTGCAGGCGTAATATTAGCTGTATTATAAATTGCAGCCGGAAGAAAAGAAAATTCATTAATAAGAACAGGCAGTGAAATTTTGTTATAATCTGTCAGACGCTCAGCCATTACAATAGCATTTTCTTCGCATTTTAAAGCATTTTCAATTTCACTCCAATGCGTCCAATCAAATTCATCATCATCACACAAAATCCACAGCCATTTTTTTGATGCAAGCTCAAAAGGTTTTATAATATTTCCAGATAAACCCACATTTCTATTGTTACACAGATAAGTAATATTATGGAAACGTTTTTTGTACTCTGCACAAAGTTCCCCAGTACCATCATTTGAAGAATTATCAATAATTTTTATATCAAAATTTCTAACAGGGCTATTTATATCAAAAATTTGATTAAGAGTTTTTTGTAATTTCTCTCTCCTGTTATATGTAATTATAAAAATCTCTAAACCAAGTCTGTCTTCCATACACCCTTCAACAAAAATCATACAAGATAGAATATCATAATTATAAATAAATTACAATATGCAATAACATTTTTATTAATTATTCAGGAAAATATAATAACAAAAGGAGCTGTTATGGATGATAAAAAGGTGAAAATCCTCTTAGGAAAGAGGATTAAACAACTAAGACAAAGTAAAAATTATACACAATTCGTCTTAGGGGAAAAAATAGATATCAACCAGAGACAGGTCGCACAAATTGAAAGTGGGAAATCATTTCCTTCACTTTCAACATTGGTTAAACTGGCTAAAGTATATGATTGTGAGATAAAAGATTTGTTTAATTACGATCATTTAGAAGATGAATCGATATTGAAAAAGAATATTATACAGATATTGCCAGAACTAAATACTAAAGATACGCAGCTTCTACATGCGATAGCAAAAATTATAAAGGATATATAATGTCATTAAATAATGAACTGGAAATAATAATTATAACATATAATCGCAAGATAAAATTAAAACATACATTGGAAAGTCTTTCAGCTGAAAATTCTCCGATTAAAAACTTTAATTTTATTATTATTGATAATGCATCAAACGATGGAACAAAAGAGCTGTGCGAAAATTTTTGTTCCTCTCACACGAATTTTAAATACATTAGAAACAAGTATAATATCGGGATATCAGGAAATATTATCAGAGCATTTGAAATGGCTTCAAAAAAATGGCTATGGATATTAGGCGACGACGACAAATATAATTTTAAATACTGGTCTGAAATTGAAAGTGCTCTCAATAAAGACTACGATATCGTTCATACAACTTTCACAGACGGAGTAAGAAATGAAACAACTCCATATATATTAAATGAAGAAGTTTTTCTTTCTACATCTATTTATAATACAAAACATATAACTTCAGAAGTTATCCAAAATGCATACGGAATATCCTATACATTTTGTCCTCAACATGCGCTCAATTGTGCGATTTTAAATCAACATGGGAAAATATATGTGCCAGAACATAAGATTGTAATTCAAACTTACAATGATAAATGTAATATGATACGCAATCCTAAAAAATGGATATACCATAAAATGGATAACTTTCAACTTCTTTCTGCGTATATTGCAGCCTACCAGCTTATAGAAGATAAAAAGACAAAGGAAGAATGCTGTGATGTCCTGTGTATGGGCTCCAGCTTTAAAGATTCCATGAGATATTTTTTAAGTGAAAACAACGGCTATATTTATAATATCTTTGAAATTTTACTTGGGACAAGCAAAAAACAACAAAAAGAGCTGATTGAATTAATGTGCGAACTGGGAGATAATAACTGTAAAGCTTTTTTAAAACAAATATTCAGCTGGATTTTAATGATACCTTACCATAAACTTTTAAAAAAGCTAAGAAAAAAGATTATTTCAATAAAAAAAACAAATACACACAAAATATTCAACATATTCGGAATTAAGCTAAAAGTAAAAAGAAGAGGATTAAAAAAGGTTTGTTACTGGCTTGACAGTAATCAGGCAGGCATAATTCCAATGCGAGAAAACCATATTTATGCCTGCTGCACCAGAGCCGTACCGATTCTTGTTGATAAAAAATATAACTATGATGAACTGACCTATAATGACATTCAAAAAAACAGAATTAAATTATATGAAGATATAAATAAAGGTATGGCACCACAATGTGAAGGCTGTGAGTGCTTAATACAGAAGCCTGCTAAAAAAATTGATATAGGCAAAATTAGTTACTTAATATATCATCCGCATACAACATGTAATTTGAAATGCTGTTACTGCTTTTTTCAAAAAAATGAACAATATGCCAAACTTGATCCAAGAACAGCAGATCTTTATGCTGCGATACAAAACTTCCATAAAATAGGACTATTTAAAGAAAATATACAGCTTGAACTCGGCGGCGGCGAGCCCTTGCTCTTGAATAACATTGATAAAACATATAGTTTTATGGCAAAAAATTACCCTAAAGGAGGAATAGTACTTGTATCTAATTACGCTCTTTCCAATCGGGTTAATGACATAATTCCAATTTTTAAGCAGAAAAAAATTAAGACAACACTAAAAACATCCATTGACTGCGGAACCCGTGAAACATACACAAAAATCAGAAATAGAGATGCATTCGATGATGTTGTCAATAACATAATCAGAAGTGCTCAAGAAGACATTTTTGACACAATTTATCTGAAATATATACTTCTTGAAGACGGTTCAAATACTTCTGATAAAGATATATACGGTTTTATAGATATTTGCAGGAGGGTAAGTTTAGAAAATCCTAATAAAACATACGTTATTATAGATGCAGATATGAGAGCGATTGCGAAAGATGGAGATGAGTATTTTAAAACAAAAGAAGGAGAATTTACGACATTTACACCTCATCTCATAAAAGATGATATGCTTAGAGCCGCAGGAATTATTTATAAGTCCGCGAACAATTTAGGCCTGGAAGTAATATGGACAGGTGACAGACTTTCAGGGGCTTCAAAAGAAGGTTTGCAGGATATTGAAAGAATAAAAGAATTTGCAAAAAGTATATAAGAAATTAGGGGAAAATTAATTCCCCTTAATTTTTACCCTTTTTTTTCGTTTAACAGTAATTTTAAAGCCTAAGACCCTGAATATTCTATGAGTTTTTGTTTTCGTTTTAGATAATAAATTTAATTTTAATTTTTCGATAAACAAGCGTCTCTTATTAGCAATTGAAAGCTCACATTTTATATTAGGGCTTCTAAATTCCGGCAACGAGCTTAAAATTGCCCCCCCCCCGACAGCATTCTTTAATCCGGACTTTTCAAGATAATTAACAAAATTTTCATAAAGTTTATTATAATTTGAATTCATTTCAGTAAAATCACAAGCATCATAAATTTTTTGAATATTTTTTTCATGCAAGTATTCTGGGAAACAAGGGATTTTCAAATAAGAACAAAGTTCCATAGCTCTGGCATCAATATTTACGCATACCGCCGGAGTTCCGCTGTTTAAGGCAACTATTGCTCCATGAAGGCGTGTACCCAGACAAAAATCGAATTTTGACAGATACTCTTCCCAGCTTCTGTTATCCGAAAACATTACAGGTTTTGAATTCAAAAGAATATCCATATTATAAGGTTGAATATTTTTAATGGACTTATCAAAACACATTACATCCCATAATTCCTTGTTGTTACCCTGGATTACTACAGGACGATTTTTTATTATTTCAAGATTATAATCACTTGAAAAAACAACATTATTCAAATCTAAGTTTTCTTTTTTAGTAATAAACCTGTCGGGACCATTTTTAAAGAAACTCGGACAGCCTATAACATGTACATTGTCAATACCGAGATTATGAAGGACCTCCTGCGATTCATAGCCTCTTACACCTATTAATTCTGTTTTATCCGAAACAAGTTTTAAAATCCTTACAAGCTCTGGACTCAATCTTTTGTGCAGCTCTTTTATACCGTCAAAAGAATTAATACCAAGGCTCGGAAAGAACAAAGGCACCTTAATTTTTGATATAAGGTTATACCACAAATCATAATCAATATCAAACTGAACTTCTTTTGGTCTTATAAAATCCTGAAGCATTAATATTGCACAAGAACTCTGTTCGTTTATAACGGGAATATCCCTTTTTATATCTGCATACAAAAGAAGAGTCTGGTTCGGGACTATAGTTTTCCCATAAAGTTCATTTAGTAAGGAATAAATTATATAACCGTTTCCAATATTCTCTGTTAAATTATTATACAAATTATCTATGCTACTTATATCATCTTCAGAGGTAATAAAACCGCCATGAAGAAAAAAAGGTCTTTTAAAATTATTCATATTCTTAATTCCTTATTTATTTATTTTTACTTTACAAGTAAATTCTCCTGATATTCATTTCTGGCAAGAAACGGAAACATATCCTCTAACGAAGGAGAAATCATAGTCCCGTCCGCAAGTTTTCTTGAAGATAATTTCGGTGTAAATATATAGTCAGGATTTACCATAACTTCACAAAGAACCGGATTATCGGCCAAGAGCACTTTTCTAACAGCATTATCAACTTCTGAAGGATCTGACAATCTGAATGTTTCAATACCAAAAGCACCGGCAACCTTAACAAAATCAGGAACACTAACTCCGCTTGTAACACCGGCTCCAGTATTTCTGCCTTCAAAGAAATTATTCTGAGTTTGTTTTATTGAAATATAACCGTCATTATTCAACAAAAATATCTTCACAGGCAAATTATGATGTTTAATCGTTTGAAGTTCCTGCAAATTCATCATAATTGAACCATCACCTGCAAAACAAACCGTATTTTTCCGGCCTGCTGCTATACACGCACCAATAGAAGCAGGCAAATCATACCCCATTGAAGCATCACCTGAATTAGAAAAGAAACGCTGTCTTTCCTTAACAATTGCTGTTTGAAATGTACAAATTGTTGCTGTTGCATTTGCCATTACACAAACATCATCTTCTTTCATCAATTCAGTTACACGCCTTATAAAATGATAAACATTAATTTTATCACCAGCTTGCTGATACTCAGGAGTATTCTCAAAGGAATATCGATTTTGAAGCTTTTTACAAAAAGGAAGCCACTCTATTGACCAGCTATTAGATTTTTCAACGTGTTTAGCAAATTCAGGTAAAAAATCAGCTAAATCCGCATTTATTTTTAAATCCGGAATAACAGTAGGTTTGTCCAACTCCGCATTATCAATATCAACAGAAATTAAATAAGCATTTTTTGCAAAATTTTCAAAATTATAACTTGCCTGACGAATATTATTTCTTGTACCAAGGCATATTACCAGATCTGCATTTTGAAGTGCAAAATTTCCGCATCTCTGCCCTATTGTACCGATTCTGCCGACAAAATTTTTGTGATTTGACGGTATAATATCAAATCCGTTAAATGTTGTGACAAAAGGAATGTCAAAGTTATCAATAATATCTCTGAAAACTTCTGTCATGCCAGCAAGTCTTATCCCATGACCGGCAATAAGCAAAGGACGCTTTGCGGATCTGAGTTTTTCAAGAACTTTCTGTATTTTTAAATCATAAACCGATTTTTCCGGGGGCACAAAGTCTTTTAGCTCATTTTCATCAATCAATGCTGCCTGAACATTAATTGGAATATCAAGCCAGACAGGGCCTTTTCTTCCATTTGTAGCCTCATAGATTGCTCTGTCAAGATGATACTTTATTTCATCAGGTTCTGTTACCATTATGGCATATTTTGTCAACGGCTTAACGACACTCACAATGTCGACTTCTTGATCTCCGAGCTGTCGCAATTGAAGATTAGGGCATGAAGCTATAGTAGTTGAGAATTTAACCTGACCGGATATATAAAGAACCGGCACAGAATCAGTCCATTCTCCAAAAACTCCGTTTAAACAGTTAAGTCCCCCGGGACCTGTTGTTACATTTACAACAGCAAGTTCCTGATTTACACGGGCATAACCTTCTGCAGCTATTGCACAGGCCTGTTCATTATGATTGCAAATATAAGGAATAAATCTGCCAAAACTGTCATTCAGATGCATAGCGCCTCCTCCAGAAACCATAAACAGATTTTGTACACCATAAAATTCCTTAAGCCTTTTGGCAACGTAATCAGAAAGTTTTATTTTCGACATTTATTAAACCTCGAGTCCTCTGTTATAGATTTTTTCTTTTAAAGATTGGTTATAAGCATATGGAGAATCAATATCATCAATTTTAATTGGTTCATCCTTTGAGATATCTCTCAACAAGACCTCACCACGCATTAACTCTCTACAAGAAATCTGTCCTTTTTGAAGGGGTATAGCAAGGTAAACATCTTCATCATGTAGTACATCACCTGCTTTGAAATCTCTCTTTGCATAAACTCCTCTTACTAACGCATCCAGATAATCTGTTTCTTTTTTATCTGCAATTCTTTTATACCCTGCAGGAGCACCGCAAATTTCCTTAGCTTTATGGTAAGCTTTAACCCATCTGTCTAAATCCTCAGGTTTTGAACAGTAAGGCGAAACAGGAACGTTATTATAATCAATATCAATATGACGTTCAAAAGTTCTTGCCCCTTTTGCATAAGCGATATACATAGGAATTTCAAGATCTTCATTCCCCTCATGCGTAGAGAATCCTATTACATGTTCAGGATACCGGGCTTTAAGGAAATCAATCTGGTTAAGTTCCAATTCACCTTTTTGTGAAGGATATTTAGATATACAATGATTAATAGCAAGAGGAATATTTCTGTTATCAAAGAAAGTTACAAGATCATCAACATCCTTGAGAGAAGAACCGCCTGTAGAAACAATAACAGGTTTTCTTGTTTTTGCAATTTTTTCAATTAAAACCCAGTCATTAATATCTGATGACGCTATTTTAATAATCTGCACGCCCAAATTTACACACAGGTCAACAGATCTTTCATCAAAAGGAGTAGACATGGTTATACATCCGGCCTTTCTTATTGCATCAACAAGAACAGCATAATCATCGTCAGACATTTTCGTGGCCATGGTTTTTTTAATATATCTTATATCTTGTCTATCTTTAAAATCTTTATGAATAAAATGGTCAACATCTCTGAACTGTAGTTTAATAGCAGCCTTAATATTATTAAATCTAACTATACGTGAAAAATCGGTTATAATTTTTTTTCCCCTTTCAACGTCACCCCAGTGATTATTTGCAAGTTCCAGAACAAATAAATCTTCAAAAATATTGTTTTTCATTTCTTCTCCTTATATATTCCTGATACATTCATACAATTTTTCTACATCTGATACCAGATAATTCGCATTTATCAAATCATTATCTTGCGCATACCCGTATTCTGCACCAATTGAGATAATACCCGAAGCATTAGCACATTCAATATCACTTTTGGCGTCTCCTATCATAACACAATCGCAAGGAGAAATCTGCCATTTGTTTAACAAAAGTTTAAACATATCGACTTTTGTTTTTCCATCTTCAAAATCTTCAATATCCGTCGGGGTCACAAGATCATCATAAAGACCGTCAAAAAACTTTTGCAGTAACTCTTTGCACATAGGGCGTGGTTTATAGGTAACTATAAAAATCTTGCAGTCATCTCTGCGTAATTGTTTCAACAAATTAATAATACCTTCATAAGGGAAAGTCATAACTGTTCCACTATCTTTATATAATTTCCTGAAATGCTCTACGACCTTTTTATTATCTTCCGGGGTAACCGAAGGAACCGTAGCATTAATCATTTGATTTAACGGCGGCCCTATTTTTATATATGTATCCGGTGATACAGGATAACCGCAGTCGCACAATGATTTTATCAATAACCTTGTAACATCTTTAGAAGAATCAATTAACGTACCGTCCAAATCAAACATAATATATTTTTTCATCTGGCAGTCTCCAAACTTAATGTTTTTATATAATTGTATAATTTAAAAAGTCCGTCATGCATTGATGTAAACTTAAAATTCGGTATTTCCTTAAGCAATAAAGAATTATCACCGGTATATTCATTATTCATGACTGGATTTTTAACTTTAATCTCAGAAAATTGCCCCCCCCTCGATATCTCAACTACCGTCTTTGCAATTTCGACAAGGCTTACGCTTTCCGTAGGCGTGATATTAATAATTTTATTCAGCGGCTTTTGCATAATAAAATACTCGACAATTTTCTGCATATCTTCGGCAAACAGATAGTCAAAAACAACATTTTGATTAATAATTATATCTTCGCCTTTTATAACCTGATTTATAGCGTAACTTGGAAAGCGTGTTTCCTTTTCGTTATAACCGTAACATGCAAAAATATTCAAGCAAAGGACATCATCACGACCTGATGCAATTTCTGCAATTTTTACTTTAGACTGACCATACAAATCATACGGCAAAAATTTACCGATTTCAGTTTCTTTTACTTTATGCAAATTTCTGGACTTATCATACATAGCACCGGAGCCAAAGAGAATTACCCGCACCCCGTCTCTTTTATATTTAAGAAGGTTATTAACCATAGAAAGATTATCGTCAATAGTAGTTTCTTTATCCTGAATACCTCTTGCTCCGCCGGTTGTAGCGCAATGTATAATAAAGTCAATACAATTACCGGAAAAATATTTTCTTACAGCGGCATCATCAGTTAAATCAAGTTCAAAACTACGCGGGCACAAAAGAGTATATTTATCTTGCAAATACTCTTTTAAATTACGTCCGATAAATCCGCCTGAACCTGTTAATAAAATATTCATATTATTTGTTTTCCTCAACAAATTTGTGAATTAAATCAGAAGTTTTATCAAGTTCTTTCTCTGAAAGTGCAGGGAAAACACCGACCCAGAAAGTATTATTCATAATAAAATCTGTATTTGGCAGTAATTTATAATGTTCTTCAGTTATATCCTTTGCACTTAGAATTGCTGAATTTCCTATTCTTAATTGAACATCATTTTCAACAATCATAGGCTGGCGCAAAATATTACCGGCAAAAAGCTGGCGCGTACCAACCCCGTTACTTTCAAGGTATTCAACCAATTTTTGCTTTGAAAGAGGTGGTTTAGTTGAAATCAAAAAACCAAACCAGGAGGGTTTTACACCTTCCTTTACCTCTGGTAATATTAAATAATCTTTTAAATCAGACAGTTTATTCATAAGGTAACGAGCATTATGCGTTCTTTTTTCAATAAACTGAGGAAGTTTTTTTAATTGTGCGCATCCAAGAGCCGCCTGCCAATCAGTAATTTTCAGATTAAACCCGATATGAGAATAAGTGTATTTATGATCATAGCCGAACGGAAGATTTCCGAGCTGCATCTGAAATCGTTTTTTACAAGTATCGTCTTTTCCAGGTTTACACCAGCAATCGCGTCCCCAATCTCTAAAAGACATAATTATTCTATACAATTGAGGATCATCAGTTACAACAGCTCCGCCTTCACCCATAGTCATATGATGCGCAGGATAAAAACTGTAAGTACCTATATGTCCTATTGTTCCAAGTTTCTTGCCGCGGTATTCACCGCCTAATGCGTCACAACTGTCCTCAATAAGCCATAAGTTATATTTATCGCAAATCTGTTTGATTTTATCAAGATCATAGCTGTTACCGAGAGTATGTGCTAAAAATACAGCCTTTGTTTTATCAGTGATTGCTTCCTCAATTTTTTCAGCATCAATATTATAAGTACCTATTTCACAGTCAATGAAAACAGGAATAAGGCCTTGTTGGATAATAGGATTAATTGTTGTCGGAAAACCCGCTGCAACCGATATAACTTCATCCCCCTTCTTTAATCTTCTCTCTCCAAGCTTATAGGATGTAAGTGCGGATAACGCCAGCAAATTAGCGCTTGAACCGGAATTTGTGGAAAGAGCAAATTTAACTCCGAGGTATTTAGCAAACTCTTTTTCGAATTCATCGTTAAATCTTCCTGCCGTCAACCACATATCAAGCGAAGCATCAACCATGGCTTCCAATTCTTCACATCCAAGGAGTTTCCCTGAAGCCGGAATATATTTAAACTCCCGAGGTTTAGCAAAAACCTCATTATAATATTCTCTTACAGCATCTCTAACCCTATTTCGTAATTCTTGTTCCATACAATAATCCCTCTTATATAATCTAAGAAAATTATATCATCAACAGAAAATATTAATACTATTTTAATGTTTTTTGCAAGAAAATGATATTTTTATACCTAATATCCTGATAATTATCTTATTATTAATCTTTTTAACACTAAAAATATTCCACAAAAACGGACAAAAAAAATCTATTTTTTGAACAATATTCATTTTCATAGGTTCAGGCGTAAATTTATTATAATACCACCATTCTTTTGCCATAGGCATTTTAACATCTGCCCAAGGCTTAAATAAATAAGTATAATGAATAATTTTCGGCTTTTTAGCACACTCTTTTATATATTCAGCATTAGGATTAGTTTGTACAATTAAATCATCTCTAAAAAAACTATCCTGAACATTCCATGCTAAATCAAGCGAGAGGCATTTATCATGGCACACAATATTAATAATCTCCTGATCATGCTGAAAATGATTAATACCCGACTTTGCAGTTTCTAAAAGCATTTTGTGAACATTATATTTCCGCCACTCAGCAAGATTGATAAGAAGAACTCCACTGTTAATATATAAATAATCATAAGGTAAAATATCTTTACGATATTTTCGACAATAAGTACACCCTATATCTTCAACAGCTGCAATATAGTAATCTGATATATCAATATAAAAAAGCTTACTTAAACTTGTTTTTACAACTAAATCGCAATCAAGATATAGTATTTTTTCTATATCAGACAAAATTGTTGGAAGTTTCATTCTAAAATATGCAGTAAGTGTTATATGACTTCCCGGCATAATATTAAAAGATTGGAATTCAGAGCTGTCAATGTCAAAAAACGAAATATCACAATCCTTTATTTTTTTCAAATTCATTAACTTTTTCTTGCTAGAATCTGAAACATCATTACATAATATATAGAATTTCAAGTTATCATCACTATTTGCATTTTTCAAAATTGAAGCAATCACAACAGACATTGGCTGAATATAATTTTCATCAGCAGCAAACGCAATATTTATTGATTTATAAGACATTTCATATCCTCCAGTACTATATTCATGTAATAAAATACATTACTTGTCAATAATAAAAGGTAATGTTTTTCATTGTTATTCATTTTACAAATTTAAAATAAGATGAAATAAATTAATCAAGGAAATTTATGGATAAAAAAGAAATCGGCAGACAACTTAAACATTTCAGACAACTTGCAGGACTAACTCAAGAAGCGCTTGCAGAAAAAGTAAATATCCACGAAAAACAAATATCCAGAATAGAAGCAGGTGTTCACTTTCCGACTTTTGATAATTTCATGAAAATTTTACAAGCCTTAAATATAGAAATGAAAGACTTTAAATCGGAAAAAGAAAATATCACAATCAGCAAATCAAAAGAAAAGCTGGTACAGATAATTAATTCTTCTAAAGAACAAGAAATTGACCTGTATCTTTCGGTTATACAAAATATCCAAAAATATCTTAAAACTAACTCCAATTAATTCTATCAGAATATTCTTTAATCTGAACAAAAGTAAATTTAAGCATATCAATATTACCGGCATAAAATGCCTTGTACCATTCAACAGTCTCTCTTACAGCCTCATCTGCAGTAAGTGAAGGAGTCCAGCCTAAAACTTTTTGAGCTTTTTCAATATTCAGCATTAAAAGTCCGGCCTCATGTAAATTATCGCGTTTTTGAACAATAACTTCGCCTTTTCCGTAAAAATCAACAACCCTTTGCGCAACATCTGAAACATGCAAAACATTATTTTCATCCGGACCGAAATTAAACCCCTCAGCATACTTTTTACCATTTTCCAAAAGTTTTTGTCCAAGTAGTAAATAACCGGAAAGAGGTTCAAGAACATGCTGCCAGGGACGGACAGCAACAGGATTTCTAATTTCTATTTTCTCACCCTTATTTATTGCAATAACGCAATCCGGAATCAATCTGTCCAGAGCCCAATCGCCGCCACCTATAACATTACCTGCCCGCGCAGTTGCCATTGCAAAAGTTCCTTCGCCCATAAGAAAAGAACGCCTGTATGAAGCTGACATAATCTCAACACACCCCTTAGAAGATGAATACATATCATAACCGCCCATAGGCTCATCCTCTTTGTAACCTCTCGCAACTTCTTTATTTTCATAGCACTTATCAGTGGTAACATTGACAAATGCCTTTACCGACTTACATTTTCTTGCGGCTTCAAGAACATTTAAAGTTCCGATAACATTAGTCTGATATGTTAAAACAGGTTCAGAATAAGATAACCTGACAAGCGGCTGTGCTGCAAGATGAAAAACAATATCAGGCTGAAAATCAGAGATTGCTTTTTCCAAATTCTTTGCATCAAGAATATCACCGATTACACTCTTTTCAATTTGTTCAGAAATATTTAATTCTAAAAACATTGAAGGATGCGTGTTTGGAGCAAGCGAATAACCGCATACTCTTGCGCCTAATTTAACAAGCCACAATGCCAGCCAGCTTCCTTTAAATCCGGTATGACCCGTCAAAAAAATTTTTTTTCCTCTATAAACATTATTAAACATGCTGCTTTAACCTCTCTATGGTTTTTCTTAATCCCTGCTTAAAAGTATATTTCGCCCCCCCCCCGATGTCTTGAAGTTCAACGATATCTGCGCATGAACACATTATTTCATCTTCCCTGTACGGCAATGCGCCAAAATTTAGGACTGTAGTGCTATTTGATATCTCTTTAATTTCTTTAACAAAATCCTTAATAGAAACAGCGGCCCCAGTTCCAATATCAAAAGTACGGTATCTGAAAGAATGTTTACCGGCAAATTCAAAAATTTTTATATAGTTATCAACAACATCATCAACATAAATAAAATCACGCTTCTGATCTCCATAGGTTAAATCAATTGAGTCAACCTGCTTTACCGCAATTTTATTAAGCATCTGGGAAACAAATTTATCTTCACGATCGTCCTCTCCATAAATATGCTCCAGAACCATATTTACAACTTTAATATTTTTAGAAAAATATTTCAGCCACAGAAGCAAACTCTTTTTTGAGAGTGCATAATTTAAAAGATAGGAATAGGACATATTTTCTTTATTAAAATAAGAATCCGTATTTATAAAAATTTTAACCCCATATTTTACAGACAAATCCAAAAGTTTTATGGGAAACATCAAATTTGATTCAAGCACGCCGTAACATGAATTTTCCATACGTCCGTAATTTGTTGCACAATGAATAATTGTATCAATTTTATTTTCTTCAAATACAAGTTCAAGCGATACTTTATCAATATCGTAAGACTTAATGCGTGGCACTTCAAAAAGTTCCGCAATTCTATCAGTATTGGAAAAAGATCTTTTCAGTATAATTATATTGCAACCGGTCTTGTTTAGAATACCTTTAAGCAGGTGGCTGCCTAAAAAACCTGTTGCACCCGTTAACATAATATTTTTTACTTCATTAACCATAACATTTGACATTATTTTTTAGAATCCTCTGAGAATTTCGTTTTAAGTAAAACATAAAAAAATTGATTACTGCAAATAAATACTCAAATATAGAATCAAAACTTTTACATTTGAGCAATCTTATAATAAAGAGCCTCTCCAGAGGTTTCTTTTTTTCCCCCTCTACAAAATCATCTGACAGGCAATACCAATCACAAATAGATTTTATATTTAATATTCTTATATATTCTTGAGTTGAATAAATAAACAAATCTTTTATAATCCGCTTAATCAATATAAGACGTTCAAAATAAGATAGTTTAACTTCCTGTTTTAAAAACTTTAAATACACTTCAAAAACCTTAAATCTAAATGCAGGCATAAAAAATAAATTATTTTGATTTTGCGAATAAGTATAGGAATGTTTCATTCCGTTGAAAGGTGGAGGTACAAATTCTAAAAAAGGTACTTCAAAGTGCACAACATCGCCATATTCACCGAGAAGTGTCGTAATAAAGTCAGAGAAAAAAGGACGAACTGTTGCTCCGTAGGCGGCAACTCTTCCCAAAATTCGTTTTGAATGAAGCAGTTCACGATTTAGAATAATGCCGGAAGGATGATTTACAGCAAAACAAACAGTCCTGAGTGCTTTTATCTTTGAAGTATATCTGCGCAAATAACAGTTATTTTGTTTATAATTCAAAACAAACCTGCCCGTCGCAAAATCATTGTTTTTTAAAGTCTCTATAATATCATCAAAATACTCCATAGAAATAAGATCTTTATCAGTCAAATACATTAAATATTTGCCGCGGCCAGAAAGTAAAGTTCGATTTCCATTAATAAAGCCGCCCATATTTTTTTCATTAGTTAAAATTACAAGGCGGTTATCATCTATTGAATTTAAAAGTTCTAATGTATTATCATCAGAACAATTATCAGACACTATTATTTCAAAATTTTGATTACTGGTCTTTAACCAGTTTTTTATATTCTCATAGAGAATTCTTCCTCTATTATATGTCGGAATACAAATAGAAAGAATAATATCAGGCATTAACAGGCTCCTTATTCCAGATAGCCCATGGGGCATCATTATTTAACCACATTTCAGTTAAATCTTTTTTATCCCTTAGGGTATCCATAGGACGCCAGAAACCGCCATGTTTATATGCATTCAGCTGGTTATCCTTAGCAAGATTTTCCAGCGGAGCCCTTTCAAAAATTGTAGAATCGCCATCCTTAATATAATCAAAAACTTCAGGTTCACAAACAAAAAATCCGCCATTTATCCAGCTTTCTTCACCTTTGGGTTTTTCCATGAATGAAGTTATCATATTATTGTCTTTTATAACAAGAGCCCCGAACCTTCCTTGAAGTTGAACTGCAGTCATAGTAACAATTTTATTTGATTTTTTATGAGATTTAATCAGCTCATTTATATTTACATCTGCAACTCCATCGCCATATGTAAGAAGAAACGGTTCGCTTCCGATATAACTTTGCGCTTTTTTTATTCTGCCGCCGGTCATTGTATTCTGACCTGTATAAAGCATTGTAACTTTCCATGGTTCATGTCTGTTTTTGTGAACTTCAACTGTATTATTGGCCATATCAACTGTAATATCAGAATATCTAGTATAGTAATTTATAAAATAATCTTTAATTACATGCGACTTATATCCCGTTAAAATAACAAAATCATTGAAACCATAATATGAATAAATTTTCATAATATGCCACAATATTGGTTTACCGCCAATTTCTACCATTGGTTTCGGCTTCAAATCCGTTTCTTCTGCCAGTCTGGTTCCTAATCCGCCTGCTAAAATAACTACCTTCATCATAACCCCTGTTACTCGAATAATTTTACAATTTCATCAACATTATCTTGTGTTAAGTTATTATACATAGCATTAATATTACATTCGATAACATCTTGTGTCAACATACCGATATTTAAGCTCTTTAATTTTTCAATCACATCTTGTTCAAAACGATACTTAATATGCCTTGCAGGATTTCCTGCGACAATTGAGTAAGGTTCGACATCTTTTGTCACAACACTGCCGGCCGCAATTAAAGCCCCCTGCCCTATCCGTACGCCGGAGAGTATTATTGAACGGGCTCCGATCCAAACATCATCTTCAACAATAATGGAACCTTTTGACAGCGCCTCGCAAGAAGCACCCAGCGACATTACTTTAAAAGGATAGGTCGAAACATTTTTATAATCATGCTCGGAAGCAGGGATAAATAACACATCCGGAGCAATAGATACATAATTTCCGATTATAAGCATTACCGGTAAGTATGAGGAAAATAAAGCATTTATCTTTCCGTATGATGCCTTGCCGACAGCAATGTTATATACTAATGATCCATTAACTATAAGCTTTGTATGATTATCAAAATTAGATTTTTCCCAGAGATTTTCAGGACGCCTGGCCTTTAAAGCCCTTTTCTTAAATATTATAAGTCTGGATAGAAAATAATCCTTAAAAATTTTAATATTTTTAAACAAAACACTAAAATTTTCTCTAAAAAAGATACAATTTGAAACAAATTTGTTATCTTTTATTGTTTTTAAGGCCGACAAATACTCAGATTTAAAGGCCTGTATCACATAATTTAAATCATTTTTAGGAATGTATACGGATTTGAAACAAACCATATTTGAAATATACATTCTGTACTTTTGTTCAAAAAGCCTTGCAATAAAAGCAAATTGTTCAGGTTTTACAGGCAGGAAAGAGGATTCCAAAAATTCTTTTTTATAACAGTGAGCCGAAATAGATACTACCTCTGAAGAAACATTTGAAATCACTTCATTTAAACTAAAAGCAATAAAAGAATTTTTAATAAAACCATTCGAAAAAAAACAACCTGCACAATCTGAGCCATCCGCATACTTCAACTCATCAAGCATTTTACCTAATGAATTTTCAAGGAACAGACAGTCAGAAGCATGAAATTTAATAAATCTGCCTTTTGCATATTTAACACCCGAAATAAGATTATCGCCCAAAATCCCTTCGTTGTAATAATAGAAAACCTTTGACGGAAATTTATTTATAAATTCTTCGCACACTTCTTTTGTTGCATCAGCAGAAGAATTATCAAAAATTATAATCTCAACATCTTCAGAAAACAAAAATTCTCTCTGTGTAGTAATACTGTTTAATGTTCTCCAAAGGCTACAGGCGCTGTTAAAAGTCGGAATTAATACTGATAAAAATGGCTGCATAGATACTCCACATTTTGCTTAAAATAATGTATAATAATATTTATAACATAAATATTAATAGCCAAATGGCTAATTTTTTTCATAATATAAAAACAGGAGAAATGATGCACTATATCACAATTTTAAGCAATACAAACAGCAAAAATAGCGCAGAAACAATTGCAAATTTTTTAGTTAAAGAGAAGTTGGCGGCATGTGCTAATATTATCCCCAAAATAACCTCTATATACAGATGGCAGGATAAAATAGAAAAAGAAGAAGAGTACATGCTAATTATTAAAACTAAAAAAGAATTATTTAATGAAGTCAAAAATAAAATTACCATGCTCCATCCTTACGAAGTTCCTGAAATTATATCGTTTGATATTAAAGATGGTTCAATGAGCTATCTTGACTGGATTAGAGACTGTACAATATAATTCTTTTAGACAGGAAAAGCTGTTTTTTTAAACTGCGCATTATAAAGAAGTTTGTAAGCCCCCTCTGAAATTTGTAAAAGTTCATCATGAGTTCCAATTTCAACAATTTTTCCTTCATTTATAACCACAATTTTATCAGCATTCTGAATTGTAGACAACCTATGAGCAATTACAAATACTGTTTTATCCTTCATTAAATTTTCAATAGCCTTCTGAACAATCGCCTCAGCTTTATTATCAAGTGCAGAAGTCGCTTCATCCAGAATTACAATCGGGGCATTTTTTAAAAACGCACGTGCAATTGCAACCCTTTGCTTTTGTCCGCCTGAAAGTAAAATACCTCTTTCTCCAATCTGAGTATCAAGACCGCTTGAAAGACTTTGAATAAATTCATCAAGATATGCCATTTTAACAGCCTGCTGCAATTCACTTTCTGTAGCATTTTCATTTCCGAGCATAATATTTTCACGAATAGTACCGGAAAATAAAAAATTATCCTGAAATACAATGGCTATATTCTGTCTTAAAGATTTTAACATGAAATCTCTGATATCGATACCATCGATACTGATAGAACCGGATTTTACATCATAAAAACGTGGAATAAGATTTACAATAGTTGATTTACCACCTCCCGAGTTTCCAACAAAAGCAATTGTTTCTCCCGAATTAACTTTCAAATTTATATTTTTAAGCACCGGTCTGTCTTTAAGGTATTCGAAATTTACATCATTAAACTCTATACAATCAATTTGGTGCAATTCAACAGCATCAGATTTGTCTGTTATTTTAGGCTTTGCATCAAGTATAGAAAATACTCTTTCTATTGCCAGGAAAGAAAATTGGACAGAATTAAAGTTATTGCCAAGATTCTTAATAGGAGTATACAGCATTATCAATGCAGTAATAAAAGAAACAAAGTTTCCGCTGGTTATATGCTTTGTAATAATTAAGTGGCTTCCATACCCGATTGCAAGCCCTATACCGACTGAAACAATTACATGCATTAAAGGAGAGAGCCATGATGTCCTCTGTACAAGCTTGATTTTTAAAGAAAATAAGTTGTCCAGTATATTTTTAAATTTATTTTCCTGAATTTTATCAAGATTATAAGATGCAATTGTTTTATTTCCGCTAAAACTTTCATTATAAGCTGTTATTATTAAAGCAGAAATTGATATAGACTTATCCAGTACATCTTTTATTCTTTTTCTTATTTTTGTTAGAGGCATAAAAGCACAACCAAGAACAAAAATAGCTATTAATGCCAATTGCCATGAATTATAAAATAAAACGCAAACCAGAGATAAAGAAGAGAATAATCTTGATACAAAAGTTTTTAAATTATCAAGAAGTCCCGCACATGCAGCATCTGCGTCGTTGTTAAATCTAAAAATAATATCACCGGATTTTTTCTTATCAAAATAAGCGGTTTCAAATGTAAGCATTTTTTTGTACAGGTCAAATTTTAAATCGTTTGTAATTTTCGTCCCAACCCATGTATTCATATATGTTGCCATATAGTTTAAAACACCCTGCACTGATGTAAAAGCAACAATTGCAAACGGGATATACCAGGGAGAATTTACAGATTTTTCAACCATAACTAAATCCATATATGGTTTTAAGGAAAGAGCAATAACAGCATCCAGTGAACCGATTGGAATACAAATTAATACTGCAAGCAAAGCTCTGAACCAGTATGGCTTTACATAAGGCAAGATTTTTGAGTAACTTTCGTATGCTTGAGTAGATTTAATATACTCTACAAAATTTCTAGGTTCATTATACTTTTTATTAATTACACCCGAAAAAGAAAGTAAATTTTCCCCATCCTGCTGTAACCCGTCAAACATATAAGGGCAATTTTTAAATCGTACAATAAATTTATCATCATATTTCTTTTTTATAAGATTAACTAATTTTAACGCTGCGGCAGGTGAAATTCGAGAGCCTTCAAAATCTATAATTAAATCAAAACTGTAATATGGAAATCTTTGCTGGATGTCAATAGTTGTAAATTTCCCGCATTCCAATACTTTTATAAATTGACGATCTTTATCGAGTTTAACAATAGGGTTATGAAATCTTAACCATGGAGCCCTATCGTTTACATGGTGAAACTGCCAGAACAACTCATGAAGCTGATAATAGGGAACTTTTTCCAAATCTTTATCTTTTCTGATACGTTTAAGACAATATAAATCAAACCCCAGCGGTAAATCAATTCCGCCGAACTCAAAACCTATCAAATATTTTTTATTACCGGTTTCAAGAATATTATTAGTTTTCAAATCACAATGAGATGGAACCAGAATAATCTCATCATAAGTATTTAATAAATCTCTGTATTTTATAAAATATTGATTAGTTTCAAATAACTCTCTTGTAAGCGTATCTTGCGGACATCTTTCGTTAATAATATTATTCATAATTTCATCAGCTTTATCCGGTGTTAACTTTACTTTATAAGAATTTTCATCATATATTTTTTTAATTAAATCATCATAATAAGTATCAGAAGAAAGAGCCCTTTTAGCATTTTCAATATATTTATACAAAATAAAAACAGTACCATCACACTCACCAGAGATTACAGGTAAATTTACATCAAAGTATTTCTGTAAAAAAGCACTGTTACCGGTAATATTTTTGATTGTTCTACTTAGTCTGTATTTTTGGGCTTCAGAAAAAGCAAGAGTAAGCCAATACTTAGCTCCGGATAATTTATCAGAACAAATATAACTGACCTGCCTTTCAAAATTATTTTTTATTGAAATCTGCTCAGAAAATATCAAATCAATTTGAGTTTTTAAATTTATTATTTTAAATATTTTTTTAAGTATAAATTTTTCCATTTTCAATCCTTAACAAATAGCTAAATTAGACAGTACGAGGCTAAGAGCGCCCCCCCCCCCGAAGTTTTTTTCACAGAATTATTATTAAATAAATTTTTCAAATAATTTGCAGCCGGTTTTTCAACAAAATGATAAGTCAGCACACCAAAGAATACCGCTAAAACAACAGCCAATATAATTTGAAAAACAGGATACTGTTCTACAAAATATATATGTGATTTCCAAAAATAATAATTGATAATTCTTACGACGAATAGATGAGTAAG
>CALUYO010000001.1 GCA_944325005.1 Candidatus Gastranaerophilales bacterium | reverse complement strand
TCAACATCCGTATCCGTATCTACATCGGTATCGGTGTCTGTATCAACATCCGTATCCGTATCTACATCGGTATCGGTATCTGTGTCAAGATCTGTATCGGTATCAGTATCAGTATCTGTGTCAACATCCGTATCCGTATCTACATCGGTATCGGTGTCTGTGTCAAGATCTGTATCGGTATCAGTATCAGTATCTGTGTCAACATCCGTATCCGTATCTACATCGGTATCGGTGTCTGTATCAACATCCGTATCCGTATCTACATCGGTATCGGTGTCTGTATCAACATCTGTATCCGTATCTACATCGGTATCACTATCTGCATCGGTATCGGTGTCCATGTCAAGGTCGGTGTCCGTATCAGCGTCAGTATCTGTATCACTGTCAACATCGGTATCCGTATCCGTGTCAAGATCTGTATCGGTATCACTATCACTGTCTGAATCACTGTCACCATTATCGTAATAATAATTTCTTTCATCTTCATCACGGCCAATAGCAGTAACATCTTCAGGCCTGACAGGTTTTGCAGTAATTTCTATATTATTTCCTTCAATTGGATTAGTTTTATTATCTGCTTCAGTAAAGAAACCATCTTTTCCTTGTGAAATATGTTTACCATCAACATAAACATTATCAGCAGTAAGAGTTAAAGAACCATTGTCCTGCAATCGACCGTTTACAACAGTTAGCTGAGAATCCGCCAATAACGGATCAACCCTCGTTCCCTTATTAATATCCAAAGCAGTTAAATCAACAGATTCAGGTATTATATCACCATTAGGACCATAATAATCTTGAGGAGTGTATGGAACAGAGCCCAGATTTTCAATATTTAACTGTGCACCTCTTGTTACAACCTTAATATTTTTATCAGCTGTAATTTCCCGAATATTTGTATTACCTGAGAATTCTGCATTAATACTGCCCTCACGGGAAATCATTGTACAAACATTTGTCTGTGTATATTTATCATCCAGACCTTTAATATTAATATCATTTATAGCAAGTACATCCATAGCACCGTTTTTATCAGTCTGATTAAACGTTAATTTATTTGAGGAAGTACCAATTTTATCACTTGAAATTAACGAAATATGAGTTCCTTCAACATTAGCCTTTGAGGAATCAGATGATGCATTTAATAGTGAACCCGATTTACCGCTGTCGTCATAATCCGATATTAATATAACTCTGCCGTCAGCTTTAATTCTATCAATATTCATATCTGAACCGCGACTGGCCATATTAATTACATAATTATTACCTGAAGATTTTGTATCGGTGGTTGTTGCATTAATCTTGCCGGCAACATTTACATTAACAGATTTATTAAAATCTCTTGAGTTTGGAGCAACTCCTGTACATGAGCCATCTGTGCAATTCCCTGCTCCTAATCCTATTGTGCCGTCTTTAACATCTATAGTTAAATTTTTACCGGTTTTAATTAAATTAGCCTTAGTACCGTAATTTAACAAACTTCCGTTATTTATATTTATATTGGTATCACCGGATGATGTTAAATAATCTTTACCTGTTGCAGCACCAATTACAACATTTGAATTCTGGTTATTAATATTAATAGTATTAGCATTAACATTTCCTGAAACATTAATACCTTTGGCACCTGAATTAGTTAAATTAACTGAATGTGTATCATCAGAAATCAAAGCTCCGCTGGATATATTAATTCCGTTTGTTCCGGTATTTGTAACAGTTGTATTTCCTTGCGTATTTTTTATATTACCATCAACCTGAACACCTTCAGCACCTGAGTTTGTAACAATAAGCTCTCCGTTTTTATTGTTCAACAAACCTGTAGAAGCAATTAAAACACCAGTTCCTGTACTATCTACAGACAATTCTCCATTCTGGTTTATCACAGAACCCGAAACATTAACAGCTCCATCAGAATTTACGAGTAAAGTATTTCCGTTACCATTACTAATAGTTCCTGAAATATTAATTCCTTTAGAACCGGAGTTTGTAATTTCAGTATTACCTTTACTAAAATTTTTCATTGTACCTGCGATAGCAGTTCCACCGTCAGCTCCGTATGATTTAATTATTATGCTGCCGTTATCATTCACAAATTCATTTGCAGTATTTAAATTATCTGTGTTAACAAGTTTTGTAAATAGAGTTTCAGCCTGACTGTTTGTTAAAATTTTTGTAGCATCGTTAACTCCGGCCATCACAAGCGCATTACCAGTAATATTTACATTTGCAGCATTTATATCAACAGCGTTACGGGCAAGAACTTTCCCATCTATCTGAACTGTACCGGTACCCGGTTCACTTAATCGGGTTTCATAATCCTTAATCAAAGATGGCCGTGATAAATCACTTTTGTATTTCTCATAAGCCTCACTGTCAGGTGTCATAACGGATAACGAACCGACATTTAAAACACCGCTGGAACCAACAACCATACCATTTGGAGATACAAACACAACATTTCCGTTTGTAAAATCCCCATTTTTATTAACCGAATTTAAAATTCCCTGTATATTAATCTGATTGTCAACAAGATTTACGAATGTAGAAATATCCTGATTTTTTGATTTCAGGTAAAACATCAAATTTGCGACATCTCCTGCACTTAAATTAAAATCCTGATATTTTCTGAAACCTATATCACCATTAATGGCTGTAGGGTCTATATTAAATACACCGTTATTACCTTGAACTCCGGAAATATTGGTCGCCATCACCTGCAAACAGAATGACTGTTGTAAAAAGAAACAAAACGTTAATGCCGAAGCGACAACTTTTCTTTTTCCAGCTTTAACCCTAATCATATTATTTTTCCCTTTCAGTTTTCATATCATTTTAGATTTATTTCGTCCAGTGTTACAATTTTATCAAGAGCATATTTGTTTTTCTATTTATTATTACAAATAGTTAATAAAATTTTATAAATCACAGACTTGATTATAAAAATCAAAAATTTTTATTCTTGCTAATTTATTAATAAATGTAAATTCAACAAAATTCATTACTCTGAACGTTTCAGAATAGTTGTTGCCAGCCCCCAGTAACAAATATAAAATACAAACATTAAAAACAGCATTTCAAATAATGAAGGAAGATTAATATATTTACAAAAAACAAAATAAAAAACGGCAAAAGGAATAAAGGATAAAAGCATTCTTGAAATTATAAGCTTTGGAAAAATTAATCTTAATCCCGGCAAAACTATAATTACGCTCAATAGAAAATACAAAAAATTAGCTCCGAGTGTAGCAATACCAACACCTATAAGCCCCATTTTAGGAATAAGCAAAATATTTAATACTACATTTGCGATTCCGGAAGTCAACTTTATTATAAACTCAATATAAGTTTTATTAGCAAGATGGTACTGCAATGTAGTATAATCCGTCAATGCCATAAAAAATGTTCCAAATGCAAAATACGGAATCAATTTAAAAGCATCCATAAATTTGTCATTTGAAGAAAGCATACTCACATAATCTGATGCATATAATGAAATAACTATAATAACCGGAAGTGCAATCAAGACATAATAACCGGTAAATCTTGAAATTAAAGGTCTGACATCTATTCGTTCTTCATACATATTTATAATTCTGGGAATTGCTGCAACTGTTATAATTGAAAATATTGTCATCAATAGAGGTAAAGTTAAACCGTAAGCAACCCCTACAATTCCTACCTGAGAGAAACCATGAATGCTGTTCATAATAAATTTATTACTTTGATTAATTATCCATGCACTTAAAGAAGTAGCAGCGATAGGAATTCCGTACTTAAAAATAGGTAAAACTGAATGCCATTCTATTTTTTGCAGTTTAAACCACGATAATATGTTGCTCTGATATATCAAAAGTAAATCAATTAATGAAATTGAAACGCCCATACCCAACAGCAAGGCCATAGCTCCCAAATGGAAAAATTTTATAAAAAATACAGATAATAAAATGGTTAAAAACTGATTTATTATAGTTGATAAAGTAAATGACATAGATTTAAGCTGGGCTCGCAAAAGCTGGAACAGCAGGGCTCTGATTGCAACAGGAATTATAAGCACCAGAATAGCAAAAAAATATTTTACGGGAATATTAAAGAAAGAATAAAAATTATGCCTGAAAACAAATGCTACAATAAACATCAAAAAGACGTTAGATATAAGTATTGTAACAAGAGTTGTCAAATATTTCGGCATATCCTGAGTCATCTGGTGATGCTTAAAAAACCTTAATCCGGAAAGCCCGACCCAATCAGAAAATATAATACACAGGAACGATAATAAAGCAATTGACAAAGAATAAAGGCCGTATTGTTCTGGAGAAAGCAGACTTGTGTAAACAGGAACAATAATTGCGTTACCGAGCATGCCGATAATTTTAGACGGCGAATATTTTACCATGTCTCTGAAAATAGCCTTGAGTTGTTCTTTTTCGACTTCTCTGTTTTCTATAAATTCCATTGCAATTCCTATGATAAATAATTATACTATAATAGTTAATTATTGTAAAATCCCGAATAAATCATATTCATCGGCACGTTCAATCAACACATTTTCAATATCTCCCGGAACAACAGTCTTTTTTGAAGAGGCATAAACCATACCGTCTATTTCCGGAGCATCATGCTCAGAACGCATTAGAACAACTCCTTCATCTGTATAGCCTTCCACTATACATGGAATTATTTTGCCTATATAACTTTCATTAATTTCTTTTGAAATTTTTTGCTGTAATGTCATTAATTTTTTATGCCTTTGCTTCTTAATTTTTGCCGGTACCTGTTCTGTCATAGAATAAGAAACAGTATTTTTTTCTCTTGAATATTCAAAAACTCCCATTTTTTCAAATCTTACACGCTTTACAAACTCATACAATTCATTAAATTGTTCATCAGTTTCTCCAGGGTAACCGACAATGAATGCAGTTCTTATTGCAACATCAGGAATTTTTTCTCTTATTTTTTTAATAAGAGCCTCATAATCCATAACAGGTCTGCGCATAGCTTTTAGAATTTCTGCATTACAGTGCTGCAACGGGAGATCAATATATTTTGCAACCTTATCAAGTTTTGCAATGGAATCAATTAATTCATCAGACATCTGAGACGGATAAGCATACATTATCCTTATCCAACCAAGACCTTCAATTCTGTTCAGTTCTTCAAGAAGTCTTGGCAAGGCTTGTTTTCCATACAAATCAATACCGTAACTTGTGGTATCCTGCGCAATTAACACAATTTCAGTAACACCTTTATCTACAAGTTCTTTTGCCTCTTCTACAATATTTTCTATAGTTCTTGAATGATATTCTCCGCGAAGTTGTGGGATTATGCAATAGCCGCAATGATAATTGCAACCGTCAGCTATTTTAATATAAGAGCTGGCTCCAACAGTAATCTGTTGTCTTTCTATATTCTCCGGATAAATATATTCAGGTTTTTCAGATACATGCTCAACATATTTTTTATCACCGGCGACACGTTCAACAACTTCAACAATCTCTTTTATATCAGAAGTTCCAATCATACCTGAAATTTCCGGGATCGCTTTTTTCAACTCACCTTTATATTTTTGAGGTAAACAGCCTGTAACAATAACTTTCTTACCGTCATGAACAAGCTGCAGTATTGATTGAACAGATTCTTTTTCTGCATCATGGATAAATGAACAGGTATTTATTACAACAATATCTGCGTCCTTTTCATCAAGAGTAACCTGATGCCCGTTTTGAGCAAGAAGCCCGAGCATTAATTCACTATCAACCAGATTTTTTGCACATCCGTGATTTAACAAAGCTATTTTCATAAATACTACCTCTTTGTTATCACTTTAGCATGAATAATATTTTTTGTAATCACTAAACGGGTGAAACTAATAAGTCATTTCCCAATTATCATTAAGAATTTTTCCAAAACACCCATGCCATTCCGAGCCGGAAACAGAGAAATTGACACTACAGATTAAATATCTTGCAGCCATGGAAGGACTTACCGTAAAAAGGGTAAAAGAACTTGTTAATGAAAAATACGGAAAACACGATAGCAACAACAACCTGAGCAACAAGTTAAGAAACAAAACCTTCCGCGTTACAGAACTTGCCGAAATTGCAGATATTTTAGATTACGAACTTATTTTACGGAAGAAATCTTAGATTTTATGCCCTGTTTTACTATTTTATTTATACAACTTTGCGGCAACTTTGAAACTATCTCTGCTATTTTTGCATCAAAGCCGATAGTATATGAAGGTTTAGGATTTTTCATGCCATCAATTTTTACAATCAAATTGGCGACTCTATTAACACTTAAACCTTCTTTACCATTTTTACGGGCATTTGCAACCATATATTTCATTTCTTTATCATAATCCCGGCAATTACTGATTGCATCTTTATTAAGTTCAATAGATTTATCCCATAAAGGCGTGGCAATTACTCCGGGTTTTACCGATACAACCTTTAAACCGCTTTCAACTGCCATAGCGTTAAATAAAATATCAAGCGCTCTTTTAGATGCACAATAAGGCGCAACAAAAGGGAAAATTCCAAAACTTGCCATAGAACTTATATTAATAACTTTAGCATCATTAAGCAAAGGCAGAAGTCTTTGAGTAAAATCCAGATGAGAGAAAGTATTTACCTCAAATTGTTTTCTGATATTATCTACCGGAAGTTTTTCCATAACTCCAGCAACAACGCATCCGGCAACATTTATAAGTGTATCAATTTTTTCTGTTTTTGATTTTATGAATGCAGCAGCCTGAGCTATGGTATCCTTTTTTTCCATATCAATATAAAAAGGAATTGCACCTGTTTGTTCTAATTTTTCAGCATATTTTTCATTGCGATAACCTGCAAAAACAATATTACCTTTTACAAAAACCTCAAGTAAAGATTTCCCTATACCCGATGTTGCACCTGTTATTATATAAGTTTTTTGCATTTTGGAAAATCCTTATTAATCTGTCATGTAAGAATTGAACAGCGGTAAGTATAGCGCAAGAGCTAATGTTAATACAATACTACCGATTACAATAAGCATTATCGGCTCAATCATTTTTGTCATAGTATCAATAATTCCATCAAGTTTTTTATCAATAAATGAAGTTGCCTGCAGCAACATATCACCTAAACGTCCTGACTGTTCACCTGTTGCAATCATAAACAAAATCATTTTAGGCATTACACGTGTTGATCTCAACGCAATTGATAAGTGCTGCCCCTGCTGAACCTTTAAAGTTGCAGTTTCAATTTTTGTTTTCAGAGTATAATTTGTCAATGTAACGTTTGCAAGATACAGACATTCAATGATCGGAACACCCGCGTCATAAGCAACCTGCATAACCGCAATAAAGTTTGCGAAATTTGAGAATTGAATTAGATCAGTTAAAAGAGGAACTTTCAAAACCCACTCATCAATTTTTCTTTTACTTGGCTGCCACTTCATAATAAAAGTACAGAAGCCGAAAATTGAACCTAAAATAATCGGTACAAAAAACCAGTATGTTTTTAAGAAAATACCTGCACTCATTAATGTTGCCGTAATCCAGGGAAGTTCTTTTCCCATGCCGTCAAACATTTCTTTAAATACAGGGAATACGAACATCAACATGACAAGTACAATAATAATCGCAAGAACGATTACGAACATAGGATACATCAATGTTCCAATAACTTTACCCCTGATATTTGCTTCCTTTTGCTGCAATTCCAATAAACGCTGTAAAGTTTTTTCAAGTTCACCTGAATCTTCACCGGCTTTTACAAGACCAATATATACCTGTCCAAATTGATCAGGATATTTTGCAATTGTATCCGCGAAAGTAGCACCTGCCATAATCTGACGCCGCAACTCTTTTGCAACAAGTCTTACTTTAAGTTTAGCAGCATCGTTTTCAATAAACATTAAAGATTCAATGATTGGAATACCTGATTGAGATAGAATTTGTAAAGTTGAAGTAAAGTCCATGCGATCCTGCAAGCCAAGTTTTTTTATCTTACCTGCCTTTATTTTTTTACTTTCTTCCTTTTGATCTTCCTTACTTTTTTCTTCATATACCTTCGTAGGAATAAAGCCAAGTTTTCTGATACTTTCACGGGCCTCTCTAAGATCAGCAGCATCAACTTTACCTTTAACAATATCTTTATTATTCTTAAGTGCTATATAATTATATATTGTCATTATTTCTCCTATTCGTTAACCACACCGAGAACCCTTACGAATTCATCAATAGTAGTCATTCCATTAAGTATATGAGCTAAACACGACTGGTTAAGAGTCTTCATACCGTTTTTCACAGCAGCTTCTTCTATTTCCAAATCATGAGCCCCCATCGCAACCAGTTTTTTAATTTCCTTATTTATCTGCATTATTTCATATACGCCAAGTCTGCCTTTATAGCCGGTAAAACCGCATTTGTTACATCCTCTTGCACGATAAATCGGCTTTTGCATAAATTTTTGAATTTCTTCTTCATTAGCAATAATTTGTCTTGCCTCATCATGTGTCGCAAAATATTCCTCTTTGCAGTCATCGCAAAGCCTTCTCACCAGACGTTGAGCGATTACACCAGATAAAGTTGAAGATACAAGATAATCCTTAGCACCCATTTCAATTAAACGTGTGACAGTTGCAGCTGCAGAGTTCGTGTGAACGGTACTTAATACAAGGTGACCTGTCAAAGCAGCAGAAATAGCAATTTCCAGAGTTTCATAGTCACGAATTTCACCAACAAGTATGATATCAGGGTCCTGCCTTAAAATAGCACGCATACAGGAAGCAAATGTAATACCCGCTTTAGCGTTAATTTGGGACTGATTAATACCTTCAAGTTTAATTTCTATAGGATCCTCAATCGTTGTAATATTAACATCTTCATCATTCAAACTCTTTAATACAGAATAAAGTGTTGTTGTTTTACCTGAACCTGTGGGACCGGATGTTAATATAATACCGTTCGGGCAGCTTACCATATTTTTAATTTTAGCAATATCTTCATCGCTTCCGCCAATGAGTTTAATATTTTTATCTTCGGCATTCAAGCTTACAGCCGGAGCGAGTACACGGATACAAACCTTTTCCTTACCTGATACCGGAAGTGTGTTAATACGGAAATCATAAGATCCGTTCTTATATTTTATTGAAAATGTACCGTCCTGCGGGCGTCTATGTTCGGCAATATTCATTCTTGACAAAACCTTGAAACGTGCAATAACAGATGTTTCTACTTTAGGAGGAATATCAAGAACTTTCTGCAGCATACCGTCTTTTCTGTATCTGACAATATAACCAGAAAGTCGCGGTTCAATGTGAATATCAGATACTTTATTATCAATAGCATTCGTAATAATCTGGTTAACAAATTTTGCAACAGATCCTGTAGAATCTTTCAGCTGTTTGTCAACCATGTCGGCAAGAGATTCTTCAACCTCAAATTCTTCAGCTTCACTCTCGATTTGTTTAATTACTTTTTCAGTTTCTTTCTTTTGTTCACTGAAGAAAGTATTCAGGGAGTTCTCAAACTCATAATGAGTCATCAGAAGCTGTTTTGGATTTTGCCCGGTCAAATAAATAATATCTTTTAAGACATCAGGTTTAACCGGCGTAACAACACCGAGAATTAACGTCTTGCCGTCAGATGAAATAGGAATAATCTTATTAGTTTTAATAAAGTCTTCAGGAAGAATTTTAATAAATTTTTCCTGAGAAGCCAACTGTTCAGGCGTAACAAGATCATAACCCGTTTGAAGGTGAAGAATTTCTTTCAACTGTTCAAGAGTAATAAACCCGAGCTTAAATAAAGTCGAACCTATAGGTATCTTCTGACGTTTACTTTCGGCAAGAGCCTGCAAAAGCTGTACATCATTAATATAACCCTTTTGAACAAGGAGTTCACCGAGTCTTACCTGCTTTGAAGTACCATCATCCGTAGAATCTTTTTGCAAATCCTGCTTAAGACTTGCAATTAAATCATATAAATCCTGATCAGGAACCTGAATAAACTTTACCTGCTGCGGAAAAAATTCCTTTAGCTTAAGATTTATAACCTCTTTATCAGAAGATGAATTAATAGCAACAAACAGGAAATTATCTTTAACACTAATTGGAACAAATTTATATTGTTCCAATAGTGTATTATTTACTTTGTTCAGTATCTGTATATTGACACTGTTTTTTAGCCTGTTTAATAGTTCATTCATTTCTAATTTGTATTATATTCTATAACGTTTCAGTATTTCCAACAGCATCTTCCGTATCGGTAACAATTTTTGGAGTAATCATAATTACCATTTCGTTTTTCTTCTTAGTTGATGATGTAGATCTGAACAATGTTCCGATTAATGGAATATCTCCCAATATTGGCACCTTACCTATAGTTTTTTGTTCTTCTTCATTAATCAAGCCGCCTATAACAAGAGTTTCTCCATCTTTAATTCTTATATTTTTCAGATCTAAATTTCTTCGAGATAACAAAGTAGCTGCAATATATTGCCCACCTTCATCTTGAGCCGTAACCTGACTCAATATAGTTGCGTATTCTGGAGTTATGTTCAGAGTAACATACCCATCAGGACTTATAAATGGAGTTATACCAACCTTAATACCGGCATCACTGCCTATATTATAAGTTCTGGTGGCAAGAGTACCGCCTGTATATGCACTCTGCTCTGTTTCTGTTGATTCAATATAATCTTGAGTTATATCTATAGTCGCTTCCTCACCATTTGTTATCAGGATTTTAGGATTTGAAACAATACGCCCTTTAGCATTTCTTACAAGGTAATTAATAGCATATGAAATATTAACAGGTCCATGGAAAGGAGTTAATGTACTTATAAGCTCAGGCTCTTCACTTGAAATATCCCATACTTCATATCCATTACCTTTCAAGAATATCGGATGCATAGGATCTGTTCTTGTTGTCTCACCGTCAAATGTTGCAGAGAATGTATTACTTAAGAATGTCCAGTTATTCTGTAAACTCTTGCTTCCTTCTTCATTAAGTTCAATAATTGCAACTTCAAGGTACGCTTGCGGTTGTTTTTTATCAGTTTCTGTAATGAAATCTCTTATCATTTCAATCTGTTTTTCTGAACCGCCTATAACATTAATAGTTCCAAGTTGTGAATAATATGCTACAGACAAGTTTTGCAAACCGAATGAAGAAATTGATCCATTCAACTGTCCATCAAGAGTACAGGCAACAGTACCTGCATTAAGAGCCATGCTAGAACCGCCTCCTCCGGTACTTCCACCTCCTCCGGAACTACCGCCGCCGCCACTACTTGTACTACCGGCAGCCGCACCGGTCATAATACCTGCAGCGCCGCCAGTTGAAGAACCGCTGTCACCGCCTACTGGAACACTCGAGTCATTTGCACCGCCAGAAGGCGCCCCGCCACCGCCTCCACCTCCGGATGAAGAAGCACCTGAAGATGCAGGCAGTAACATATTACAAATCATATCTGCCATTTCTGCAGGAGTTGTATGATTTACTTTAAACGTTGCTGTTTGAGGTTTTTTATCAAACTGTTCTACTACTTTTTTAGCAATAGCAACATCATTTTTTGTTCCAAATACTATCAGTTCATTTGTAACCGGATTAGTTGTAACGATATCGGTATCTGACAGCCCGGGTTTATGCATTGCATAAATATTCTTATTCAAAAAGTCTGCAAGTGCAGCTGCACTTATATATTTAACAGGAATCAAAGTCATATCCTGTTTTGCAAAATTAAAACCGCTTGCACCTGCCTTAGCTACAATTATTGTTTTATCTTCTACAACATAATTAAGATCATTAATTTCCATAACCATATCAAAAGCAGTATTAAGTGGGACATCAACAAGATCAAGAGTTACTGTTCCTGAAACTGTGTTATGAAATACAATATTCATTCCTGCTTTATCGGCGAACATTCTTAGAACCTGTTTTACATCAGAATCCCTTAAGCTAATACTTATAAGAGGGTTTTCTTTTATAAAACTTACATCTCCCTTAAGTTTAAGAGAATACTCATTCTGTTCATCTCTTAATTCCGGTTTTATGGTGTCGCTTCCATACTGAACAACACCGGCATTTTCCATTGCTGAAACTGTTAACATGCTATTCGAAAAAATAAATGATGCTAACATTAAACTTGCAATAATTTTTCTTGAAATTTTATTATTCATATCTGCTCCTGGTTATTAATTAACATTTTATAGTTTATTTGTTTTCTGTTTAATTCTTACGTCCGCCAAATTTATTTTGAAGATTTGAAACTGTATTGTAATTTATACCATCACCGGTAAATAGTTCACCAACGCTGGCTTTATAAACGTTTGAACCATATTGTACGGTTACCATATCTTTACCTATAGACAATATTTTATATCCGTTTACGATATCACCGGACCTGACAAGATAGTCAGTCCCGTTAATATTCAATATTGCAGAAGGGTTAAATTTATCAAACATAATTCCTGAGATTTTTGTAGTCATAACTTCTGTTGCAGTTGTGTCGACAGTAATCATCTCAGGAGGCGGAACAAGATCATTTGCAAATTTTGGTTTCGGTTTAACAACAACTTTTTCGCTATCAGGCAAGAACGGATCAGATCTGCCCATATCTTCAACAGACATTGAAACCGTTGATGTACTATTTTTCTCATCCTTTTCCATATCAACAATATTATCTGGTGTAACACCTGTACTATCCGGGGCAATTGCAGCATTTACGCCGTCATTTCCCGTTTTTACAGTATCCTGAGGAGCTTCCGCAGGAGCTGCTTCAGGAGTTGTTGTAATATCTTCGGAACCATTTTGTGTGCAACCGGTCGTATTTATCATAATAATTGTAAGCAACAATACAACCAGTCCTGCGCCTATTTTTTTATTCAGGCTCCAAAAGCGGTCCTTGCTATCTTCTTCATAAAATCTGTCAATAAAATTTCTACTCACTTGCCACCTATTTCTAATTATATCCTGTTTTATTATAGTAAAATATAATTATTACCGTATCAGTTATTTAGTGTATTTAATTAAAGAAATTTACATAATAATAATTAATTATTATTATATCATATTTTTTAACAAATGGCAAAAAAGTCAAAAGTATTAAGACTTCTAAATAAAAAGCTTGAAAAAACAGTATTTTTAAGACCAAAAAGTATATAATTTTTATTTACATTTATTGAAAATTATTGGTTATAGTATGAATGTATTCCAAAATTTGATCAAAATATTTTAAATCCGAATTACCATCTATTACAAAATCGGCATAATCTCGTCCGGGAAGTACATATTTTTCACCGGCACTAAGCAGATATTCCCACTGTTTAACAGCATTTTCTTCATTTTGATTACGTTCGGCTTTTGCTCTTCTTATAAATCTTTCACGCCTGATATCATTTTCTGTTTCTATATATATTTTTATATCAAACACATCTTTTACATCCCTGTACATTGTTGCAATTCCCTCAACGACAACAACTTTATCGGAGTTAATCTTTAAAGAATTTGGAATTGAAACACCAGTTCCGTTAGGCACATATTTTGGAGCCATTATAGAATTTCCCTGTGCAAGAGACTCTAAATCTTTTTTTAATAAATTCAGCTGAAAACTTTCAGGAGCATCGATATCATAACCGTTATCCGTTAAATTATCAAAACTCCCGTATTTTTTAATTAAAGCAGATATATCGTTGAAATAATTGTCCGTACTTAATACTGATACCGGTAGAGAAAGCTGTTCTATAATATTTTTAATTTCACGGCATATAGTCGATTTCCCCGATGCAGATTCCCCAGTTATCCCTATTAAAAAACGTTTTGAAGGATTATTTATCAGACGCTTTGTAAACCTTGAAATAAAAGTTGGATTTACCTCTTTAAATATAGGACTCGGGCATCGTTTATCATAAGAAAGAATTTGTTTAAATTTTGTTTGAAGATAAAACGCCAGAAGCTCTCGGCCTGATTTGGAGTTGAAGTCCGGCTTCAATATCTTATCATCAGAGTTTAGTTCTTTGTCAATTAATAATTGCATTGCATCATCCATATACATTTATTATGAAGGTAATAATACATGAGAAAAAAAATTTTTGCTAGTGTAATATAAACAAATTTTACATTAACACATTTGTTATTTTTTTTTCTTGTATTATAATAAATTTATAAAAAAGGAGAGAGGAAATGGATACATTAACTAAAAATGAAGGTCTAATAACCAAAATTATCGGTCCGGTTATAGACGTTGAATTTCAGCAGGGAGAATTACCCGAAATTTACACCGCGTTACATATTAACAAAGATGACGGAACTTATGTTGTTGCAGAAGTTCAACAAATGCTTGGTTCAAACAAAGTCAGAACTGTTGCAATGTCATCAACTGACGGTTTAAAAAGAGGTATGAAAGTTATTAACACAAATGAACCTATTAAAATTCCAGTAGGAAAACCTATTTTAGGCAGAATTCTAAATGTAACCGGCGACCCTGTTGATAAGTTGGGACCTATTGAAACTGATACATACCTCCCAATCCACAGAGAATCTCCAAAATTAACGGACCAAAATACAAATATTGAAATTTTAGAAACCGGTATTAAAGCAATTGACTTGCTTCAACCTTATCAGAAAGGCGGTAAGATTGGTCTGTTTGGCGGTGCCGGCGTTGGAAAAACAGTATTAATTATGGAGCTTATCCATAACATCGCAATGGAGCATTCAGGTGTTTCAGTATTCGGCGGTGTAGGAGAAAGAACCCGTGAAGGCAACGACCTCTGGAATGAAATGAAAGAATCCGGCGTTATTGATAAAGTTGCTCTTATTTACGGACAGATGAACGAACCGCCCGGAGCAAGAATGAGAGTTGGTCTGTCTGCATTGACTGCAGCTGAATATTTCAGAGATTTTTCAAAACAAGATGTACTTTTATTCGTTGATAATATTTTCAGATTTACTCAGGCAGGTTCCGAAGTATCTGCCCTCCTCGGACGTATGCCATCAGCTGTAGGTTACCAGCCTACACTGGCAAATGAAATGGGTGAACTTCAGGAAAGAATTACATCTACAAAAGACGGTTCCATCACTTCTGTTCAGGCAATTTATGTACCTGCAGATGACCTGACTGACCCGGCACCTGCAACAACATTCTCTCACCTTGATGCATCAACTGTTTTATCAAGACAAATTGCATCATTAGGTATTTATCCGGCTGTCGATCCTCTTGAATCTTCTTCAAGGGTTCTGGATCCGAATATTATCGGCGACGAACACTACAATACAACCAGAAAAGTTCTTGAAATCCTGCAAAAATATAAAGAGCTGCAAGATATTATCGCAATTCTCGGTATGGACGAGTTATCTGAAGAAGATAAAGAAACAGTTAACAGAGCAAGAAAAATTCAGAGATTTTTATCCCAGCCGTTCTTTGTCGCAGAACAGTTCTCCGGTATCTCAGGGAAATATGTAAAACTTGAAGATACAATTAGGGGATTTAAAGAAATCATTGAAGGAAAACATGATGACTTGCCTGAACAGGCTTTCTATATGGTAGGAACTATTGAAGAAGCAGTTGAAAAAGCTAAAACTCTTAAAGGTTAGGTGAATTATGCACTTAAAAATAATTACACATGAAAGAGTTGTCTTTGATGATGACGTAAACGAAATATACACAAAAACCACAGATGGTGAAATAGGTATATTAAAAAATCACGTTCCGGTCATGGCTGCTCTGGATATAGGAGTTACTAAGGTTGTTCAGGGAAATGATGCGAAATTCTTCACAACTATGGGTGGAGTTTTGCAGTTTAAAAATGATGAAGCATTAATCCTTACAACAACAGCAGAATGCGGTGATGAAATTGATGTAACCCGCGCAAAAGAAGCATTAAAACGTGCGCAGGCAAGATTAGCCGATAGTCATGCAGCAATAGATGCAAAAAGAGCAGAAGCCGCTATAGCCAGAGCAATGGCAAGATTAAAAGCGACATTAAATAATTAAAAAAAGAAACCGGAAAAATCCGGTTTCTTTTTTACCAGGGCAAATCATCCGTAAACTTCCGGACATTCATTTGAAGCAGTTTTGTACAGAATGTTGCATGTTTTACTGTACTTGTAGTTTCTATTGCTTTGTTGCTAATCCAACCTGAATCATCTCCATGTTCTGCGGTCGCAAACATTACGGCATTATTTATCACAGTGTAAAAATTTTCAACCCGGATAAAAATAAAAATAAATGCTTGTTATATAATATACTTATGGAAAAGACATTATATCAGATATTCAAAACTTTTTTCAAAGTCGGGACTTTACTACTCGGAGGCGGATATGTAATATTACCTCTTTTACAGTCTGAACTTGTTGATAAAAGAGATTGGATTGATGATGATGAACTTTGTGAATATTATGCGTTAGGCCAGAGTGTACCGGGAATTATTGCAGCAAACACCGCAATATTTGTAGGGTATAAACTAAAAAAAACACCGGGAGCAATTGCTGCAACTTTAGGAATTGTCATGCCGGCATTTATCTCAATAATTTTAATTGCAAAGATTCTTGAAGAAGTTGTTAAACTTAAATTTGTCCAGAGCATATTCTGGGGCGTAGGTATCGGGGTTGTTCTTTTAATATATCTTGCCGTTAAAGAAATGTGGAGAAAAAGTGTGGTTGACAAATTTTCATGCTGGATTTTCTTCATAACATTTACACTATCTGCATGTTTTAAAGCACCGCCTGCAGCACTGATAATTCTTGCTATATTCATTGGAGTATGGCTGCCCTATCAAAGGAAAATTGAATACGGAGATAAGGAAGAATGATTATATATTTAAAATTATTTCTGGAATTTTTCCATATCGGACTATTTTCATTCGGCGGAGGCTATGCAACACTGCCGTTTCTTTACCATATTGCGGATGTTCAAAAATGGTACACCACAAAACAGCTTGCAGATATGATTGCGGTTTCATCAATTACTCCCGGCCCAGTCGGTGTAAATGTTGCAACATTTGCAGGTTTTACAACAGCCGGAATTGTTGGAGCATTTATTGCAACAACTGCCGTAATATTGCCTTCTCTTATTCTGATAATCATAATTTCAAAACTTCTGGAACAATTCAGACATAATAAATATGTTCAATCGGTAATTTATACATTAAAACCAGCCGGGTGCGGACTTTTGGCTGCGGTAGGGGTTGATATGTTTATAAACAGTATAAATTTATTCGGCATGGTACTTCTCACAGGATTATTTGTTGCAAGTATTACTGAAAAACGCGATCCCCTGTTTTATTTAGGAGTCTCTGCACTTGTCGGGTTAATTGCCGGCTTTTTTAATTTAACCGGTTAATAAATTTAATTAATCCTATACTGCAAAGCTTGCATCAGATGTGTCTGCCGAATATCTTTAGAGCCATCCAAATCTGCAATTGTACGTGCAAGTTTCAATATCCTGTCATAGCGCCTGCCTGACAGCTGGTATTTTACTGCAGCGAGTTTCAGAATATCAGCACCGGATTTATCAATAATGCAATATTTTTTAATAAGTTTCGATGTAAGTTCGGAATTCGTTAAAATTCCATCGTTTTGATATCTTTCAGCCTGAATTTTTCTAGCCCTTACAACACGTTGTCGAATATTAGCTGATGTTTCATTTGACGGCTGAGTATTCAAAAGTTCCTCTGCGGTAAGTCTTGGGACATCTACGTGCAAATCAATTCTATCCAGAAGGGGGCCTGAAAGTCTTGATTGGTAACGGCTAATCTGAAATTCAGAGCATGTACACTGTTTTTCTTTATCGCCCAGATAACCGCACGGGCAAGGATTCATCGCCCCCAGAAGCATAAATTTTGCCGGATATTTTATAGAATGTCTGGTTCTTGAAATCACAATTTCACCATCCTCAAGAGGCTGACGCAAAACTTCAAGAACACTCCTTGGAAATTCAACCATTTCATCAAGAAACAAAACTCCTCTGTGTGCAAGAGTAATTTCTCCCGGTTTTGGATTAGAGCCGCCGCCTATTATACCGTTGGCCGATGCAGTATGATGAACTGCACGAAAAGGACGTTTTGTCATCAGAGGTTCTGATTGGGATAAAAGCCCGCAAATACTGTATATTTTGGTAAGTTCAAGAGCTTCTGATAACTCTAAAGGCGGCAAAATTGATGCAAAACATTTTGCCATAAGCGTTTTACCGGACCCCGGAGAACCTGTCATAAGCATATTATGTCCGCCTGCAGCAGCAATTTCCAATGCACGTTTTGCTTTTTGCTGACCTTTTACATCTTTAAAATCATATAAATAATCTTCCTTTGCATTTTCAGAGAGATAATTATTTATATCAACAAAAGTAGGTTTAATCCGGGTATCAGCAAAATGATTTACAACATCTGCAAGAGAATCAGCTCCGAATATATTCACATCACCGGCAAGAACAGCTTCTCCAGCGTTAACCGCAGGTACAAAAATATTTCTTACTCCTGCATCTTTCAAACCTAAAATTAATGGCAGAACACCTGTTACTCCGCGCAGAGTTCCGTCAAGAGAAAGCTCGCCGATAAAAGCATAATCTTTTACTTTATCCTCCTCAAGAACCCCTTCCTCGATAAGAAGACCTACAGCAATAGGAAGGTCAAAGTTTGAGCCTTCTTTCTTTAAATCCGCCGGAGCCAAATTTATTACAACCTTTTTTGATGGAAAAGTAAATCCCGAATTTTTTATTGCAGAACGCACTCTGTCTCGGGCCTCATTAATTGCAGTATCCGGTAGCCCTACAATCGAAAAAGACGGAAGAGAGTTTAAAACATCGGTTTCAACTGAAACCCTGTATGCTTCCAAACCTATTACCGCTCCGGTTGTAACTTTGTTTACCATAAATATATACTACTACAAATATTTTTATTGTATAATCTGGCTATGAATATTTTAGCAATAAATTTCGGTGGCATAGGTGATGAGATATTTTTTCTGCCGGCACTAATATCTTTAAAAAAAGAATTTCCAGACTCAAAAATTACACTTGCACTTGAGCCGAGAAGCAAGAGCGTTAAAGATTTAACAAATATTATAGATGATTTGTTTCTTATTGATGTTAAAGGAAAAAATAAATACACAGAACTTTTAAAACTGGTATACCTCGCCCGTAAAGGTCATTTTGATATGGTTGTATCATCCGGCGGGAACAAATTAATCAGTATCCTTTTGACACTAACAGGGATTAAACAGAGATACGGCTATGATACAGGTAAATTAAGCCGAATTTTATTGACTAAAGCAGTGCCTCTAAACAAAAAACAGTACGCCTGTGCAATGTACCATGATCTCGTAACCCCTGTTACGCATCACAAAACCTATCTCCCTGAAATTAATATAAAAAAACAGGAAAAAATCGCTAATTCTGTTTTAATTCACCCGGGCGTAAGTAAAATGAGTGTGCAGAAAGGTATGATTAAAACAATTCCTGCTGATATCTGGGCACAAACCGTTGACTTACTTATAGAAAAAGGTAAACACGTTATATTAGCAGGTGGTCCGGATGATAAGGAAGTAATAGAAACCATACGTTCACAAACAAAAAACAAAACTTTTGATGATTGGTACGGTAAAACAAAAAGTTTAAGGGATTTAGCTGTATTAATTGGAAAAGCAGAAAAATTTATTTGTTCTGATTCTGCTCCTTTGCATGTTGCTGTTGCAATGGGAACTAAAACTTATGTAATATTTGGTCCAACAGATGACAAAAAATTAATTCCGCAATCTGAAAATGTTATTGCAATTAAAGCTCAGGATAATTGCCCGATAAAACCATGTTTATGGGAACACAGACAAACTACCTGCGAAAACATTGACTGTTTAAAAATTACAGCACAGGACATTGTTCAGAAAGTTCTTTAGAATATAAATCTTCAAAAATGTTACGAAGTTGCTTGTTATCAGCAATTATCTTACGTAATTCATTTAAGCGTTCCGTGTTTTTTGAATTATCAAACCATAACTTTATATAACCACCTTCAGCATATTTTTCTTTCATATGTTCAACAAGATGCTTCCAGTGACTTTCCTTATCCGGAGACGGCGTATTTTTTATTGAATACTGAATTGTTCGTTTGATAATTTTCAAAGGTATGATATCCCTGTCAGCCTCGGCAACTATTTTCCCGTATATACTTCTTGGCGGATTTTTAGAAGATGCTCTATGATCTTCTATAGCTTCTTTCATAATTTTTATTTCTTCCAGCGAAAACCATTGTCTCAATTGAATATCAAATTCAAGAATTTTTCCCGAAACAATATGATGCAGTTCTCTGCCTTCACATAATCCCAAATCATGATATGCAGCTATAACATAAGCATAGTCAAGATTTACGCCGCATTTTTCAGCGAGTTTCAGACTTTCCCCAATAACAGTTTTGACATGCTCAATATCATGCCCTTTGTCAAACTCTGCATATTTAGGAATAATCATAGTTTCTATATATGTTAATAAATCTTTATTCATTATATCCCTACACTCAAACCCGCACAAAGATTTATTGACTGACCGGTAATCCCCTTAGCATCTTCGGAAATCAAATACTTGCAAAGTTTTGCAACTTCTTCAGGTTTTACAAAACGTTTCTGCGGAATTGTATCAATAATTTCATCTTTAGAAAACTCACTGTCCTCTATAGAATTCATGCCTAAATCAGTTTCAACCCATCCGGGATTTATTGTATTAACTGTTATATTAAATTCCGCAAGCTCCAGAGCCAAAGCTTTTGTTAACCCTATCAACCCGGATTTAGACGAGGAATAAATACTCGCATAGGCCTCTCCCATAACACCTGATATCGAACCTATATTTATAATTCTTCCCCAGCGATGCTCCTTCATATGAGGAATTGCTTTTGATATAAGATATGCAGGAGCAATTAAATTAGTCTGGTAAAGCCTTTGAATATCTGCAATATTCATAGTTTCCAACCCCGCATAAATATATTCTCCTGCATTATTTATAAGTACATCAATATTCTTATCCTCAATAAACTTTGAAAGATTATTTATATCTTTCGAGAGGTCACACACGCAAAAACCTTTTGCATTACAAGCCGTCAGTGCCTGTTCATTACGTCCGGTAACATAAACTTCACCGGTGTTTTGCAACTCACGTGCAATTGCGTTGCCTATTCCTTTAGAAGCTCCGGTTACCAGTATATTCATGATTTGTACTCCTTTAAAAAACTCTGCACAATAAAAGATGCCATAAAAATACCCGCACAACTTGCGACAAACGGAGTTGATGACGGGGTGATTTTTGTAAACTCAATATTGTCGCCATTTTTTGTTTTAACCTTTTCGCTTGATAAAAATTTTTCCTGAACAAAAGGTTTTTCACGGCTGGCAACAACGGTAATTCCTTTTTCAATTCCGCGCTTTTTAAGTTGATAAATTATATTTGAAACAAACGGTGCATTTTTATTTTCGATTTCCGAAATATCAGAAATATAAAGCTTTGACGGGTCAATTCTGTTACCTGCCCCCATTGAACTTATAACAGGAATACCATTTCTTACGCATTTTTCCAAAAGTTCAATTTTTGAACGCATTGTATCAATTGCATCAGCAACATAATCAATTTTAGATAAATCAATATTTCCTGTATAAAAATCCTCAATTACATTCAATTTAATATCCGGATTAATATCTTTCAATCTTTCTTCAAAAAGCTTTGCCTTGCTTTGACCGACAGTAGAATGCAATGCCACAAGCTGTCTGTTAATATTGGATTGGGAAACTGTATCGAAATCAATTATTGTTAATTCTCCGACACCTGCTCTTGCAAGAGCTTCCGCACAAAAACCTCCCACACCGCCGAGTCCGAATACTGCGACATGCTTTGAGGAGAGAAGATTTTGATTATCTTCTCCCCAAAACAATTTATTCCTTGAAAATATTTCAGTCATATTTATTTAATAATACCAAATCCTAAGAGGAATGTACAGATTAAAAATATTGCAGAAACTATTGCTGTAAGCTTGTTTAATCCCTTTTCCGCACTCTTTTGAGAAGCAAAAACATGAGAAGCTCCGCCGATTCCTGCGATACCATCACCTTTCGGTGAATGCAACAGAATCAAAATTATCAACAATAAAGCTGAAATTATCTGTATTGCCCAAACAAAATTTAATAACATTTATTTTTTCTCCTTTTTCTTAGAAATAAAGTGGGCTCTTTTTGAATTCAATTTGATATTTTCGAAAGTGTATAATCTTGCGGGTCTTTTTGACGAAGATTTTGTAAATTCATCAAGTTCAATCAAACCATCAGTTGAAAGAGCTTTTTTTCTAAAATTGCGCTTATCAAGTTTTTTACCCATAATCAACTCGTAAGCTTTCTGCATTTCGGTTAGTGTAAACTTTTCATTCAAAAGCTGGTATGCAACAGGGCATAATTCCAGTCTTTCACGTGTTCTTTTCAAAGAATATTCAATAATTTCCTTGTGGTCAAATGCAAGAGGAGGCAAATCAGAAATCTTATGCCATCCAAGTTCCGGTGTCGGAACGATTTGAATATCTTCCGCCCTGACAAGGGCAAAATATGCGCATGTTATAACTCTGGCGTTAGGGTGACGGAGAGGATCTCCAAATGTATATAACTGTTCCAAATATACATTATCAATATCCGTACGTTCTTTTAATACTCTTAAAGCAGCCTGATCAAGGTTTTCGGATAATCTTACATAACCTCCCGGGATAGCCCATTTATCTTTAAACGGCTCATTAAGACGTTTAACGAGCAAAACCTGTAAGGCATTATTTTTCATTGTAACTATAACTACGTCTACCGTAATTTCATGTGTTTTTGTTTCGTTAAAAATCATAAATTCTCTGTCCCTAAAATATATAATATAATAAAAATATAAATTTACATTAGTTAATAGTTATTATTTTTTAACAATTTTTAACATGCATGAAAATATTTATCAATTTCTTTCCAAACAAATACTTTATATATACAGGGGATAACTTCAGGGATAAAAATGAGTATTTATAATTGGGGATTTAACAACTTTTATATAAACAGTTTTATGCCGACACCTATGCCTTTCTGGGGAGGATGCGGATGTAATGCATTCAACTCCGGTTTCAGATTCGGAATTTTTAATTCGCTGTTTAACTTCATGCCCGCACAAATGAATTTATTTTCATTTAACCGGCCCTTTTCAATGCCGTTGTTCAATCCATATAACAATATTTTTGCGATGCCGGCTTATATTAATCCCGTATTTAATTACAGTATACCTTCACTCGTTTCACAAATTGAAGTGCTTAATAACTATACAAATCAATTAAATTCAAATCTGCAAGAATACAAATTTAACACACTTTTAAAAAGGCGGACATCCGAGCCGGAAATAAAAATTCAACCTGAACAGAAAATTAAATCAAAAAAATCGGTTGAAAAAACAAAAACTTCCACACCTGTAAAAGTAAAAACAGCTTCTAAAAAAATTCTTCAGAAAACAGAACTTGTATCTATTGCCTGTGATATTGCAAAAAAATACAATATAGATGAAAAACTTATACTTGCAATGATTGACAAAGAATCAAGCTTCAACCCTAATGCAAGGTCAAAAGCAGGGGCTCAGGGACTTATGCAGTTAATGCCGGCTACCGCAAAAGATCTTGGAGTAAAAGACCCGTTTGATCCTGTTCAGAATATAGAAGGCGGCGTTAGATATATGAAGTCTTTGCTTACAAGATACAACGGAGATATAAAACTTGCACTTGCTGCATATAATGCAGGACCCGGAAATGTTGATAAATACAATGGCATCCCGCCGTTTAAAGAAACTCAAAAATATGTAAACGAAATCTACAATAACTACAAAAATTATACAATTGCTTAATTAAACTAAATAATTCATTGATGTTCCCGAATGTTTCATGTATGTTCATGAAATATATACAGATTTGCGGAAAGGTTCAATATGGATAAGGGATACATTGAAAACGGTTTTATAGTCGATGTAAGTAATGCTCACAAGACCTCTGAAATTATCTACGAATTAAGCAGAGTTCTGGATTTACCTGATGCACAGAGCAAAAAAGTTTGTTTAAAATTAGGCTCGGTTGACTTAACAACTACTGAACTTACAAGTATTAAAGCGCTTGTTGAATCCATGAATTCAGAAATAGAATTCATTACAACAAACTCGGATTATACTGTTAAATCCGCAGAAGAACTTAATTTGAGAGTTTCTGAGCTTGAAAATAAAGTTCCAATGCCAGAGTTTAATGCTGATCAGGAAAAAGTTAACAAAGAACTAGAAAAAGCCTTAGACAAAATATTCGGGGACGAAAATACAGAAATAAAAACTTTTGCACAGGAAAAAGATTTGAAAAAATTACAGGAAGATGCTCCTGCTGCCCCCGTTGAACCTCTTAATGAAATAAAATCCGAAACACAGATGGAAACTATTGATAAAGCAGAATTTGAGCAGATGAAAGAAACTCCCGTACTTAATAAGGTAGAAACTGTTTTAAAAAGTTCTGCCCCAATAGAAACTCAGGATTTCAATCCTGCAGAAGAACTTAAAGATTTTAACAAAGAACTCGAAAATGCAAACAAAATCAACGGGGAAGATATTGAGGATATTGACTATAACCTTGATGATCTGCGAAAATCATTGAGAGAAACAGAAAAACTTCCGACCTTGTATATTCAAAGGACGTTGCGTTCCGGTCAAAGCATAACTTCCGACGGTAACATTGTTATAATCGGCGATGCAAATCCGGGATCTGAAATTATTGCTAAAGGTGATATTACAGTATGGGGAATTTTGGGCGGAATAGCCCATGCAGGTTCGGCAGGAAATCAGTATGCACGTATCCGTGCATTGAAAATGAATGCAATTCAATTAAGAATAGCTGATACATTTGCAAGACGTCCGGATAACATTAATATTCCTTATATCCAAAAAACAGATACATTTATCCCCGAAGAAGCCTGTATATACAAAAAACAAATAATTATACGCAAAATACACGAATCATAAAAAAGGAGAAATAATGAGCGGTAGAGTTATCGTAATAACATCCGGAAAGGGCGGTGTAGGTAAAACTACAACAAATGCCAATATCGGAACAGCTCTTGCCAAAGCAGGCAAGAAGGTTGTAATGATTGACACCGACTTGGGATTAAGAAATTTAGATTTATTGCTAGGTCTGGAAAACAGAATAGTTTATACAATAGTAGATGTTGTTGAAGAACGCTGTAAACTTAAACAAGCTCTTGTAAAAGATAAAAGAAATCCAAATCTTTGCCTTCTGGCAGCAGCTCAAACACGTGATAAATCGGCTGTAACAGAAGAACAATTAAAAGATATATGCGATCAGTTAAAAAAAGATTTTGATTTTATTCTTGTTGACTGTCCTGCAGGAATTGAACAGGGTTTCCAGAATGCTGTAGCCGGTGCATCAGAAGCGATAGTAGTCACAACCCCTGAAATGTCAGCAGTCAGAGATGCAGACAGAATTATCGGACTATTAGAAGCTAAAGAAGAAATTAAATCTTACAAGTTACTGTTAAACAGGGTAAGACCAAATCTCATAAAATCAAATGATATGATGAGCGTAGAAGATGTTGTTGAAATCCTTTCTGCCGATCTAATAGGTATAATTCCAGAAGATACGGGGATTATAACTTCAACAAATAAGGGCGAACCTATTGTAAATGACGAAAAATCACTAGCAGGAAAAGCTTACAACAATGTAGCGAGAAGAATTATTGGAGAGGATGTTCCGTTTTTAAATCTTGAAGAACCCCAAGGGGTAATGGCAAAAATGAAAAAATTCTTTTCAGGTTTGATGGGAAAGGAGAAATCATAATATGATACTCGCAAATTTATACAATAAAGTCATTGGATTTTTCCGCCAGACAGAGACACAGGAGACAGAAACTGCAAAAGAAACAGCCTGCAACAGATTAAGAGTCGTACTGATGCAGGATAGGACAAATCTTACTCCGGAGCTTATGGAACGTATGCGTAAAGAATTAGTAGAACTTCTTTCCAAATATGTTGAAATGGACAAAGATGCTCTTGAACTTAATCTTGAACAAGACGGAGATCAGGTTGCCCTAATGCTTTCAATTCCTGTTATAAGGGCTAAAGACGAAGAAGAAATTAAAGCAGCTCTTGAAGCGTCCGAAGATAGCTCGGATGTTGAATACGCAGAAGATGAAGACCTTGACGATGAAGGGGATTTTGAAGAAACTGAAGATGAAAATAATGATGATGACGATGAAGATTATGTTTCTGAAGAAGAACCTGAAACCTCTGAAAAAGAAAAAGTAACAGAAAACGAAAAAAAAGAAAAATAAAAATCACCTTAGGACTTGAAAAACAAGGGAAAAGAGTTTATAATACATATAAGTATAAGCATAGGAGGCTGAAAAATGTTTAAACAAGGAGCTTTGAGATTGCCCCCCCCCCGCAAACATGCCATTTAACGTGCCATATCAGGACTTTTAAAAATTTAAGTAATTATTTATTTGCTTTTACTTTGGCAGAAGTGTTAATCACTCTCGGGATTATAGGCATCATTGCTGCTTTGACCATGCCGGCATTAATTACAAATTACCAGAAACATCAAACTGTAGTTCAGCTTAGAAAAGTTTATTCTGATTTGAATAATGCAGTAAAATTATCAGAAATCGACAATGGTCCTATGCCAGATTGGACTTATCCGGAAAAAGAATGCTATGAGTATGATTGTATCGCCCCCTTTGTTGAGCAGTATTATTTACCATATTTTCAAGGAGCAAAAATTGTTAAATCATCTGATATGCCTGATTACAAAATGCTATTAAATGAGGATGGCAGTCAACTTTTTGCAGGTATAAAGCTTTATCTTTTATTAAACAATGGAGTCATACTGGCATTTTTTGCAAATATCCCAAACGGATATATATGGTTATTGGCTGACATCAACGGACAGAAAGGCTTAAATAAAATGGGAAGAGATGTCTTTGTGTTTGACGCATACAACTTTTATGGCATAGGCTATAAAATTAAGTTTTGGGGTGCTTTATACCAAGATAATGATATTCTAACGACAGCGTCACCACATGGATATGGATGCTATAAAACCAACAATCAGAAGTATAGAAACTTTTATTGCGGACGATTAATTGAAGTAAACGGATGGAAAATCCCTGATAACTATCCCTGGTAAAGTATTACCAGTTTACTTTAGAAATTTGAAATATCTTTAAAAGTAACTCCGCGTTCAATTTTTGATAAATGTTCACGTGTTATACCCAATTTTACAGAAAGATTTAACTGAGAAAATCCACGTGATTTTCTCAGTTTTTTATTTGCTGTCCTAAAAGCTTTAGTTTTTCTGCATGTGTTGAGATCAATAACATCTTCCATATAATGTTCACAAAAATTAAACCTTGCAGTAATAAAACATTTACACTTGCTGAAGTTTTAATTACTCTGGGAATTATCGGGGTAGTTGCTGCATTAACGCTTCCCGCAATTGTTTCAACAACAAAAAATAAAGAACTTGAAACAGGTTTAAAAAAAGGATATTCGACATTAGCTCAGGCCCTTAAAATGTACGAGCAGGAAAACGGATATCCTGTAACTTCATCTATAATGCGTCAAGAATTAAAAGGAATCTTAATGAAATATCTCAATACTGCAAAAGCACTCTCAGAACAAGACTATTTTAAAAGGCTTCCAAAATAGGAATCACTAAAATTTTGTAATACTATTCCACTGCAAAAGCTTTATTGCATATTTCCATATTTCATCCTGCATAATACCAACAGCAACTTTTAAGTTTTGGCTCATCGATGACAAAAATTCAGGTTTGCTCATTGAATACATTTTTATAGCATTTTTAATTCCAGCCGGCAGATTTCCACGCTCAACCTCTATTACTTTTCCGTATTTACCAAATAATTTATATAATTTATCTAAGCCGTTATTATCATCTTTTATAACTATCCCGATAAAAGGCAGTTTTCTTAATTTTCTTACAATAAGCGGATTTTCAACAACTTTATCTATATTTTCATCTGTAAGGCCGGCCAGTTGTTTTTGCAAATCCGGATGTAAATCTGACTTATCAATATAATTTAAAGGATTAAGCATCTCAAAATCATTACTTCCGTCACCGGCAGCAATTACAAAATCATTATTAATAACTGCTTTGCGTACAGCTTCTTTAGTATCATAAAGTTTATCAAGCGGTTTACCGTCAATTTTAGGAGAAATTACGATAACCGGACGGTTACCACCGTCTTTATCACAAAATTCTTCCATTACAAATTTCACTCCGGAATTTTTTAAATACTTTGAAATATTATATCTTATATCCCCATAAGCTCCGCGACGCTCTGAAACATTCAGCATATCATAGGGAAAACTGAGATAATATTTCAAACTTCCATCTTTTCTCAAGCCTGCCAGCCAATGGCTTTTGGGAGGCATATTATCTCCATAAAGCATAAAATTGTCATAACCCGTATGAGAAAACAAAGATTTACGACCGTAATCATTAACCCCATGTTCCGAATCAAATTCTACAACTTTAAAATTAAACTTTCGTAATGCTTCATATATTTTAGGCCTCAAAGCTTGTCCATTCCAGCCGGTTAAGTCCTTTATAGCCTCCTGCTTTTTTAAATTTGCTTTTTTGTAATCAAATGGGAAAGTGCACGATTTATAAAAGTTTTCATCACTATTAACTTTTAAATATTCATCAGAGCCGTTTTTTGTAATAAGTGCATCCGGTAAAGGCATAGAAAAACCTTTTGATTTCAATAGTTTTGCAATTGTCTTAAATTCTCCGAACGTTCTGCCTGTAGTAATTTTAAAATTGATATCATCCTTTGAATTATTTAAAAAATTTCCGAAATCATAGAAATATTCATTCAGCCATTTAGCATGTCCGTATTGCAGATTATTAATACGAGAATGACTCGAAGGGAAATATGTCCCGTCAAAATCAGAATATACATTTACTTTCCCAGCAGTAAAAGTTTGAACACCGGCGTTACTTGCCAAAACACTTTTAATTCTCATAAAAACCCCTATATCTAACATCAAGCTTATTACAAAATGTAAAAAAATAAAGAAAAAAAAATAATTTCAGAAATATTTCGTAACATTAATATACATTTTAAACTTTGTCTTGTTGACAGCGGGATTTGTTTGTTTTACCATTGATATGCTTGGAATTAATGTATTTACTAATATCCGAAATATTTGTTGAATAGCAGTTTCAAGCAGTGTAATACAATATAAAAAAGAAAAAGGAATGCAAATGGCAACTACAACTAGACAAAGAATCAGAGTTTGTTTAAAAGCATACGATCATAAATTAATTGACGTATCTTCAGACAAAATCGTAGAAACAGCAAAAAGAACAGACGCTAAAGTAGCCGGACCTATTCCTTTACCTACAAAAAGACGTATATATTGCGTTTTGCGTTCACCCCACGTTGATAAAAAATCCCGTGAACATTTTGAAATGAGAACACATAAACGTATTATTGATATATACGAACCAACTCAACAAACAGTTGAAGAATTAGGCAGATTAGACCTGCCGGCTGGCGTAGATATTGAAGTTAAACTTTAATTAACTTTTTGACAACTTAATAAGCATTATGCATTGTAATGTGAACTGCGGCCGGATTGAAGTGAATTAAATTGCTTCAAACGGGACAGCCAAAAGGTTGTAGAGGTGAAAGCCCTCAATTAGGTAAAGAATTAGCAAGACGTAGCGCTCGCAAGAGAAAATGCAAACCCGAAACAGGGGCAGATTAATGTCTGCACCAAGTAGGGCGAGCAAGAAAGGTAGAATATGACACTAGGTGTAATAGGTAAAAAACTTGGAATGACTCAAATCTTTGATGAACAAGGTTTGGCAATTCCCGTAACTGTAATCAAAGTAGACCCGATTGTTGTTACTCAGGTAAAAACTGTTGAAACAGACGGTTATAACGCTATTCAGGTAGGCACAATCGCAGCTAAAGAAAAACATTTAACAAAAGCTGAAATAGGTCACTTTAAGAAAAATAACCTTGAAAACTTCAGACACCTGCAAGAATTCAGAGTTGATAACCCGTCTGATTACAAAGTAGGTGACAAAATTGAATTATCAGTTCTTGACAACGTTGAAAAAGTTGACGTAACAGGAAAATCAATAGGTAAAGGCTTCCAGGGTACAGTAAAAAGATGGAACTTCTCAAGAGGACCTATGGGTCACGGTTCTAAAAACCACAGAGAACCTGGTTCTATCGGTGCAGGTACAACCCCTTCACGTGTTATCAAAGGTAAAAGAATGGCTGGTAACATGGGAAATGAAAGAGTTACTATTACTAAATTGAAATTAGTTAAAGTTGATACAGCTAACAGCTTAGTATTAGTAAAAGGTTCAGTACCAGGATGCGAAGGCAGATTAGTAACTATCGTTCCTACAAGAACTAAATGGAACTAGTCGCGAATTAAATTTTGAAAAGAGTAAACACACACTCCCCGAGTTGCCATATAAAACGATTAACAATCGAAAGAGGTAAACGGTAATTAATAAAGGAAAACAAAAATGTCAAAAGAAATATTAAGTACAAATGGAGAAAAATTAGGCGAAATTACATTGAATGAAAATGTATTCGGTGTTGAACCTAATTTACACGTAATGCACTTAGCATTAAGAAGACAATTGAACAATGCTCGTCAGGGTTCTGCATGCGCTAAAACAAGAGCAGAAGTTTCTGGCGGCGGTAAAAAACCTTGGAAACAAAAAGGTACAGGTAGAGCAAGAGCTGGTTCTTTACGTTCACCATTGTTCGCAGGCGGCGGCGTAATCTTCGGGCCAAAACCAAGAAGCTACGCTTTCAATATGCCTCAAAAAGCAAGACAATTAGCTATCAAATCAGCATTGTCAGCAAGAAGCGAACAAATGATTGTTGTAAAAGACTTCTCTGCTATCACTGAACCAAAAACAAAATTGATGGTTAGTGCATTAAAATCATTAAACGTAACAGGTAAAATCTTAATCGTTGCAGATGTAAAAGCTGAAGAAAATAAAAACTTAGAATTAGCTGCAAGAAACATCCCGAGCGTAAAAATTATTTTACCTTCAAACCTTAATGTGAAAGATTTACTGGAAGCTGATTCTGTTGTAATTACCGAATCTGCTGTTAACGATATAACAGAAAGGCTGCAATAATGAGTAAAGCAAAAACAAATACGGAAAAATTATATGATGTAATCAAAAAACCTATCATAACTGAAAAGTCTGTAGGTGCTACAACTCTCGGTCAATACACTTTTGAAGTTGTAAAAGACGCAACAAAAGTTGAAATTGCTCAAGCTGTAGAATTAGCTTTTCCAGGAAGAAAGGTTAAAAAAGTAAGAACAGTTTATATGCCTTCTCACGAAAAAAGAATGGGATATAAATTCGGAAGAACTGACTCTTCTAAAAAAGCCATCGTAACAATCGAAGGCGATCCGATTGAAGAATTAATCGGAGCTTAATTCCAAAACTAAGGGGCGGCGCGGGCAAGCAGAAAACGTACTTTTAAAAGCGAGCACGCAAGGCACAAGTCCCGTAACAGTACAAAGCCAACTAAAGGAGAAAAATAAAAATGGCAACAAGAAAAATAAATCCAACATCTCCAGGACAAAGAGGGATGATAAAAAGTGATTACCAGGAAATCACTTGCACAACTCCTGAAAAATCATTGTTAAAATCATTGAAAAAAACAGCAGGAAGAAATAATACAGGTAGAATTACATGCCGCCACAAAGGAGGCGGTGTGAAAAGAGCATACCGTATCATAGACTTCAAACGTGAAAAATTCGGCGTACCTGCAACAGTTAAAACTATTGAATACGATCCGAACAGAAACGTTAGAATTTCTTTAGTCTACTACGCAGATGGTGAAAAAAGATATATCTTAACACCTGAAGGCTTAAATGTAGGCGACGTAATTGTAAGCGGTCCAGAAGCACCTGTTCAGACAGGTAATGCACTTCCGCTTGAATTAATTCCGTTAGGTACAATAGTTCATAACATTGAACTTACACCTGGTCGTGGCGGCGTTATGGTAAGAGCTGCAGGTAATGCTGCTCAGGTAATGGCTAAAGAAGGCAACTATGTAACAATTAAACTTCCATCTTCAGAAATGAGAATGGTAAGAAAAGAATGTATGGCAACAATCGGTACATTAGGTAACGCAGAATTTAAAAACCTTTCTATCGGTAAAGCCGGAAGAAAACGTTACTTAGGTATCAGACCTACAGTACGTGGTGTTACAATGAACCCATGCGATCACCCACACGGCGGTGGAGAAGGTAAAACAGGTCCGGGCGGACACCCGAAAACACCTTGGGGTAAACCGGCTCTTGGTCATAAGACAAGAAAAATAGGAAAAGCTTCTGATAAATTAATTGTTAGAAGAAGAAAAAAATAAGAAATAACTAATAAATAGGCAACGGGGCTAATGCCCCCGCAAGCCTTTGAACCAATAAGGAGAAAATATTAATGGCACGTTCATTAAAAAAAGGTCCATACGTAGAAGAAGCTCTACAAAACAAAATCGCAAAAATGAATGCAAACTCTGAAAAGAAAGTTATAAAAACTTGGTCAAGAGCATCCATGATTGTACCTGATATGTTAGGACATACAATCGCGGTTCACAACGGAAAAACTCATGTACCGGTTTATGTAACAGAACAAATGATCGGACACAAATTAGGTGAGTTTGCACCGACAAGATTATTCAAAGGACACGCAGGCTCTGATAAGACTGCTAAACGTAAGTAACGCAATTAAAAGAATAAGGAAATAAAAAAATGGAAGCTAAAGCAAGACAAACAGATATTAAAATGACAGCCAGAAAACTTCGCAGAGTAATCAACGAAGTTAGAGGAAAATCTGTCATTGAAGCTCAAGATATGTTGCGTTTCATGCCTTATTTTGCGGCAAGAGTAGTTGAAAAGAATTTGAAAGCTGCTGTTGCAAATGCTCAGGAAAAATACGGCATAGGTGCTGAATCTTTAAAGGTTTCTGAAATCTTTGCAGATGAAAGCGTTACATATAAAAGAGCGAGAACAAGAGCGCAAGGTCGTATGTACAAAAGACTAAAACGCACTTCTCATTTAACATTAAAAGTGAGCGATATCACTGTTAAAAAGTAGTAGTAATAACAAAAGGTAAATAAAATGGGACAAAAAACACATCCAAAAGGATTTAGAATCGGTATAATTCAACCCTGGGTAAGCACATGGTTTGCTAAGGTTAAAGATTATGGCGCATTCGTTGCAGAAGATGCTAAAATCAGAAAATTTATTAAGAAAAAACTTTATGCTGCAGGTGTTTCTAAGATTTTAATCGCTAGAAAAGCCCAAAATACAACAGTAACAGTTGTTACAGCAAAACCCGGTATCGTTGTAGGACGCGGCGGTCAGGGTATCGATGATTTGAAAAAAGAAGTTTCAAAATACATCGGTAAACCGGTAATCATTAACGTTGTAGAAGTTGCAAGAATTGATGCAGATGCACAGCTTGTAGCAGAAGCAATTGCACAGCAATTAGAAAAACGTGTTGCGTTCAGACGTGCAATGAAACAAGCAATGCAACGTACAATGAGAGCTGGTGCTCAGGGTATTAAAGTTATGGTATCAGGTCGTTTAGGCGGTGCAGAAATTGCACGTTCTGAATGGGCTAAAGAAGGAAGAATTCCTCTTCAAACTCTTAGAGCCGATGTAGATTACGGCTTTACAGAAGCTGATACTATTATGGGTAAAATCGGTGTTAAAGTTTGGATTTTCAAAGGCAACTTAATGCCTGGTGAAAAAGCAGACCAGAACATCAAAGCAAAAAGCGGAAAAGAAAACTCTGAAAAAGGCGGCAGACGCCCAAGACGCAGAGCAATCGAAGCTGAATAGTAAAAGAAAATAACTAAATGGAGTAAAAATAAAATGTTACAGCCTAAAAAAACTAAATACCGCAAAATGATGAAAGGCAGAATGAAAGGTACTGAAACCAGAGGAACAAAATTAGAATTTGGTGCATACGCCCTTCAAGCTGTTGAACCCGGCTGGATTACCAGCAGACAAATCGAGGCTGCACGTCGTGCAATGACTCGTGAAATCAAACGTGGCGGTAACGTTTGGATTAAAATATTCCCGGATAAACCGATTACAGCAAAACCTGCTGAAACTCGTATGGGATCAGGTAAAGGTAATTTGGAATACTGGGTAGCAGTTGTTAAGCCAAACAGAATTCTATTTGAACTTGACTATTTCGATAGAAATGTTGCAGTTCACGCATTAGAATTGGCTGCACAAAAACTGCCTATTAAAGTTAAAGTAGTAGAAAAAGCTAAGTTAGAAGCGTAAGCGCTTACAACTATAAGGAAATAAAAAGATGAAACTAAATGAAATGCGCGAAAAATCAGTTGAAGAGCTGCAAAGTGCAATAATTGATTGGAAAAAAGATTTGTTTAACTACAAATTACAACTTTCCACTCATAAATTAGAAAACACAGCGTTGATTTCTAAAACAAAAAAACTTATAGCTCAGGCAAAAACAATTATTAATGAAAAGGCTAACGCATAAGGAGAAAAACATGCCTAAAAAAGAAAAACAAGGTGTTGTAATAAGTAATAAAATGGACAAAACAATTGTTGTTAAAGTTGCTGATTATGAACCACATCCAAAATACAAAAAAATTATTGAATCAAATAAAAACTATAAAGCACATGATGAAGGCAATATTTGCAATGAAGGCGATATCGTAAGAATCGTTGAATCAAGACCTATTTCAGGCAGCAAACGCTGGACTCTTGCTGAAGTAGTTGAAAAAGCAAGATAGTGATATCTTACAAGTCAACATTACCGCAGCGTAATGAGAGGACTAAAAAGTAAAACATTCTTTAAACATAAAGGAAAAGAAAAATGATACAACAAGAAACTAGACTAGAAGTAGCAGATAATACAGGTGCAAAAGAACTTTTATGCATTCGTGTAATGGGAAGTTCAAATAAAAAGTTTGCTGCAGTAGGCGATGAAATCGTTGCAGCAGTAAAAGACGCAAACCCTAATATGCCTGTAAAAAAATCTGAAGTTGTTAGAGCTGTTGTTGTAAGAACTAAAGCTGATATTAAACGTGCAGACGGTTCTGTTATCAGATTTGATGAAAACGCAGCAGTAATAATTAACAAAGATGGCAACCCGCGCGGAACCCGTGTTTTCGGACCTGTTGCCCGTGAATTAAGAGACAAAGGATATATGAAAATAGTTTCTTTGGCTCCGGAAGTTATTTAGCGCGAGCAAGCAAGAAGTAAAATTCTCATAGCTTAAATAAAAACAAAAGGAATAATAAAATGACTAAGAAAAAATTGCATGTAAAAAATACTGACAGAGTAATGATTATTGCAGGCAAAGATAAAGGCAAAGACGGTAACATTAAAAAAGTTAACGTTGCTGACGGAACTGTTACTGTTGAAGGTTTAAATATGGTTACTAAAGCCCAAAAACCTCAACCGATGGCAGGAATCCAGGGCGGTTTAATCAAAATAGAAGCTCCGGTAGATGCTTCTAATGTAATGGTTATTTGCCCGGCTTGCGAAAAACCGACAAGGATCAAGCACGAAGTCGTTGACGGCAAAAAAGTTCGTGTTTGTAAAAAATGTGGTGAACAATTGGATGCTAAATTATAATTCATGTTATAATTTTAGTATCCACAGAATTAAGGAAATACGAAAATGACAACTAAAACCAAAAATTTAAAAGCAAAATATCAAGAAGAAGTAATTCCTGCATTAAAGGAAAAATTCGGATATAAAAATATTAACCAGATTCCGAAACTTCATAAAATTGTTTTGAATATGGGTGTAGGAGAAGCTTCTCACAACTCTAAAATTGCTGAAGCAATCGAAGCCCAGCTGACTAAAATTGCAGGTCAAAAATGTGTAGTTACTAAAGCGAAAAAATCAATCGCTTCTTATAAGTTAAGAGAAGGTATGCCTGTTGGTGCAATGGTTACATTGCGCGGTGAAAGAATGTATGACTTCTTACAAAAACTTATTTGTGTAGTACTTCCACGTATCCGTGACTTCAGAGGTATTTCTCCGAAAAGTTTTGACGGTCGCGGAAACTATACTTTAGGTTTGAAAGAACAAGCATTGTTCCCTGAAATTACTTACGAAGAAGTTGATTTGGTTAAAGGTATGAACGTATCAATAATTACAACTGCTGAAACTGATGATGAAGCTCGCGAATTATTGAAATTACTCGGAATGCCTTTCAAAGGACTAAAATAGATACCAATAAATTAAACATAAAAGGAGAAATTCATGGCTAAAAAAGCGATGATAAACAAAGAACTAAGACGCGAAAAACTTGTTGCAGCAGGTAAATACCCTGCAGTAAGACTTCATAACAGATGCAGTATCTGCGGCAGACCTCATGGTTATCACAGAGATTTCGGTCTTTGCAGAATTTGTTTAAGAAAAATGGCTCACGAAGGTTTACTTCCGGGCGTTACAAAAGCAAGCTGGTAGGAACGTAGCCGTTCCATCCGACAGATTTTGCATAAACTTGTAAAACCTAAACTAAAGAGGGAACGTAGCCGTTCTAGCCAACGCACAAGTTTTGTACAAACTGGTAAAATTTAAACTAAAGAAGGAACGTAGCCGTTCCATCCAATGCAACAGTTTTTGTACAAACTTGTCAAATCTTCTAAACTAAAGAAGGAGCGTAGCAATTCCACCAGCACTTAAATTTATAAATAAAAACCAAAGGACCGAGGGATGCGGTCTTTTTTGGTTTTTTGTAAATAAAAATTACAACTAATGTTGTAAATTTGATGTTTTCATGCTAAATTAATGATACAGTTCCAGACTGCTGAAACAAGTTTCAATATGAAGCAAAATTAATTCAGTAAGTGGTGTAATAGTTAATAAGGATACTGCCTTTAACTGGAGGTAAGTCCGGAGGAATTTTAAAATGTCAATGACAGATCCTATAGCAGATATGCTAACAAGAATCAGAAACGCTAACATGGTTTCACACCCGTCAGTTTCTATGCCATCTTCTAAATTGAAAGTTCAATTAGCTAAACTTTTAAAAGAAGAAGGTTATATTACTGACTACAGTGAAAAAACAGAAGGCAAATTCAAAGTTTTAGAAATTACTCTAAAATATGATGCACACAACAAACCTATTATCACTAAATTAGAAAGAATTTCTAAACCTGGTTTGAGAAACTACAGCAAAGCTAAAAATCTTCCGAAAGTTTTGGGAGGTATGGGTATTGCTATCGTTTCTACAAGCAAAGGGCTTTTAACTGACAGAAAAGCCAGAAAAGAAAATCTTGGCGGAGAAGTTCTCTGCTACGTCTACTAGGAACGTAGCCGTTCCAGCCGACACTCAGATTTTGCATAAATCTTTGAGATTATGGCTAAAGAAGGGAACGTAACCGCTCAACCTGCCATCAGGCATCTTTTAAGTTTAAGTTCAATTGGTAGAAAAGCTTAAACATTGTACAACATATACCAAAGGAGAAAATTAAAATGTCACGTATTGGTAAAAAACCTATTGAAATCCCTCAAGGGGTTGAAGTTAAAATAGAAGGTCATACAGTTACTGTTAAAGGACCTCATGGGACTGAAGTTGTAGAAGTTCGTCCTGAAATTGAAGTGAAAGTTGAAGATAATCACATCGTACTTTCTAAAATTGGCGAATCAAGAGAAACCGATGCTTTATACGGTTTATCAAGAACTTTAGTTGCTAACGCTGTTCACGGTGTTAAAGAATTATTTGAAAAGAAATTGGAAATCCAGGGTGTTGGTTACCGTGCTAACATGGAAGGAAAAAACTTAAACTTAGCTTTAGGTTATTCTCATCCTGTTGTTGTTGTTCCGCCTGAAGGAATTACAATTTCTGTTGAAGCTAACACTAAAATTACTGTAAAAGGTACTAATAAACAAACTGTTGGCGATGTTGCAGCGTTCATCAGATCTAAACGTCCACCTGAAGTTTACAAAGGAAAAGGTGTAAGATATGAAGGTGAACACATCAGACGTAAAGCTGGTAAAGCTGGTAAGAAATAAGGTCTAACAGTAAAAATAAATTGCATTGTGAAGGGTAAAAATATAAGTAGCCCGCTAAAGCAAGTAATGAAAGGAAAATAAAAATGATTAAACAAGAAAGCAGAAAACCAAGAATACAAAAAAGACATAGGTCTATAAGAGTTAAATTGTCTGGAACTGCAGAATTTCCAAGACTGGCAGTTTTTAGAAGTACAAAACACATTTATGCTCAATTGATTGATGATGTTAACCATGTAACACTGGCTGCAGCATCTTCAAACGACAAAGAGTTAAAAGAAAAATTAGCTCATGGCGGAAATATTGAAGCTGCAAAAGTTGTTGGCCAAGCTATTGCTCAAAAAGCTAAAAAAGCCGGAATTGAATGTGTTGTATTTGACCGCGGAGGTTTCTTATACCACGGCCGTGTTGCAGCATTAGCAGACGCTGCAAGAGAAGCAGGACTTCAATTCTAAGAAGCTGCTTGCTATATAATATAATAAAAAAGACAGAACAGACGTTCTGTCTTTTTTAATACTTAAAAAATAATTAATTATTTCAGGTTTTCAGATTTTTTATATTATCATATATAGTAGGAGATACTGAATATGGAATATAAAGATTACTACGATATATTGGGTGTAAAACGTGATGCAACGGAAGCCGAAATTAAATCGGCATACAGGAAACTTGCTCGTAAATATCACCCTGATGTTAATAAAACAAAAGAAGCTGAAAGCAAATTTAAAGATATTAATGAAGCATATGAAGTTTTAGGCGATAAACAAAAAAGACAGAGATATGACAGTCTTGGATCTAACTGGCAGGGCGGTCAAAGCTACACTCCGCCTCCGGGATTTGAACAATTCGGATTTGGCGGTGGTCAGGGCGGAGCATATCAAAGCTTCAATTTTAACGGACAAGACTTAGGCGGATTTTCAGATTTCTTCAGTTCGCTATTTGGCGATATGATGGGAGGAGGCGCAAGAACCCGCAGTATGAATTTTGACGGCTTTGACTTTGGCGGAGCCCAGCAGGAGCGTGCATCTCGCAGAAGAGCACAATCGGCTCCAAAATCCGAAGATCTTGATATTACAATGACTTTACATGTAACAATAAAGGATATTTTTGATCAAAAGCCTATTAACGTAAAATTCAATAATATGGAACGCTGTACAAAATGTTCAGGTAACGGCGGGTACTGTAGTGAATGCGGCGGAACAGGATTTAAATCAGAACCTAAGTCAATTAAGGTTAAACTGCCACCGAACATCACAGAAGGTCAGAAGGTAAGAATTAAAGGCGAGGGAAAATCGGATTCTTACGGAAGAAAGGGTGACTTATACCTTATTGTTAATATAAAAGACAAAGAATATGAAGTTAACGGTTCTGATTTAACTAAAGAAATAGAAATTACTCCTCCGGAAGCGGTTCTCGGGACAAAGAAAGAAATAGAAACTCTTCACGGGAAAATAAGTATAAAAATACCTCCAAAAACATCATCCGGACAATCTTTAAGGTTAAAAGAACTGGGATTACCGAAAAAAGGCGGAGGCTACGGAAATCTTAACGCAAAAATTAAAATTGTAATTCCTAAAAATCTGTCTGATAAACAAATTGAACTTTACAAAAAAATTGCAGAGTTATAAAAAAGAAGGCTATAAGCCTTCTTTTTTAATATGTCATCTCCCAGTTATCATTTAAAAGTTTACCGAAACACCCCCAGAAAGTTACAGTAGAACTATTACACCATGTTGTATAACTTGTTTCTCTCTGTTCTTCTGTCAAGGGAGGCTGTGTTACACCATTTGCATAGTCGTCAATAACTCCGTTCCTATAAAGCATTAAAGCAAAAACATCTCTTCCTATAATATTAGGACCTTTAGTTCCGTTTACATCAACGTGTATCTGCAAAGCATTTACCACGTTTGGAGCCATAAATACATGAACAGCGGCTCCACTTGTAAGGATATAAGTATGTCTTTCATTTCCATCCGGAAAGGGCACAAGAGCTGTGCCATCAAGTTTTTTATACTCCGATGCAACACAATCAGAAGCATCAGAGCCTCAATCTTTAACAATTTTAAAATAAGTTTTTATAAAACTATCTGCACTGTTAATATCAGTCAGACCAGCTTCAGTAAGGTTTAATGCATTTCTGTCAGTCATATAACGTAAAGCTGCCTGCGAAAAATCATTATAAACCTTATGCAATTGAACTACATAAGTCTTTCGCTGATGATTTTGCATTAAAGTCGGAACTGTCATAGCCGAAACAACTCCGATAATTCCTAAAGTAACCAGAACCTCGGCAAGGGTAAAACCATTTTTATAAATATCATATTTATGAAGTTTCATGTCACTATTATAACATATTTTAAAAATTTTCCAATAGGATAAAATGCTTTTAAATAGCCTTAAAGCGCCCCCCCCCCGCAGGCCTCAAACAATACAATCTTTTTCATATATGCTCCTTTCATTTCTTTATTTATTATACCATATTTTTAGACAAACTTCAATAAACTCAATAAACCATTGACAATATATATGTTTAAACAGAAAATATAACCTATGGGGGATATTTTCTATGACTAAAGAAACTTTTCTACATGAAAAACACGTTAAGCTTGGTGCAAAAATGGTGGATTTTGCCGGTTGGCATATGCCCGTTCAATACACATCAATTATTGAAGAACATAAAACAGTTAGGGAAAAAGTTGGTTTATTTGATGTTTCACACATGGGAGAAGTTTTTGTTTCGGGTAAAGATGCAATGGCATTTCTAAATAGAATTGTTCCCCAGGATATTTCAAAACTTAATTATGAAAAAGCTGTTTACTGCCAGCTTCCAAATAAACTAGGAGGCCTGATTGACGATTTAATTATATATAAGCTTGGAATTTTAGAATATCTCATAATTTGCAACGCATCAAGAATTGATGAAGATCTAAACTGGATGGTTAGAAACAGCAAAAATTTTGACGTTAAAATAGATAACCGTTCTCATGAATTTTCATTGTTAGCTGTCCAGGGTCCTCTTGCAGATACATTAATGCGTAACATGGGATTAACAACACAACAGGATTCCTTTACAATTAAACCTGCGACAATCGCAGGGATTAAAGTGCTTATATCAAGAACAGGCTACACAGGCGAGGACGGATACGAAATTCTTGTAGAAAACAGAAATTCAGAATATTTATGGGATAAAATACTTGAAGAAGGTAAAAACTTCGGCATAAAACCAATAGGTCTCGGGGCACGTGATACACTGAGACTCGAAGCGGCTCTGCACCTCTATGGTAATGATCTTGATGAAAATACAACCCCTATTGAAGCAGGTTTAGGCTGGTCTGTTCCAAAGGATAAAGAAGAAGATTATAACGGTAAAGAAGTTATAATGGAACAAATTAAAAACGGAACATCAAAAAAACTTGTAGGTTTAAAAATGCTTGATAAAGCAATTGCAAGACATGAATATGAAGTTTATAAAAACGGCAAAAACATTGGTGTTATAACCAGCGGGGGGCCATCTCCAATGTTAGGAGTAAATATTGCCCTAGCTTATGTAAAAAATGATAAAGAAATTTGCACAGGTTCCATTGTTCAAGTTATGATAAGAGAAAAATTACATGATGCCGAAATTGTAAAAAGACCGTTTGTTGAAAAAAGAAATAAAATAAAATTATAATACATAGCAAAAAGGAGAAATAATGAGTATTACAGAAAAAATTTTATGTTCTAAATCTCACGAATTCTTGTTAGATAATGGAGATAACACATTTACAATAGGTTTAACAGATTATGCAGTAGAACAACTTGGTGATATTGTTTTTCTGGAGTTGCCGGAGGTCGGTACAGACTTTAAAAAAGGAGAAACTTTTGCAACTGTAGAATCTGTAAAAGCTGCATCTGAAATATATATGCCTGTCAGCGGTAAAATTTTGGAAATAAATGAAGATGCTGTAAATTCTCCGGAAATTTTAAATGAAGACAGCTATGAAAAAGGCTGGCTTGTAAAGATTGAAGCAACAGGTGACGCTGCTGCAGAGCAAAATGACCTTCTGGAATATGAAGACTACAAAGAAGAATTGGAATAAAATATGAAAAATTTTTTAGTACATACAGATGAAGTGAAGCTGAAAATGCTTGAAAGCATTAACGCAACAGATATTGAGGACTTATTCAAACAAATACCTCAAAAAGCACGTATGGGAAAACTCGGCTTTGAAAATCCTTTAAGTGAAATGGAAGTTCAAAAACGTATAAAATCTCTTGCAAAAAAGAATAATACAGATTATATAACTTTTCTGGGCGCCGGAACTTATAACAAATTTATCCCGGCCTGCATTTCGCAAGTTGCCAATAGATTCGAATTTTTAACAGCGTATACCCCTTATCAGCCGGAAATTTCTCAAGGCACACTTCAGGTTATGTATGAATTTCAGACAATGATCTGCAGGCTTACAGGAATGGATATATCAAATGCCACAATGTATGATGGAGCAAGCGCTTGTGCAGAAGCAATATTAATGGCTGTCAGAATTTCTAAAAAAGACAGGGTACTTGTTTCTGATAAATTAAACCCTGAATATATTGATGTAATTAAGACATACTGTCATGCAAATGAGATTGAATTAAAAATTTTTGATAAACTACCGGAGCAAACTTCTGATTACGCCTGTGTACTGGTCCAAAATCCTGATTTCTACGGGGAAATAAGAGAATTAAAAAAGCCGGATTGTTTGCTTGTTGTATGCGTTGATATATCATCTTTGGGAATTCTAAAGCCGCCTTCTGATGCCGATATTGTAGTCGGAGATATTCAACCGCTTGGAATTCCTATGAGCTTCGGGGGACCACATGCCGGTTTTATTGCTTGTAAAGAAAAATTTATGCGGCAAATCCCCGGACGTCTGGCAGGCAGAACTATAGATGCAGACGGAAAACCTGCTTACTGCCTTACAATACAAACAAGAGAACAGCACATTAAACGAGAAAAAGCAACAAGCAATATTTGCTCAAACCAAGCATTAATTGGTCTTTGTGCTACTTTATATTTAACTGTTATGGGAGAAAACGGTTTCAGGCAAGCATCTTACTTATCTGCAAAAATGGCGCATCTATTGTCGGATAAGCTCACAAAAAAAGGGATCAAAACATTAAACAAACAATTTTATAACGAGTTTGTAATCGAAGTTGAAAATGCAGAAAAAATGCTTTTGAAACTAAAAGAAAACGGAATAATAGGCGGTCTAAAACTTGATGACAACAAAATTCTTATTGCTGCAACTGAAATAAATACAGAAAAAGACATTGAAAACTATATAAAGAATATTTAAGCTTCCTTAAACGTATTATAAAAAATAGTAAAAACTTTATCAGGATTTTCAAATTTCTTAATTGAACATCCCTTGAGAAGATACATATGTTCGCTTGTTTCAATCATTAAATTTATTCTTTTTCTTGAGCTAAACCATTTTTTTATAAAATTTGAAATTTTATCATCCACATTTGAGAGTTTAACGTTTATTTCACCGTTTACCAGATCAACAGTAGGACGTTTAACTTCCCTTTCATCGACATAAACAGTTGTAAAGCTCTGTCTTACTTCCGGTGGATTATCTATATCTGCCCTAAAAGATAAATTATTCTCTAACTCCGTAAAAATAGCATTCTGCATAGTTATGTCCTACTTCATATATTTAAATAAAAACTGGGCGATACGTGACTCGAACACGTGACCCTCACAACGTCAATGTGATGCGCTACCAACTGCGCTAATCGCCCGTATAATAACTTTAGCACAAACATTTAAAAATGCATAGCATCAACTTGTTTCAACATAGACTGGATATCTTTCAATAATTCTGCCTCAATAAAAGTCAATTCCTGTTTAGTGTAATCATCATTTTCATATTTTACCTTAGCAAGTTTTGACAGAACTATCTTGTTAAAAGATAAATAATCCGCAGTAAAGTCAATAATATCTACGGCTCTATACGGAACCGGTCTGTCATGAAGTCTTAATACAGCTCTAAAAATTACAAGCAGTGTTTTGATAACATGATCAAGAATTTTTTTCATTTCCCTGTCAGATTTTATATTCATAAGGAAATTATTTTTGTATTTTAGTAAAAGGCTTTTTAATTCAGACTCACACTGCAATCTCAAGAAATACTTGTTAAGTGGAATAGAAGGAACCAGATCTTCACCATAAATTATACGATAATTTCCTTTAATATCAGAATACTCAATAGCATAAACGTCAAATGAAGAATACCATTCTTCCCGGCACATAATAACAGGGACAGGATTTTTAGCCTTAACCCATTTTTGAACCGGTTTTGAAATTTCATATAAATTTTCTGCATTCAAGGTATTTGTAACAATCATCAAATTAAGATTGTTTTTTGCATCTTCAACATTTGCCTGAGAGCCAAAAGCAAATATTGATACAAGATTATCACCAAGTTTAGATTTTAATTCTTCAACAAAATTATCTAAATTTTTCATTATTTTCAATCCTTTCAAAAACATTAATTTAACTTTTTTACATTGCTCTCATATATTTTTACCAGCTTCCGGAACATCCAGAACCACCGAAGCCGCCACCGCCGCCAAAACCGCCAAAACTTCCAGAGCTAAATCTTCTGCGACGTGGAGAAAATAAAGCTCCCAATATAACAATAGGCCAAGCCCACCATGGTATACTTTCTTTTCGGGAAGATTGCCCGGAAGATACAGGTGCAGGCGGGCAAACACCCTGTTTTGTAAATTTAACACCTTCCGCCTGTGCAACTGTCCTGGCTAACACATAAGTACCTCTTCTTATACCCGATTCATAGTCATTCTGTTTATAATAGGGCAGAATATCATCATTCATTATATTTTCGAGAGTACTTACCGCTATTTTATCTTCAAGGCCCAAGCCCTGTTCTATACGCATTTTTCTTTCTTGCGGTGCAGTCAAAAACACCATACCGTTATTTTTCCCGACAGCTCCGAGTTTGTAGGATCGCCCAATCTCAAGAGCAACTTCTTCAACGGTTCTGCCATTTAACGAAGGCAAAGTAACAACAACAAGATCCGCTCCTGATTTCTTCTGCAAATCCCATAGAGTAATATTCAAATCATTTTCAACCTGCTCAGATAGCAGTTCCGCTTCATCAGCAATAAAACCATTAAATTTCAAAGTTATAGCATTTGCAGACAAGCTGCCAAAAATCAAAAGACCAACAATTAATAACCAGCACCTTTTAAACATATCAAGATACTAGCACTAATTATATAAATTGTCAATATTTTATAGATAATCTATTTTTTTACCATTTTATTTGGATGGCTAAAATGAGACATAAGCTTTCCAAAACCATTACGCATTTTTACAAAATAATTAGCCTCGTTACTCCTGTTTGCGAGCACCTCCGATTTAAAAATATTTTCTTTTGGGCGTATGATTCTCGCCTGTTGTGCGGGAGGTTCCAAGCTCAAAGGACGTAAAGATGATTCAATAGTTGATACCGGATTATTAGAAATACCAAAAATTTTTCCCATAACATAACTCTCATAAATGTAAAAACTAAAAAAGGCGACACCCAGATTCGAACTGGGGGATAAGAGCTTTGCAGGCTCCTGCCTTACCACTTGGCCATGTCGCCTTATCCGTTTCTTTATAATAAAAAAGACATAATAAAAAGTCAAGGTAAGTATTGACAAATTTCAAAAAATAATAAATAATGAAAGAAAATAGAAGGAGGTCTGAAAATGTTTATACAAGAAGCTTTTAGAGTGCCCCCCCCCCGCAAAATACAGACCTGCACAGTGGTTTCACACTTGCAGAAGTTTTAATTACTCTGGGAATTATCGGGGTTGTTGCCTCGTTGACTTTACCGTCACTAATAAGCAAACATAAAGATAAAGAGCTTATTACAAGAGTAAAAAAAACTTATTCAGACATAAGTAACGCGGTAAGTTTAAGCCGTATGGAAGGTGGAAGTCTGAATGATAATTCAATATTTTTTAATCCGAATAACACACATTTTGAAACAGCACAGCAGTTTGTAAAGTATTTTAACGGGGCAAAACTATGCGAAAATATGTCTCAGGATAACTGTTCTCAATTTTATTACGGGATTAAATACTCTAAATTTTACACTGACGGCGGAGATGCCGGAGTTGAATGGCTGGTAACATATATGCCTGCTATTATTCTTACTAATGGAGCCATATTATATGTTAATCAAAGCCATATTCCTGACTGTTACGGTGAGGAAACGTATGAAAAACATGATGAAAATGGAAGACCTATACTGGATGCAGATGGTAAACCGGTTACAGCAACATCACTAAATACAGTATGTGCATACATTTACTTTGATGTGAATGGTCCTAAACTGCCGAACAGATTTGGACAAGACGCATATTATGTACAGATTGAGAAAAATTTTTTGCGACCAGGTGTACAACCTTATTTAGGACGCACCAGTCTGGAAAATATTTTATCCGGAAATGAAAATTTTTCTTATGAAGACTATAAAATAGGTTCAGAAGAATAAAAAAGAGCTGCCTTAAAAGGCAGCTCTTTTCTTATCATAAATAATACACTTTATTTAGTTTCGTAATAATCTCTTACGATACCTTCATAAGCATCTTTGTAGATTGCTTTGATATCTTCCATCAACGGATATGCAGGGTTTGCACCTGTACATTGATCGTCGAATGCAAGTTCTACCATTTCATCTAACTTAGCATTGAAGTCTGCTTCTGTTACACCGAAATCCTTGATAGAATTTGGCAGGTTGATTGCTTTCATTAATTTGTCAATTGCATCAATTAACAATTCAACTTTTTCATCATCATTTTTACCGCCTAATCCTAATTCATCTGCAATCTGAGCATATTTAGCTTTTGCATTCGGGAACTTGTATTGCGGGAAGATACATTGTTTTTTCGGACAATCAACAGCGTTGTATTTGATTACCTGTCTGATTAACAAGGCGTTTGCAACACCGTGAGGTACGTTAAACATTGCACCAAGTTTGTGAGCCATAGAGTGGCATAATCCTAAGAATGAGTTAGCAAATGCCATACCTGCAATTGTTGCCGCATAGTGCATTTTTTCTCTTGCAACAGGGTCATTTGCGCCTTCTTTCCATGATCTTTCCAAATATCTGAATACAAGTTTTGTTGCTTCCAATGCATTTGAATTTGTAAAGTTTGTAGCCATAGAAGATACATAAGCTTCAGTAGCGTGAACTAAAGCATCAATACCTGATGCTGCAGTCAAACCTTTAGGCATACCGTCTACAAAGTTCGGGTCAATGATTGCCATGTTTGGTGTCAATGCATAATCAGCGATTGCATATTTAACGTGAGTTTCGTCATCAGTAATAATTGCAAACGGAGTAACTTCTGAACCTGTACCTGAAGTTGTCGGGATAGCAACCATTGTAGCTTTTTTGCCCAATTCAGGAATACGGCAGATTCTCTTTCTGATATCCATAAATCTCATAGCAATATCTTCGAATACTGTATCAGGTTGTTCATATAACAACCACATAATTTTAGCAGCATCCATCGGAGAACCTCCGCCCAGTGATATGATAACATCAGGTTCGTAAGGTCTGATAATTTCCATTGCCTGATTAATTGTAGACAATGTCGGATCCGGTTTAACATCAAAGAAGATTTGGTGATCGATACCTACTTCGTCTAAAACATTTATAATACTGTCAACAGCTCCAGAATTGAATAAGAATCTGTCTGTAACGATAAATGCACGTTTTTTACCTTCAAGTTCACGAAGGGCAAGATCAACTGCACCTCTTTTGAAGTAAACTTTTGGCGGAACTTTGAACCAGAGCATATTTTCTCTCCTTTCAGCAACTGTTTTGTAGTTCAATAAGTTTTCAACACCGATGTTACCAGAAACGGCGTTTTTACCCCATGAACCGCATCCAAGTGAAAGTGACGGTTCAAGTTTAAAGTTATATAAATCACCGATACCGCCCTGTGCAGATGGTGAGTTGATTAATACACGGCAAGCCGGCATTTTTTCAGCGAATTTGTCTACTCTTTCCTGACGGCGTGTATCTGTATAAAGGTCTGCAGAGTGTCCTGCTCCGCCCTTTGATACAAGCTCATAAGTCATTTCTGTAGCTTCATCAAAGTCTTTTGCTCTATACATAGTTAAAATCGGAGATAATTTTTCTCTTGAGAACGGGTCTTCCCAATCTACAGAAGGTCTTTCAGCAAGTAAAAGTTTTGCAGTTGATGGAACTTTAAAACCTGCAAGTTCTGCAATTCTGTGTGCGCTTTGCCCAACGATGTCAGGGTGTGCAGTTCCGCGTTTCGGGTCGATAAACGGAAGATCTATCAATTTCTTTTCATCTGAAGGAGTTAAAAGATGAGCGCCTCTGTAGATAAACTCTTTCTTAACTTCTTCGTATATTTCATCAACAACGATAACTGATTGTTCTGATGCACAAATCATACCGTTATCAAATGTTTTTGACATAATAATTGAAGAAACAGCCATTTTGATATCAGCAGTTTCATCAATAACTGCAGCAGCGTTACCGGGGCCTACACCTAATGCAGGGTTTCCAGATGAATAAGCTGCTTTAACCATTCCCGGACCGCCTGTTGCTAAGATACATGAAATAGATTCATGTTTCATTAACTGGTTAGATAATTCGATAGACGGAACATCAATCCAGCCGATAATATCTTCCGGAGCACCTGCTTTAACTGCAGCTTCAAGAACTAATTTTGCAGCAGCAATTGTACATTCTTTTGCTCTCGGGTGTGGTGAAAAGATTATTGCGTTTCTTGTTTTTAAAGCAATTAAAGATTTGAAAATTGCAGTAGAAGTCGGGTTAGTTGTAGGAACGATACCTGCAATTACGCCTAAAGGTTCTGCAACAACTTTAATACCGTTCATTTTGTCTTCTTTAATTATACCACAAGTTTTTGCGTGTTTATGTTTGTTATAAATGTATTCAGAAGCGAAGTGATTTTTAATAATTTTATCTTCTAATACGCCCATTCCTGTTTCTTCAACAGCCATTCTTGCAAGAGGGATACGAGCTTTATCTGCAGCAGTTGCAGCAGCTTTAAAAATCGCATCAACCTGTTCCTGAGTGTAATTTGAATAAATTTTCTGAGCTTTCTTAACTCTTTCAATTAACAATTCCAATTGTTCAGCGGTTTCAACTTTGCTTGAATCGCTTTTTAAAGCCTTTTCAAGATTTTCAACCGTCTTTTTGCTTTTTGTTGTCATAAATCTATATCTCCTTTTATTAATTGTGATTTATTTCACAATTACATTATAGAATAAATAACTTATAAAAGCAAGTGTATTTTTTACAATCTTTATACAAACTTAATATTTCATTTATATAGATGAAACTATTGTAATAAAAATGGGTTATACTTCCTATTATGAATACTTTTCAGAAAATTATTTATTTCTTTTTAGAGCAGCAGGAAAAAGCTTTAACCAAAAGACTTAATAAACATTTAAAGGTCTCGAGCAGTAATTCCACTTCAAAAACAGTGCTTTCAAAGGGTGTAACTATGACTTTGAATGCAGAAACAGAAAAAAATAAGGAACTTGTAAAACAAAATGTCACAGATATAGTTAAAGGCTGCAATAACGATCCAACAAAACTTTTAGCCTACATTGAAAGTAAAGGAACTAAAGTTGTCAAACTTGACAATGCAGACAAAATTTTATCGGCAATTAAAGAAGAAGAGGGACTTATCACAGCTCTTGAAGGAATAGAAGCCCTATACATTAATATAATAACAAATTCAGGCATATCATTTAAGTCAAAACCAATGTTCATAATGCGAAACGGTGAAATAGATCCTTATTATATGGATCATCAGTTTTACAAATGGTATGCTCTTTATATGGGGCTTCCGGGGTTTGATTTTATGTCACAAAAGATATTCAAAATTTCGTTAAACTCCGATGTGTCAATGCTTTCTAATCTTAATCTCGACGAAATAACAGGATTGAAAGAAGCTGTTGCACGAGACAAAGAAGCAACTTCTTTTGCCCTTGAAATTGCTAAAGCAAAAGAAGGCTCTAAAAGGGTTCTTGATAAAATTAAAAACAACGGCGGGGCAAATATATAACAAATTACTTAAAAATCTAAAGCTTCCCAATATCCCTTTGAACTATCGTCTGGACTCCTATCAATCATTGCATAATATGTGCATGCACGTCCGTTATAGGAATGTGAAGATGTTTTGGAACAATATTTCTGAGCATCCTGAGACCAGCTTGTTAAAATATCCTGTTTTGTATCCACTACAAACAAAAAAGTATCATAACCGGCACGATTTGGACGTTTAAGCCCATTTATATCAACCAGTACATTCAATCTATCATTATTTTTCAATACAGAAACAGCAGTACCATCACCTAATATAATATATCCAGGATATGTACCGAGCCCCATTGTAGTATCATCGCTTTCTAAATTTTTATTATAAGGTGCAAATGCGAACAATTGGGATGATTTTTTTAATTCTAAAGTTGATATCAGATAATTATTAAAAGTTTCACGAAATAATACAGCCCCGTCAAACCCTGGAGGTTCATCTTTAAACATTTCATGAAGATTACCTCCAAGTTCTTCTGCTGTCAAACTTAGTGCCTGAGATAAAATACTGTATGATTTTTTAAACTGCGTTCTTAAAACAGAAGCACGATATTTTGCAACAACATTAGGAATAGTAATAGATGCAATAACTCCTATAATTCCAAGAGTAATCAATACTTCTGCAAGTGTAAAAGCCGGAACAGGAGCTTCTAGTTCGCCCCCCCCCCGACATTACAAAATCTTTTCATTTTCATAATCCACTCCTTTCTCATGAAAATAATAATATATTTTTAATTAGTTGTAAAGAGAGTACCTGTATTCTATTATCATGTACTCTCTCAAAAATCTAATTTGATGTAGTAGCAAAACGGAAATCTTCGGCCCAAGTTTTGAAGCCGCCTTCTAAAAGCATAACCGGATAGCCATATTCTGCAAGAATTAAGCAGGCTTCCGCTCCCAGATGACATTGTTGATTGTAACAATAAATAACAGTAATTTCATTTTTTGAAAGTTTGCCTGTATTATCAGCAATTTCTTCTGCAGGGATAGAAATAGCACCGGGAATATGAGCAATTTGATAGTCCGCAGCAAGCCTTACATCAACAACTTTAACATTGTTTTCATCAAGAAGATTTTTCAATTCTATTGGACCGAGCGTAAAAGCCAGCATTTTTGAAAAATAGCATCTTGCTTTTTCTGTATTAAACCTGATTTCTCTGATTTTTTCATTCATAATTGAATATCCTTTCTGTATTACTACAGAAAGGATAAAGCAATCTATAAAAAAATTACTTAGCAACATGGTTATAATCGATGAAGCAAGTTTTTAGGGTGGGGTAAACTTACGGCAGAATAAGCATTATGATTACTAACCTAAAAATGAAATATGTTTAGGACTTTTGCTTGCTCTGTCGTAATCAGGTGAAAATAGTATATTATAAGTCTTGCGAAGCTTAGCGCCTAAAGCGTTCAGCATATTCGGATTTTGAACCATATCCGCTCTCTGAGTGCGGTTAAGGTCATTTTCGAAATTAATTTTCGCATTTGGGTTTTGTAACGACAAAATCGCTACACTCGGGGTTATATTATTAAGATTACCTTCACCGAAAGAAATCGGTTTTACAGTATTAAATTTTACGGGATTAACAGTTATCATAATTTCCTCCTCTCTGAGGCTTATTATTAAGTGTCTAATTAAGTGTTTAATTAACACTTCATTTAACACTTTTAATATAAACCATAAAAAATTATTTGTCAACCCCTGGTATAAAGTTTTATTAAGAGAAATAAAAACATTGATGCCAGTGAATTACAGCATAAAGTGGCGAACTTACACTTATTCAAGCAAGAATGTTTTTTCACTCTTATAATAAATATAGAAGCATGGGTAATATTTATATTTTTATTATTAGCCGGTAGGATTTTTTTATTACCCGAACGGGTAATTGTATAAATAACACTTATTCTGTTAAATATAATCATTAAATCTTTTTCATACTTCCAGCTATTCTTAATTCCAACGGGAGCCGTAAGGCTCCTTTTCTTTTATATAAAAAAGCGGTATAAACCGCTTTCAATAATCATTTATTAATATCTTTTTAATTTTTATACATCTGGCAAATCGCCCTTAACTTCAGCGATTTCAGAGCACTCTAAATCAAAAGCTTTATGCAGAGCTTTTACTGCCCGATCTGCATCTGCCTTATCAACAAGACAACTAATCTTAATCTCACTGGTAGATATCATTCTAATATTAACTCCTTGTTCTGCAAGTGTTTCAAACATTGCGGAAGCAACACCCGGCCGGTCAATCATACCCGCCCCGACAATTGAAACCTTAGCAATATTTTCGTCAACCTGAATCTCACCTGTTGCACCTATTTCAGATTTTAAGGCCTCTAAAGCTTTCACTGTTTTAGGAAGATCAGAAGCTTCAACCGTAAATGCAATATCATTTGTATTAGAAACCTTTCTTGCATAAGATTGAATAATCATATCTACAGAGATATTTTCTTTTGCCAGCTTACTGAATAATTTTGCTGCAACACCCGGCTTATCGGGAACATCGCAGACAACAATTCTTGCCTGAGATAAATCAGCAGCAACACCTGTCACAGGTTTATAAATTTCCATTTTATCAACTCCTAATATTAAAGTACCCAAATTATCTAATTTAAAACTGCTTCTCACTCTGAGGGGAACGTTAAACTGTTTTGCAGTTTCTACACTTCTCGGATGGAGTACATTTGCACCTGCATGAGCAAGCTCAAGCATTTCTTCATAAGAAACCTCGTCGAGACGGGAAGCATTTGGAACAACGCGAGGATCTGTAGTATAAACCCCCTCAACATCTGTATAAATATCACATCTTTCCGCATTTAATGCAGCCGCAAGGGCAACAGCTGATGTATCAGAACCGCCTCTTCCGAGTGTTGTAATTTCGCCGTCCTCTGTAACTCCCTGAAAGCCCGCCACTACTATAATTTTTCCTTGTTTTAAATTCTCTTTTAATTTATCGGTTTTGATATCAATAATTCTTGCCTTTGAATGAATATTTTCTGTCATAATACCAATCTGCATAGCATTAAAACTTACAGCATCATAACCCTGTGCCTGAATAGCCATTGCAAGAAGAGCAATAGAAACCCCTTCCCCTGTAGATAACAACATATCCATCTCACGTTCAGAGGGATTAGAACTCAAATCTCTTGCCATTTTAACAAGATAATCAGTAGTGTGCCCCATCGCAGAAACTACAACTACTACATCATTTCCGTTTTCTTTTTCCCTAATTACAGTCTTTGCAACATTTTTAATCTTATCTGTATCAGCTACCGAGGTTCCGCCGAATTTTTGAACAATAATTTTTCTCAATTTAATCTCTTTCCGCATTTTTTTGCAAAATTGCCGTTAATTCAGCTTTTTGCTCAGGGTATTCAAACAAATTCCTGTCAATATTTTCAATCTTATCCGCTATAGAAATTGTTTCTTTAACATTATATTCGCAAAGGTTTTCTTTGACAAGCATGTAACTTGCATAAAACATTAAATTTAACAGTACAACATTGTTATCATCTGCTTTTAATGCTTTTCGCAATTTTCTCTGAGCGTCTGCATAGTCTTTTCTGGAAACAAGGTATTTTGAGTAATCGGTAAAAGCGGTAATATACTTTGGATTAAGTCGTATTGATGCTTCGTAATAATCTTTAACTTTTGTATCTTTATTCAATTTTTCGTAACATTTTGCAAGATAATAACAATTCACTGCATCTTCATCGTCAATCCTCAGCAATTCAATAGCTTTATCAATATCATCTTCTTCAAAAGCTATAATACCGAGTGCCTGCTTTACAATTTTATTTTCAGATTCTTTTTCAAGCACCTTTTCCAGTAAGGGTTTTGCTTCTTCAAGTTCTTTTTTTGAAACACAACATAAACCCAGATATGAAGTTATTTCAAGATTGTCAGGTTCGAGTTCAAGAGCCTTTAGAAGTTTTATTTTAGCTTCATCATACCGTTCAAATTTTTCTAAAGCTTTTCCCCATTCAAGGTAAAGTGCAGAATTTTTCAGATCTTTTTCTTCTGCTTCAGAAAAATATTTCTGAGAGTTTTCACAGTCAAACTTCATTGCATACAGCTCGCCGAGAAGAAGATATGAAGGCAGCATTTTTGAATTAAAATCAATAGATTTTTTTGCATAATGAATAGCACTGTCATAATCATGTTTTAAATATTTGAGTCTGGCAAATTCAAAAGTATTATTTGCATTCGGGCAGACATTGGCAAGAAAAGTAAGTTTTGCTTCCGCCTTATCGAACATTTCAAGTTTAATTTCCATAACAGCACAAAGGAACACAGCGGTAAAATTATATTTATAATGTTTCACAGCTTCAAGAAATTTATCATGGGCCTCCGAAAATTTTTGAAGTCTCATTAATGCCATGCCCCAGCCGGTATATGTATCCGAATTATTTGGCTGAATTCTTGTTGCATTTTCAAATGATTTAACAGCATTTTCATACTTTTTAACTGATATCAGAGCAAACCCGAGCCGCTGCCATATAATCCTATCCTGCGGGTTCAAATCGGCTGATGTCTGGTAAGAGTCAACAGCTTTATCAAATTCCCCGAGTTTTTCATAAGCACTGCCGAGATATTTATAAACCAGCGCATCTTTCTGCGGCAATTCAAGAGCTTCAAGCAGAATATTACGGGCTTCCTCATATTTATTTTGCTCAATAAGCAACTTCGCCCTGTTAACATAAGTATAAGAAGGCAAAGATTGTATTACTGTTTCTTTTTTAAACTTATCTACGGAGCTGCTTAAACTCCTCACTTTAGTAATAATATTTTTTAACCAATCAAACAATCCGCTACCTCACGAAACGCTCCGTCACCTGCATTATTTTCAGTAATCTGAATACCATCAACTTCTTTAACTTTTTGAACCGAATGCGGCACAGTGATTTTATATTTAGAAAAATTAAGACATTCAATGTCATTAATATCATCTCCAATATAGACAAATTCGTCTTTTGACAGGTTATATCTAGAAACAATATTTTTCAAAACATCTATTTTAATTCTTACATTTTGATGAACTTCCTCTATCCGGAATTTTTCGGCAAGCATTTCAATTGCAGAATTTTTTTCTCCCGAAATAATTCCTATCATATAATTATTTTTTCTTAACATCGAAAAAGCCATTATATCTTTAAAGTTTAATTTTCTTGCAGCTGTTCCACCATCGCTGATATACACACAGTTATCAGTAACAACACCATCAAAATCCGTTATAACCATTTTAATAGTTTCAGGTAATTTTAACTTTCCCATATACAAAATATCCCTTATCTGGTATAATTTTAACATAAAGAGAGGGAAAAACAAATGCTCTGGTACCTGTTAAATTTCTGTATTATATTTGTATTTATCATATTATTCTTAATCACACGTCAGACAAACAAACGCTGGTCAAAGATTAACGACTATTTAGGCATGGTCACAAATACCGTAAACTCGGTAAGATACGGAAACTTATCCACAAAAATTGATGAGATTAATCATCCCACCTACCAGAATGTAACAGACAGTATTAACAGAATGGTAGAAACACTGAATGACAGAGAAAAAATGATTGTGGAATATCAGGCGGAACTCATGCGCCAGAATAAACTGTTGGAATCAGTGATTAATTCGCTTTCAGACGGGATTTTGATTATTAATGATAAACATAATATTCTACGCGTAACCCCTCAGGTAAGTGAATGGTTCGGAGCAAAAGGACAGGAAATTATCGGCACAAATATCTTTGACTATATTCAAATCAGTGATGATACCCCTATAGAAAGATTAAAAGGCAAAGATATATTTGTAAAACATACACCTACTAATAACTTTATAATGCATTCCATAAAATTATCGTTAGACGATGATAAAAAAAGATACGTAATTCTTATAAAAGATGTAACCAAAGAGAGAGAAATTGAAACCCTAAAAGAGGATTTTGTTGCAACTCTAACACATGACTTAAAAGTGCCGATTGTTGCTGAATCCAATATAATAAACTTTCTTTTGAATGGAACATTCGGAGAAATAACAGAAAAACAACAGGTTGCACTTTTAAACATGAAAAAATCAAATGAAGAACTTGTTGACCTTGTGCAAATTATTCTTGAAACATATAAAATTAAAGAAACAGGTATTAAACTGCTGAAAGAAAATATTATGCTCAATAAATTTATATCGGATATTGTAGAAAGTACACAACCGATTGCAAACAACTCAGGTATAACAATCTATTTCACACCGTCAAGAGATATTAAAGTAACAGCAGATTCAATGCAGCTGGAAAGAGTTATTAAAAACCTGATATCCAATGCCATCTCACACAGTAATACTAAAGACAGAATTGATATAACAACCGGCGAAATCCCTGGCTTTATAACAATTTCCGTAATAGATTACGGGCAGGGAATACCATCAAATGAATTAAAACTTATATTCAATAAATATTATTCCGCAGCAAAAAAATTCCGAAAAATAGGTACCGGCCTTGGCTTATATCTTTCCCAGCAGATTGTTAAATCCCATGGAGGAGAAATCACTGTTACCAGTGAAGAAAATGTAAAAACGGAGTTTTGCATAAAACTGCCTATGTAGCTTAAGATATTGACAATTCCAACAAAATAATACATAATAAAGTTATATAGGAGGCTGAAGCAATGAATATAAGAGCATCTAGGGTCGCCCCCCCCCCCGCGAGACATACGGTAAATAAGGGGATTAAACATTTCAAAATTTTATGTAATTCTGCACTTTACAATAATTGTAAAATAGGTTATAGTGATATTATGCATCACCATTTAAAAAATCACAAATTTGCATTCACTCTTGCGGAAGTTTTAATTACACTTGGAATTATAGGCGTTGTTGCCGCAATGACGATGCCGTCATTAATTCAAAATCAAAAGGAAAAAGAATATACAACTAAACTTAAAAAATTTAACAGCCTTATGAGTCAGGCAATGTTAATGGCAATAAGTGAAGAGGGACCTATTGAAGATTGGGGGCTTACACGATACTCGTCTAATGATGGTATGAGCGATGAGGAACTAGCTCAGGCAGATATTTCGCGAAATCTCTTCGGAGAAAAACTACAGAAATATCTTAAAACTATCCAATATTGTCCATATGGAGATTCATGCAAAAATAAAGTTGAGAAATGGAAAAGATATTCATTAGACGGAACAGAATTTGGGACTTTTTCACCATATATTACTTTAGCTGACGGGACTAATATCCTTGGAGTTACAATACTATCGCCACAATGTAAAAGCAATTTTGGGAACTCTGTACCACTGCAAAACGTTTGCGGAGAATTATTTGTTGACCTGAATGGTAAAACCCCACCCAATACAACAGGGAAAGACGTATTCATGTTTTATTATACAAAATATGGTGTCATACCTGTAGGTACTGCAGAAGAGACACAGTTTACATTTGAGGAAAAATGTAACCCTTCAATTCCAAATATTATAAACGGTTATGGCTGTACAGCCTGGGTAATATTTAACGAAAATATGGATTACCTTCACTGTAATGACCTTACATGGGACGGGAAAAACAAATGTAAATAATTTGTAGTATAATTATTTTATTATGCTTCAAAATTTGTTAAGCCTGCTGGATTGGATATATAAAAAAAAGTGCTACTTTTGCAAAAATTCAAAAGAAGCCGTTAAAATGTGTTCCAAATGCTATGAACAAATGGAATTTTTGCCTGTTAGAGTTAACCGTATAATTGATGGCAAAAAAATATATTGTGCCGGTGTATATTCAAAAAATCTCCAGAAACTCATTAGAGGTTTAAAATATCATAATCAGCGGGATTTAGCATATTACCTTGCAAAATTTATGGCTGAATATTTCTCAAAAATTACGGACAAAAAAGATTTTGAAGTCGTACCAGTGCCAATCTATCATAAACGGGAGAGAAAGCGAAAATACAATCACATGGTTCTGACAGGCGAAGAGTTCTGCAGAATTACATCTGCCACACTTAACACCGGATTAATAAAAAGAGTTAAAGATACCAGACCTCAATATAAGTTAAAAAGAGATGAACGTGTTAAAAACCTTTCCAACGCGTTTAAAGCTGACAAAACAAATTATCACGGGAAAACAATTCTTATTATTGATGATATATGTACAACAGGTTCTACTTTTGAAGAAATGATTAAAGAGTTGAAAAAAAATGGAATAAATGATATTATCTGCTTTGCGGCAACAACCCCGTTTGAAGATATAAAATGATACTAAATGAATTTTCAAAATACCTGCAATCAAGAAATGATGATATAACATCCGGCTCCTCTACCGGTACAGGAATACTTTGCGATTGGATAAAAATTGTAATAAACAAAAACCCTAAAAATCATGTTGATAAAATCGTTCACCGTGAAATTATGCTTGCTGAAAATAAATCAGGAGACTTTCTTATTATCGGGAAATCTGACAGCGGCAGAATACTTGTAAAAGCACTGTATAACTATGCATTAAGTTATGAACATTATATAATGAGCAAATGGCTTGAGAATAAAAAACCGCACGATTTTAACAAAAAAAGAAAAGAACCCTAAAAAGGTTCTTTTTTACAAAATATATTACCCTACAGGTGAATTTCTTTTTAATATTTAGGTTCATAAAATATTTATAAATTAAAAAGGAGTTAAAATTATATGAAAAATACTATTTTCCAAACACCTGTGTGCCAATTAAAAGAGTTGAACAATTTATTTATTGAACTAACAGAAAAAAATTGTAACCAGCATTGCAGACATTGTTATATTGACTTTCCTCTCAGCAAAAGTGTAAAAGATTTTATTTCTTTGGATTCTGTAAAAGAAGCTCTTGCAGACACAAAAAAAGAAAACATTGAATGTATTTATCTCACAGGTGCCGAACCAATGACGCATCCTGATTTTAACTCTATTTTAAGAGCCTGCCTGAAACGTTCGAATGTATGTATTTTTACTAACGGAACCTTTATTAATGAAAAAAAAGTCAGATTTTTAAAACGTGTGGAAGAAGAAAGTTCTTTTGAAATTATCTTCAAATTAAGCATCGATCACTATGATGAAGTTAAAAATGACGATATAAGAGGGAGAGGAGCTTACAGACAAACTATTCATGCAATAAAAAGTCTGGTAAAATACGGTTTTAATCCGATATTGAGTGTAACTAATTTTTATAAGGAAGACAAAAATATACTTTTAAATGAATTTAAACAAATTTGTCTTAAAGCAGGTTTTGAAGCCGGGGACAACAACTTCACAATAAATATATACCATGATAAAACAAGTAAGCTAGAAGAAATCCCTGACTGGAACTGGGAAAGCCTTGATTGCGAATATGGAAGAATTCTTACAGCAAAAGGAGTTTACAGCTGCCCATTTTTAGCAAATGATCATCGTGGCAGGTGTGGCTCAGGGTTCAAAGATTTTGCAAGACATAACACATTAGAAACCCCTTTTTGTATAACATGCATTAATAACAAAAAGAGGCTTTTCGGAATAGATTACACTTTATTCAGTTAGCTCAGGCTAGAAAGAGGCTTCGGGAGAAACTCCTCCATCAGCAGACGCAGGTTGTGGAGAAGGAACTGCAGATGCATCTGTTCCTGCCGATTGACCATCTGCAGGAGCAGCAGCCTTGGCCGCCGCAGCTGCTTCAGCTGCCTCTGCCGCTGCAGTTGCAGCATCTTTCTGTGCATATAATTTTACCTGCAAACTTACGAGCAATATTCTCTTATTCTTTTCGTACGGAACAATTTCAACTTTTGAAATTTCAAGGAAATGTTCATGTTTATATAATTCTCGCATAAAATTTGCGAAATTCGAATAGCTTGCAATCATTTCAGCTGTTATACGGCATACATGATATCTGTTTGCAGCATTTTTAACAAAATTATCATCCTGAGGATCATAATCATATTTAACCGAGCGTGTTTTTATTTTATTTTCTCTAATCAACTGCAATATTTCACCAAATTCATCAGAAATAGCTGCTTCGGTATCCAAGCCCTCGCTAATCGGCTTGAAAAACATTTTTGCAATATCTTCGCCTTCAGCCTCTTTTTTGGCAGCGGTATCACGCAGATCCTGCAGCTTTCTTTCGGAATCTGCAAGAGCAGAAGACTGTGTTTTATAATCATTCTGGATTTGCATAATTTTTTGAACTTCAGGCACAATTTTAGTAACAAAAAATATAAACAGTGCAAGAGCCGCAACTAATATTATTATTGCAATCTTGAATTTTTTAAAATATATACTGTATTTTTCCACGTCAACTACCTCTAGTTATTAGATTTTCCGAAATTTAACAATGGTTTGCTCAACAAACCTCCGCTTTTTGCTTCTTCTTGTGCAGCCTGCTGCTGTGCCTGCTGTGCATTAGGATCCTGCGGGGGCGGCGGATTAAGTTCAGAGTTTGTCATATTTGTTATTTCAAATTCATAATCAGCAGGTGCATTAGGATCTATTGTTACAGCCTCATCAACAGACTCAGTTTTCATCTCCAGTTTATGAAGTCTAAGTTTTGTACTTATTAAAGAATCTTTCATATTACGGTAGAACAGATAAATATCTTCTACATTTGAAGAATTTCCTTTAATATCAAATTTTCCGTCATCTTTAGCAACAAAGTATGTTACCCATAGTTTTTTCGGAACAGATTCTCCAAGAGCAGTATAGGCCATAAGCTTAGACCTGTTATTACCTGTAACTTTCTTAATTTCGGCATTTACATCAAAGTCATTTTGTTTATTCTGTTCTTCCTGTAACCTCTTAATTTCTGCATCAGTTTGCTGGAGTTTTGAATTAATATCATCCAGCTGTGCCTGTTTTTGTTTTGAAATCATAGGTACAACTAAAAAAGCCGCTAATGCCGGAACAACAAGAACAACTGCACATAAAGCCGCAATATTTCTTGCAGCATTAGGAGAAATATCAAATTCTGATGAACCGAGCACTATATGAACAGGTTCGTTAGGATCGTCGATAACACCTTCTCCGGAAGAACCCGTAATAAAATTAAACTTTATAGGCATATTAACAGCCGAGCCAACTGCAATACCTATTGCTTCTAATGAAATTTTACGTGCAGTTTCTTCTAAAACTTCCAAACTTACAGGAAGTGCATCCTGTTTTTTAAAGCTGTTATTTTCCCAGAAATTTATAATACCATCAGCCTGTAGCCTTTTTGATAAAAGTTCAGCACTTACCAGATCAGTTTCAGAAACTATATAAAGATAATTTGCCGGATAACTCATCAAGGTAATTTGAGCAGAAGCATTAATTGCATTATATATTTCTTCACCTTCAAAAGATTTTATTGCCAGAGGCTCTTCATAATAATCAACAATACTTTTACCTATCATGGAACAAATTGAATAACCGCTCTGTTTAATCAGCATAAGGTTCCAGGAAACATTATCTTTCATCTGTTCCTGAGCAAGGCCGCTGAATGCAAGAGCCTTCAATATTGATGTCAATGACATTTCAATACCGACGAGATTTGCTCCAAGTTCCGTCAATGCACTTTTTAGATCATCAACGACATTTTTTTGTATTGCAGAATAAAAAAGTTTTCTCATATCACCGGACTGAGAATTGTTTGCATCCGCCCAGCTGATTACCGGTTCATACCTTTTAAATATATAAGACTGCTCAACTTCCGACGTCAAAGCCTCAGATACCGCATCGTCCGCTAAAAGCAAAGGTAATTCTTTACTTCCGAAAAGAACCATAGGGAGGTTTAATACAACATTGCTTTTAATATTAATTTTTAACTCCGAAAAAAGTTCTGTTACAGCATTCTTGAATGCCTCAATATCAGAGAGCTCTCTTAAAGATTCATTATATTCTAAAGGCCTAAAGGCATAATTCTTTACTGTTTTATTAGCAACATCAAGTTGAATAAGCTCTAATCCTACACCGGGCGTTACAGATAAATATACTGTATCCTTACTTCCCACGCCTAATTGTGATAAAATACTGTTTAAATCCATAATATCTTTTTCTTACTACTTATTTACTCACTTATATTTTTATTATACAATATATTTTATAAAGTTTGCAAATTTAACATAAATTTACACTAAATGTAGGAGAATTTACCCGAATGAAAGAGCTGATTGATAAAATTAAAAGATTAAAAAAGGATAAAAATGCGGTTATTCTTGCACACTGTTATCAAAATGAAGAGATTGATAATGTTGCGGATTACGTCGGAGATTCTTTATATTTAAGCCAGATGGCAGCAAAAACAAATGCGGATATAATACTTTTTGCGGGAGTATACTTTATGGCTCAAACCGCAAAAATTTTATGCCCCAATAAAAAAGTTCTCCTTCCGCGTTTAGAATCCGGATGTCGTATGGCAGATATGATTTCATTAAATCAGCTCAGAGAGTTTAAAAGCAAGTATCCGGATATACCTGTTGTTTGCTATATAAACTCAACTGCTGAAGTAAAATCAGAGTGTGATATATGTTGTACCAGTTCAAATGCAGTTAAAATTGTAGGCAGTCTTAATACAGATAAAATATTATTTTTGCCTGATACATATTTGGGGAAATGGGTAGAAGCACAACTGGGAAATATTAGTGTTATAACATATCCAGGTTTTTGTCCCACACATTTACAAATCAGACCAGAAGATATTAAAAATGCGCGTGAAAAATACCCTGATGCACCTGTTCTTGCACACCCGGAATGTCATCAATCAGTTACTCAGCTTGCAGATTATGTAGGCTCAACCACAGGTATAATGAAATATGCAGCAGAAAGTAATGAAAAACGCTTTATAATCGCAACAGAAAAAGGCGTCGTTGACAGGCTTACACGTGATTATCCGGATAAAGAATTTATCCTGATTAAGGAAAATATTATTTGTCCGAATATGAAATGGCATAATTTAATTGATATATACAATGCTCTTGAAAAAGAGGAACATGAAATTACGGTAGATAATGAAATTGCGGCAAAAGCACTGAAATGCATCGACAGAATGCTTGAAGTGTCTGCAGGAGTAAATAATGCAAAATGATATAATCTTCGGAAAAAATTCCGTACTGGAAGCTCTGATAGCCGGTGACAGAGAAATAAATAAAATAATTATTTCAAAAAATATTCACGGGGATTCAAAGCTTAACAAAATAAAGGACCTTGCCAGAGAAAACGGTATAGTATTTCAGTTTGCGGCAAAAGAAAAATTTCTCCCGTATGCAGAATTTAATCATCAGGGAGTAATTGCTCAAATTTCCCCGATAAAATATAAAGATTTAGATGATTTTCTTGATGAAAAACACGATAATGCTTCTGTTGTAATACTTGACGGGGTTGAAGATGCACATAACCTCGGAGCAATAATAAGAACTTGTGTATGTGCCGGAGTAGCCGGAATAATTATACCTTCAAGACGTAATGTACAAGTCAATGCAACAGTAGAAAAGACAAGCGCAGGAGCTGTTAATCATATACCGATTATAAAAGTAAACAGCCTTGTCAATGCTGTTCAAAAATTAAAAAATTCCGACTGGTGGGTAGTTGCGGCAGACGCAGGAGCAAAAGATAATTATTATGATATTAATTATAAAGATATGAATTTTGCTCTTATTATGGGGGCTGAACATGCAGGTGTATCAAAATCTCTTCTTAAAGCCGCCGATTTCATAGTAAAAATACCTATGTTAAAAGAGTTTAATTCACTTAACGTTTCAAATGCGCTTAGTGCAATAATTTTTGAAACAGTTAGACAAAAAATGAAAAATTGATTATAATAAATAATAAAATAAGTCTGTGTATTTAATTATACTGCGCTTAGGAGAGAGAGATGAAGAAAGAACTAGAAAAATACGGAATATTAACTGATGATATTTCTGATGAAGATGTAAATTTTCATGAACTTGAGCTACCTGAAGAAGAAGATGTACTTGAAACCGTTGAAGATCCTAAAGTTCAGGAAAACCTGTCAACAGTAAACTCTGATGACAGCGTCAGAATATATCTTCAACAAATTGGGAAAATACCTCTCCTATCATCAGAACAGGAGTTGGAACTAGCAAAAAAAATCTATGATGAACACGATGATTTTTCAAAAAACCTGCTTGTTAATGCAAACCTGAGACTCGTTGTAAGTATTGCTAAAAAATATATAGGCCGTGGCTTATCATTTCTTGATTTAATTCAGGAAGGTAATATGGGACTTATGAAAGCTGCTGGCAGATTTGACTATACAAAAGGCTACAAATTTTCTACTTATGCAACATGGTGGATTCAACAGTCAATTACACGCGCAATTGCCGATAAAGCAAGAATTATCAGACTTCCTATCCACATGATAGAATCTCTGGGCAAAATCCGCCGTGCAACAATTGATCTTACAACAGAACTCGGTCATACTCCGACTAAACAGGAAATCGCCTATCGACTGGGTGTGCCGGTTAACAAACTTACACAGATAATAAAATCAGCACAATCAACAATAAGTATGGAAACACCGGCAAGCTCTTCTGAAGATTCTTCAAAAATTGCTGATTTTATAGTGGATGAAGATTCTATTGCTCCTGACAGCCGAGTATCACAGGAAAATTTATTTGAAGATATAAGAAAAATGCTTAATCAATTAAGCCCTAAAGAACGTGATGTTTTGATTTTGCGGTATGGCCTTGATAGTAACGGAAATAAAAAAACACTTGATGAAATCGGCTCACAGTATGGAGTTTCAAGAGAACGCATAAGGCAAATCGAAAACAGAGCAATTTCAAAACTTAAAAAACTTTGTAAAAATAAGAAACTTGCAGTCGGTTTAAAAAATTATTTTGGAGAATAAAAAAGGAGATTGTAACATCTCCTTTTTTAATAAGTTATTATTCACTATTATAACAAATAGGACTGAACTTAAAAAGTTCAGTCCTATTAATAATATTAATATCAACTATTCAGCATCTTTGTTAATGTCTTTGATGCTCAATGCAATTCGGTGTTCTTGAGGTGTAAATTTCTTAATAAGAACTTCTACACTGTCACCTACTTTGAAAGTATTAAAAGGATTAACATTTTCTTCTGCCATCTCCGAAACAGGCAATAATGCTTCAACACCGGGGAATATGTTAATAAATGCACCAAAACCGGTAACTTTATTAACAGTTCCTGTTATAATCTGCCCTTCTTCAAACTGGCCTTCAATCTGCTGCCATGGATCTTCACCCATTCTCTTTAAAGATAATGAAATTCTCTTTAATTCATTATCAATTTTTATAATTTTAACTTCAATAGTTTCACCTAAAGAAATTACGTCAGAAGGATGTTTAATTCTTGACCATGAAATTTCAGAAATCGGAAGAAGTCCGTCAATACCGTTAATATCAACAAATGCACCAAAGTCAGCAATTCTAACTACTTCGCCTTTTACAACCTGTCCTTCTTCAAGTTCTGAGAGGATATTATCAACAACCTGATCGCGTTGTTCGGCAACAGCTTGTCTCTGTGATAAGATAAGTTTATTTTTCTTAGGATCTGCTTCTAATACTTTAACTTCAATTTTTGTATCAACAAGCCCGTCAAAAGGAGTGCCGGTTCTTAATTGTGAAGAAGGAATAAAACCTTTTAAATCAGCCACATCAACAAGTACTCCGCCTTTTACAATTGATACAACCTTTGCAAGAATTGTATCACCCTGAATTTTAGCATCATTGAGCTGAGCCCAGGCTTGAGCAAAAGCAAGTCTCTTAAGTGACAGAAGCATACCGTCTTCATCATTTTCTTCTTTAAGAACATAAAATTCTTTTTCTTCACCGATTTCCAGATCGGTAGTACCTTCTGAAGAAGGTATTTCTTTATTCGGCAAGAAAGCTTCTGTTTTAGCACCTTTTACGCTAATTAAATATCCGTCGCTTTCTTTTTTTACAACTGTACCTTCGACAATATCAGCCACAGAGCAGGATTTTGTGAAAGATTCTTCCAACAATCTTTCAAATTCATCTAAGTTTGTTTTTTCTAATGTTGTTGTCATATTTTTTATATTTCCTTTCTAAGTTTTTTAATAACATTTTCTATTATATTCTGAGGAGTAGACGCTCCGGCCGTAACAGATATTCTTTCAGCTTTTGCAATCAAATCTCTATAATTATCCAATTCATCATCCTTTTCAATATGAATCGTTTGTGTTATATCTTTTAAAATTTCTGCAAGATGAGTTGTATTTGCACTTTTTTTAGATCCTGCGACTATAACAAGATCACTTTCTCCGGCAAGTTCTCTAGCTTCTTTTTGTCTCATGGAGGTACTCTGACAAATAGTATTTGCAATATGAATTTCTTTTGCAATTGATGTCAAATACTCAACAATTGAATTCAGTGTAGAAATTCTTTGAGTTGTTTGGACAACAACCCCGACACGTTTATGATTTTTAATATCAGCTTCAAATTCTTTAAGTTGGTCGACAGACGCCGCAACTACAACATTATCACTCCAGAGTTCTGCATTTGCTCTGATTGCAATAACTTCCGGATGTTCTGACTTACCGACTATTACAACAAAATAATCTTCTTTTGCAAGTTCAATCGCTTTCTGCTGTACTTTTTTAACATCGGGACAGGTTAAATCAACAGGTTCAAAACCTGCCTGTTTAATCTTTTCAATCACCTGCGGACTTTCTCCATGGCTTCGTATAACACAAATCCCTTCGCCGTGTTCCGGAATTTCAGTTAAAGTCTTAATCCCAAGTTTTTCAAGCTCATCAATTACCTGCGTATTATGAATAAGTTCACCTAAAACAAAAACATTTTTGTCCGGATTTTCATATTTTAACTTTTTAACGGTCTCAACGGCTCTTTTAACTCCGTAACAAAAACCCGCATATTTAGCTAATTGAATATCTTTCGGCAATTTAAAATTGTCTTCTTTCTATAGAACTCGCGATTTTTCAATCGCTGTATAAATATTAAAATATAAAAAACATAAAAAATCAAGTACAAAAAAGCCCCCTTTTCAAGGGGCTTTCAGTTTTTCACACCCGCAAATTTCTTACCTAAGCATTAAATTCAAATTGTTTACCCTTTCGTAAGAAGCTTTGTTCTATATTTTGCAGATTTTGGGGTATCGAAGAAAATCCGACAGTGTTAGCAGTTCTTGGCGGATAATCAAAATTACTGTCTTTCTTATTTTCATCTGCGACAAAGTTTGCCCACTGGATTTCAGAATACTGTTTTCTTTCTGCCAGAGCATCAATTTTATTATTAACAGCTCCGGAAACATTCATATCTCTTATTGTTTTAGCAATATTTGCATCCGTAATAAGCCTGTTCAGTAAATCTGAATTTGTACGTGCAATCATCTTATAAATACTTCTTTTTTGAGATGAATTAGAAATACTCTTTAAAAGTTTAATTTTTTCATCCGGTGATAAAGATTTAAATAAGTTTTCAATATATTTTTTTTTCTGTAAAGGCGTTAGGGATGCATATTCCTGAATTGTTAATTTTGCACCTGATGCAACCTTTTCTTGCAGAGAAACAGTGCCGTCTGATACCATTTCAATTGTATCAAGAATTCCCGTATTAGTATCAAGTGTATTAACAATGGCTGCAGCTGCCACCTTTTGAAAATTCTGTTCAATAACAGAATCAGATCTGGTATTTACAATACTTTCAACTGCCGTATCAATAGCTTTTGCATTTCCTGTTTCATAAACAGTTTCTAAAGCTTTACCTTGAACTGTCGGGTCATAATCTTTAATATTTGCGGCGGCATGCTCCTGTACTTCAGAATATTTAGACTGCATAATATCCTTATGCATTTCTAATTGAATATCAGCTTCTTTGACATTCTTAATATTATCTGATAACAAGTTCAACTGATTTACGGCTTCATCTTTTGAAAAGTCATTCTGTTCAAAACGAGTCCTGAACATACGGAACGCATCAGTTTTATTATCTTTATCATAACGGGTAAATGTTCCGTCAGCGTTCATCGCTTTAGCAACTTCTTTATCCTTAATAAATTGCTCTGTTAATGGAAGCTGGTTATCTTTATGTGCCTCATCTAATCTTTTACCTGTATCTTTACGGATTTCCAGATTAGAATTTTTATTGACATTTTCTAACAAAACTCTTTGTGTATTAACATCTTCGTCACTTTCAATTTCTAAACCTAAAGCAATTTCAGCATGTTTGCGCTGAATTTTTTCGGATTTTGATGCAGAATAAACTCCTGATACAATTTCTAACTTTCTGTTTCCTAAATTATTCATTGTACCAGAAGCCAACATTTCAGCACGTTCAGCATCTTCCTCAATCATCTTCTCATGAGTATTTGCTAAGGCTGATAATCCAGCTTCATTATAATCATCTGAATTCATTGCACTTAATTCAGCAAGACCCGATTCCGTACTCTGTGCTAAAACTGTTTGGGTTTTATCATCAGAATTTTTAACAGCATCAGAATGTACATCAGCAATCACATCCGCATTATCTGCGTCGTACATTAATTCAATTGTTAATTCATTAATTAATCTTGCTTTTTCTTCTGAGGAGAGATTAGCTGATGCCTTTTTTAAATAGGCCTGAACAACAAATGCTTTGTCCTCTTTATTAACAGCCGCTTCAAAATCTTCTCCAAATTCGGAATTTTTCAATGCATCTAAACGACCGTAATTTACCTGTTCATCAGGGTGTGTAGATTTATATTTTACGGCATCTAAAAAAGCACGGCCTTCATCAGAATTAACCAACTTATTCAGACGATTGTATACAGCTTTTTCAGTAGCATCAAGTTCTATACCTTTATCAATTTTATCCTGCAAATATTTCATTTGCACTTCAACTCTTGTAGTTCCATTAAGAATACCATTTTTATCAAACTTTTCAGCAATTTCATCTTCTGCTAAATTATACTCAACATCATCAAGATAGGTTGTATCACCTTTATCTTTACATGCCTGTACAACTGCTTTTGACAAAATATACTGATTTTTAAGATAATCATTTTGCCCTTTAGATAAATTTTCACTATCAAGATTGAATAAATAATCATGTATTGAAGTTGCAATATATTTACCATCTTGTTTATCAAAAGCATCTATATTTTGCTCCAGATAATTTGCAGTCTGAAGTTTTAACATCTTATTGTCAAAATAAGTGTTAATATCTTTTTTATCATATAGTTTTTTAGAATTATCTTTTATTAATGCATTTAACTCATTTTTTACAAGACTGTTTCTTTGTTCTTCTGATAAAGAATTCCAATCATCTATGGACTTTTCAGAGCCATTTTGAGGATATAAAAATTTATTTTTTGCCAGTTCTAAAGCATAAACATTAACTTTATCCTGAACCGACATTTTAGAAAATTCTTTATGATTAAATACAGTTTCCGCTGTAGCTTTGGTACTATCTGCAGTTTCGCTATTTGGAACATTATTTTTAGAAACAGACACAGTCTCTGATACATTTGTATTATCTGTACCGGGTTTACTATCTACAGCATCTGAAACAAAACTATTTTTAACAAGCTCTGCTTGTTTTACAGGATCTAAACTGTAAAAATCAGGGTACTTGTCTATTAATACTTTTAGCTGTTCTTCACTTATTTGTAATTGAGCACATAATTGCTTAATTGCGTCATCCTTATTCTGAAAAAGGCTAACATTCCCCGGTTGTGATAAATTTGCATTACCAGCACTGCCTGCTTGAGCTTCTCTTATCTGCTCTATTCTAATGTTATTTTTGTCTATTTTTAATTCCATAATAAGCTCTCTGCTTTTAAGTACTATAAACATGTAAAAACATGCAAAATCCAGAGATTTCATCATGTTTTTACATGTTTACAAATATTTACAAATATAATTATTATGATTATTCTTCTTCAGAAGCAACAGGCATTATTGCACCTTTGGGAGTTATTAAATAATTTATAGTATTTGATTCTCCCATTATACCGTACTTGAATTTTTCAGGATTTTCAGCCTTTAAATCTGCCAGTGCAAACACAAGTGCAGGTTCTTCCAGATAGTAATGCTTTCGATTACCGTCAGACAATTCCATAATACCTGTTACAAATGATGAAGGAACTTCTGAATAAGGTTCAAATACATGTTTATTAGTATATAAATTAAAAATACGCAGCTCCGGATAACCATTCTTCTGGTAAGTAACCAATTCTATATCATTATCATTACCATTCAATGAATAATAGCGCAATTTTCCTAAAACTTTATTTTCCATTGTTATATCATCAGAATCTATTAACTTACCGTTAGGTTTAAAAGGTTCAGCATCTTTCAAAATGTCTTTACCGCCGACATTTTGAAAATTACCATCTGCACTTGGTCTTATAGTTCTATTATAAACAACCTTATCAATAGCCTTATTATTTCTGGGATCATCAATAAGTTTTTCAATATAATTTACAATATTATCTTGATTATATGTAAAAGGAGTAGATTGCATTCCTGAATCAACAAGTACATTTTTAAGCGTAAAAGAAGTACTCTTACTGCCATCATCTGAAACTACCTGATAATTATATACGGCAAGTTGTTTAACATCATTTGAAAGGTTCTTTTTAACTAACTCATTATACGCTTCAAATGCAATCTTTTCAAAAGTTTTATTATTACCGTCAGTACTAATCAGGTTTACCTTATAAGGGCCATATTTGTCAGATACAAAATTTTTAGATTCAATTATTGTTCCGCCTTCATTTGATATTGTATTAATAGAACTTATATCATCAACGTACTCAATTTTTCTATTATCAATATCTGAATTATTTTTATGCAGTCCTTTTGCATCAATAACATTTAATGGAGCCATTGTAATTGCTGCTGCAAGAGGAATCGCCAATTTTTGAGCCCCGGGATTAATTATATACTCACTTTTACCGGAATGTTTTTTCTTTTTTCCCTCAAAATTTACTGCATTATAAGCATTCGCCGTTGAAATTGAGGTTACAGGTCTGATTGTCATAGTTTTAACTCCACATTATTTAATTTTCACCATTTTAATTTCATTAAGATAAGGCAGGTACAAAAATTTTTTTGCCCGTTAATTTATTCATTAATTCCCTATAATCCGATTATAGCAAGTCATTTAAGGATTTGTAAAATAGTATATACGATATTAACATTTTGTTACACTTGCACCGTTTTTTTGTTTGTTGTACGCTTCTTGTGTGAGTTTTTACAATAAAATAATGTCGACGGTTGTCGCGAATATGTATAAAAAGAAGGAGAACTCAAATGAGTGAAAGAAAATTAGTTGGAACTGGAGAAATGTTCAAAAAAGCACTCGCTGGCGGATATGCCATTGGTGCTTACAACGTTAACAACATGGAAATCCTGCAGGGTATTGCAGAAGCTGCAGAAGAAACACAATCACCTATTATCTTACAGGTTTCAGCAGGTGCAAGAAAATATGCTAATCAAACTTACCTGCTTAAATTAGTTGAAGCTGCACTAGCTACAACTACAGTACCTATCGCTTTACACTTGGATCACGGTGCTGATTTTGAAATTTGTAAAGCTTGTATTGACGGCGGTTTCTCTTCTGTTATGATTGACGGTTCAAGATTCCCGTTAGAAGAAAATATCAAATTAACTAAACAGGTTGTTGATTACGCTCATCCGCGCGGAGTTTCTGTTGAAGCTGAATTAGGAAAACTTGCCGGTGTTGAAGACGATGTTAAAGTTCACGCTAAAGATTCTACATACACAGATCCACAGGAAGCTGCAAGATTTGTTAAAGAAACAGGCTGCGATTCTCTGGCTGTTGCTATCGGAACATCTCATGGCGCTTATAAATTTAAAGGCGAAGCTAAATTAGACTTTGAAAGACTTGCTGAAATTAAAAAAGCTGTTAATGAAGCTGTCGGATATGATTACCCGCTTGTATTACACGGCTCATCATCAGTACCCGCTGAATTTGTTGCTAAATGCAATAAATATGGCGGTCAGTTACCTGATGCTCAGGGTGTTCCTGAAGATATGTTAAACTATGCTTCTAAACACGGTGTTGCAAAAATCAACATTGATACAGACTTGAGATTAGCTATGACTTCAACAATCAGAGAATTCTTTGTTGAACATCCAGAAAAATTCGACCCGAGAGAATATATGGGACCGGGAAGAACTGCTGTTAAAGAAATGGTTATGCACAAAATGCGTGACGTTCTTGGAACAGCAGGACATGCTAAAGACTAATTCAAAATATATTAGTAATATACAACTAAAAGGCCGTTTTTATAAAACGGTCTTTTTTATTTTATTTAATAATATCAAATAAAAAGAGAACTGATGTTGTATCAATTCTCTTTTCATCTTTTTCATATTCCAACGTAGTTAGTGTGATTTTTACTTTTTCAAAAAGTCCGGAATTTCAATGTTTGTAAAACTTGGAGAAACTTCCGGCATTGAAGTTCTTCTTGCAGTCTGCTGTGACTGAGAGGTTAAATTAGAATTTGAGTTAAATGTTCCTGCAAAGAAGTCAGAAGCACTCAACTGCTTAACCTCTGTTTTTTCTTCAGGTTTTGTATTTTTCATTTCAAAACCTGTTGCAATAACAGTAATCTGAATTTCACCCTGAATATTTTCGTTAACAGCTGTACCGATAATAACAGTAGCATCATCATTAACTGCATCGTGAATAATATTCGCAGCGTCAGAAATTTCATGAAGCGTCATATCAGGTCCGCCTGTAATATTAACAATTACACCAGTTGCACCATTAATTGAAGATTCAAGAAGTTGTGAATTAATAGCAATTTCTGCAGCCTTAATAGCTCTGCCTTCACCCTGACCACGGCCAATACCCATAAGAGCTGAGCCGGAAGCTTGCATAACGCATTTAACATCTGCAAAGTCAACGTTAATAAGCCCCGGAACCGTAATAATATCAGAAATACCTTGAACACCTCTTAAAAGAACTTCATCAACAATAATAAATGATTCTGTTAAAGAAACCTGTCTATCAACAACCTGAAGCAGTTTGTCATTAGGAACAACAATAACAGCATCAACAGCTTCTCTTAATTTTTCCAAACCTTGATTAGCCTGATTCTGTCTCTTACGTCCTTCCCAAGTAAAAGGTTTTGTAACAACAGCAATAGTTAAAATTCCTAATTCCTTAGCGATTTTAGCAACAACAGGGGCTGCACCGGTACCGGTACCGCCGCCCATACCTGCAGTAATAAATACCATATCAGCGCCGTCTAAAGCTTCTGTTATTTCCTGCTGGGCTTCTTCGGCAGCCTTTTCTCCGACAGAAGGATCACCGCCTGCACCAAGACCGTTAGTAGATTTAGCACCTAATTGAATTCTATTTTTAGTCTGTCCGTATTCCAGAACTTGTAAATCTGTATTCATTAACCAGAACTCTACACCAGAAAGTCCTGCCTTAATCATTCTGTTAACAGCATTACCGCCGCCGCCGCCGACACCGATAACTTTAATGTTAGTAGGGTTTATTGGAGACCTTTGGGTTTGCTCGTTGCTTGTTGTTTCATCTTTTTTAGCAAAGATATCTGATACGAAATTTTCCACTTTTTTACCTCTTTTATGTAATTGTATAGTTATCTATCTACAATAGTATAATAACATACTATTTTAAATAGAAAAAAAGTACAATAATTTACCGGAAATTATGAACAAATTTTAATATAAATCTCCAGCAAACAGTGATAATAAGAAAAAGAACATACTTTGGCTATTTTACATACGCCGGCGGAACTGCCCAGTGAAGTTTATTTCTCAATATTGAATAAAATTCTGTATTTTCAAGCAAAGCCAGCTTTGCGGTATAATCTGACTTTACAATCTCAATATCCTCACTGCATTCATACAGTTCCTGTCCGTCTGTTGAAAGTATATATCCGGTCTTTTCATCGACACATACCGTAATTTTTTCGCAATCCGGAACAACAATAGGCCTTGCAGTAAGTGTATGCGGGCAAATAGGAATTATAACAAAGGCTTTCAATGAAGGAGCAACAACAGGACCGCCCGCGGAAAGCCCATAAGCAGTTGAGCCTGTAGGTGTAGAAACTATTATGCCGTCAGCCAGATAGTCACATACAAATTTGTCATTAATTTTTACAGAAAACCTTGATGTTCTGCCTAAATCACAACCTTTTATAACAAAGTCATTTAAAGCAGTAAACTTATTATATTGGAGCATTATCCTATCCTGCACAATAAATTTACCGCTTAGAATTTCATCAACGGATTTTTCAATATCTTCTCTTGATGATTGAGAAAGGAAGCCGAGACGTCCAAGATTAATACCAAAAATAGGAGTTTTGTACTTTGCATAAAACCTTGCAGTTTTTAAGATTGTTCCATCGCCTCCTATTACAAAAACAAAGTCAAAACCTTCTTTTAAGCAGTCAATATTTAAAACTTCTGCTGTAACCCCTTTATTTAAAAGGATTTTGGCGAGTTTATCTTTTATTTCTATAGAATGTAAAATTTCCTGATTATAGCAGATTGCAAAATTCTTCATAAGCATAACGAAGAAAATATAACACGATTTTAAAATTTAAGCAAATAAAAAAAGAGCCTTGTCAGGGCTCTTTTTTTAATAAGTCATTTCCCAATTATCATTCAATATATCAGCGAAAGGTTTCCACATAACTGAAGCCTTATCTCTTACCTCTTCTGATAAAGGTGTATCAGTTGAAGATGCAACATACGTATCAATAGTACCATTATTATATATAGCCATAAAGAACAAATCTCTTCCTAAAATATTAGGTCCCTGTTGTCCGTTTATATCTATACAGACATTTATTAGTTTATTACCGTCTTTAGAATATAAAGGTCTTATTGCCGCACCGCTTGGCAGAACATAACTTTTCGGAGTAAAGTCCATATAACTTTCCGTAACAGTTACACCTGCCATAGTTTTATAGCTTTCCGCAAAACAAGGAACTCCTGTGTTGTCACATTCAGATACAGTTCTCATATAAGTTTTAAGCCAGTTTTGGACAGCAGCAGTGCTGCTCAATCCGGCTTCAGTTAAGTTTACGGCATTTCTTTCAGTCTGATAACTGACAACAGCCTGTGAAATTTCATTATAAACCTTATGCAGTTGTGTAACATAACTTTGTCGTTGATAATTCTGCATTAATGTCGGCACAGTCATAGCTGATACAACACCAATAATACCTAAAGTTACAAGGACTTCTGCCAGCGTGAAAGCTTTTTTCATATTAAGACCTCCAATATTATATAATTTATTATATACATTTTTATATTCTAATGCAACTACCATGGATAATCATCTCTAATTTCCCAGCCATCCATCATTATTACTGCGGCACACCACATTCCGCGTCCGCTTCTGCTACATTGATAATTTTCAGCACTCGGTCCATTCAAAAGCTCATCTCTGTCACGTTCAACTTCAGAATTTTCGGTATCATCATATGAAAATGGAGTAACACCATGCTTTTTAGTAACCGCAAACATAAATAAATCACGTCCGAATTTATTAGGACGCTTATAACCATTTAAATCCACTACATAAGCTCTACGATCTTGATCCGGATTGACTGAAACCACATTTGAACTATTGGAGGCAAAAATTTGTGCTCCGGAAGGTAAAGTTATTATATTGCCCTCATCACGCATATTTGTAAGAGAAGCCTCAGAATTACCGGACGTCCCAATATATGTAATACCTGCATTTTTTACGTCTGCAACTGTTGTCTGAGATATATTCATAAAGGAGGTAAAATATTTGTTAAAAAAATCCAAACCAGTACCGCTACTAAAATCCCAATTTTCCATATCTCCATAAGTTAAAGTAGCCATAGCAGCGGCTTGAGATAATTCAGAATAGGCTTTTTTCAACTGCGTTACGGTTTGTCTCTTCTGGTAATTTCCTATTAATACCGGCATTGTTAATGCGGAAACTATTCCGATTATGCCAAGAGTAATCAGAACCTCTGCAAGGGTAAAACCTGTTTTATTTGAACCATAATAGTGATGTATCATATCACCATTATAACAAATTTTATTTTTTTTGCAACCCAAGAGAAGCCCTATTAATAGCTTTAAAGCGCCCCCCCCCCGAAAATTGAGCTTGGTACAATCCTTTTCATAAATAACTCCTTTTATCTAATTAATATAACATTTTTATTATAACAAAATGTTGTCAGCTTTTCAACAACTTAGCTTTTACTCTGCTAAAACGTCTTTAATATACATTCCTCCTTTTTCTTTCATTGCACAAACATTATTAGATAATATAACATTCTGTTCTTCATTATTACGGTGAAAAGTCAGCATATAAAGATCATACCCCCATTTATTAGGACCTTTCATCCCGTTAACGTCAACTAACGGAAATACCATATGCTGAATGTTAGTATTATTTTGTAAAACTAATAATGAGCCGTCGGATAATGTATAATAAGTAGTATAAGAATCAATATCAAATGAACATGCAGAATTATTCACTTCTCCGCCTGCAGCCAAAACTTCTGATTTTGTTTTATATTTCGGATGGCAATTATTTTTCCAGCCGGTACATTCTTTTATAATATTTATTTTTTTTAAATAATCCTCAAAAAACATGTTACATTCTTCAAGATGATAATTTCCAAAACCTGTATTATAACATTCATACACAATACCGTTCTCTGCTTGCACCAAATTGAGTGCATTTGATAAATTTGAGTAGCTTTTTTTGAATTGACTTATCAAAACTTTTTTCTGATAATTAGCTATCAGTCCAGGAATTGTTATTGCAGCAACAATACCGATTATACCCAGTGTCACCAAAACCTCTGCAAGGGTAAAAGCATTACAGGAGCTTAAATTTCGCCCCCCCCCCGACTCTCAAATCTCAATAATTGTTTCATATTTGCTCCTTTATATTACTTCCAGCTACTTTATAAGTATAACACTTTTTTTTGTTTTTTTCAACTAAAAAAAAGAGGCAATAAATGCCTCCTATTCAACTATCTCTCTCTTTCTCATATTAATTTTGACTACTGTAAAGGAGCTCTCCACAATGAGTCATTAAATTTATTCTGGTTAGCATTAACGTCAACAGACAAAGTAACGTTGCTCGGAGTGAAGACAAATACAAGATCACCGACTTTTTGCGGTTTACCGTCAAGAGCATGAGCAGCACCGCAAACAAAGTCAATAGTTCTTTGAGATTGCTCTTTATCTAAAAGATGAAGGTTTAAAACGATTGTTTTGCGATTTCTAAGATGTTGAACAATAGTAGCAGCATCTTCAAAAGAGCGGGGCTCCATAACTTTTACTTCATAACCCTTAAAATTAGGATGGTTAACAACTTTCAATTCACTTGGTTTATCTGCCTGAGATTGATATGAATAAGCAGGATCAATTGCAAGATTGTCCTGAACCGGATAATCTTCATCAATTTCCTGAGCCATTTCATCAAAAATTGTCTCTCTTGGTTCAAATCCTTTTACCAAAAAATCTACTACTGATTTAATTTTGTCTGTTACTACTGCCACCGTTTTTCCTCCGTTTATCTTACTTTATAAATAATTTTCTACCTATTCTTAACATAGTTGCACCGTATTTTACCGCAATTTTATAATCCTGACTCATTCCCATAGACAACTCCTCTAACGGATAGTTAAACTTATTTTCCAGTCTGTTTTTTATAAGTGCAATCTCTTCAAACAGTCTGTTTAACTCATCCTCTGAAGCCCCAAGGGGAGCCATATTCATCAAACCAGAAATATTTATACCAGGAAGCGATTTTATTGAGATAAAAACGTCGAAAATTTCACTTTTGGAAAAACCGAACTTTTGTTCCTCTTCAGCATTATTAACTTGAAGAAGAATGTTTTGGATTTTTCCCGCATTAGAAGCTTCATCCGATATAACTTTTGCAAGTTTATATGAATCCACGGAATGTATGTAATCAAAAGTTCCTATAGCCTTTTTAACCTTATTAGTTTGAAGGTGGCCTATAAAATGAAATTTTGAATTACTTTTTACATCCGCCGGAAGATTGTTAATCTTCTTAACTGCCTCAATTACTCTTGATTCTGCGAAGTCCCTTAAGCCTGCATTATAAGCTTCAATTATAGCACTTTCGTCAAAATACTTTGTAACTGCAATAATATTCGGTTTATAAGGTGCAATATCTTCCTGTATTTGTAAAAGATTGTTTTTTACCGTATCTTGCATAAATAATCATCCTACCTCTACAAGAAGTTGAATATATTATTAATTGTACTCTATACATCAGACGGGGACAACTTTTTTATTTTCAACCTTTCCTCCGCTTTCATTTTTTCCCTGAAACCATGATTTCATCATGATTTCAGCGCATTTAACATTTCTTCAAGTTTGGTTAATATTTTGTAATATTGTCTCTTTTACGCCATGCCTTTAGATGTTTTAGGCATGGTCTTGATGTATATTATCAGGATAAACTACATTTTAGAATATTTTATCCTTTAAATGCATGAGATTTTTTGCTTTTTGGGACTTATCAAGTATAATTAGCTTGTGAACGACACAAATAGAGAAAATTTTAATATTGCTTTTAAACTGCACAGAATCGGACAGCTTGATGAGGCCGAAAAAGCTTATAAAATAATTTTGAAAGCAGAGCCCGATAATGCGGAAATTATGAATCTTCTGGGTATTATATACCTTACAAAAGGGAATACTAAATTAGCGGAAGATTATATAAAAAAAGCGATTTCATGTAACAAAGACGCTTATTTTTATGAAAATCTTGCAAGAGTATATGAAGCCAAAAAAGATTACAAGACCGAAATTAAAACCCTTGAAGAGGCCTGCTCAACTCTCAACTGCGGATTTGAAATATACTTTCTGCTGGCGCTTGCTTATAAGAATAATATAGAATATGAAAAATCTGAACTGGCTTACCTGAAAGCTCTTGAAATTAATCCACATTCTGAAAAAGCTTGCTATAATCTTGCCAGCTTATATCTTTTTCTTAACAAACCCGAAAAAGCAATTGAATATTTCAAAAAATGCCTTGAAATTAAACCTGATGATCAGGAAGTACTTTATTTTCTCTCGCTTGCTTATTTCAGAATTAAGGATTACGAAACCGGAACAAAGTACTTTGAAAACCGTCTCTGCCGCGGAACAGCAATAACCTCACAGGAAGTAACATACCCGAACTTAATGAAACAAAAACAACTATGGAAAGGCGAAGATATCTCCGATAAAACTCTGTATACATATTATGAAGCCGGCTTCGGGGATATGCTAATGTTTGCAAGATATATTCCGGAATTGCAAAAACGTTGCAAAAAAATAATCTTAAAACCTCAAAAAGCCCTAGTTCAACTGTTTAAAGATAACTTCCCCGAACTTGAAATAATGAACTTGTTCTATGAAGAAGATAAAATGGATTTTGACTATCATATTCCTTTTTTAAGCCTGCCTTACGTGCTCGGGCTTAGTAATGAAGATATATTCATTCATCACGACAAATACTTAAAAGCAACGCCTGAAAAAATCAAATATTTTAAAGATAAATTTTTTGACAACGACAAATTTAAAATTGCAATCAAATGGCAGGGGAATACATACTACGAAACAGACAGAGTAATTAATGTAGAAGCATTTGCACCGCTTTTTGACCTTGACAATGTAAAAATATATTCTGCTCAAACATTTGAGGGTTCTGAAGAATTTCAAAAACTGGCATCCAAATATGACATCACGGATTTAAGTGAGAGTTTTAAGGATTTTTCATACACTGCAGGAGCTCTTGCGAATATTGATCTTGTAATATGCAGTGATACATCACTCGCTCATCTTGCAGGAGCTATGGGAAAACCTTGCATTGTACTTTTACCCTATAACTACAATTGGCGATGGCACATGGACTTAACCCACTGTGACTGGTATGACAGTGTTAAACTTTTCAGGCTCGGGAAAAAAGAAAGCTGGAACGACCTTATGCAGCGTGTTGTAAAAAATTTAAAAATATAGCAAAAAAATTTTTTACCTGTTTTACACTCTATATGCAAGTAACTTTATTCACAAACAATATTACATTTAGCGGAAACACTGCAAAATTCAGAAAAGATTACTCAAAACGTATAGATGCAGGCAGACTGACAGAAGTAAATATAGCCAATATTCAAGGCCTTGCTGACAGATTTGCAGAAGAAGGCCTTGATTATACAAAATGCCTTGAACTCTCAAAACAGCATCCTTTTCTTCTGGTACAAAAACCAGACACAATGGAATATAACATTCGGGAAGCTGCAAAAAGATTCAAAAAAGAAGGTCTTACAACAGAACAATATCTCAAATCCGCATTACATTACCCGAACTTATTTTCATGTTCCCCGGATACAATAGAAAAAAATATCAGGTCTACTGTAAAATTGTTTGAAAATTATGGGCTTTCCGCAGAGAAATATTTACATTGTGCATTAGATAATGCATCTATTTTTACTACAAAACCTGAAACAATAAAGAGAAAAGTTTATACAATTTCAAATAAATTAAATATTTCGACTTCGGATATCCTAAATGCATTTTTAAAACAACCTACTTTGTTCGGCATAAGCGAAAAAGAAATTATAAAAAGATATGGAATTCTGAAGTATATAGAAGAAAATAAATTTTTAGACAAACAGTCTGTCAGCCCGAGTGAAAAAGAATTGTCACAGTCGATTTTAAGAAAGAAACTGACTAATAAAAAAGAGTATCTTTACACTTATCTTTTAAGAAATAAAATATCATCAACTCTTGAATGGGGACATAAAATTCCTCATGACGATATAATCGGCGGTACTCTGAATTTCATAAAAGAGAATAAAGATAAAGTTATAAGAATTAATATTTTAGACGGGAAATACGCAAAAGATTTTACAAAATTTGTAAAAAATCTCTCAAAAGCCACTGTCGGAAAAAATATTTTCAGAATAACTATAATATGATGACTTACACTTTTTGAAAGATCATTACATATTCATGTTTAAATATAAAGAATCCGCCTGCAAGCGCCCTGTAACGCCATAGATTTGCGGTTTTGCCTTTGGCACGTTCGTTACCCTGAATATCCTTTACAATTATACCTTTAAGTCTGAAACCGAATTTCATCATTCTTGCCATACATTCAAAGCCTAATGGCTGAACTTCGGAATTTTTATAGCTGTCACCGATAATCAATGCGGCAAAACGACCTTTTTCAAGCATATCGTAGCCGTTTTTAGCAACTTTTTCAAACAGGTCATAAAATTCTTCTGTTGTATCACAATTAGACAAATCTTCTTTTTTATCTGAGAACTTGATAATATCGTCATAAGGCGGATGAAGGATTAAGAATTGAGCCTTTTCTTCCCGCATAATATCAAGGCTTGCCTGAACTTTTTCTTTAACAGTTTCTGAAGCCGAGTCAGCGCAAATAATTCTAACATCTGTTACAAGCTGCTTTGGAGTAAATTTTTCGGATACACTTTCAGCAAGCTCTTCTTTAAGCTCTACTCCAATACAGCGCCTGCCCATATTTATAGCTTCAATACCGGAAGTTCCGGAACCGAAAAAAAGATCAAGAACAACATCATTTTTCTTGGTGAACCGCTCATAAAGCTGCTGTGCAATCTGCGGAATATAATTCCCGTGGTATTCGTTTGAATGTCCACCTTCCCTTAAACGTGTCGGGAATTCCCACAACGTATCAGTTTTAACATGATCATACGCTTTCCAATTATTTAAATCAATATCACTGTATTTTGTGGTTTTAACAGGTTTAACAACCTGCAAATCAGCTTTTGAAGGTTTTACTTTTGTGTTAATTCTAGCTCTTACCAAGTCTTTCTCTCCCTATAAAAAATTATCTTTATTGTATCTTATAGAAATGTTTCAAATTTGTAATCAAACATTTAGATGAATTTGTGTTTGATGTAGATTGAGAGAAAGATTGAGGGAGCAAGGTATGGCAAGAATTAAACAACTATCAAAACATCTTATAAATCAAATTGCTGCAGGGGAAGTTATTGAGCGTCCGGCATCGGTTGTTAAAGAACTTGTTGAAAACTCTGTTGATGCAGGCGCAACCAAAATAAGTGTTGAAATTACAAATGACTGTCGTGATATAAGAGTTGCGGATAACGGGTGCGGAATTCATCCAGATGATATTATGCTTGCATTCTCAAAACACGCCACAAGCAAAATTGCAAATGATGAAGATTTATTTGATATTCATACGCTTGGCTTCAGAGGGGAAGCTCTTTCCAGCATAATTTCAATATCAAAATTAACCTGTACAACACGAACTGCAGATTTTGAGACAGGAACAAAAGTCAAATGTGAAAATTCAGAAGTTAAATATACCGAAACAGGCTGTGCCATCGGTACAATTATGGATATTAAAGATTTATTCTACAATATCCCTGCGCGTCTAAAGTTTTTAAAAAGTCCGAACACCGAATTTTCATACATACAGGAGCTTGTTCAATCAATTTCTCTTGCACATCCTGAATGCTCTTTTGAATTAAAGAAAAACGGGAAAACAATGCTTAAAACGTCCGGACAGAATAATCTTCTCCAAACTATAAAAGAAGTTTATTCTTCAGATGTTATATCAAACCTTAAAGAAGTGTTAAAAACAGATAAACTCTCCGGATTAAAAATCAGCGGTTATGTAAGCACACCGGATTACACCCGTTCCAGTAAAAAAAGCTACCATATTTATATAAATTCAAGGACAGTTAAATGTCCTGTATTCCAAAAAGCTATTGACACTGCTTACAAAAGCCTTATTGCAAGCGGTAAATATCCTTTTGTAGTGCTGAATTTAGAAATTTTGCCGTCCGATGTGGACGTAAATGTTCATCCGACTAAAAAAGAAGTACGTTACAAAAATACAAATCAGGTATTTAACTTTATTTATACTTCAATTCAGGCCGGTCTTTCAAATTACGTTGAAAGTCAAACAATAATGAAAGAACCTGTTATGTCAGCTGAACCGGTAACAACAAATGTAATTGACTTTGTCCAGCCAAAACTTGAAAGCACTGGAGAAATTTTCTTTGATAAACAAAATGACACAGTCTATGTTTCGGACAAAATTATGGAAAAGAGGGAAATTGTCCGGTCTAAGGAAGAAAATAACGAACAGAAACAGTTTTTTGTGCCTGTTGAAAAGGAGGCGGAACCGGAAGAAAACATTGTAGGGCAGTACAAAAATACTTATATTATTGTAGAAAAAGACGACGGTATGGAAATTATTGATCAGCATATAGCAGAAGAACGCTATATTTATGAAAAATTAATGTCCGAAAAAAATATTGTTTCGCAAATGCTTTTCGTATCAGATGTTGTACCCGTTTCAAGTACAGAGGCCGAACTTATTAAAGAAAATATTGATAAGTTTGAAAAATTCGGTTTCGGTATAGAATTTTTGAAAGACAATGAACTGATATTCAGGAAAGTTCCGCAGATGATAGCAAAAGTAAATCCAAAAGAAATTCTTGCTGACATTTTAGAAAATATCGACGGTAATATTGACCGGCTTGAAGAAAAAATTCTCATAACAACAGCCTGCAAAGCATCTGTTAAAGCAGGACAAAAGCTTTCAACATGGCAGATGCAGGAAATTGTAAAAAAATGGCGAACAACAGAAATGCCTTACACCTGTCCTCATGGACGTCCGATTGTAAAATTTTTCCCGCATAAGGAAATTGCAGGATTTTTCCAGAGAAATGCATAATTACCATGGATAATCATCTTTAATTTCCCAGCCATCCATCATTATTACTGCGGCACACCACATTCCGCGTCCGCTTCTGTTACATTGATAACTATGATCACTCGGTCCATTCAAAAGCTCGTCTCTATCACGCTCAACTTCTGTTGACTCACCATCATCCATATGATATGGTAATACTCCTTTTTTAGATATCGAAAATAAAAATAAATCTCGTCCAAATTTATTTGGTTTTTTAAAGCCATTCAAATCAACACCAAAAGCTTTATATGTGACAATATTAGTGCTGCTAATTTCGGGAGTAACAAAAATTTGTGAGCCGGAGGGTAAAGTTATTATATTACCGGAATCTTTCATCAATTTTAAACCTGTTTCCGGCTTACCTGATACTTGAAGATAAGTAATACCTGTATCTTTTACATCTCCAACTGTAGTTTGAGATATGTTCATAAAGGAGGTAAAATATTTGTTAAAAAAATCCAGCCCTGCCATTGAATAGTCCCAGTTTTCCATATCTCCATAAGTTAAAGTAGCCATAGCAGCGGCTTGAGATAATTCAGAGTAGACTTTTTTCAACTGCGTTACGGTTTGTCTCTTCTGGTAATTTCCTATTAATACCGGCATTGTTAATGCGGAAACTATTCCGATTATACCAAGAGTAAGCAGAACCTCTGCAAGTGTAAAACCTGTTTTAGGAGCTGCTAAACTGCCCCCCCCCCGGAATTCCTAAATAAATCTTTCATACAGCGCTCCTTTCATAAAAAAACTATCTGTTATAATAATTATAACAGATAGTTTTTTCTTTTTCAAGATTGCACTATTCAACATTGACCGACAAACAGTTTTTTTCGTAATGTAATCTGTTATTAAACTGATTAATTCTTCCCATAACTTCCTTAAACATAGGAATTGGCAAGCTCTGTTTACCATCAGACAGAGCATTTTCAGGGTCGTGGTGAACCTCAATCATTATACCGTCAGCCCCAACAACAAGCCCTGCTTTTGCCATAGGTTCAATTAAATATCTCTGGCCTGTACCGTGGCTCGGGTCAACAATAATCGGAAGATGAGAATATTTTTTGATAACAGGAATTGATGCTATATCCATAACGTTACGCGTAAATGCGCTGTCAAAACTTCTTATGCCACGCTCACAAAGAATTACATTTGGGTTACCGTTATACATAATATGTTCCGCAGCAAGCAAAAATTCTCTTATAGTGCTTGCCAGACCGCGTTTTAAGATTACCGGTTTTCGGCATCTTCCGACTGCATGAAGGAGTTTAAAATTTTGAACATTTCTTGCACCTATCTGAAGCACATCAATGTATTCACACATCATATCTAAATCAGCTGCATCCATAACTTCTGAAACAGTCAACAGGCCGGTTTCTTCGCTTGCTCTTTTCAAATACTTTAATGCTTTTTCACCGTACCCTTGAAAATCATAAGGAGAAGTTCGCGGCTTAAAAGCTCCGCCACGTAGGAATTCGCATCCCATTTCTTTTGCGGCCAGCGCAACTTTTATAAGTCCGTCATAATCTTCTTCTACTGAGCAGGGTCCAACCATAGAAACAGGTTTGTTATTTCCGCCTATTTTAACTCCGTTGGCAAATTCTATTACAGTGTCTTCCTGTTTTCTATCACGTGAAGCGAGTCTGAAAGGTTCTCTTATTATTTTAACCTCTTTAACACCTTCAAAAGCAGCAACACGTCCGGGGGTTACGGTAGTTTTATCACCAATTGCATCTATAACCGTATGAACCTGTCCCTGATTAAATCTTATATCAAATCCGTTATCTTTAAGAAAATCAATAACTCTTTGTACTTGAACTTTTGTAGCGTTACGCTCCATTATTATAATCATTTTTATTTTTCTCCTGTTTTAAATAAATTCAGCAAAAATAAGTGTATCATGAACAATTTTTATTAACAAATTATTTGGTTTGCTTCTTAACTTTTTTTAGTAAATTAACGGCAGGGTAATATTCGGGCAGTATACGCAAACAATCATTTAATGCTTTTTCAGTATTTTCAAAGTTATTATCTTTATAATAAATATAAGCCAGAAGATAATGTAATTCAGGATCATGATAAAAGTAACTCTTGGCCCTTTCCAGAAAATACATTCCCTGTTCATTGTAACCTTTATTATAAAATACACGACCTATAAATTTATGAACCTCCGGATTTATTGTAAACATAAAGTCTGAGTATCTTATTATTTTTTCAACATAATCGCCTTTAAAATAATTTATAAGTATATTCAAATCTATTTCCAAAAAGTTCCTTAACTCAAAATATGACGGATATTCTCTGATATTGCCTTCAATCATCGAAATCATAAAAGAGGCCCAGTGAGCCCGAATATCATTTTCTTTTATCGCATCAAAAAGATTCTTTGCTTTCCCAATATTATCAGACAAAAGCTCAAAATAGGCATTTTCCAAAATATAACCGTTTTTTACAAAAAATTGCTGACAGTTTGTATCTAATTCTGTCAACAATTTTTCTTTAGCTTTTTTATAATCTAAAATCATATATTAGTATTTATCATTATCATTAGTGAAAGTAAAATCCGCCATCATTGAGTTCATCATCATAGCCTGCATCAAACGCGGGTCTATGTTTTCTCCTTTTTGTGTCTGGCTCATAAGCATAGGAAGCATATTCATCATTGAATTATTATTACTGCCGTTTCCGAGAAGCATACTCATTTCAGCCATTTTCGGATCCTGATACTGCATCATCTGAGTATAAGGATTTTCTGCCTGTACAGACAATGTCAGGCCAGCATCTCTTAAAGTTTTAATTGCTTGTAAAACTTCTTCATCACTTACCTGAGCAATTTTATCATTCTCATCAGCCGAAGACTTGTTATTTTTTTTATCGAAATCCTTTATTTTTTGAATATCTTTCTGTTCAAGTTCATCTTTTTTATTTATAGTTTCTTTAATGTTAACCAGTTGTTTTTGCTTCATCTGCTGGTTTAACTCCGGAGAAAATCCATTACCATAAGGAGCATTAATAAACTTATCCAGCTCATCCATTTCTTCAACAGGAGCTTCTTCTTCAGGCTGACAGGCAGGGCCGTCTGTCAAGCAATCACGACCTTTTGTAGCATACTCAACAAGATATTCATTCGGGTTCAGAGCAATAACTTTTTCATAAGCTTCAATTGCTTCATTTGACATATCCACATGAGTATAAGCCATAGCCATATAATAATAAGCAAGTGCATTTGACGGGTCTTTTTTAGTTAATGAAAAAAGTTCCTGCAGACATCCTGAGTAATTACCGGCTTTATATTTTGCAACCGCACTGTTTATATTTGCATTAGGATAATAAACAGTATTTTTATCCAGTTGAAGTGACGAAGTGTTAGAAGTGCTCTGACTCTGATCATTATTTGCATTGTTCTGACGCGCACTTCTTTGCTCCTGTCTGTTAGAGCGGGAGTTTGAATCTATTGGTTGAAGTTTATCAACACCGGCAGAATAAACTGCCATAGAGCTCATAACCAGCAATACAGATAATGTCATAATAATCTTCTTATTCATATGTTTACCCTTTTTCTTCTAATTTAATACTTTTTTTATCAAAATCAAGATTTTTATTTTATTATATAACATTTTTTTTTATAATCATAGTGTAAATATATGATTTTATCGTACAGCGAATTTACATCCGCAATAATTTTGTCTGTATAAGCCGAGTTCTCGGGAGATTTTATTGGTTTTTAGAAAACCGTCTTTCTTTTTAAAATCTATTGCCAGATAATTTAAATTATACTGTTCTGCAATATTTTTACCGATGTCCGATAATTTGTTAAAGTTCTTATGAGGACTTATTACAATAGAAGTTGTAAAATTAGTTATACCGTTTTCTTTTGCAAACATAGCTGTTTTCAAAAGACGTAATTCAAAACATTTATCACATCGTTTTCCTTTTTCAGGTTCATTCTCCAAACCTTTTACGGCCGTATAATACTCGTCAGGCTCATACCGCGCCTCAAATATTTTACAGCCGAGATGTGAACAAAGTGTTCTCTCGGCCTCAAGACGTTTTAAATACTCTGCTTCCGGATAAATATTAGGATTATAAAAATAAGATAAAACCTGATATCCCATATCTTGTAAATAAGATATAGGATATCCGGAACATATTGCACAACAGGTATGAAGAACTATTTTATCTTTTTTCTGCTCCAAGTTTTTCCACCCATTCTACATATTCTTTATATGTTTTAATACCAATATAGGCTTCATTGTTAATTAGAGTTGACGGAGTTCCCTGAATACCTTTTTTATATGCTTCATCAATCTGTTTTTTTATTTCCTGAGCAGTTTCAGGGCTGTTAGCATCTTCCTGAAGTTTTTCAAGATCAAAACCCATATCTTTAACAAGATCTAATATTTGTTCTTCAGTTTGTGGTTTTTTCTCAAACAGAATGTTGTTCATTTCACCGAATTTTCCTTGTTTTTCTGCGGCAATTGCATATTTTGCATCAGTACAGGAGCCAAAATGGAAAGGAGCCTGCAAATAACGATTACATTCTGTATCCAGAGGAAGGTTTCTGTGGATTATTTTAACACCTTTCATTTCTCTTGCAAGTTTATGCATCATAACATTATGAACAGGACAAATAGGACACTGGTAATCAGAATAAGTATAAATAATTACCTTAGCATCTTCATCTCCTAACAGATTTCCCTTAACCGCATATTTATTTTTCTTCTGTGTAAATTCTTTAAATTCAAGCTGACGTTTCACCTGAGGAGTAAATTTATACGTCGTGCCTGTAAATATTAAAAATCCAACGGCAGCAGATGCAACTATAATAAATGCTATTAAATATTTTTTAATTTTAACGGCATCCAAAAAGTCAAGAAAACTCTGTTTAACGGAATGTATAAAACCGCCGTTTTTGAAATCTGTGGCAATACAGCCTATTAATAAATTCAAAACGTAAGTAAATGCACATAAAACACAAAGTTTCTTAATTTCAAACAAACTTATACACAAAAGTGTCATAGATATTAAAAATGATAATAATCCCAGTGATGCAATATAATCAAGCGGATTTTTAAACACTTCCAAAAACTTTAGCAGTCTAAAATTCTTAAGCTTTTGCGCAAAAAGCATAAGAAATATAAATGCATATAAAAACATTCCCCAGTAAGCCAGAGGAATACCCCAAAACTGTGATTCCGGGGTTTTTGCAATTCCGTCACAGTCTATAAATTCATTTACGGAACAAAAACTTGCAAGCGCATAAGGATTATAATTCGCATTATAGTATATTATTGCAAGTTTTATTGTAGTTATAATCCCGACAAAAGCAATTATTCCAATTGCAATCTTTTTCATAGTCTCTTTTTGCATACATACTTCTCCTATTATATAAAACCATAATACAATTTTATTTTACATAAATCAATAGCATAAAGCAGAACAAATAAATTATCTTTTCAGGTAATTTATACTACTATATTTTCTTACGAACTTGAATAAATTCTCTGTTTATGTTATAATAGAATAATAATTAGATTGTTTTTATGTGAGGTTGATTTGAAAAAAAATATTCTAGAGTTGTTTTTGGAAAAAGCTTTAAATGTACCATTATGGATTAAACAGTTTATTTATATAAGATTAAGCAAAGAAATGCAGGAGCTGGCCTGTGAAAATTTCCTTAGAGAGCATCCCGATGAAATTTTCTCAACATTTGTTCCAACTCTTACATTCAAAGGTAAAACAGAATTAACCGAAAGAAAATGCGGGCTGGACAATAATATTTACAACTTCCTTCAGGGCTGTGCAAATGAATATAGTATGCTGGAAATATCTGTTAATACATTCCTGTCAATGGAAGAAATTGCCAAGTATTATGAGCTTTGCCTTGAACAAAATTTTATAAAAGTTCCGGAATCAAAAGAACTTCATGCGATGGCAGGTTATATTGCCGGCAAATTCAGAATCGGCGAATATTTCAAACAGAAAGGGGCTATCTCAGTTGACCAGTTGCAAAAAGCAATATTAGCAAACAGGGATGCCGCTGAATCCGGAAATCCAAAAAAATTCGGAGAAGTACTGATTGAGCTTGGCTTCGTTACAGAAGATGATATTAAGGCAATTATTATATTGAAAGAAGAAGCTAAAAAACGCTTTATTCTGGATTATAATACTGTTCCGAAACCTGAAACTTCTTTCTCTAATGAAAATCAGAAATATGAAGAAGAAATTGCAAATCTTAAAGACGAAAACTTAAAATTAAAACGAAAAATGCTGCAGCTTCTTGAACTGGTAAAAAGAAATAACCAACAATAAATAAGTTCATCAATTTTTTATTTTAAGTTTACCGTTATACCACTCATTAACCTGAGTGTTGTATTCTGCTTTGACATTATTATATGAAGTTTGAGGAATACTGCCGTTACGGGCTTCAATTCCCATAAAATAAAGTCCGCGGTTGTATATTTTTTGAGCAGAATTTAGAATTTCCTGAGGAATTTTTTCGTTATAAATTCCTGAAGCATGAGAAATTTCAAACAGTCTGCGTTTATTCAAACCGCTCAAATATTTTCTCAATGTTTTACCGTCTTTTTCAACAACAAACATTCTTTTATCTTTAAATTTATTCAGGTACTCTTTTAATTTTGCAGGAGATGCAAATTTCATTACTGAATAATCAATATCCATTTTTGAAATTGCGGATTTATAATCTCCTTTTTTTAGGGCATCTGTTAATCCTTGCCGCTTCTCGAACATAGTTTCGCCCCGGTTAAAAACAAAATCCATAACAGCATCTTTAACCTGCTGCGGCATTTTTTTATATGCTGTATCGCCGACAAGCGCCCTGATATTCTGCTCACGGTCAATCAAATCCTGTGCAAGCATAGTGTATATTTCTGTATTTGAAAGCGTTTTACCTGAATATTCATTTAATTCCCTGCCGGTAAGTACATGTCCTATACCTATAGTTCTGACACCATTTTTATCTGTGTATATTCTATTATGTTTTTCTTCAAGTTTTTCAAGAGCACAAAGATACTCAATACTCAAGCCGGTTGCAGCTGCAACATCATTAATATTTTTTACATTTTTGGCAGTTCTTGTCTCCGGAATTTTAATTGTCTGCCCTATTTTTAAAGATTTTTCATTAAGAGAATTCATTACAAGAAGGGCCTTTGCAGATACCCCAAACTTTTCGGCAATTGATGACGCTGTATCTCCTTTTTTAATAGTATAGTCAGGGTTTTTAACCATTTTAACTAATTTGTTTCTGGCATTTTCTCTTGCAATTTCTTCATCGGAAATTTCCCTGTACATTTGAATTCCCCCGTCAGAAGAAGCAGTGTTGGGAGAAAAAATCGTTTCTGATGATTTAGACGGGATATTCAAACTCTGACCTGCACTTATGGTATTACTTTTTAATCCGTTTACACGTTTTAACTCTTCGACAGACACACCGTAAGCTTTTGCAATAGAATATAATGTATCTCCTGCTTTAACTTTATGTGATTTATTTTGAGGAGATTCATAAATTGAACGCATTAAATCATCTATAGGAGTTGATCTAAAATAACTAAAAATTTTCCAGATATCATATTCTGACATTTATTTTTACCTTACTGTGTTAGAGTTTCTTGAATAGCATCTGCTACGCATTTCATATATTTTTTCTGATCATAAGCGGACAATAACGAGTTTGTAATCTCACCGTTTGCAATATTACCTATTTCAAGAAGTGAAGAAGTAACTCCTTTTGTAGCCTTATTGACATAAAGGTTATCATGCGTAACATCAGGAGTTAAAGCCATAAAACCTTTTTGCAGATGTTTGTTTATGTTATCAGATAACTTTTTGTCAATATCTTTTGTATATCTTACCGTACACATTCTGGAATTTGGTCTTTCTTTAGCAGATTCTACGTGTACAGAAAGAAACAGCATATCCGATTTATCAGTATCACCGAGCAGTTCCCTAACGTCATCTGCTCCTTTTTGACCCGTAATCAAATTTTCAAGATAATGTTGGGCGTACATACCTCCATTTTTTACGGCTCCTGAAACAAATACTACATTTGCACCTCTGCTTCTTAATTCATCAGATAATGCATTAACAAAGCTTTCTGCCACACGCCATTCCTCAATTGGCATTTCTTTGCCTTCCGCATTTTTTACGGAAAGAACCGTACCGGGGTCAAAATAACCGTTATTTTGCTGATAACCGCCGTGACCTGAATTTAGAATTACAACTTTACCTTTCAAATCTCCTTTTGCAGTAGGTTCTCGAAGTTCTGTGACGGCTTCTATTTGCTTTGTTTCTGTATTATAGTTTGGCAGAGGACGGACTATATATGGGTTTTCGACTTTACTAAAACCTTTATCTCTTTTACCGCTGCTTATTGCCCAGCTTTTTAGGATTCCTGCCGTTACATATTTACCGCTGCTATCTTTCACAGATGTCAGAGTTGTTCCTGTTATATCTTCACTGTTTCCGCCGTTTGTACTTTTCAAAATTTCATCGGCAAATTTTCCGCCGGAAACATTTTTAGCAGCTTCCGGCTTATAATTAATCATATCATTAATCATTGCATCAAGTTTTTTTGTGCTTACCATACCTATAAATTTATCAAACTGTTTTTCAAGCTCTGTTTTAAATTCCTGTCTTTTTTGCGGGTTGGAAGCTTTAGTTTGTTTTGCTAAGTTATCGTAAACACTCATTACCGCATCTTTCCTCAAATCTTTTGAACTGCGAATTTCAGAGCATATAGCGTTTATCAAAGATTCATCATTATCAGTAAGTTCATCATAAGCCTTAATTACCTGTTTTACATTTTTATCATTTATTTGTAAAAAAGCTTTAGTAAAATCTTCCTTGCCAACAGCACCATAATTTGAAGAAACGGCATCTTCAATCTGTTTTGCAATCTCTTTCGGAGACACTGTCCGGTTTTCAGGCGGCTTTTCCTCAGGAACGGAAATTTTTGGTTTATCTGCTGCAGCTTTTTTTACCGCAGGTTTTTCATCAACATTTTTTTTCGAAGGAAATATATAAAAATATTCGCCTTTAGAAGGCTTGTAATTTTTTGGAAGACCGTTTAATTTCAAAAGTTCATCTAATGTCATACCATTTTGTTCTGCCAGATATTTCAAACCTTTGCCGTCAGGAATCTTTGCATGAGGAATATTTTTTATAACCTGTTCCTTTACCAGAGTATCTTTAGTAAGACCTGTCATATTTTTAAATTCAGACAAAGACATATTAAATCTTCGGGCTATTGCCGTTAACCCTTTCTCATCTCCGCTGACCGTTACTATATATTCACCACGTGCCCTCGCGTCTCTTTTTAATTTTTCAATATCAGATGTATCTCTGGTTTCTGATAATGAATTTACACCTACACCTTTAACTTGAAATTCCATAAATTATATTCCTGCTGTTTTACACACATAAAAAATAACGGTAAATAGCTAAATAATCTTTAGAAATTACCGTTATACAAGTTTATATTTGTTTACAATTTAAAATTATGTATTAAAAATTCTATCGCCTGCATCACCCATGCCCGGAACTATGTAGCCTTTTTCATTCAAATGGTCATCAACTGCTGCAGTAATAATTTCAATATCAGGATAATGTCTCTGAATATTCTCAATTCCCTGCGGGGCGGCAATAATACAGATTACCTTGATATTATCTATTGGAATTCCTTTATCCGCGTATAATTTTATAGCCTCTATCAGAGAGTTTCCCGTAGCCAGCATAGGATCCGTGATATATATATAAAATTTTTCAGGGTTGGGAGCTTCCATAGGCACTTTGTTATAGTACCATACCGGCTTCAAAGTTTTTTCATCCCTGTACATTCCGATATGTCTTATACAGGCCTGAGGAAGAATGTCAATTGCCTCATCTGTAAAAATTAATCCCGCACGTAATATAGGTGAAATTATGATATTTATATCAGGATCAACTGTTTTTGCTGTAAATGTTGCAAGCGGAGTTGTAATCTCTTTATCAACAAGAGGAAGATTTTTTGAAGCTTCATACAAAAGACACCTTGTAATCTTTCGTGTTGCAATCCTTACCCCCTGACTGTCCGTATTTTTATCACGCATTGTGCATAAATTCAAATGAACAACAGGATTATTTATTACTCTTATCTTCTCTTTGTTCATATTTTGCTCCTTCTTTCTTTATATCAGAAAACCCCTTAATTAATTTATCCAAAGCAGTCATATTTGTTTGAATTTCATCAGTATGAATACCTTTACTCATATCAGTTACACCTGTTTCCCTAGCAAAAAATGACAACTTAGTGCTGATGGAACCTATTTTATCAAACATATCGTTGAGCAGCCCGAGAGAATCATGAAGTCTTTTAGGACTTTCAACAACAATAAGCTTATTTTCAGCAAGGCTCTCTTTTGTCGGCGGATAAACTTCAAGAGATTTTGAACCACCCATTCCGTTAAATTCAACAGTAGCAATTGAACCTTTAGGAATAACAACATCCTTATCCGTTATGACAATTTTTAAATATACATCATCTGCAACAATTTTAACTTTTTCTATATAACCAATCTGAACTCCCATAAATTTCACAGGAGAACCGGTAATAAGACCGTCAACATCCGGCATAAAAATCTGGTATGTAACAAGCTCCTTTTCCTTTTTATAATGATGAATTCTTACAACCGCAATCAGTGCACATAATATCAGAAACCAGATTCCGAATTCCAGAAGAACATATTTATGCATACCCTCAAAAATTTTCATAAAATAATTATACAACAATACGCATTTTTTTGCTACTTGCCAAAAAAGTTTTTGTATTATATTATTGAGTTAAACAAAAAGTGAGGTTTTAACTTATGATGGATCAAATAATAAGAGTTGCCTGGGACTTAAATGAAAATACAGACAACAGGTATCAACTGGTTTATGAAATTGCTGAACTTGCTAAAAAGCTTGTAGATGAAAATCAGGCTAAGAAAGCTCATGACGATTTCAATTTTGAAGAAAATTTTGATACTACTTACAAAAAAGAAAATCCGGTAGAGCATGCTATTATGGTAAAAGCTGCAGAAGCTGATGATGACAGATTAGTAGGTTAAATTTGAGATAAAATGCACAGGATTGTGATTAATCTTGTGCATTTTTGTGTGTATTATTGATGAGGGGTTATGAAAAAAACAGTAGAATTTATTAATGAAAAAACGAATAATTTTAAGCCCGAAATTGGTATAATACTGGGTTCAGGACTTGGTGAACTTGCTGATGAGTATTGCGATTACGCTCTTCCTTATATAGAAATTCCCGATTTTATAAAATCAACAGTTCAAGGTCATAAAGGACGACTGGTTTTTGCAGAAATCGAAAACAAACAGGTTTTAATGATGCAGGGAAGAAACCATTTTTATGAAGGTCATTCAATGCAGGAAATAACTTATCCTGTCAAGGTTATGAAAGCATTGGGCGTCAAAACTCTCATTCTCACAAATGCTGCAGGCGCAGTAAATGAAAATTTCAAACCGGCTGATTTAATGCTTATAACAGATCACATAAATAATATGTGTTCAAACCCTCTAATAGGACCTAATGATGAAACTTTTGGGGAACGTTTCCCTGATATGACTGAAGTTTACAAAAAATCTCTTATTGAACTTGCTGAAAAATGTGCGGAAACACTGGGAATAGATGTACAAAAAGGAGTTTACTGGGCAAATTCAGGGCCTTCTTACGAAACTCCGGCAGAAATTAAAATGATAAGACTGCTCGGCGGAGATGCAGTAGGGATGTCGACTGTTCCAGAGGCAATCATTGCAAATTACTGCGGGCTTGATGTTCTCGGGATAAGCTGCATCACAAACGCAGCAAGCTCCGCAACAAGCGGAAAACTTTCACATGAAGAAGTTATTGAAGCTGCAAACACTGCTAAAATTAAATTCAAATCTTTAATTCTTGAAATAATAAAAAACATTTAGAAATTTGTTAAATACTGTAAATTTTGTATATACTCCCACTTGTCAAAAATATTTGTTCAGTTAAGAATACATGACGGGAAGGAAAAAAGAAATGCTAGTAGGAAGATTAAACTATGATGTGGTAAAACAGCGACAGAAATCGTCCGGGGAATTATCTCCAAGCCGTGTACCTCTTTCTTCCGAGTTCATGTCTTTAAAAAATAATATAAACGAGAGACCTTTAAAAAGTATTTCAAATGAATTATCTTTTAAAGGTCTTTCTTTTAACGGAGATAAAAAAACTGCTCCTAAAGACGACAAAATGAAGCCGCTTCTTTATACAGTAGGAGCATTGATTGCAGCAGGACTTGCATTAAGATTTGCGCCATCTTATAAAAAAGCTGGCGAATACAGTATCAATGAATTTTTAAAATTCTCTGAAAAGTATACGGGCATTGTTAAAAAGTCACCTAAAGGAGAAGAAATAAACTCCTCTGTCGGACAGGAATTATTTGAAAGTATAAGAGATTCCGAATTAACTAAAAAAATGGTTAATATCGATGGCGACAAAATTACTTTTTACAAAAAAACAATCCCGCAGTTAATCTGGGACGGATTAATTTACCCTGTAAAGATTTTACCAGCAGATATTCTTAACGGAACAGTAACATTATTAAGAAGAATAAAACCTTTTAAAGGCTGGGCTGATAAAACTCTTCAACAACCTTTCTTTAAAGGAATAAGACAGCGCTCTAAAGTTGATGCAAAAGTTAATTCTCTTCGCGGATTATTTGAAACGGCAAATAGCTTAAAAGGTAAATCCGAAGAAGAAATTGCCTCAAAAATTTTCCAGCGTTCAGTTAAAATGTTTGACCCTAAAACAGGCAATTACGACACTAAACACGAAAGATCGCTAAACAGACTTGTTTCCGGACTACCGCCGGCTATATTTCTTGCAAACGACGCTTACAACCTTTCCAGAATGATGGATGACGATAAAAATGCAGCATCACATGAACAAAAAGTTAGGTTTAAACAGGAAATGGCAAGAATAGGCTTTAATGCATATATTACGCTTGTAACACTCGGCGCATTGAATAAATATATTAATAATTCCAAAATGGGTATTATGTTAATGACCGCATTAACAACACTGACAACGGAAGCATTCTCTCGTGTAATCAACGGTAAACATATTACAAGATTAACACCTGAAGAAGCAAGAGCCGAAAACCTAAAAAATCATGCACCGGAAGCTGAAATTAAACCCGACTTATCGTTCAAAGCATCTGAAAATAAAAAAGACGACAAAGAAAAAGCTCAAAAACCGCTGCTGTCATTTGACACAATAGTAAAAGCATTAGCATTAATAATCGGCGGCGGCTTCGCAGTAAAGGGGTTAAGAAAAATTCCTTCAGTAGAAGCTGGCTGGAAAAATTTCTCAGGCTTCTTTAAAAAGCATTATAACGATGCAACCCAGATAAAAGACTACAGAATTTCTCAGGAAAAATTTAACGAAATAACAGATATTCTTGATAAAAACGGCTTTAATAATCTCGCAGAAGAATATAGAAATATAGCAAAAACAGCCATAAATCAGGATGGAACAATCAGTCTCGGAGCTAAAGACAAAAAAATTAAACCTCTTGTGAACTTTTTCCTTGCTCCGTTCAAATTTATCTGGAAGTACGGCACACTCCCGTATACATTTATAGATGACGCTATAAAGTCAATGGGTAAAAAATCAAAATTCCTGAAATTAGATATTAAAGATAAAAATACACTCAGTACCATCGTAAAAAATTACGCAAAAGAAAAAAATATTAATGATGCAAAATCACTTGAAGAATTTATTCAAAAAGTTTCAAGCGGTAAAGTTGCTCAAAGTACAAAACTTTCTTCTGAAGAACAAGATCTATTAAGAAGAATTTCAAATGTATCATCACTTGCAAAAAGTATTGAAAATATCGGGCACAAAGCCGCTAAGAAAAATTTAACACCTAATGAATTTCAGTCTTATGTTAAAGACAGCATCCTAAAATCATTTAATGTAGATACAATGTCAAATGTTTCTAACAGTGAACTTTCGAATATGGCAAAAACAGCAGCGCTGGCAGCAACCATCTGGTTCCTTATGACTGATAACTACAACATGGTAATGCTGAAATCAAACGGTAATGATGTAGAAGGTGCTAAAACCAAATTTAAAGAAAGATTTGTTCAGGAAGGTTCAAGATTATTCTATCAAACACTATTGATTGACTTATTTAACAGCACATTCAGCAAACAATATCACCAATCTTTGTTTGGGATGAGCTGGATTACATTTACAAACACAACTATCGGAGAATGGTTGACAAGAAAATCTGTAGGAGTAGCTGTCGGTACACACTCCCGTGACCAGTTAATTGCACTTGAAGAAAAACAAAATAATGCTACCGGTTTTGAAAGAAAGTACTATGACTTTATGAAGCGCTTAACAGGCAAACGTCCGATTAAAACTTATGAAGTTGATAAAAAAGAGCAATTCGGTGCCACTGTTCAGGCAGAAGAAATAAAACCTCCTGCTCAGGAAATAAACTTTACAAACAGCAATGTTTTCAACAAAATGATAAAAGGATAAAAAGCAAATAAAAAACTTGCTCCACTAAAGCATAAGTATTTAAATTTTTTATTAAAGAAAATATTCACAGGTAATATAACTTGTTTTATTAACAGAAACTTCTTTATTACTATTCTGCCAGATAAAAAATCCGACTGCTAATGCGGCAACCAACAAAATTATCAAGAAAATTTTTGTCAGAATAGCAAAAATCTTACCGACTATAAATAGAACAATTATTATACCCAAACCTATTAATAAAATCGTAAAATCCATAATTATCTCACCTTGTTTTCTTCACCTTTGATAAGTCTTTGAATATTTGAACGGTGAAGCCAGATTATATATACAGCACCCAGCGCGCAATAACAAATATATGCAATCGGTGCTTTAAAAGCCCACATTATGAAAGGCGACAATGCAAGCGCAATAATAGAACCGACTGAAACATATCTTGTAAAAAATGTAATTACAGCCCATATTGCGGCAATAATAAGCCCAACCTGCCAGTTAAGAGCCAAAATTGTCCCGACTCCGGACGCAACAGATTTTCCGCCTGTAAACTTAAGAAATATTGACTTGCTGTGTCCTAGAATTACTGCGACTGCTGCCAGTACAGGCAAAAGCCCGATACCTGTAAAAGTTTTCGCAAATAAAGAAGCCAGTACAACAGGAAGAGCCCCCTTAAAAGCATCCAATAGCAGAGTAATAAAAAACCATTTTTTACCCATAACTCTTTTAACATTAGTTGCACCTGTAGAGCCCGAGCCTATAGTTCTTATATCTTCGCCTGTAAATACTTTTACAATAATATACCCTGTAGGTATAGAACCGATAATATAAGCACTTATAACAACTGCCAGTAATTCCAATATATTTTCCATAAAATTTCCTCTCCTGTGCAAACAATTATAACAAGGATATTGTAATAATTCAATATTCATTTATAATATAAGTAATTATGAAAAAGATTTTGGCTCTTTTAATATGTTTTCAATTTATAACAATGCCGGTTTTGGCAGAATATGATTTTAGTGATGAAGCTCAGGCAGAATTCGACAGAAAACAGACTCAAATGTTTCAGCCCGTAGATTTTACTAAAAAGAAAAATTCATATGAAATCAATGAATATAATGAACGCTCAAATTATATTCCGCTTGTCGAAGAAGAAGTTATAAATAATACTTTTGAGCCGCAACAAAGACCATTATTTGGACAAGTTGTGAAAGTGCCTGAAGGTACAACTTTCCCTATAACATTTGATTCAGGAATAAGTTCTGGCAGTTTGGAGAAAAACGACAGACTTACAGCCAAACTTACCAGAGATTTTGTATATAACGGAGTTCTGATAGCCCCTGCAGGAAGCTTAATTTACGGTACAGCAACAGACGCCAGAAATGCAGGTTATGCATACGGCAGCGGCTCTTTTGAGATAAATTTTAATAAAATATTAACTCCTGATGGAAATATGCTTGGTATTGCCACCGAAAATATTTATATGGAAGAAAAAAGTGAACGGGCAAAAAAAATGACACGCGATGTTGTAATAGGGGCACTTGGCACAATGCTTATCGGTGCAGCATTTACAGCTCTCAGCGGGAGTGACGAATGGGGGAGAAATATGGCAATTTACGGCGGTATCGGGGCATTAGGAGGAGGCATACGAGGTTCATTACAACGCGGAAAGGATATTCAAATTCCTGACGGAACAACAATTGAACTTAAACTTACACAACCTCTTACAGTTTCCCCTTATAATAATTAAAAACTTACTCTTTCAGCAAACTTTTTATAACATTATATACAATTACCAGTTTTTCACTGTCATTATTAATTGAATCAAGTTTTTCATCTATCTCCTGACGCAACTCATCCTGCATTTTTAGATGGTCAGTAGCAAAAAGTTCTTCAAGAGTAGTATCCAGTGCTTTTACAAGCTTATCAATAGTTTCTGCGGATACAAAATTTTCCCCCGTTTCAATTCCGCTCATTGCACGCTGAGACAAATCAACGGCTTCTGCAAGTTCTTCCTGCGTAAGCCCGCGATTAATACGCATTCTTTTTATTTTTTTACCGAATTCCTGTTTTACACCCATTACCGTTATTACTTCTTAAAACACAAAATTTAGCATCTAAAAGTATTGTACATTAAGTTTTGTAAATCTGTAATGTACTATCAATTCTATATTTTACTAATTTATACTTTAAATTTCATAAATTTTAGCAATTTTGAATTTTCAAAAGTTTTTATAAAGGAGAAAGGGAAAATCGATTTTCAAGACAAAAGAGGAATCATTAAAAGAATTAATAAAAATTTTTAAAAAGTAAATAATAACGAAAGGGGAAAATTATTATGTCAATCGGAAAAATTATGAGCAAAATTGTAAAAGCACTGCCTAAAACAGAAGGTACTGCAGGCCGCATTACTCTGGGCCGTACACAGTTAGCAGAACTCGGGAAACAAGATAACGAGGCAGGTAAACTGATTCAAAAAGTATTAAAAGATGTTAAAGATCCAAAACTTGATGTGGCTTACAAAGCAGAATCAAATTATGCAATCGCAGGTATGAGATTAAGAGACGGAAAACAGGTACTCAATCAGGGTGCAGTATCAATAACAAATCCCGGTTCTTCACAGGCCGTCGTAAAATACCGTGTATCTGCAGACGGCGGTAAAACCTTGCAAGCTAACGGCTTTATCGACGGCGGCAAAGTAGCGGACGGAAAAGATATTGCAGCCGGTATGTCACGCAAAGGCGGGAAAGTTACAACTGATGTATCAGTAGGACAGGCAACAAGACATCATATAGAATTTGACGAACAAAAAGGTGTAGAATTAGCAAGACAACTTGATGCTCAACAACTATTAAAAGAGTACATCGAAGCAACAAATAAACTTCAAAGAAATTTGGATAGAATGATGGTTGATACAAGAAAAGTCCTCAGGGGCGAAGTTGAAACAGCAAAACCGCTTGATAAAGCAATTAAACAACCTAATATACCGCACCTAAATAAAAATGCTGTTGTAGATAAGACTTTCGCTGAAAGAATTGCAAAAACTCCTAACAAGTTCTCAAAAGAGGATGCTAAAGTTCTAAAAGAAGCAAAAATAAAGATGGATGAATTTAATAAAACAAAAACAAATTTTGATTAAAATCTAAAAACTCCTCAGAAAATTCTGAGGAGTTTAAATGTTTATAGTGTATATTTGCAGAATAAACAAATATATGATATATTATTCTTAGCTAAAAGTTTTTAATTAGGCAGGAATGATGAAATTAAATAAAAGATTGGTTACATTAGGTTTACTAATACTCGTATTATCAGTTGCTTTAAAATTTATCTGGGCAGGATTAAGACAAATTAAGGTGGATGAGTTTCATCCTGCAGCCGTCATATTTTTAATTGATTCATCCGCGTCAAACCAAAAATATCTTCCGGCTCAGAAAAAGACGCTAAGACAAATATGCAACCTGCTTGACCCTGAAGATCAAATTAAAATTTTAAGAGTTTCAGAGGACGCGTATTTGATTTACGAAGGCGGGCCGATGAATGGAAGTACAATCACAAAATCAATGGATGCATTCACAAAATACGATGAAAAAGATTACGGAACTGCATACGGCGTCGGTTTGAAAAAAGCTTTCTCCCACGCACTCACAATGAAAAAAAACGGTTATGTGCCCGCAGTTGTAGTAATAGGCGACCTTGAAAATGAGGGTGCAATTGAAAAACAGATTAACTGGGAAACTCTGCCAAAAAATGTTAAAAATGTAAAACAATATGCACCCGATATTTCAATGATGTTTCTGGACGCACATCCTGCAAAACTTGATCTTGTAAAAGAAAAACTTACACCTGTTCTGGGGGAAAACCACTTAATTGTTGCTCCAAAACAAAATATTGATAAATCAATAAGAAGATTTCTCCATGCACTGGGGAGATAAAAATAGATAAAAGTACGCAATAATTGTCAAAAAGGATAAAAAGAAATGGCTGTTATTATATCAACTTCACAAGGCGAAAAAAAATTTGCAAAAGATGTTATAAATGTCGGTACAAATCCGAATTGCGATATCATATTAAAAACAGGCTACGATGTTTTACTGACGCTTGAATATAAACCTTATGAAAATAAATGTGTTATAATAAACACCTTTAAAAGCGATAAAGTTCTTTTTAAGGGGCAGCCTGTCAAACGTGTTGAAGTCGGCAATGTCTGTAAATTAATGTTTGCCGGTACTGAAGAATTTTTAAGCGTAAAAATTACGGCAGAAGAAACACACGCAACACAGACCAAAACAGTAACTTCAATTGGTAAAGAAGATTTAACAGAAGAAGATATTAAAGGCCTATACGGGAAAGATGTTAATGCCGTTACAAAAGTTAAACTTGAAAAACAAAAAGAAGATCTGGAAAATGCCCGCGTTGCAATAATTAAACAGGTAGCATTTCATATAAACGATTTGAAACAGAAACTTGCAACAAACTCGAAAACAAGCATATTTCTGCATGTTGCAATGTTTTTAAGTGCAATGGTCTGCGCATTCGGAGTTTCAAATTATCTTATGGGACTTGAAATTAAAGAATCGGCAAACTTCCTTCACCTTCCCACAAATATAAAAGTCTGGATAATATATACAATTTTGATTTACGGAATTTGTTTGCTTTTAAAACAAGGAATTTACCTGTATCTCCAGAGCAATATTCAAAAAGAAATGTCCAAATCTGCTAAACTAGGTCAGAGTTTTATGCTCATATTCTCATTAATTTTCGTGCTCGGAATTTATGTTGTGAATCTTGTTTATTATATGAATTTGAATGATTTTATGACATTTGCAATATTTATTTCATTCTTTTTCTCCGGCATAATGGCCGTTCTTGCAATAAGCTGCGGTTACTTCAAATGCAACGGTTTTGAATGGACAATGACACTTGATAAATACGAATACAGAGAAGATTTTGAAAGTGTTATAAAATCTTACAGACAATGGATTGAAAGATATATAAACAGTTTAAGCAACTCAAAGCTCCAATATATTAAAGATAAGATGTTCAATTTACAGCTTAAATCCGTAGGAGAAACAGTTGTGGGAATTTTAACAGCACCTTTCCTTGCTTACGGTGTTTCAAACACATTAGCAATGTGCTTCCCTGAAGCCGCAGGATGGGTCAGAATTTCAGGGCTGCGAATAAGTCCGGTATTCTTAACTCTCGCAACATTTTTAATTATATTTGCTTTCTTTTCCTTTGTAAACGCATTCTTATGTACAAAGAAAGTTCAGGGCTCTCAGGTAATAAAACAGGATGGATTTTCAGATTACCAGCACCATGGAGTTACAATATACGGGCTCGAAGGTGTAAGAAGACTGAATGCCGAAAAAAATCGTTCACTTGCAATCGCCTGTGCAATTATATTTATTGAATTTGCCATGAACGTTTCATATTTTATGACAGAAATCGGCGGAGACTTACAGGGAATGTTTTTGAGTTTGGTAGCAGCACTTGTACCGACAGCTCTTTTGATTGCTGAAACAATGATGCTTAGTCAGACCAAATTTGATATTTATGCCTGTGATGAATTACTTGCTAAAGTAGATAAAGATTAACTATGGATATTTTAAAAGTTTTTGTAATAATTGCATTTATAGTAGTAACTGTATGCACACTAAAGCTTCATCCCGATATGCATCAGCCTATGATTATTGAGGATGCAGATTTCAAACTTACAAGAATAAGCGACACAATAGCAACCAAAAATATACCGGTCACTGCTTCAACCCAAAAGCCAAAAACAACAAAAAAAATTGCTCAGCCTGCACAAAATATTCAGAATATAAGAAAAGAAATAGAAATTCAAAAAGAACAGCCTGTCCAACAGCAGACAAGATATGTTGAAACAAAAGAAATTAAGCCGGTAAAAAGGGAAAAAACACTTAAACAAACTGCCCCTGATACATCCCAAATAGAACTTCTCCAACAGCTGATAAAAGAAGCCGAGAAAGAAGTTCAACTACCGCCACAACCACAACCACAAACTCAGCCCAAACAGCAGAGCAGCAATTTAAAAAATCCATATATGACCGAACAGGAAGAAATTATTGCCTGGAACAAATGGCGCAGTAATATTAATAACCAGATTATGCGAGATTCTAATGTCGGCTCTGCACCTTTAGGTACAGTATTCTACTTTACATTCGTTGTTGACAAATACGGGAATATATCAAATATAAAGGTTGAATGTTCAAATCCTTATTATATGGATTTAGTCAGAAATAACTTGAAGCCTGCAATTTTAAAACTTCAAAAACAACCAATATTGAACTTCCCGAAAGGTACACAAAGAACTTCAACAGTAGTACTAGGTTTCTTCCTTGTTGGAGTGGAAGATCACTATTCTACACCTGATGATTATTCTGATTATGAAAGGATAACATACTGATGAACGGAATGAAAATTACAGTCATTGCAATCATAACTATGGTAATTCTGGCTGTTTCTACAGCTGTTATTGTAAATATCAAACCGCAGATGCACAAAACCATTCAGCTGGAAAACATTATTTTTAAAAGGAGTAAATAACCGTGTTCGGAATAATTTGCACTATATTATGTATATTGCTGGAAATTCCTTTTGCAATAAAATTTATGCAGGCAAAACAAAGCTATGATATAATAAGACAGACCGCAATATTAATTATCATGCTTATTATTGCACTGTTATTTTTCGGGATTTATAAATTAGGATTATTTGTGATAAGATAGGTTTGTTATGTACAGATGTAGAGAATGTAAAGCTGAATACAACGAAAAAATTGAATACTGCGACTGTGGAAACAATACTTTCGATTATATAGAAGATACAAAACAGCCTGCAAAAAAACAGGAGAAAAAGCCTATAACTCTGGAACAAAAGTCAGAAATAGTGTCAAGAATCTTTTTTGCCCTATGTATAATCCTATCTATTCTGGTATGGATGATACCGGTAGGTAAAACTCCTGCCAAAAAGCAGACAGTGAAACCCAAAACAGAAACAGTAAAAAACATACCGAATATTGATAAGATATGGGATGATACACCTTTATATCAACCTGTAACAGCTGAGCAGCAGACGGAAGTCAGTTCAACAAAACCGCTGACACTAACGCCTGCTGAATATGCCAGGCAAAACCGGGATGAATAAAGCTCAAAAATCGGTAACAAAGCCTTCTGCCTCAGAAGTTAACCTGCCCAAACAAGAAAATCAACCGTCTGTACCTCTGGCACCTGTTTATAATCCGAACAGCCCTGAAATGCTGCGGTATAAAAATAATCTTCGCGCTGCTCTATTTTCAAAATTTGCAGTCGGAAGTATTCAGGGGGCAGGAGAATGCTCTATCCAGTTTTCCGTTGATAAAACAGGGAAATTAATTAACAGGAAATTCTCTAAAGAATCCTCAAATAAAGGTTTAAACGATACGGTTTATTATATGTTGATGAGTGTACCGCGATTTTCTCCTCCGCCTGATGAATATCATGGAGAGATAATCCGTATGAACTTCAAAATCGACAACGGGAATTATGAAATAACAATTAATTAATTATTACAGGCTGAAATTGAAATTCAGTATAATAACAATTTCTTCATTAAAAAAATCTTTAGGAAACGGTTTGAAAGGAGCAGCTGCCTTTATAGCTTCTCCTGCATTGTCATCAAGAGCTTTTATCTTTGAGGATTTTAGAATTCTGCATTTCTTCACAGAACCGTCTTTATTGATGGTTAAAGCCATTTGAACAAGCAAATCCTTCTGTCCTTTCGCAAGAATATCAATTTGTTTTCTCGGAGGAACTTTCCAATTTTTTACGACTTTTTCTTTAACTTCCTTAACATAAGGCTCATAATCAACATATTTACCTTCCGGACTGAATATAAAAGATTCTTTATCAGAAACAAAAACCTGAACAGCATGGAGGTTTCCAGACGGGTAATCATAAATAATTCTGCATTTCATTAACTCCGGACGTCTGAAAGATATATATTTAAGCTCATTTGTATCAATGCTAAAAATAAGCTCGGCACCGCTGTATTTAACATAATGATAAGCTTTATTCTGAGTTCCGTCATCTTTTACAAGCGTGAAATCATGATAATATTTTGGATATTTATCCGTTTTTATAACAGGTTTTATCTTACTAAAAATAATAGCAAGTGTTTCGTTAACTTTTTCATAATTTGTACTTTGTGCAGGCTGTAAAAATTCCGGCTCCACCTTAATATACTTTGAAGCAGCTATAGCATTAGATGAGAGCAAACATAATATTGAACCCAATATAAATAACTTTTTCATAACATAACTCCTTTCAAAATTATAGCATAAACATTGAAATATTCGCAATTTTTACGGTTCCTGAATAATTTTTATTTAAGAAATGTAAAAATACAGATAAAAAATATAAAGTTTAATAAAAAAAAACCGTCAACCAATTTGTGAAAAAATATTGACTTAGGTCAAAAAAACATTAAAAGGAGTAGAAAGCACAAAAATTGAAAGGACGTGGGTATGACTTCAATCAGTTCGATCAGTTCCGCGCAATCTGCTGCCGTATCAACCTACAAGAATGAGGAGCTAAGTTCTTCCACTAAACAGAAGCTGGAAGCACTCGGTATTGATCCGACAACGGTAACATCGGAAGCTCAGGCTCAAAGTTTGATTGCGCAGGCAGAAGCAACACAACATCAACAAAATTCAGGACAACAACAGCAAGGAGGTAATTCATCAGAACAGGAGCTCCTGTCAGAAGCAAAGAGTCTCGCTTCAACTATCGGCGTGTCAGTATCATCAAACGATTCTCTTGATGATATTATTGACAATATTTCTGCAGAAATTCAGGTTATGCTGAATTCCGGAGATCAGTCAAAAGTTGCAGCAGCTCAAAGCTACCAGTCACAGCTGGCAAGTATTTCTGACAGAGCAGATTCTATCCAGAGTACACAACAGAATATATTTAATGCAATGAATATGATTTCTGTAAGCAATAAATATGCATTAGGCTTATAGAGGGAGTTTTCATTAAAACTGAAAAACTGAAAAAAGTTGAAAAGGCTTTCATATAATAATATGAAAGCCTTTTAAGTTTATTTACCACGGATAATCTTTACTAATCTGCCATCCATCAAACATAATCAAAGCAGCACAAAATCCACCTGCTCTGGATGCACCTGCACCTTTTTTACAATTAAACCCTTTTGCCTGAGTTACACTTGTCCCGTTTATCAAATCGTCACGAGACAATAATGACGTTTGGCAATCTAATCCAGCCGGAAATAAGCCTAGTTTTTTAGTATCGCAGTAGTCATCTCCTTTACCATTGCCCCATGTCATTATAAAAGGAAAAACATCTTTACCCATTACGTTTGGTTTTTTAGCTCCGTTTATATCAATCCAGAACCATCCTCCGTCACCTGTTCCATGTACCCAGAAATAAACAGAATATCCTGATGTGGTAACAAAAGACATTTTACCATCATTATCATCATTGTTTATATAACTCTTAGTTCCGTCTAAAGTATATGTATCTTCCCAGCAGGTACTTGAAGAAGGAAAACAAATCTCTAAGATTTTAATATTAGGAGATAAATAGTTTTGAAAAAAATAATCGGCCCTTACCAGAGCATTATCAAAACTTGAAAAATCCCATGTATCCATTGTTCCATATTCATTTTCAGAAATTTTTACAGACTGATTTAACTCTGAATAAGCCTTTTTCAACTGTGTAACCGTTTGGCTTTTTCTATAATTTCCAATTAACGCAGGCATTGTAAGCGACGCAACAATACCAATAATTCCAAGAGTAATCAAAACCTCTGCAAGCGTATAACCCTTATGAGGAGCTGCTAGCTGCCCCCCCCCCGAGCACTACACGCATAGACACATACATTTTGCTCTGTCCGCAAAACTTCAGCATCAATTTGCTTTAGAAAACTTTTCATAACTGCTCCTTTTCTTAATATGTAACATTTATATTATACCAGAATTTCAATCAGTTTTCAATAAAAATATCTATATAAGCACTCAACACTCGGAAACTTCTTTCAAAACTTTGCAAGGTGTACCTGCTGCAATAACATTTGAAGGGATATCTTTTGTTACCACGCTTCCTGCACCTATAACAACATTATCACCTATTGTTACTCCCGGCATAACACATACATGCCCGCCAATCCAAACATTATTCCCTATTGTTATGGGCTTTGCATACTCTAGCCCGGCATTTCTCTGTTTTACATCTACAGGATGACCAGCTGTATAAAAACCGCAAAATGGGCCGATAAAAACATTATCACCGAATTTAACTTTAGCAGGATCCAGAATTACGCAATTGTGGTTTGAATAAAAATTCTCGCCTAATTCAATATTGTAGCCGTAATCACACCAAAAGTCCTGCTCTATCCAAAAATTTTTCCCCGTTTTCCCGAGAATTTTCTTTAATAAAGCTTTTCTCTCATCCGCTTTATCAGGTGATAAATCATTATATTCTTTACATAAACGTTTACATCTTATTCTTTCATCCGCAAGTTCTTTATCGTAGTTTGCATCATATAATAACCCTTTTAACATTTTTTCTTTTTCATTCATTTTTCAAATCCTCTAATTTTGCTTCTACCGTTTTTATCTATTACAACTCTGACAAGAGTTCCGTTACGCAAATCTTTTTCCAGTTTTTTTCCTGTTCCTTCTTTTACAAAATAACTTTCAATACCGAAATTTATACATTTACCATTTTTAAAAAGCGGAATAGTTGTATTACAGCCATCGACTTTACCTTTAATATACATTTCTCCGGATGGTTTTATATCAGTAATACTTTTAACATGTGCAATATTATCACTGCCGGTATCTAATATTACATAAACCGTTTCATTATATCCAAAACTACTTTCATGAGGCAGTTGCGCAATTTCGTAATTCAAAATAACATAATCACCTCTAAGTAGATCTCTGGGATCAACAGGCACTGTTTTTAACAAAACTTCCTTGCCCGTCCGCAAAGTAATTTCCTGCGTTAATACAAATCCGCATATCAGAAATAACCATAAACAAACAATTATAAGTGCTGATTTTCTCAATACTATTTATCCTTTCCCGTTACTTTTTTTTCTTTTGTGCTCCAGAAACAAACCGAGAGCAAGCAGGCACATGCCGCCAAGAATAAAAAATAATGATTTATCCATAAAGCTCCACCCCCACCTGCAATAGTTTACTGCCAGATATATTGTAAGCATCCAGTTTGTGACGGCTATTATTCGCCCGTTTTCAAATTTATAGCCGCAGTTAAAACCGAAAATAATCATTGCAATTATAAATATATTTGCAAGCACAATAAACACCGGTTCATATAAATACGGCAATAAAAGCATCATTAACAGCATAAAAAGCATTGTCAAAAGACAAATTGTTTCAGCTTTTAAAATATTATTACAATCTTTTTTATGTAAAACATAATTAAACAAATTAAACAGGGTTAACAGTATAACAGGAACTATATAATAAGGAGAGGTTATATGATATGATTCCTCAACAGAACAAGTTAATACTAATAGAATAATAAAAATCGATACAGCTCCCGTAATTTTGTAGGATAATGAAAAGTCATTAAACTTTTTTAAAACAACCGGAATATTTCCTGCACTGTAAAGAGTTATACCGCATAAAACAGGGATAAAAACAGTCCATATCAATTCATTATCAATAGCCAGTTCGGAATAAAAGAAAATTACGCCTAAAATCATCAGGATAATAGAAATAACATTAATAGCATAACTTTTAAATAAATAAGCCGCAGGAAGAATACTTAACAGCCAAAGAAAAAATATAGAAGAGGTATTTGCATTAATATGATATACCTGCCCTATCAATGCGTACGTTCCGCCAATTAACAATGAAGAAAGAACTATCAGTGCATTTCCAAGCTTCGGGAAATTTTTATTAATGTAAGCAAGTTTATACCCGCCAAAAAATGAGGCAAGTGTAACAGTTGTCATCAAAAGTATCTTTAAAAAATCATAGGTATTTAATAACTTCAATATCCATTCATTTGCTGAAATAAATGTAATAACGCCTACCCCTATTAGTATTACAGCAACAGTATATACTGTTATGTTAATTTTGGTTCTGCGTGTTTTTGCTCTATCTTCCTGAATTTCGGCAAGCATTTTCAAAGCAGTTTGATTGTCAATTAACCCCTCGCTTAACCACTTTTTTATCTTTTTTTCCATATCCCCTCCTGAAAAATTATAATCTATAGTTGCATAAATGTAAACAAAAAACTTAACTCTCATAATTAGCTTAACGGGTAGTGAAATTGCAGGAAAGATTATAAAAAAATATCATTGAAAAGAGGATTTACATGAGAAAAATATCTATAATTACCGTGATTTTATTATGTATGATAAATACAGTTTCGGCAGAAGAATTAATCAAGCAGCAGTCCAAATATCCCGATTACGCGTACATTTATCTGGGCCCAGATAAATATGAAAGAATGAACAGAAAAGTGTTTAATTTTAACCTCGGATTAAATAAATACGCGATCAGACCTGTGCATATTCTCTGGTGCTCTATTATGCCTGAATACGGAATTGAAAGAATTCATACAGCGTATAGAAACATAGAATATCCCAAAAGACTGGTCAGCAGCCTTATACAAAAGGATTTCAAAACCTCAGGAACGGAAACATTAAGATTTTTAACAAATACAACGATAGGTATAGGCGGAATGTTTGATCCGGCAAAACGTTATCTTAAAATAGAGCCTGTAAATGAAGATATGGAACAAGCATTAACAAAGTGTAAATGCAATTCCGGCTCGTATATTGTTCTGCCTGTTCTAAACGGCACAACTGCAAGAGGAATTGCGGGAAAAATTCTGGATACGTCCTTAAATCCTACAACTTATGTCGGAACTCCGGTACTGGCGATGGTAAAAGCAGGATTGACGGTTAACAGAACATCTTATATGCAGCCGTTAATTAAAATGATAGAATCCACATACGCAGACCCTTATGAAATTGCAAAAAAAATGTACGGGATTGATAATTACATAAAATGTAATAATTTCGATAGAAAAGAAACACTTGAAAATGGATTTAAAGCCGTAGAAGATACTCAAGAACCCGAGCTTGTCGAGAATCCTCTTGATATGCGAGGTGTAATTAAAGATACTGAAAAAAAAGAAGAAAAGTTAACAGTAACAGATATAGTTAATAGCGGAGAAAATATTGATAACATTATTTTACAAAGTTATAGTTCGGACGCTTCACAACTTATGGCCGATATGCTCTTATATGATTATAATCCGCAAAATCCGGTAGTAGATTCAATGAGGACAGCCCTCTTTGACCTGCCGGAAGTTAATAAATCAATATGGAATGAACTTTCAATATGGAACAGATGTTTCAGTAAACAAATTAAAACTTCATCAGTAAATATTACGCCTGATAAAGATAATTATAAATTCAAATATATAATGCAAAAAGACAAAAACTCTCCGGTCGCAATAATCTATCCTTCAATAGGCGAGGGAATAACATCTCATCATTCTGTTGTGCTTGCAAAAATTTTTTACGATGAAGGCTATTCTGTTATAATTCAGGGAAGCCACTTCCAGTGGGAATTTGTAAAGAGTATGCCTGACAGTTACAAGCCGGGACTTCCTTCACAGGATGCTGAATATCTAAAAATAGTAACATCCAAAATCATTGACAACCTTGAAAAAAAATATAATTGTAAGTTCAGCGAGAAAACAGTTATAGGAACTTCATTCGGAGCGCTCACAACTCTGTTTCTTGCAGATAAAGAATTCAAAAACAATACCCTGAATATTACAAAATATATTTCAATTTGCCCGCCCGTAGAACTTGTTTACGCAATGGAGCAGGTTGATAAAAATAGTGAAGAATGGAACAAAAATACAGATAATTTAAAAAATATCGCGGCAATAACAGCTGCAAAAGTAATCCAGCTTTCCGATATGAAAGATAATGATAAAAATATAAATATTTCAATTCTTCCATTTACAGAGGACGAAGGGAAACTAATTACAGGATTTATTATGCATCAGAAATTGTCAGATTTGATATTTACTCTTGAAAAAGCTCCTAAAAATAAAAAAACTGATATTTATAACACAATTAATAATATGAACTACAGAAATTACACTGAAAAATATATACTTGGAGATGAATACAAAACTATCGAGGATTTGAGAAATGCATCAAGCTTGCTGTCACTGGCAGATTTTCTTAAAAAAAGTTCAAACTACAAAATTTACCACTCGCTTGACGACTATCTTACTAATCATAAACAGCTAAAACAGCTAAAAATATTAACCGGGGGAAAAACCATACTTTTAAATAACGGAGCACACCTTGGCTTTTTATACAGACCCGAATTTATAGAAGATTTAAAAAACGAAATATCTCCAAAAGCTAAAACTGCCCGTAATGTAAAATATTAAATATATCTTCCGGCCCAATTTATAATCTTCTCAAAATAAAAATCAGAATTCTCAACAACTTCAAGAGAATCCCAGTTCATATTAACAAGTAAAATCTCCTTATCCTCGCCATCAAGATTTGCAGCAAGCTCTTTTTTAGTTCCGATATACTCTGTATTTCGCGAATAATAAACCGCCTGAAGTATAAAAAATGCACTTTTATAACCTTCATACAAAACATCAATATCTCTATTTTCAAATAAATATCCATGACACATCCTGTGATAAAGATTTGCAGCATTTATTTGTATAGAATCTAAAATGTCATTTCTTTTTAGTATAGGAATAAAGTCATACAAATTTCCATGTAAAGACACGGTATCATTTGCAAGCTGAAAAAGATCAAACTTAGGCCAGTTATAAATTTCTTTTTCTCCGCATATAAATCCGCATACTTTATCATAAAAAGCCATTGAATGAACAATTTTTTTGTATTCTATTAAATCTTCAAAAGAAAGTTTGTCCAGTATTATAACAATATCAACGTCACTGTTTTCTTTAGCCTCCCCCCGTTTGTAACTTCCCTGAAGCCCTACAAACTTTATTCGTGAGCTGAACTGGTCAAATAATTTTTTTGTAAATTCCTGAAGCCAAGTTTCAATATTAAATTCCATAGAAATATTATAACCCCTCTTCTTTGAAATATCAACATTTTACCAATTTACAAAAATGTTACTTCTATAGTAAAATATTTCGCAAAGAGGAGGGTAAGTTATGGGGATGGATGTAAAATGTCTAAACTGTTTAAATTTTAGAAAAGCTGTTATGATAGGGGCCGGATTTGTAGGTTCTGCCTCTGCATTCAGCCTTATGGAAAGCGGGTTGTTTACTGAAATAGTAATGATAGACGCCGATCACAAAAGAGCAGAAGGTGAAGCCTGGGACATAAGCCATGGTATTCCTTTTGCAAGACCTATGAAAATATACGCAGGGGATTATGACGATATTGAAGATGCCGCAATTGTAATTATCACAGCCGGAGCAAATCAGCAGCAGGGAGAAACACGACTTGATCTTGTACAAAAAAATATAAAAATATTTCAGTCTATAATTCCTGAAATTTCTAAAAGGGATTTTAAAGGAATTTTACTAATAGTTTCTAATCCGGTTGATATTTTGACATATGCCGCAATCAAATTAAGCGGACTTCCTCAAAACCGTGTCATAGGTTCAGGTACGGTTCTTGACACTGCAAGATTAAAATACGCAATAGGAAGGCACCTTGATGTTGACAGCAGAAGTGTCCATGCATTTATAATTGGCGAACACGGCGATAGCGAAATTGCGGCATTCAGCAGTGCTAACATTTCAGGAGTTCCTCTGAACAACTTCTGCGAAATGAGAGGGCATTATGATCACAGAACTGCAACAGAAAAGATAGCAGAAGATGTTAAAAACAGTGCTTACGAAATAATTTCACGCAAAAAAGCTACAAATTACGGAATTGCAATGTCAGTAAAAAGAATTTGTGAAGCAATTGTTCGTGATGAAAAATCTATTTTACCGGTATCGTCAATGATGCAGGGAGAATATGGCATTAACGATGTAGTACTCAGTATGCCTGCAATCGTGGGGAAAAATGGTGTAGAAAGCCATATTCCTATTTCTTTGAACAAAGATGAAATAGAAAATTTACATAAGTCGGCTGAAACATTAAAAAATATTTTAAAAGAAAATAACCTGATTTAAGCTATACGGTACTACGTTTGAAGTATTAATTTTGTTATTTATTGACATAAAAAAAATAATATTTTACCATTGACTTATGGGGATTTACTAATTTGAATATAATCCGTAAAAAATATTGGAGAGAAGTATGAAATATCAAATGACTAGGAAAAAATGGGCAATCTTAATTTTAACTGTAATTATTGTGCCTATTATATATAATAAAACATCAGGCTTTATTACAGCCGCAATACAAAGACAGGCTATGAAAATGCCGAAGGAAGTAGAAGTAGATACTCCTCATATTGAGACAATTAATGTATCTGCAGAATCAACTGGCAGAGTAGAAGCTAAGTATTCCGTTGATGTTATTGCAAGGGTTCCCGGATTTTTGCTGAAAAAATATTTTAAAGAAGGCGACTTTGTAAAAAAGGGCCAGCTTCTTTTCCAGATAGACCCGAGAGAATATCAAATTGAGGTAAATAATTCTCAGGCAAATGTTAATCAGTACAGCGCTCTTTTGAAAAACGCGCAACAGGAATTAAACAGAGCTAATGCACTTGTAAAAGAAGATTTAATAAGCCGTTCTGATGTAGATTCGAGCCTTGCTTCAAGAAATCAGAATAAAGCATTGTACGATGCCGCAAGACAGCAGCTTGAACTTGCGAAGGTCAATTTAGGCTATACATCAATAAAATCACCAATTGACGGAAGAATAGGAAAAGTTAATATAACAGAAGGGAATTACGTAACCGCAACATCAGGTTCACTTGTAAATATTTCAAGTGTAAATCCTGTTTATGTAAGTTTTAGCCTAAAGAGTGATGATTTTGTAAAATTGCTCAGAGGGAGCGACCGCTTTAAAGATGCTCAGGTTGAAGTACAATTTGATGATGGTACCTGGTATGACAAAATCGGAACTGTCAATTTCGTAGACAATAAAATAGATAAAGATTCCGGTTCAATTAGTATGCGTGCTACATTTGATAACACAAAAATGTGGCTTACACCTGGAAATTATATGAAAGTAAAAATAACTGCACCAAAACTTGTTAAATATATGACGGTACCGCAATCCTGTACAAAAGGAGATGCAATGAGCGGATATTATGTATGGGCTGTTGAAGATAATAAAGCTGTAAGAAAAAATATTACCGTTTCAGACGTAATCAACAATAATTGGGTCGTAGAAAGCGGACTTAATTATGATGATGTAATTGTTGTTGCAGGTATTCAAAATATTTCTGCAGAAGGGCAGAAATTAAAACCGGTAGGTAAGTCAGAACAAAAATCACAATAGCAGGAAAAGATAAATGAAAAAAATATTTGATAAAGACAAGTTATTCTTCTTTATACAAAAACCCAGATTTGCTCTTGTCATATCTGTTTGTATAGTTATTTTAGGTTTAATTTCGCTTTTGAGCCTTAAACAGGAAAGCTATCCTGATGTAACACCGCCTCAGGTAAGGGTATCAGCCACATATCAGGGGGCAAGTGCCGAGGTTATAGAATCTTCTGTTGCTACCGTTCTGGAAAACAAACTCAACGGTGTTGAAAATATGACATACATGAGTTCAACATCAACTGATGGAAGTTACAGTTTAACAATATATTTCAAGGTTGGAACAGACAAAAATATCAACCTGATGAATGTTCAAAACCTTATTCAAAGGGTTCAATCACAGCTCCCTGAAGAAGTTCAGAGAACAGGTGTAAATGCGATAAGCCGTACATCAGGTTCCGGTGCTATTATTCTAACCCTGTACCCTGAATCCGGGAATTGGTCACAGCTGGATTTAACTAACTATGGTTCTATATATATAAAAGATGAATTGAAACGTGTTGAAGGTGTTGCAGATGTTATGGTTTTCGGCGGCGGCAACTATTCAATGCGTATCTGGCTTGATCCTCAGAAAATGGCAGGATTAAATATATCAACAAGTGAAGTTAAAAGTGCTATTACAAGCCAGAATACACAGGTTGCAACCGGAGCGCTCGGAGCATTACCGACTGATGAAGCTCAGGCATTGCAGATTACATTAAAGACCCCCGGCAGACTTGATGAGGTCGAGCAATTTGAAAATATTATCATCCGCTCAAATTCGGACGGTTCAAATGTTAAAATAAAAGATATAGCACGTGTTGAACTGGGTGCAGAATCATATTCAAATCTGGGGCTGGTTAACGGAAAACCATCTGCAGTTGTGGTTATTTCTCAATTGCCGGATGCAAACATAATCAATTTGTCTAAGGCTGTTAAAGCAAAAGTAAATGAGATTAACGGAAGATTGACAAATGGTATTAAAATCCTATATGTAAAAGATGATGCCGACTTCATCCACGAGTCAATGAAAGAAGTTGAATTTACAATACTTTTGACAGCTTTAATCGTTGTAATTATCATCTTCTTATTCTTAGGCGACGGTATGGCAACACTCGTTCCGTGCGCAACAATTCCGGTATCTTTAGTCGGGACATTTTTCGCGTTAAAAGTTATGGGAATGACAATTAACCTGCTATCGCTGTTTGCACTTGTGCTTGCTGTAGGTGTAGTAGTAGATGATGCTATTGTTGTTATCGAAAACGTTAAACGCCACATCGAAGAAGGTAAATCTGCTATTATAGCAACACAACTCACAATGGAAGAAGTAGGTTTTGCACTTGTTGCAATGGCACTGGTTTTAATGGCAGTATTTGTGCCTATCGTGTTTATGGGCGGTATGACCGGAGTTATGTATAAACAGTTTGCTGTTTGTATCGCTGTATCAATTGCAATTTCTGCGATATGCGCACTTACGCTTTCTCCTGCAATGTGCTCTCATTTCCTCGGACAGGAAAAGAAAGAACATGATTTTTCAAAATATCCTTGGCTTGAGCATATTGAAAATATTAAAGAAAGAATTAATAAAAGAACTTCAGTACTAGTCGTAAAATTCAATGAAGGTTTTGCCAAAGTAGAAGACTTTTACCTTGAATATGTTAAAAAATTCGTTTATGACAAAAAATTGGTAGCAATTTTCTATTTAAGTATTGTACTTTTAACTCTTATATCATTCAAAACAATTTCAACAGGTTTTATTCCGGATGAGGATCAAGGCGTTCTGATTGCAAGCATCACACTTCCTGACGGCGCTTCATTATCAAGAACAGAAACCGTTGCAAGAAAATTTGTAGATGAAATAAGAGATATTCCAGGAATTAATCCGGAAAAATTAACAGTATTCGGAGGCGACAGCGCTGTCAATCAGGCTAACGTAATTATACAGCTTCTTGATTACAGTGAAAGAAAAATGACACCTGTAAAATGGATTTCAAGAAAACTGAAAGGACAGGAAACAGATCTTTCGCATGTCGCAGTCCTAAACAAAGTCAGAGCGGTTGCTGCAAATACTAAAGAAGCTCAAATACAGGCCTTCTCCCCGCCGGCAATTAACGGTATGAGTATGATGGGCGGTTTTGAATTCCAGATGCTTTCTCAGGGAGAATACACCGCACAGGAAATGGAAAGCTGGGCTAACAAACTTGTTGCAGCAGCAAATCAGAATCCGTCTTTATCAAGTGTTTACACATCATTCCAGGCAAATGTGCCACAGTATATTGTCGAAATTGATTATGAAAAAGCACTTGCCCAGAATGTTGACCTGCAGGAACTTTACTCAACACTGTCATCTATGCTTGGAACATATTACGTTAACGACTTTAATAAATATGACAGGGTATTTAAAGTTCAAATGCAGGCTGAAAGCAATTTCAGAAACAAAGCAACCGATTTATCAGGCATTTATGTAAAAAACAATAACGGAGTAATGGTTCCGATATTGTCTATAGTAAAACTTAAACAAACAGTAGGTACAGCATCTATAACAAGATATAATCAGTACCAGTCAGTTCAAATTCAAGGGCAGCAGGCAGCCGGCAAAAGCTCCGGAGATGCGATGAATGCGATGGAAGAAGTGGCAAAACAGGTACTTCCTTCTGATATGACATTTGATTGGTCAGGAACTTCTGCTCAAGAACGCGAAGCTTCAGGACAAACATTAATGATTGTCGGTATGGCTTTGGTATTTGTTTATCTGTTTCTGGTTGCGCTTTACGAAAGTTATACTATCCCTATAGCCGTACTTTTAATATCTCCTATTGCAGCACTGGGAGCCTTAATATTCCAGATGATGATTAATCAGGCCTTCGATATCTATTCACAGGTTGGTATGATTACATTAATAGGTCTTGCAGCAAAACAATCTATTTTGATTGTAGAATTCGCAAAAGAAGAACATGAAAAGCACGGTCTTTCGGTTAAAGATGCAGCTATAAAAGCCGCAAAATTAAGATTTAGAGCAATTATGATGACTGAACTTGCATTTATCATAGGTGTTCTGCCTATGATATTTGCGAGCGGTGCCGGCGCAAACTCAAGAATATCCGTAGGTTCTACGGTTTTCGGCGGTATGATTGCAGCAGCAACACTCGGTGCTGTCTTAACCCCGGCATTCTATGTTATAGTTCAGGAATTCGTTGATTTATTCCCTAAAAAAGAAATTACGGAAAAAGATTTGGAGATGTAAAATACAATGAAAAAGATTTTAAATTTAGTTTTAATATGCTCTGTTCTTACTATTTCCACAACACCAACAATGGCGAAAGGCTGGTTTGGCAAAAATAAAACAAAAGAAAAAGAGAAAGTTGAAATAGTAAAACCCGATAATGAAAAAACTAATATAAAACGAGAAATAAAAAAAGACAGGGAAAATGCCAAACACAAATGGGAATCCTCAAAAGAAGCAGAAGGGATGTATGAAACAAAATTCCCCGTTATTAACAGCCAGATAGAATACACGGATATGAACGGCGAAGTTACACTGAGCGACTGCATAAAACTTGCAATCACGCACCATCCCACAATTATGTCTGCTATAAGCAACGCCGAAATATATAAAACAATGGTAGGACAAGCATGGTCTAACTACTTCCCGACTCTTAGTGCAGGTGTTAGTTACTCCAGAAATGACATGATGATGACAATGTCAAGCTCTTATGCAAGGATGATGTCGCAAAAATACAATATGTATTATATGCCGACTTTATCTGCCAATATGCTCCTGTTTGACTTCGGAAAAACTAAAGCAAACGCAGATTCTGCACAAAGAACTTATGAATCATCAAGATATGATGCAGAAACAAGCATTGAGCTTGTTATATATAATGTAAAAGTTGCATATTACAACCTTGTTTTTGCAGAAATACAAAAAACAGTTTATGAAGATACGGTTAAAGATTTTGAGCTTCAGTTAAAACAGGCAAGGGCACAATATGAAATCGGCAGAAAAGCTAAAATTGATGTAACAACCGCAGAATATAACCTCGGTAACGCTAAAGTAAATTTAATTAAAGCCAAAAATACCCTTGAACTTGCAGCGGCACAACTTGCAAATGCTGTAGGTATTCCTGAATTAGAAAATGTTATATTGAAAGATAAACTTAATTCAAAAGCTTATAATGTTAACTTTCCTGATTTACTAAAAACAGCAGAGGCCTCAAGACCGGCACTTTTAGCATCTAAAAAATTAATGGATGCCGCAGAATTGAATGTAAGAAGTGCAAAACGCGCCTTTACTCCGGATTTAAGTGCTTTCGGATCATTTAACCAGGGCGGACGTCAAATAGATAGTGATTACGGCTATCAGTTCGGAGTTCAATTAAACTATAATGCTTTGAACCTAATGCTATTGAAAAAACAGGTTGATCAGGCAAAAGCTTCATACAAAAAAGCAGTTGCAGATTACGAACAACAAAGACAAAATGTATACCTTGAAGTTAAAAGCGCATACATAAGCCTTTTAAACTCTCATGACAGCATTGAAGTTTCAAAACTTGCGCTTCAACAGGCAAAAGAACGGCAATACCAGGCATTTAGGAGATATCAGGTAGGGCTCGGAGATGCTATTGAATTTAAAGATGCCGAAAATTCATACCTTAATGCACAGCTTGATTATTATTCAAACCTCTTAAATTATAATATTAATGCTGCCGAGCTTGAACGTGTAATCGGCGCACCTATAAAAGAATCAGATGTTGATTTGTAAAACTCTTTAATATAAATTATTGTATTAGAGGAGATTAAATTGAGAAGACGTATAAAAGGTATACTGAACGGTGCCATTGCATCTGCCAGTTACGGAACAAACCCCTTATTTGCCCTGCCGTTATTTAGTGCCGGAGTTGGTATTAATTCGGTGCTGTTTTACAGGTACGCTTTAGCCGTAGCAATTTACGGTATATGGCTCAAATTTATAAAAAAAACATCGCTTCATATTCATGCAAACGAAATATTTCCCCTGTTTATACTCGGAATATTTTTTTCATTGTCATCATTAACACTTTATGATGCTTTTAATTATATTGAAGCAGGAATAGCCTGCACAATTCTATTCATTTATCCTGTTCTGGTTGCTGTTATTATGGCCTTGTTTTTTAAGGAGAAAATAACTAAGACTGTAATTACATCGATTTTACTTACATCAATTGGGATTATACTTCTTTATAAAGGAAAAACCGGAACAAACCTAAATTTATACGGTGCAGGAGTTGTATTTTTATCTGCACTGCTGTATGCACTTTATATCGTCGGGGTAAAAAATATAAAAGTTATACAGCATCTCAACAGGGCAAAAATGAGTTTTTATGTAATGCTTTTCGGGCTTATGGTCTACATTGTAAATCTAAAATTCTGTACACAGCTTCAGATTATCGACAAACCTCTGTTATGGTTATTTACCATCGGGCTTGCAGTGTTCCCGACAATTATATCACTTGAAACAATAACTGTATCAATTAAACTTGTCGGATCAACAACTACAGCAATTTTAGGGGCACTGGAACCCTTAACCGCAATATTTTTTGGTGTTTTGATATTTCATGAACAGCTTACACCGAGAATTTGTACGGGAGTGGCATTAATCCTTCTCGGAGTGTTGTTAATTGTAACACGCAAAAAAGCTAATGCAGAAATCAAACATTGACTGGAGGCATTTGATATTGTTTAACACAGTTAAGAATAACCTCCGCATATTCCTCATGTTTAGCATAAAAAATATGTGAAGCATCCGGAATAACAATTACTTGATTTTCCTCAGGCTTCTTGCAATAAGAATTTATTTTTTCCATAAATCCTCTAGCATCTCCATTTGTCAAACTATCTTTTTCACCTATAACAAATGCCCCATTAACCTTTATTGATGCAAGTGAATTTGTTTCTCCATCACCGCTGATTACGGGACAATTTTTGAGATTATAAGCATTATAAAAACCTAATACCGTCTGAGCAGACATAGGAGAGAAGCCCCCGAAAAGATACGGAAGAATTTCTGTTTCTCTTCCTTCAATCATAAACTTACGTGCAAGTTCAATACACTCTGCCACATTCGGCATAACCTTAAACCAGTAACCAAGATCAACAGGAGCACTTACAATAAAATAATCAATGAAATCATCAGAAGTATTGCCAAGATAATTAATTATTTTATTAGAACCAAGTGAATGCCCGGCGAGTATTATATTTTTAAATCCTAAATTTTTAGCATATTTTACGTAGGCCTCCACGTCTTCATAAACAAGTGAAAAGTCATCATAAACAACTCCGGTATATTTTTGTTTTCCTGTAGAAAAATCAGAATAAGCTATACATGAAAATGCATCCATCGCATGCCCGGCTATAAATGCAACACCATTCCGGCACAACAATTCTCCGGTAAATGGAAGTAAGTCATTTTGAAAGACATTTGAACAAATACCACTCATCATAATCACTACACTATCCATTGAAGTGGTTCCCCACATAGCACCTTTCAGCTCAAGGCCTCTTTCTGTTTCTACTCTTATTATTTCCATTTTAAATTTTTTACTCCTTTTAATTATAATTATTTACGATATTTTTAAAATAGCAAATACTTATATTCAATAATTAAAAATGCTTGACAGGCATAAATAAAAATTGTATTATTCTCTTATGGAAATTAGAGTCTTAAAATATTTTCTTGCAGTTGCACGTGAAGGCAGTATTACTAAAGCTGCAAATTCATTACACCTTACGCAGCCAACATTATCCAGACAGTTACAGGAACTCGAAAAAGAGCTGGGACAAAAACTTTTAGTCCGCGGGAAATATAAAACGTCTCTTACACCGGAAGGGTTAATTTTCAAAAAACGCGCAGAAGAAATTGTTACAATGGTTGAAAAAACAGAATTAGAATTTCGGTCCATAAGCGAAACTATGGGGGGAGACATTTATATCGGCTGCGGCGAAACAGATTCAATGAAGAATATAGCAGAAGTTATGAAAGAATTGCAGACAGAATACCCGAATATAAAATTTCATATATACAGCGGCAATGCAGAAGATGTGATGGAAAAGCTTGATAGAGGCCTGTTGGATTTCGGCGTTCTTATACAACCGATTGATCTTTCCAGATATGATAATATCCCAATGCCCGAAAAGGATCTGTGGGGAGTTGTTATGAGAAAAGACAGCCAGCTTGCAAAGAAGAATGTAATTGAATTGTATGATCTTGTAAACGTACCTATTATAGCCTCACGACAAATGTCTGTAAAATATTCTGCCGACAGCGGTTTTCTTGATTGGTTCGGAAAAGAATTTGATAACCTTAATATTACATCAACATATAATCTAATTTATAATGCAGCTATAATGGTAAATGCAGGAATGGGATATGCGATTACACTTGATAAACTTATCAATACATCAAATGCATCCAGTCTTTGTTTTAGACCATTAAGTCCGAAACTGGAATCCGGTCTTGATATAGTATGGAAAAAACAACAGGTTTTTTCTCCTGCAGCAAAACTTTTTTTAAACAAATTGCAAGAAAAATTCAACCATAAATACAAAAGAGGTGAAATATGAATACTGATAAACCGGAAATAATCAGATTGATTTACCCGCAATGGCAGGGTGGCAATATTGCGGGATTAGTTCCCGAATTATCTGAAGAAGACGCTTCAAAGGGGTACACTCTGGGAGCGCATTTATTAAATTTTTTAGCACCTGAAACTAAAAATAAAACTATAACTATTCCCGTTTCAGATGAGATAAAACGAGTAGAAGAAAACGGTATAATCGGATATAAACAGATTTTAGAACAAACCAGAACAGCTATACAAATTCTAAATAAGTCAAACCCCAATAAAATAGTGACTTTAGGCGGAGAATGCTCGGTAAGTGTTGTACCTTTCACTTATTTAGCTAATAAATATAAAGATACAGCCATGATATGGATTGACGCCCACCCTGATATAACCCTGCCGGAGGATAAAACATATAACGGTTATCATGCAATGGCAGCAGCAGCAATAATGGGTAAGGGAGATAAAAACATAATTTCAGAACTTCCTGCAGCAATTAATCCGGAAAAAATTCTATTTGTAGGATTAAGAGATTGGGAAAGAGAGCAGATTAAATACCGTCAGCAGGAATATGGAATAAAACATTTAACTCCGCAAGAAACATCAAACAACAGCGATAAAATTTTAAACTGGATTAAGTCAACAGATGCAAAACATATAGTAATTCACTTTGACATGGATGTTTTAGAGCCTGATGAGATAATCCCGGCAGTCGGAGTTGTTCCAAACGGAATGAAAATTAAAGAAGTTATCAGAGTTATTAATGACATATCAAAAGAATATGATATCACCGGACTGACAGTCGCGGAACCAATGCCAAGAATAGCAATAAAACTAAGAAATATGCTTGTTCAATTACCGTTAATGGTTTAATCGCACCACTTTGTTATACAAGAGATTGCATATTAATATATCCGCTATAGCCAAAATTTGCAAGATCTTGAATAGTATAGACTTTTCTTATTAAGCCGTCAGTTCTGTTCAGTTCTTCAGGCTCACCGTTTACCTGATCCCCGACTAATCTTTGAGAAGCATTTCTTACAATATAACGTTCATAAGAATCATCTGACCTCGGGACATTTGCATTACCTTCCAGCACTGTTACAGTACCATTTTCCAGATCTGCGGATTCTATTATACCAATATGGCTTGCATTCCAGAAATTCAAACCTTCATTAGTCTTTGCTGCGTATCGAGATTTCCAGATGATTAAGTCTCCTTCTTTCATGTCTGAAATTTGTTTTGAAATATCATTAGCTCTGGCCTCGCGCACAGTCTCAAAATTTGATTTTGTTATTGGATCAGTATTTGAAATTGGATTATAAATACCATTAGCCTTACCCCAATTTATAAACTGCTGCACCTGAGCTTTATGTCCTCCAATATTAATACCTGATTGTTCCGCTATTGTACTGACAGCATGTGCACACCATTGATGATCAGAAGTACCGTATCTTCCAATAATAGCCGATTGGGTTCTCTGTTTTTCTTCAGAAGTTAATTCAGTTTGATTTTTATACTCAACAGTTCCCAGCAATTTATTAGCATTTTTCAGGAAATTAGTATGAACATTTGTATTATTATATAACATATCAATAGTTTCCTGACTAAAAGGACTTGAAATATTGCCTAAAGAATAACTATTTCTTAAAACAGTTGCTTCATTCTTTTCTTCTTTTAAGTGAAGCTCAGGACTTTCATCCTGCCGGACAATTACCGGCTGTTGCTTTATTTCCGGCGTTGATTTGGGTTCAGGTTTTATATCAGCTTGTTCTATAACCTCAACTTCCTGTTCTACAACAGGTATAGCAGGAGCAGAACTATTTTCAAGAGGGGTATCATTAGCGGCAGGTTTGTTTAAAACAGCGACATGATTATCTTTCACAGGCTTACTATGCGGTGTTGCCTGTTCTGCTTCAGCCTCATTGAAAATATTTATTGGTAGAGGTTTTTGAGTATCACTCAGAATTTCAAGAGGAGATTTAACAGCAGTTTGCTCAATTGTAACTGCTTTCTTCGGTTCAGCTTTAGATGTAACAGGCGGAATTTCTGTCTCAAGCTTCTCCACAGATAAGGACTTTTTTGTATTTTCCGAAGTTTTTATCGGTTCTATAAAACCTTCAAAGATAGCATTATATTCCTCTGCACTAAACTGAATTTTTTGTCCTTGCATAACTTTAAAGTCATTTACACCGCCTCCAAAATATTTGGAACCACCCTCAAAAATAGAACCTCCCGCACGTGTTCCTTTGTCACGTTCAGCATCAAACTTTGCAACTCTTTGCAAAATCGTATTAATCTGTTTTTCGCTTATATTTTTTCCGCTATTTTGTTTAATATAAGCCTTTAATGTTGATGCAAGATTATTTTTTATCGTAATTGAAGGTGGTAAATTCGGTGTCATAAATCTCTCTCTTTCTATAATTTTATACTTATATAAAAACAATTAAAATGATTAATTTTCAATAATATTTTATTTATACTAAAAAATTTACAAAAATTTAAACTTTATTTTAAATTCACAAAGTTTATACAAAATACAAATAGCAATTTTTTTCATGTTTTTGTTTTATAGGTGTATGAAAAATAATAATGTATCATTTACATCAAAAATTCAATTTGTACCATGGAAAACTTTTTGTTCTAAAAAACAAACACCAAATGAAATTCTTTACTTTCATGATACGCCAAATATTTTGAAAGCGGATGAATTTTATTCACTTGATATTAGGACCTGTACCGGCGGTGGTATTACAAAATCTTCAACAGGAGAAGGTGAAGGTTTCCATTTTTGGGATGATAAAATTACACAGAGAAAAGCAAATGATAATGTTATTTCTTTAATCCGGTTTATTAAAAATCCTGAAAGAGGATTGATTTTAGGAGGCAAAAGACTTGAGTCAAACCCGTTATCCGTACCATTATTTTATAAATTTAAAAATATGATTGCACAAAGAGTTAAATACTTAACAGAATTTAGCATCCACAGATTCGAAGATAGCCAGACACATTACCATTATAATGCAAAAAATGATGTCTGGACAATCTGTACAGAATACAGAAAATCGGACAAAAGCCCGCAAAGAGCTGTAAACAGTCTGGGGACTTTAAGAAGTACTTTCGAAAAAATTTCAATAGCTCCAGGTGACAGGTTGTTTATGGGAGATAAAGAAATTCTTCCCAAAGACGCCCCGGATATTTTCCAATAATAAAAATTTTACAAAGAGTACCGGGAATTTTTATAAACAAAAAAAGGTATTAAACATACCTTTTTGTAATGGCTGGGGCGGAAGGATTCGAACCTCCGAATGCCTGGACCAAAACCAGGTGCCTTACCACTTGGCGACGCCCCAATATAAGAGCTACGTTTATTATTCTAACCGCTAAAAGTTTATTGTCAATATTCAGCTTTGAATGAACGGACTTTTTTCTTCAGCCTTTACAACTTCTATATCAACTGACAAAAGTTTTTCGAAAACGTCCAATATCATAATTTCACTTTCAAAATGACCGATATCAAAAATAGCTATAGGACTTTCTAACGCGGTATGGAATTTTAAATCTCCCGTAACAAGGCAATCTGCACCGTTTTCATAAGCTTCCCGAATAAATTCGGAGCCGCTTCCTGCACAAAATGCAATATTTCTAAACTCTCTCTGTTTAAGATTATTTACATAGCGCAAGTTAGGCGAAACCTTCTTCAACATTTTTATAAAATCTTCAAGCACAATAGCACAATCTAAATTTACAAACCTCGTAAACTCTCCCGTATTTCCTGATTTTTTTAATCCAAGAGAGTTTATAAGCGTATCAGTTGTACCGCCTTCAGCTCTATCCATATTTGTATGTGCACAATAAATATTTATATCTTTATATTCCAAAGGAACACAAAATAACGGATGATGAGAGATTATCATATCACACTTTTTCTCCCCTGTCTGCCTTACAACATCATCAGTTACTGTCAATGCGAGCATAATTTTATTAATACTACGCTCCGGAGTTTCAACCAGCCAGCCTGAGCAATCCCAACTTTCTGCAAGTTCGGGCGGGGCAAAATCTTCTATTTTTTCAATAATTTTATATTTATCCATAAATTTCCTTAAAAATTTGTCGGGCAATTGTCATTTTATCGGCTTTTTCAAGTTTTTTCATATTTCCGTTTTTGTCCAGTACGGTAACTTCATTATAGTCACTTGAAAAACCTATATCTTTTCTGGAAATATCATTTGCAATCAAATAATCACAGCCTTTTTTTATGATTTTTTCTTTTGCATTTTCTATTAAATTTTCACTTTCAGCGCAAAAGCCGACTACAATTTGCGATGTTTTTTTAGCAGAAATTTCCTTCAATATATCAGGATTTTTCACAAGCGTCAGAGCTATTTCATCATCAGCAGTTTTTTTCATCTTTTGCCGAGAAATTTCTTTTACCCTGTAGTCCGCAACAGCTGCAGCCATAATAATACAATTCGCACTTTCAAATTCTTTTTCAACTGCAGACTTCATATCTATTGCAGACTTAACTTTTACAACATTATATTTTCTTAAAACATCTTTTGTTGTAATTAAAGTTACTTCCGCACCCAGATTTTTTGCAGTATCAGCAAGCGCAAGCCCCATTTTCCCTGAAGAATAATTTGAAATATATCTTACAGGATCAATATCTTCTATCGTACCACCTGAGGTTATAACAACTTTTTTACCGTTTAAAGGTTTATTGTTTAAAAGCTCAACTGTTTTATCAAAAATCTTATCAAGGCCGCAAAGACGACCTTTTCCGTCATATCCGCAAGCAAGATACCCGCTTTCCGGTTCCAGAATTTCATAGTGCAGTCTATGAAGATTTTCTTGCACAAGCGGATTTTCCCACATATTACAATTCATTGCCGGTGCGATTATAACCGGCTTTGTAAATGCACAAGCTATAGATGTTAAGAGATTATCACAAATACCCTGAGCTATTTTTGAAATGGTATTTGCTGTGGCCGGTGCTATAACCATAATATCCGCACAATCTGCATACGAAATATGTTCCGGTCTGAAGTCTTTTACTTCAAACTCTTCAACTGCAACTTCATTTTGACTTAAATTTTGAAGCGTAAGTTTAGTTACAAAGTTGAGAGCGTTAGGTGTACATACAACCAGAACATTGGCATTTGCACGTTTATACATTCTAATAAGCTCACATATTTTATATGCAGCAATACCACCGGTAATCCCGACAAGGACTGTTTTTCCGCTTAGCATTATCCTTGTTCTCCGGCTATAATCTCTTCAAGCTCCGACACAGCCCTTTGTAAGTCATCATTTACAATTTTATAATCAAAATTTTTTGCGCGATCAATTTCTTCTTTTACAATATTAAGACGTTTTCGAATAGTTTCTTCATCTTCTGTGTGCCGTCCGCGTAAACGTTTTTCAAGATCCTCCAGTGACGGGGGACAGATAAATATTAAGACAGCTTCCGGCATTTGCGTTTTAACCTGCAGTGCGCCCTGTGTATCAATTTCAAGTATAATATCTTTTCCTTCCTCAAGACATTTATTTATAAATTTCCTCTTTGTACCGTAAAAATTTCCGGCAAACTCAGCCCATTCCAGAAATTTATCCTTGTCAATACAATCTTTAAAATCATCTTTTGTCATAAAAAAATAATTTACACCATCAACTTCTCCTTCACGCGGGGACCTTGTTGTACAGGATATTGACAGCATAAAATCAGGATTTTTTGATAAAAAAGCTTTTAAAACCGTGCCTTTACCGACACCTGATGAGCCCGATACTACAAACAATTTTTTATTCATAGTATAATTATACAATGAACAAGAACGCAATTTACAAATTTGTGAAAAAAATTAATACAGCAAAATCAAACAAAGAACTTGCTGATATTATAAATCAGGGCTTTATAGATATTACTGACGCATTAGCTTGCTGGACAGGTTTAATCAACTGGGATACAAACCTGATTGAAGTGAGAAAAATAAAATCTTCGCCGGCCTTTTCTAACAACAGGAAGTTAATCTCTGATGTAAAAAATGTCAGACAAATTGCACATGATTATTTCAAAAATTTTGAAATTGAAGATTTGAATGAATACCTTACACTTACTTCAAAAAACAACATAATTTTAAAACCGCTAATATACAGAAATACCTCTTTAGGATATGTCGGAATGATTAGCGGAGACAAAGATTTCAACAAAAAAAATATTAATACGGTCAATATTCTCATCGAATTTATTTGCTCAAGATTGGAAATTATTTCTTTATATGAAGAAAGAAAGCGAAGCGGACGCGAAAGAGTCGAGTTCCTGGCAAGCGTCTCGCATGAATTCAAAACCCCGCTGAATTCAATAACAGGCTTTTGCGATTTACTGGCAGAAAATTTGCAGAACACGGAATATGAAAAATATCTGGATAATATCTCCAAAAGTTCTGACTACCTTCTGAAATTAATCCAGAATGTTCTGGATTATACAAAAGATGAATACGGTACAATGGAGCTGAAACCCGAAAAATTCAGATCAAAGCAGGTGATAGATGATATAATCTGGAGCTTTGAGGAAATAAGAAAAGAAAAAAATATCTCATTTGATTATACACTGTCGGATGTTATCATAAAAGCAGATTTAATACGGTTCAAACAACTTGTCTACAACCTCATTTCTAATGCAATTAAATTCAGTAAGGAAAACAGTTCAATATCTATTGTAACATTTTTAAATAACAAAAAAGAATTTACATTCGAAATAAAAGATCATGGCGACGGTATCAGTAAAAAAGATCAGGCAAAAATATTTAATTTCTTTACACAGGTGAATAGAAGCCAGCTAAAACGCCAGCAGGGTTCCGGAGTAGGGCTTGCACTCTGCCGAAAAATAGTGCGTTCCCATGGAGGAGAAATTTATGTAAAATCTAAACTGCATTACGGAAGCAAATTCTGTTTTACAATACCGCAAAAAAAATCCTCCCGTTAATAAGAGGATTTTTTATTTATCTAGCCATGTTTCTTTTTTCTTTCATCAATCATTAGAACTGTACAAATTGCTATACATATTAAAGCGGATAACACCCAGAAAACAATTGCCCCGTTCCATCCGAATTTGTCAACCATAAAACCGGTACCTGTAGAGGACAATACGGCTCCTATATATCCGAATGTACCTGTAAAACCGGTTGACGCCGATGCAACTTTTTTAGAGCTTGATTCAACAGCACACAAACCGCCTATCATCATCTGAGGGCCGTATGTAAAAGCTCCGAGAAGCCCTATAAGAACAAAATCCAAAGTACTGATTGAATTGAACTTCAGCAACACAAGACATATCACAACACCAATTAAATATATAAGATTTACAGGAGCTCTCTGTCCTTTAAAAATCTTATCAGAAATTAAACCCGCACAGATAGTTCCGACAATACCTACAAGAGGAAGCGAACTTAACTTCATCGCAGCGAGTTCAAGAGAATTATGTTTTGCTTCGCTTAAATATTTTATCATCCAATCTTCAGCACCGAATCTTATAATATAAACAAATATATAAGCTATTGCAAGCATCCAGATTGTTTTATTATATAGAATGTTCTGTTTAAATATCTCAACATAAGTTCTGTTATCCTCATTACAATCAGCTTTCTTAGCAACAGGCTCATTATTATAAGTTTCAATATCAGGAAGTCCCAGAGACTGAGGTCTGTCTCTTAACCTGTTATAAAGCCATATTGCAACAAGTACAGCAAGAGTCCCGGGGACAAAGAAAGCCATTTTCCACCCCCAGTGTGCAACCAAAAAGCCGGAAATAATAACACTTAAAAATGTTCCTGTCTGATGCGAACATGACCATAAAGACCATTTAGTTCCCCTTTCTGAATTTGAATACCAGTAGGTTAAACTTTTAGCAACAGCCGGAAAGCCTGCTGACTGGAACCAACCGCTTGCCCCCCAGAAAAATACAAACAGCCACAGCAAAATAGTATTCGTAGGCAGACCGAAAAATGAGACCTGTCCAGGAGTAATAAATACAGCAGACAACCCAAAACAGATATTAGCAATTGCCGTCATAATTAAGGCTGTAGGTAAAAATTTTCGGACATCCGATCCGTCTGCAAAAACACCGTTTACAAACTTTCCTATACCGTAAGTCAAATATAAAGAACTGCCTAAAAGACCGAGTTCAGTGTTCGAATATCCGTATTCAGCACTTAACCCCGGCAGAGCAACCGCAATATTTTTCTTACACAAATAAAATACCGTATAACCTATAAAACAAGCATAAAAAATTCGTAATCTCCAATGAGCATACATACTTTTAACTTGTTCTTTATCCTGAATAGTCTCTTTTACAGGAGGCTCTTTAAAAAATTCCGCTATTTTTTTCAACATAGTCTACTTTCCTGCTTTAATAATTTGAATATTACGCGTCTCAGTAATTTCATGACGCGCATCTTTTATAATTTCTCTTTTTTCTTCATCCAGCCGGCATCCGCCTACAAGTCTGTCAATAAATCCGGTATTTAATTTAACGGCTTTATCAAATGCACCGACTTCTTCCAACACATCTTTAATCTGATGAAGATCATATCCAAATGACTGTTTTGAGTTATATACAAGTGTTTCGCCAGTCTGTGAAATAATCGGTTCTCCACCCTGTTCAAAATATAATTTAAATACCGATTTTAAATCCTGCAATTCTGATTGTAAAGTTGTTACAGTCTGCTGAATTCTCAAAAATCTTTCAAACAAATATTCTACATTATCAAGCTGCTTAACTTCCCAATCATATTTTTGCAGATACAATTTTTTAAGTTTCGGATAAGCCAGTGCAAGTCCCATCGTATCAGCCATCGCCCTGTGATGATTGTTGAGTTCAACTTTAAACTTATTTGTCAAAGCCTCAAGACCGTGAGACGGTAAGTCAGGATAAACTTCCTTAAACATCTGCTGAGAATCAATTCTCGGATTTTTTAATTCCTGGCCGGTAGTTCTGATACTTGCTTCATTTAAGAAAGAATAATCAAAAATACAGTTATGTGCAACTATCGGATAATCTTCTATAAACTCAAGAATTTTGGGCATGGCCTCAATTTCAGTCGGAGCATCCGCGACCATTTCCTCTGTAATACCATGGATTGCCATACTGGATTTTCTTATATGCTGCTCGGGATTAATAAGAGTTTGAAACTCATCTTTTATCTTACCGTTTTCAAGCCTGACAGCGGCAAACTCAACAATTTTCTCTTTAGTGTAATCCAATCCCGTAGTTTCTGTGTCCAGAACAATTTCTATTATCTTTTTCCTTGCCATAATCTTATCCTGTAGAGTTCTATTAAGATAATAGCACAAAAAAAATTTCTGTGTTAGAATAAATCCGTTATTAAATAAAAAGTAAGGAGATATGTAATGTCAAACGCAGTTGATATTAATGATGCGAGTTTTGAACAGGAGGTTATAAATTCAGAACAGCCGGTTGTAGTTGACTTCTGGGCGCCCTGGTGCGGCCCCTGCAGAAAATTAGGCCCGATTTTAGATGAAGTTGCGCAGGAATTTTCCGGTAAAGTAAAATTTGTAAAAGTAAATACTGACGAAAATCTTAAAACAGCGCAGGATTATTCTATAAGCGGCCTGCCGAGCCTTCTTGTTTTCAAAAATGGTAAAGCTCTTGAAAGACTTGTAGGTTTGATGCCTAAATCAACCATTATTTCTAATATTGAAAAACATTTATAATTTATAAAAATTTGTTACACATTGTAAACTCCGTAAAACTCTTGTTATACGGAGTTTTTGTTTGTATAAAAGGATTTGAACCCGTTATTTGTTAAAGTTTTAAGCATTAAATGCCGATAATCAGATAAAGGAAAAAGGATTACTATGCAAGTAAACGGTGTACCAAACAAATATGAAATATATCAAGACTACTACTTTGAAGTCAATGGTGAAGAAATCAGCTACACCGAGGCTCTTAATCTGTTTTACCAGATGAGCAGTGATGAAAGATCCGAATTTGAACAATATTATAAAGATGAAACCGGTTATGAAATAATTGACGCAAACGGTTATTCATTCGGCGAGAACGCCTCTGAAAAAAATAACATAAACAAAGCTAATATAATGACAAAATACAATATAGAAGCTTATGCAAAGAAAAACGGGCTTGTTCTTGATCCTGTATGGTCTCAATATTCTGCTGAAGAAATTTTACAAATGGTAGATAACGGAGTCAATATTCCTCAGGAAATAGTTGATATTGCTCAGGCAATTCAACAGCAGACAGCCACAAACTATGAAACAACAGGAGAAAATGAAGAGAATAATACAGAAGAGACAACTGAAAAAGAACCGTTCCTTGAATTAATCCCGAAAGCAGAAGAAAAAATTGAAAAATGTAATGAAACAAATGATAAAATTGATGCTGAAATAGAAAAAATTATTCCCGAACAGGAAAAGCAGGAAAGAACTCTTACTGAAAAATTAAAACAACAGAGAAATACATTAGACGAATATGCGGATAATGTAAGAGAATGGACCAAATTACAGGATAAGATGAATAGCGGGGAAGCTTTAACGGAATCCGAAAATAACCGTTATAGTGAATTGTCAGAAATTTTAGGCAGTAAAAAAAATAATGACGATGGTTTTGAGATTGATAAAACAGAAATAGCAGACTCATTAAATCAGATTAATATTTTAGCCGTTATCGGGAAAGAACTTGCTGAGGAAACTATAGAAATCGGTGATACTCTTGCTGATTATACCTCCCAGAGCAATTATAAAACAACAAAGCAGTCAACCACCCAACAAATAGGTCTGTTGAAATCAATTATTGCAATGGCACAAGGCAAAACACTGGCTAATGAGGCTAATAAAACAGGTAATGACACTAAAGAATATGCAGAGCAGACAACAACATCAATTAATAATATCGCCTCATCTCTTGATATAGAAGACAGAATAAGCAAAATCGAAGGCGAACCAGAAAATAATCAGGATGAAGGAACTGAAACTGAAGCAGACAGCTCTATTTCAACCGGAGAGGCAAAAGATGAAAATTCCGGAGAAAAAACGGAAGAAAACTCTGAAGAAAAACTTAAAACATTCATTACTGACTCTTATGTAATGCGCCTCATAGATGAAGGTCAGTTAATTAATGCTGATTTACAAAAACAAATTGAAATCGCTCTTGGTCAAATTAAAACCGGTGTAAAAGATACCAAAATGGCTTCAATTGCAGATAAAAATGTCACAAAAATTGTTGATAAATTTTGGGAAGAAGAAGAAAAACGCCAGCAGGAAATTGAACAAAAACAAAAAGAAAATGAAGAAGCTGAAAATGAATTGAAAAAATTAACAGGCAAATCTTCAGAAGAAATTGATAAAGAAATTATAAAAAATAACAACAGAAAATCTAATAATGAAAATGAACCTGATTATGATGAAGAAACTAAAGAAAAAATAAAAAAACAAAAAGAAATTATTGTAAATAATAACGAAGATATTAAAGATATTAAATCTGACTCTATAAGAGGACGTGAAGAAGTTCAACAAAACACTTCACGTGAAAAAAGTGCAATAGATAAAGCTCTTCCAGTTGAAAATAATGCTTTAAAAATTAATAGTACATATCAGGAAAAGGACCTGCCGGAACATAATGAACGAATGGATTTCATTAACAGCGCAGGGACAAGACTAATGTCAATAGGTACAGGTGAAGTATTGCTGGGCGGAAAACAAATCCAGATAGGTCAGGCCCTTTTAGCATCAATATTCACATGGCAGCAAGGTATTGCATTAATAGCATTAGGCACATTAACAATTGTCAAAGGTACAACAAGTATTGGCATAGGCGCAAAAGCGTGCAAAGTATCAGATGATGAATCCTTAATTGAACAGGCCGAAGAATCAACAGATGCTGCAGGTTCAAGCATAAATTCGGCCCTAAGCGGATTAAATACTGTTAATGAAAAAATTGTAGAAGTCACTAAGGAATTTACAGGAGAAAATTCACAAGATACAAATACAAATGAAAGCAGCTCCTCAGAACCATCAGAACAATCCTCAACAGAAAGTACTGCTACAGCCGCAGAACAAACGACCTCAGAAACACCTGTCTCAGAAGCAGATGAACCTATCTCTGCGGAACAAACTACTGCTCAGGAAACAAAGAATACCTCTATAGAAACTTCAGAAACAGAAAACATTACAACCAGGAACGCTGAAAATACAGAAGAGACTTCTGCTGAAACAACTGCACAAAAGACTGAAAATATTGTCGCAAAACCGGAAGTTAAAAATATAAAAGACAATTATAGAGAAACTATATCTCAAAAACCAAACACTAAAGAAACAGATGAGGAACAAGATACCAAAAAGACCTTAAATTCTATCCCCTCAACAACAAATACAAGTACTTCATCAGAAAAAAAAGATGATGAAATGACAACGGATGATGCACAAGAAAGTGTTGATGATACTAATACAAGTGCAAAAGATGACAGCAAAGAGTCAGAACAATTAAAAAAAGAGACAGACAAAACAACAAAAGAACTCGAAAAAGAAACTAAACAGCTTGATAAATTGATGAAAAAAGACCAAAAAGAACTGGTCAAAATGACTAAAGAATCAACCGATGCCGCTAAAAAACAAGAAGAAATTTTAACAGAATTTGAAGCTTTAGTTGCTGAAAATGAACAACTTATTGCAGAGGACGAAAATAAACAAAATACCCAGTCACTCACAAGAACAGCAGCACCACAGTCTTCTGATGAAAATAACGGAATACAGCAGGGGATTTTAGGTTCAAGTCAAATGACAGCCACAGGCGGTCAACAAGATTCAAATGAGGACAAAATCGCAAATAATGATGCCAGAATAAATGAACTCGGTGTATCATTCCAAACTTACGGGAAAAAAATTGAAAGAAACAGAACAAAATTTGTAAGGATACAAAAAACTACAAAAACCCGTCAAAAAAAATTCAATAAAAAAACAGATCTGATTGAAGAGAAGAACAAAGAAGCCGAAAAGAAAGAGCTTGATAAACAAAAGAAGCTTCAAAAACAGCTCGGAGCTGTCGGAATCGCAGAAAATGTATTCCAAATCACATTATCCACAGGCTTAATTTTATCATTGAACCCGTTTACTGCTGCAGCAGGGCAGGTAATGGTAAATATCGGAACATACGGAGTTCTGTCTTGCGGTGTGACAAAAGCTACAATTAATATTGCAAACGGAAACCTGACTGCAGGCTTAATGTCACTCGGACAATGTGCAATTAGCCTTGCCACATCTGCAACAGGCGTGGGAGCAGCCGCAGGCGGAGTATTAGGAACAGTAAGCTCCGGACTAAACATTGTAGCATCATCTGCAGAATTGGTTAATAACGTAAGAGCAGTTCAAGGCAAAGAAGCCAGCGGAGTATTCAGTAAAATTGCAACTGTAGCAGGAGTTGCATCTTCCATAACAAGTTCCGCAGCAACTCTCAGCAATTTAGCTAAATCAGGAGCTTCTACATTTGGAAAAACAATGCAAATTGCAGGTATTACAGGCAGTGCACTATCTTCTGCAAGCCAGCTTATGACAGAATTTGGTGCAGAAGGTAATGCCGCCAATATTCTTGGTATGATAGGCGGTGCTGCAAGTACTATAGCAGCATTAGGAATGATAGCAGACAAAAAATTCGGAAATGCATCTGAAAAAAACAAAGAAAATCAGGAAAAAACAGAATCCGTTAAAAACAAAAATGAACAGGTCAATGAAAATGGTTCGGAAAGTAAGTCTCTTACAGACATGTCAGATAAAGAACTAAAACAAGTTTCTGAACAAACCACAGAACAATCAATGAAAGACGAAAAATATACCACAACTACAATCAGCGGTGAAAATGAAACTATACAAGGTGAAGCCGTCGGACAGGCCGCTGATGAGAGCAATGGCATACACACAGCAACAATAAGCAATACCGGCAATGAAGCCTTAAATCAGAAACTACAGCCATCATCAAATTCACTTCAGGACGCTATAAAAGGTATGGGTGTTGACAAATTAAGTGCAGATGCTCAGGTAAAAATGAACGAATTAAGCGGACAAATTAAACAGCAGCAACAACAGCAAATCGAAAGTCAGATAAGTAAAAATAACAAAAAAGAAACATGGTCTAATGTTATAAATGCAGTCTCTGGAGTTGCTAGTACAGCAGGTTCATTCTTTTCTAATTCCGGAGAACAGGAACAGCAACAGAAGAAAAAAGCGCCAGCAGGAAGACTTACCAAACGTACAAAAGAAATTATGAAAAAAAACCAGAAACGTATAGCAGCTCTTGCAAATAAAGGATACAACATATAAATAAAAAAGCGATTTTTATAAAACCGCTTTTTTATTATTACTTGATATCCAAATCATTAATAAGAAGCACCTGCGTCTCTCCAGGAGCTAATGATACACTAATGCTTCCTTTTTCAAGAAGCGGTATACTGTCTATTTTTATCGGTAATGCTATATTACTGCTTGTAAGATGCGGGACAGATACATTTACATCTATAATATTTCTGAAATTAAGATTTCCGATAACAACAATACTTTTGCCGTTATGAGATACAGCATATGCAAATACTGAAGGCTTGGAAGTTTTTAAAGGCACAAATTTCCCGTTATTTATAATAGAAGAGAATTGTCTTTTCAAACCGTTGGCAAAAATAAATGTTTCAAGGAGTTTATCCTGCTTTCCGCCAGGCTGCCTTGAAAAATTAAATATATCCAGTTTACCTCTGTGAACAAAGTAATAATCATCATCCGTAAAAGTTTTAAATGCTTCCTTATTAGCCCACATATAAATATAATTATCTCCGGTATCAAATCCGTCTACAAAATATGAGTTCAGAGGCAGTGTTGCATTTAGCCAGATAATCATTTCACTGAACTTGTTACCGTTAATCAATATCGGGCTCATTTCGTCATGAGTTGTAAAACTACCTATAACAGCTTTAGGTTCTGTAAATTTCGCAAGATTTGCTCTGGTTGCAAGAATTTGATTTATCAACTCCGAACCTGATTTATAATTTTTAAGATTAAAATAGCTTCCGTAATACCCATCAAAACCGGCTGCCAGCAATTTATCGTAAGGTGTAAATACAGCATATTGGGAAACAGGCTCCTTCCAACTTTCGGAAGCTTCAGCTAACCATAAAAATTGAGGATCTTTAGTTCTCGAATATGTTATTAAATCTTTCCAGAATTTTGCCGGCTTATTAGTAGCAACATCGGCTCTTATCCCGTCAGCTCCAAGATCCATAACCATATCTACAAACTTTTTATAAAGATTGTAAACATCTTTATTTACTGCAGTTTCGCTTCCTGCATCCAATAACCTGACGTCAGTCCAATCTGCGGGTACTACAGGCTGACCGGATTTATCTTTAACAAAAAGTTCAGGATGCTGCATATACAAATCATACGAACCGCATGAAGGCAAATCAATTATTACACGCAAATCACGTTTATGAGCTTCGGTAATAAATTTTCTTGCCTGCTCTTTTATTGAAAGTGCACTTTGTTTGCTTTCCAACTGGGGATTAAGACTGTCAAATGCAGAAGCTGCATATAAAGATCCGGCAGTTCCGAGAGCTTTTGTCTTGCCGACAGGCGTAACAGGCATTACATGAATAGTATTAATACCTTTTTGCCTAAGTTCATCAAGTTTTGGAATTGCATTTAAAAAAGTCCCGCTTTCTTCGGCTTCATCAAATTCGATTATTCCGTTTTTATTAATATCCTGGGCACCAAATGTTCTTAAATTTATTTCATAAATAATGGCAGAATTTTTTAAAAACATTCTTCTTAAATCGTTTACCCAAACATCGGTACTGAATGCTGTTTGGACAGTCAGCATAATTACTGCCAGAGTTATAAAAAACTTTCTCATAAACTTCATTACATATCCCCCTTCATATATAATATGCTAACAAATAATTCTACATTTTGCAAATTTTATATTTTTTATATATAATTTTAAGTATATGAAACAATATTCGATTGGAATTGATCTTGGCGGAACCAAAATACTTATTGCACTTGTAAACAGAGAGACAGGTGAGGTTATCGGTCATGTCAAAAAAAAGACCAAAAAGGATAAAGGGCCTAAAAATATTATAAAAAAAATGCTGGAAGGCATTAATGAATTGTTGGAAACATGCGGGAAAGCACTTGAAGATATTAGTTCTATCGGAGTTGGTGCTGCCGGACAAATTGACAGAGAAAACGGAATATTAATTGCTGCTCCGAACTTAGAATGTTATGATCTGCCAATTAAAAATATTTTAACAGAACATTTTAAGAAACCGGTCTATATAGGTAACGATGTTGAAATTGCGGCGATTGGAGAACAGAAGTTTGGTGCCGGCAGAGGCTGTAATGATTTTGTCTGCGTATTTGTTGGTACCGGAGTAGGCTCTTCAATTGTAAAAAGAGGAGAAATAATCTACGGGGCTACCGGTACAGCCGGAGAAATCGGACATATAATAGTTGACTTAAACGGCAGACAATGTGCATGCGGTGCACATGGATGTCTCGAGGCTTATGCATCACGCTCTGCAATTGAAAGAAGAATTGAAGGAGCTTTAAAAAAGGGGAGAAATTCCTGTATTCTGGAGTACCTTGAACCCGGCAAATCAATTACATCAAGTATGATTCAAAAATCAATTGAAAGGGAAGATGAACTTGTTATCCAGTGTGTAACAGAGGCTTCCGAATATTTGTCAGGAGGTTTGGCAAGTATAATTAACTTTATTAATCCCGAATTAATTATTTTAGGAGGAGGATTAATAGAAGCTGTAGATTATTTTTATAAAAAAACAATTAAAAAAGCCAGAGCAAAATCATTACCTGTTCCCGCAGAAAAAATACAATTTAAAAAAGCTATGCTCGGAGATTTTTCAGGAGTTATAGGAGCAGCTTTTCTGGAGGATAGGAATTTACAATGAAAAAAATAATGCTTATACGCCTATCCTCTCTTGGAGATGTAATATTTAACATACCGCTTGCAAATGTTTTGCAACAAAACGGATATGAAGTTACCTGGCTTGTATCAGAAAAAGGTATAGATATAGTTAAAGATAATCCTGCGGTAAAAAGAGCAGTTCTTATACCTCTTCAAAAATGGAAAAGAGAAGGTTATTCACTAAAAAATGTAATTGAGTTTTTTAATATACTTAAAAGTCTCAGAGAAGAACATTTTGACATTGCAATAGATACTCAAATGATGTTCAAAAGTATGGTATGGATGAAACTTTGCGGAGCAAAAAGAAGAATTTGCTTAAAATACGGACGGGAATTTTCAAGCCTTGGCGGGAATGAGGTCATTGACCCCGCGCCAAACCCGAATTTTTCTACACACGCAATATTCCAGCATATGTGGTACGCAAAACATCTTGGACTTGAAGGGACTGATAGGGTTAAATTTACACTCCCTCCTACCGATGACGAAACAAAAGCAAAAGTAAATATTCTTTTAAAAAACCTTGATAAATCAAAACCTATGGTTGTAATTTGTCCGGCAACTACCTGGAGACTTAAACACTGGAATAAAGATAACTGGAAACGAGTTGTTGACGCAATAAAAGACAAATGTTCTCTTGTGTTTACCGGAACTGCAGGAGATAAGGATTTAATTTCATATATAGGCGGGGATGATTTTATTAATCTTGCAGGACAGACAAATATTAAAGATTTGATAGAAATTTTTTCACGTGCAGCACTTATCATGGCTCCGGATTCAGGCAGCGCGCACCTTGCAAGAGCAACTGAAATTCCGGCTGTAATTTCAATATTCTGCTGTACTCCGCCGACATCTTACGGACCTTTCGGTGACGATAAAAAATATTTTGCTCTTAACGGAAATTTGAAATGTCAGCCCTGCCACACCAGAAAATGCCCGCTTCAAGGTGAAGATGCCGAACAATGTCTTAATTATCCCGAACCGGAAAAAATTATAAATATTGTAAACAACATATTACAAAACTCAAAACATAGTGTATAATAAGTGTATGAGTTTTTTCGATAATTTAAAAGATATATACAGAAAAGTCTCGGAAGTAGAAAGTGCCGTTTATAACGGAAAACAGGACTATCTGGAAATATATGAACGAAATCTTCAGCTTGAAAAAGAAATAGAAGAGCGCACGCGAGAACTCAATATTGCAAACAAAAGAATGCTGACACTTCAGCATATCTGGGATATGATGAACGCATCACGCCCTTTACAAAGCGTTTTGGAAACTATTGTTAACAGTATTCAAGGAGAACTCGGATATCTTCATTGCAATATTATAAAAAAATGCGAAGATGAAAACGGAATTTATTTAACTGTTCTGGCACAATCTAATGATATATCCATAAAAAGAGTGGACAAACTTATAAAAGGACCGATACAGGCAAGAAGACTTGTATATGATGATAACAGCATTTATGCAAAAGCTGCACATGAAAAAAAAATTATGCTCACGCCTGATATCGGAGGAACACTTAAATCTGTTGCACCCGATATTCAAGATGAAATTATAGAAGAGGTAGTTGAAGGAAGCCCGAGTAAAGCTATTATTACTGTCCCTTTATATACAAGAAATCTGCACTACGGATGGTTTAATGTTTTTTCATCAAGAAAAGAGCTTACATCCGGAGAAACAGATTTTCTGACAATATTTGCCCAGCAGATTGAAATGGCAATAACAATTGCAGGTTTGTTTGAAGAAGTCAAGGCTCAGGCTGTTACGGACGGACTTACAGGACTTTATAACAGACGATATTTTGAAGAATATTTGAAAAAAGAAGTAACACGTGCACTCCGTCAAAAACAAGCTTTTAGTATTATAGGGCTGGATCTTGATCATTTAAAACAAATTAACGACAAATACGGTCATGCATATGGCGACCTTGCTATAAAAACAGTAGCAGATGTTTTGAAAAAAAATGCCCGTTCAATTGATACGGCAGCGCGAATGGGCGGAGAAGAATTTAATGTAATACTCCCGGGTGTTGACTCTAACGGGGCAATGGCAGCAGCAGAAAGAATACGAAAAGCATTAGAAGATAAAAAACTTGATACAATCGGTCATATTACCGCAAGTATAGGAGTTGCCACATTTCTTGAGCATTCAGATAATATTGAAGATATTCTTGAATTAACAGATCAGGCAATGTATCAATCTAAAAGAAACGGGAGAAATCAGGTTACTCTGGCGAAACCAATTACGGAAACAAGCTGGCAGGAAGTTGCAATTAATACATTTATGGATATTCTCTCAAAACATAATATCCCGCTTGATGAAGATATTTCCAACAAAATCAAAAATAAACTTCAAAATCCAAAAGATGAAATCCCGAAAGAAATGTTATACAGTGTTGCCGACATGCTGACTCAGGTTTATAATCCGCTTCACCATAACGGTATAATGAAATCTAAAGTTTTACTGGCAGTAAGTCTTGCAAAACGCTTTGATCTGTCCAAAGATGATATTGATAAACTCAGGGTAGCTATGCTTTTATATGACATCGGAAACCTTATGCTTCCTTCAGAACTTCTTCAAAAAACATCTCCACTGACAGAAGAAGAAAGAAATCATATAAAAGAACACCCGATTATTGCGGCAAGAGAAATCTTACAGCCGATAAGCTATATCCAGGATATTATCCCGATAATTGAACACCACCATGAAAATTGGGACGGTACAGGGTATCCGGCAAAAATTGCGCGGGAAGAAATTCCTATGACTTCTCAGATTATATTGATAGTGGATGCCTATTTTGCACTCACTGAACCAAGAACTTACAGAGCAGAAGTTACTCCTAAACAGGCAATAGAAATTATAAAACAAGATGCCGGTAAAAAATGGAATTCAGCTCTGGTACAGGAATTTATTTCACTAATTGACCACGACATATAATGAAAGAAAAAGACTTAATACAAATAATTAAATCAGTCCTAAATTCCGAATATATCGGAGATGATTGTGCTAATTTGCCTGATTTGGGAATTGTAGTTAGTCAGGACAGCCTCGTTGAAGATGTGCATTTTAAAACGGATTTCATAACTCCGTTTCAATTGGGTTACAAATCTGTTATGGTTAATATCAGTGATATTTGCGCATCAGGGGCTGAACCGAAATATTTAACAATATCTCTTTCTTTGCCCAAATATATTGATGAAATCTTTGTAAAAAATTTTTATGAGGGAGCAAAAATGGCAGCCGGGGATGTAAAAATTGTGGGAGGGGATCTAACAGGAAGTGACAAAATATATATTTCAGCAGCTGCAATCGGTTCTACAAAAGGGCGAAAAATTTCATCACGATCAAGTGCAAAAGCAGGTTATAAAATAATAGTTTCCGGTGAACATGGAAACAGTGCATACGGATTAAATATGCTCTTAAACAGCAAAATCGCACCGGAACGTTTTATAAAAGCTCATCTCATGCCCGAAGCTCAACGAGAATTTTCAAGACAGATAGCCAAAAATGCAACTGAAGAATATGCAATGATGGACACATCAGACGGGCTTGCGGATGCTCTTATCCAGATTGCACTGGCAAGCTGTGTTACAGCAACTGTTGATACTTCCAAAATTCCTCATGACCCTCTTGTTGATATTGAAACTGTTTTATACGGAGGAGAGGATTATCAGCTTGTTGCAGCAGTGCCTGAGACACTATTGAAAAACCTGAAAGATTATACGATAATAGGAGAGGTAAAAAATGACACTCCCGGCCTTGTTATTGATGGGAAGTTTTACAAAGATATAGACAAAAAATTGTATAATCATTTTAAGGAGTAAGAGAAATGAATTTCAAAGTAAACGCAATTATTCCCGCAGGCGGAACCTCATCGCGTTTTGGAAACAAAAACAAACTCTTAGAAAAAATTAATGGTAAAGAAGTTATAAAATATACGGTTGAAGCATTTGAAAAATCAAATGCAAATGAAATTATAATCTGTGCAAATATAGCAATTATTGATGAATTAAAAGAAATTTTTAAAAACAGTCCAAAAGTCCGAATTATTGAAGGCGGGTCAACACGACAGCAATCCGTTTTTAATGGACTAAACGCGGGAGAATGCGATTATGTTCTTATACATGACGCTGCTAGACCAATGATTTCAACTGATATGATAAATTTAACAATAGAAGAGGTTAAAATAAAAAAAGCCCTGACTGTTGCAACTAAAACAATTGATACAATAAAAGAAATCATAGACGGTAAAATAATAAGAACAGTTGACCGCGCCAAATTGTACAATACACAAACACCTCAGGCATTTGAATACAATTTAATAAAAGAAGCACACCAAAAACTATACGGACAAAATTTCACCGATGATGCCGGGATGCTTGAAGAACTAGGACAAACTGTTTATATAGTCAACGGAAGCTACAAAAATATTAAAATTACAACCCAGAACGATATAGATATTGCAAAAATTTACCTTGAACACTAAAAACGAACAGGATAGTCTTTTTGTATTGTCCAGCCGTCATATTCAATTAATGCTGCGCAATATGCTTTGTAACTTTTTGCACAGCCATAATTATTTTGGGTCTCATTCAGCAAAATATCACGACTTTTTATATCCCCACTATTGTTAACACTATAATAAGTTTCTACAGATACATTACGTGCAATGAATAAAAAAGTATTTTTGCCATCCAACGGGTAATTATAAATTTTATTACCGTTATTTTCTAAATGTTTTTTACATGATTTATAATCAACACAATATACTATATGCATCCAGTCAATTCCCTCGACTACAGAGGCAGGATTATAAACTCCAAACGCTGAACCGTCCGCCAGCAAAATTAATATTCCATCAGAAGCTTTTATTATATCTTTGCTCGTAAAATATTTCAGCATGTATTTATTCCAAAAATTCTCAAGAGAATTTGCATCGAGCTGTTTCGGCGGCTCCCAATAAACAGGTTCACCATTATCTGCCTCAGATAATTTTATTGCTTGATTAATAGTTGTATAAAACTTTCTCATTCTGGTTATTACAACCTGCTTTCTATGATTAGCAATCAACACAGGTATAGTCAAAGCCGCAACAATTCCTATCACGCCAAGTGTAATTAAAACTTCTGCCAGTGTAAAAGCTAAACGTTTATGTATTAACATAAAGGCATCCTTTCTCTAATTTAATTAGGTATTATCAATATTATTCCTAATTACACAAGATAATATCATATTAAATTATCCGTTGTCAATAAAAAATATAGTTTAATTGGGTAATATATTTTTCTATAACTTGTAAAATTAACTTTATGAGGTCATTATGGAAAAATTAAAACTGTTTGGACGAAGAATTAAAGAACTGAGAAAATCAAAAAAACTTACTCAGGAACAATTGTCCGAAATATTAGGACTTTATCAGAAACAAATTGGAAACATTGAAACAGGCTCATATTTTACAACTATGCCTAACCTTGAAAAACTTGCAGAAATATTTGAGGTAGAAATCAAAGACTTGTTTGATTTTGAACACCAAAAATCCAAACAAGAAATTACGGATGATATAAATAATCTTTTAAATATAGCTTCGGACGAACAACTAAAACTTATTTACCGATTAATACGTTCGGTATTAAAATAAAAAAAAGTCCCCATTTGAGGGGACCAAATTTCACACTTTACCTGCTAACTTTCTTCTACAATTTTTCTTTCTACCAAATATGAGGAATCATTAATATTAAATTTTTTCTCAGGCAACTGCGGCTGCATTCTGTTTCTTTAAGTATTTAGCCGGTTCATAGCCTGCTTTTTCAATTACTTTTGCCAGTTCAAGATAATCTTTACCATAATAATTTTTTCCTTCAATTCTTATGACAAACTTATTATTTTCATATTTAACTTTATCAGACACTTCGGCCTTGTCATCACCTAAAATTTCTCTCATATCATCTCTGAATTGAGAAATTTTTTGTTTAGCTTTTTCAGCTTGTCTCTTATCAGCTTCAGCTTTTCTTGCCTCGGCTTTTTCTCTTGCAGCGTCAGCTTTTTCAGTTTTTACGGATTTTTTATCTGCCTTAGCTTCAGCTTCAGTTACGGCTTCAAGAACAGTCATAACAGCTTCTTTTACCTTAGCTTCATTAACAAAAGTATCGTTTAATTCATCATATGCAACAACAAATTGGCCTGCAAGCTGGTTTCTTACACCTAATTCTTTAGCACGTTCTTCAAGTTTCTGAACAATAGTAGTAATCAAACCTGTATTTGTGCTATTATTCCAGAACATTTCTTCATCAAACAAGGTTTCAATCATATTATCGTCGCCAGTGTGGGGCTGGTATTGATCCTGCCACATATTTAATACAGCAGTAACATTATCTTTTGTTATAGCATTTATTCCTTCTTTAATTTTTGAATAATCTGTACCTGGCCCAATTGCTCCGTCATATATATTTTTACAGATATCTACCGCTTCATTTTCAGCCTGTTCATTTTGAACTGCAGTAGGAATTGATGCAGAAGTTGAAGAAGTATCATCGTCGTTTTCAGAGACATCATTTTCATCATCGTCATTTTCAGCCTCTTCCGTTTCCTGAGTTTCTTTTATTTCGTTTATAATTTCTTCTGCTACTTCAGATGCATTTTTTGTTAATTCTAAAACTTCTTTTTGCAGAGCTTCAACACTTTCCATTGAAAGTTGATTTTTAGCTGCTTCGTTTATACGTTCTTTCATAGCTTTTATCTCATCAAGAACTGCTTGTAATCTTTCTTTTTGAGATGCATCAAGTTTATCTGATTGCAAAATATTAGAAATCTGAGATTCATAACCTGAAAGAGTAGACAATAAAGAGGTTAATCTTGATCTAAGCCCGATGGATAATCCCCAGTCATATGCAGCCTGATTACCTTGAGCTGTTAAAGCAGGATCAGTCATCATATTACCGCCTAAATTAAAACCGATTAACATAGGATTCCACTGGCTAATATGATTGGTACTTCCTAATCCATGTGCCAATGCATAAGTTAACGGAGAATAACCTGAAGGGAAAACGTTATTCTGGACCGCGCTGCCAAAATTAGATACCCAGTAACGGTTTCCGAGAGACCAATAAGCCGGTAAGTTTGGCATTATGCTATTGTACATTGGTATCGTGTTAAACATCTTTCCTTATCCCCTGTGAAACTTTAAATTCCCCGTATTTATATAAAGAAAATTTGTTTAACAAAATTGCCTTAATAATTACATGCAGTTTACATTACTTAACAAATTAATAATATCCTGTTTGGAAATATTAGGGTTAATCTCTTTTATACAAACAATTGAGGATGTCTCGACATTTTCATTAAAAATTTTTTCAAGAAGTTTTGTTTTGTAATCATATAAAATAGAACCATGCTGTAAAATATAACCCTCTTTCCTAAATTGAGCAGACCCGATAAGTTTACGCCCGTCAAAACACAAATCAGCACCTGTAGAAACCAGCATACAGTAATCAATATGCCCGCGTGTTTTTCTAACTCCGCCAAAATCAAGCTCTATTTCTATAGTTTTGAAAGCGTCAACTAAAATTCGGGATATTTCTTTATATGATTGCGTAACATTTTCGCCATTTTGTAAATATGAAACCGGACAAACATAACTGTATGTTATTTCATCATCATGCAATAATGCACGCCCGCCTGTAAGACGTCTTACTATATCAATATTGTTTTCTCGCAAAAATTCTTCATCCAGAAAATCATTTTTCTGGTTTCTGCCGAGAGAAATACAGGCAGGCGACCAGCCGTATAATCTGAAAATCGGTTCTTTAATCTGCTGTTTTATAGCACCTTCAAGCAAATCTGAATCGATTTGCATATTTTCTAAACCTGTTCTAACCTCATAAGGTATAAACATTACTATTTATCCTCTGCTTCACGTTTTTTCAGGTCATTTTCAAACTGTGCAAAAACCTCGTTTCCGACAAACTGTTCCAATGCGGCACGTTTTGCATAATAATCAGATTTTGCTTTCATTTGATTATCAAGAGCTGTTCTATAATATGCGTCTGTAATCAATATAACTTCACGCGGCATATCCTGAGAAAGTTCGTAATTTTTCTTTCTGTCAGCAGCAATCTGCTCAATCATCTTTAACCTTTTACGTGCCGTCATATAGTTATAATACAAATCAACGGTACGCTGCTGTAAATCTTCAATTTTTCTTACCAGAATAATCATATCAGCATCCGTAACTTTTGTATATTTATAGTTCAGAGCCTTTGTATCCTGAGACATAATCCCGAGAACATTTCCACCGATTATTGAACTGGTTGCAAGAATAGGATTTCCCATGCCCGCACCGACAAGAGTAGACATACTCGCAATTGTTGTAAGAACTTTTTTTACCGACTTTTCATCCGGTTTATCTTCATCCGGATTTGCGAGTTTATATAAAGCGAAATTTATCGTATCGCTCTGTGAAGCGGCACCCTGCCATAAAACAGATAAATCTCCTACCATTGATTCCTGATCAAGTTCAAGGTCAGCGGCAACCTCTCTGGATATTTGTTTTATGCTTAAATCCGCAAAAGTTAAATCCGTTGCATCAAATTGTTCCGCATCTTTTTTTACATATTCCTGATGAACTTTATCTTCTTTGGCTTTTGCTTCCATAAATTCTTTTTCGGGAATTTCAGACAAACCTGTACGATATGCCGGAGGTTTAGGCATTTTTATATCTTCGTAATTAACCGTAACTGCCTCACAGGGAAGGAAAAAATTTAGAATTAATACGGCAATCAGAATTTTTCTCATCATTTTTTCACCGCCTTTTCTCCAACAAGTGTTGAGTTGTAATTGAATTGATATAAATTCAATTTATCCACCACTTTTTTACCGGCAAGACGCTGGAGTTCAAGGTGGTATTTCTTAGCACTCTCCATATAATAAAATTCTTCAACTCTCATGTTGTCATAAAGAGCAGATGAAATTGTAATTTCCATCAAATCTTCATCATCAAGAGCCTTTGCATAATTTTTATTATATAAAAGCAGCCTCTGGCGTGTTTCTTTCAACTGGGAAAGAGAACTTTTGTAATTGTAATAAGCTGTAATTATTTTATCCTGAAGATTTTCAACAAGTCCTGCAAGTTCAATTAATTCTGTATCTGTCAAAGGGATTTCAGCCGGCATATTTTTACGGTTAATCAAATTCTGTGCAAGCCGGCCTGCGGCAAATGCTGATGACTGGGTCATATAATCTGCACCGAGAAGCGAAGGAGCAAGAGATGCTCCTGCAACAACTGCAGAAAGTGTTTTTGCCATTAAAGAAGAATGGATTCTTCTCTGACTTTCCGGAGTTGCAAGTTTTTTCAGAGCAAAACCTATGACCTGATTATTTTCAACTGTTCCTTTCCAGAGATTTTCAATATCTTCTACATCTTTTTCTTTCTGACGGCTAATGAGCTCCTGAATAACCTGTTCATCATTAACTACAAGTGATTTTTTTGACTGGACATCAGTTTTCGGGAGTTCAATTTTTTGCTGCTCGACTTTTCCCAGCGAAACTTCGTCCGCAAAGGCAGGAATCCCCGTTAATATTAACAGCCATACCAGAAACTTTTTCATAACAATTTTATAGCACAACCATAATAATAAATCCAATGATTGATTATCTTATACATCAAACGGATGTTCTTCAACATGGAAAAAAAAACTATCATTAGTAATGAAAGAAGGTAAAAGTGAGTTCAAACATAAAAATTTGTGATAACACTGCCGCTGACAGCTTTTATAAAAAAGCCGATGCTCTGCGTCTTGATAATTTGTATAAAGAGGCAACTACAAATTATTTAAATGCAATATTAATAGACAGAAATAATGCAGAAAGTTATTATGGTCTCGGCGTTTGTTACAAACATCTTAAACAGTATTCCAAAGCAATTAAATATTTAGAAATGGCTGCGGACTTAAAAGATGACTGCTATGAAATTTTCTTTGAACTTGGAGTTTGCCATTTACTTAAAGGGATTGCCTGCGGAGCAATAAAAAATTTTGTAAGAGCCATACAAATTAATCCTGATAATCCTGAAGCTATCTTACAACTGGGGATAGCACATGAGTTATGTGAAGAACATGATCTCGCATTAATGATTTACCAGAAACTTATAGAGAACTCTCCGGGCTTTTTAAAAGCTTATGAGCACAAATCAACTTTGCTGATGAAACTCGGTCAATACAGAGAAGCATCGAATATTCTTCATAAATTACTAAAGCTCAATCCTGACTATTACAAAGCTTATGCCGGAATTGGGATTTGTTTTGATAAAATGGGGAGAAAAAATTCTGCTCAAAGGTATTACAGAAAATTTCTATCAGAAAAACCGTTTTCTCATAATGCTGAATTTATTCAAAACAGATTGGAAAAGTTAAAAAATCGTAAAACAGAAAAAAATAATCTCAGAATCTGTAAATAAATTATGAAGATGTAACCCTTCTGCGTATTTACAAAAACAAACTTTAACCATTCGGGTAATTCAATATAGTTTTTCCAATGTTATACTAATATATTGTTGGAGATTTAAACATGGAAGAGGATAAACTTGAATTTCTCGAAAATGAACTTTCTGTTATTTTATGCCAGATAGATAAACTGGAAACTGTTGCAAAAGTTCTTAATCGAACACTTATTGAAAATTTAGATTATGATATTAGAGACAGCCAAAATCTCTGTTCTTTGCTGGTTCAGGAAATTATCTCCGCTAAAAACAGATTAAATGATTTTGAAAATGCCTTTTGCAGGAACAAAACGTCTTGTAGATAAAAATTTTTCATGTTAGCATTAAACCTGTAAATATTAATAAATGAAAAAGAGGTAAATATATATGCAAGCCCGCAGAGCAGCAAGAGAATTGGCGTTTATATTATTTTCACAATTTGATAAAAAAATAACAAATTATTCTAAAGATGATTTACAGGACATCATATTAAAATCAGTAAGAATTCTTACAAGCAGTGCAAATGATGAACTTAAAACAGCTCTGGGTTCACTTATTGTAATGAGAGACCAGATTGAAAATTACGAAGCCGACGCAGAAATTAATCTTAGCAGGCCGATAGGTGCTGCAAATATTCCGGTTCCGCTGCCTATGACATCTGATATGACCGGAAGAATTAATGAAATGATTGATATTGCAGAAAAAGCTCTTTTAGCATTAGAAATTGCAGAGTTCACAACTTTAGATTCCCAGAACGAGGTTAAAAATTACGCAATTAATATTGCCGAATATTTCCAGAAAAACCACAAAGAAGTTGACGATATAATTCAAAAATATGCTAAAAATTGGGATTTAGGCCGGCTTGTAAAAATGGACAAGGATATATTGAGAATCGCAATTGTTGAACTGCTGTATATGAAAGATGCTCCTATGAAAGTTGTTGTTGATGAAGCATTAGAACTTGCAAAAAAATATTCAACAGATGACAGCGCTTCATTTATAAACGGCATTCTGGCTAAAGTAATCGTAGATTACGGAATTAACTAGAATAATTAAGTATAATCAATAATATGAAAACCGCTTAATCTAAAAGCGGTTTTTATATTATTAATAGAAATTATTTTTTTGATACTTTTCGGTTTTACGACAATAAGTTCAAAACCGTAATACACAAGAATTACCTGAACAGTTTCAAATTGAAAATTAAATAATTTCATGTTATTATCCCTGTATGTTCGGATTTTTTAAAGATAAATTTAATAACCTTAAAGAAACTGTTTCAAATACAGCGCAGGCGCTTGTCGGTAATGTCGTTAAATCCGTTGAAAATGAAGAAGAATTTTCAGAATTTGTCCTTGACGATATGGAAGATATGCTTATCAGTGCCGATTTAGGAGTAAGTTATGCATCCGAACTGGTTGATAAACTCCGGGATCAAACAAAAATCAAACCCTCAGAAGTAAAAAAATATCTAAAAGACGAATTTCTGAAAGTTTTGAAAGATGCAGGAGATAACAACTTAATTTACAAAGAAAACGAATTAAATATTTATTTTATTACCGGTGTAAATGGTGCAGGAAAAACAACCCTTATCGGTAAACTTGCATACAAGTTTAAAAAGGAAGGGAAACGAGTTCTTATAGCGGCAGGAGATACATTCCGTGCAGCAGCCGAAGAGCAGCTTGACATCTGGTCAAAACGTGCCGGAGCTTCAATAGTAAGACGCGATAAGGCAGACCCTGCATCTATAGTTTATGAAGCCATTGAAAAATCAGAAAAAGAAAATTATGATGTAATTCTTGTTGATACAGCAGGCCGCTTGCAAAATAAATTCAACCTTATGGAAGAATTAAAGAAAATAAAATCAGTTATAGATAAAAAAGCTCCTGAAGCTTTGCGGGAATGCATACTTGTTCTTGACGCAAATACGGGACAGAATGGTTTACAACAGGCAAAAGTATTTACAGATGCCGTAAATATTTCTTCAGTTGCACTTACAAAACTCGACGGTTCTGCAAAAGGTGCAATAATTCTTGCAGTAGCTAAAGAATTAAAGCTTCCGGTTAAACTTGTCGGCGTCGGCGAAAAAATGGAAGACCTAAAGGCGTTTGCTTCAGAAGAATTTATAGAGGCACTTTTTGAATAAGGTAATAACAACAAAACTGGGAAACAGTGTAGAATTAAAAGGCAATAATGGTAAGGTTCTTATCGTCGGAGTATTTCATGGGGATGAACCGCAAGGGAAGTATTTGATTGAAGAATACCTGAAAAGCAACGATAATAACGGATTGTTATTCATTCCCTGCCTGAATCCAGACGGCTTACTGCTTGGCAGGAGAACCAACGCAAACGGGGTAGATTTGAACAGAAATTTTCCGACAAAAAACTGGGGGAAAAACGAAGGAGATAATGCAACCTGTGACGACGCCAATACTGCTTATTACGGCGGCACAAAAGGCGGAAGCGAAATTGAAACTCAGTTTCTTATAGATACTATTAATGAATTTAAGCCTCAAACAATATTAACACTTCACGCTCCTTATAAAGTAGTTAATTACGACGGACCTGCAAAAGAAATTGCCGCAAAAATTGCCGAAATCATAAATTACCCTGTTGAAGCAAGTATAGGTTATCCTACTCCGGGCAGTTTCGGAACTTATGCAGGAGTTGAAAGACAAATTCCAACTATTACACTTGAACTTGATGAGGAAGTTCCTGTAGAAAATTTAATTAAGCCTGTTCACAAAATCTTTGATTTACTAAAAAGAGGTCTTTGAAAGACCTCTTTTAAATTATTCATCTTTTTTTTCTATTTCAACACCATAAAATTGACCGCGCCCGTCAAGACTGAAGACGACACCGCCTTCTCCTTTATCAATACCGGCATCGGAATAGATATCATTTTGTTTTACGTAATAAACCGAATTCTCCAGCTTCTTGTTTATTTTGCCCGCAAGCTCCGGATCTGTATCGTTTTTATCTATTCGACCGTCTTTATTCACGTCCATATGTTCTAACGCCAAACCCATAAGATTAAATTTCGTCTGCTCAGGATTTCCTTTAAACACCTGTTCATGGCCCTTAGCCTTATCAAGATCATAAGTATTATTATTTACTATAAGCTGTTGACCAACTGGAACAAAGTATGTTTTAGTCTTTTTAGATTTTTCATCATACATTGTAACTTTGTTGTAGCCGTCCGGAGCTTTGCCGTTATTTGCACCGTTTACTGGATTTACCATAAAATATCTCCTCATGTTTTTCAACTATTACGTATATACTTAATAAATATTTTTGACATATCAAATTGCAGAGATTAACAAATTTATTTACATTAGTTAACATGTATCGTTTTTGTAGTAAAATTAAAAGAAAAGAGGGATTTTTAATATGAAACTGCATAATTCTTATACAAATAAGGTTGAAGAATTTGTTCCGATTGAGGGCAATAAAGTTAAGATGTATGTCTGCGGACCTACCGTCTATGATTTTGCACATCTCGGACATGCCAGATGCTATATAACATGGGATGTTTTATACAGATATTTGAAGTTTAAAGGATATGACGTTACATATTGCCGTAACGTAACAGATGTTGACGACAAAATTCTTAAAAAAGCAGACAAAGAAGGAAAAACTCCCGAAGAAGTTTCTCAATACTGGTATAAGCAGTTTGAAAATTCCATGAAGGCTTTAAATACCTTAAAGCCGGACATAGAACCTTTTGCCACAAAAACATTAGGTGAAATGATAGGCATGATAAAAGATTTAATCAATAAGGGCTATGCTTATGAAGCTGACGGCGATGTTTATTTCAGAGTAAAAAAATTCCCTCAATATGGTTCACTTTCCAAGCAGCCTATCGACCAGCTTGAAAGCGGTGCAAGAATTGAAGTTGGCGAACACAAAGAAGATCCGCTTGATTTTGCGTTGTGGAAAAAAGATGAAAAATTCGGTTACAAATCCCCATGGGGTGTGGGGCGCCCGGGCTGGCATATTGAATGTTCTGCTATGAGCAGAAAATATCTAGGGAAAACTATTGATATCCATGCCGGCGGAGCTGACTTAATATTCCCTCACCACGAAAATGAAATTGCCCAATCAGAATGCGCTAACGGCTGTAAGTTCGTTAATTACTGGCTTCACAACGGCTTTGTAACTATTAATAAAGAGAAAATGTCTAAATCTTTAGGCAATTTCTTAACGATAGACGAACTTTTGAAAAAATATGATTCAAATACAATAAGATTTTTCATTCTGACAAATCACTACAGAATGCCTGTGGAATTTTCAGATGAAGCATTGTCATCTGCTCAGGCAGGAGTTAAGAGAATGCTTAACGCTAAACGTACAAAAATTAATGAAGATTTGGATATTACAAAAACAGATGAATATAAAGCATTCATTGAAGCAATGGATGATGACTTGAATACCTCAAAAGCTCTTGCAGTATTGTTTGAACTTACAAACAAAGCTAATAAAGACGATAAAGATGCATTCACTATTCTTTATAAACTTTCATCAGTTCTCGGTTTTACATTTGAAAAAGCTACTCTTTCAGAAGATGAATTGAAAAATGCGGTTAAATATGTCTCGGAAAAACTTGGTAAAGACTTCAATTCAATGGAAGAATTAATTGCATACAGAAAAGAAGCAAGAGATGCAAAAAACTGGGATATTGCAGACAAAATCAGGGTTGCACTTGATGAAGTTAATATTATCCTGAAAGATTCCAAAGAAGGTACAAGCTGGGAAGTTAAGTAAATTTTTTTTAATAAATAGGCAAAAAATATTTTTACGGGACTTATACAGAGTATGGTAGCTATAAATATTACAACAAATTCAATGCTTCCGGTTATGCCTGTTGCGGTAGGTAAAACTTCTGACGGTAAAATTATTTATGAAACAAAATATCCAAAAACCGGTGAAGTAAAACATTTCACAGTTCCTGAAGAAAATCAGGATAAGTTTGAAAAAACTGTTCAAGAACTTCATAAAAAATTCGGGAAATATAGCATCAACCCTGAAATAAAACTTGCACAGGCTGCACATATTGCAACACTTGGAGGAGCATTATTAGGTGGTGCATTGACCGCATCACTTATCAAAACAAAATCCAAAATGGGTAAATTTGCTAAAACTCTCACAGGCGCCCTCGGCGGTGTATTTGTTGCAAGTACGGCTTTGACAGTAGCAATATTATATCCGATGATGAAAAATATAAAAGAACTGAAAAATTTAGGGTTTCAAATGCTTGAAGAACCAGCTTTACAGATAAAACCGGAAGCTCCAAAAACAGAAGAAAAAGAACTGCCAAAAACTGAAAAAGAATAATTGTTACTTTTTACGGTTTTGTCATATAATAGTTTTATGAAAAAACTATTATATTTAATCACAATTTTGAGCTTTATATATGTGTCTGAACCATCTGTTGCACAGGTTATTCCGCAAATTCCGGCATCTACGCTTCAAGCTGCAAGAGAAGCGGCAGTAACCCAAAACATGCCTTCTTCAGAGGTTATACGTGTAGGTATAGGTACACAGAATTTTGGGACTTACCAGTATAAAAACATAACAGTTTTTGGTACATCAGATATTCAGCTTTACGATAACAGAGTGCCTATAGGAATTTACGAGCCTAATCAGGAAATAAAAATATCCTATTCAAACGGAATGTTTAATATTTATGCAGCAGGGAATATTTTTCCTGAAAAAGTGGAAGGACCATTACAAATTACATGCAATTCCGGACTTCTTGGGGTAACAGGACTTAAACGAGCCGGTAAACAGGCACTTTATCATGGAGCTTTTGAACTCACTCCAAATTCTAACGGGACATTCAACCTTGTCAATATGATTGAGGTTGAAGATTACCTGAAAGGCGTTGTTCCGAATGAAATGCCCGTACATTTCGGGCTCGAAGCATTGAAAGCTCAAAGCGTTGCTGCAAGAAACTACGTTCTTTCTCCGCGTGTAAAATCTTCGCCCAATTACGATGTTGTAGACAGTGTCGCAAGTCAGGTTTATTTTGGAGCAAATACTGAAAAAGAACTTTCAAACAAGGCTGTAGAAGAAACTGAAGGTATTGTTGCAATATATAACTGGGATTTAATTCTTGCACAATATTCATCCACTGCCGGCGGATACACAGAAAGCTTTGCGAACGCTTTTTCTGACCCGAAAACAAAAGAATTTCCATCAGAAGATAAGCCTTATTTACAGGCACGCCCCGATATAATCGGTCAAACTCCTTTAAATAATGAAGAAGCTGCAAGTGAGTATTACAAATCCAAACCTGATGCTTATGATATTCGCTCGCCTTATTTCAGATGGGAGCGTGAATGGAGTGCAGATGAACTAAAAAATGCTCTTGAAACAACCCTTGCAGCACAATCCGCAACAGGATTTGTGCACCCTGCATTTACAAAAGGCGACAAATTGGATGATTTAGTCGAATTAAAGGTCGTAAGACGCGGAGATTCAGGAAAAATTATAGAAATGGAAATTGTAACGCGTTCTCAGAAATATAAAATTTTTAAAGAACTCGTTGTACGCAGACTTTTAACAAAGGACGGCAAGGCTCTTCCGAGTGCAAATGTTGTCTTTGACAACAACTATGATGAAGATGGTAATTTGACATCAATTCATGCATATGGAGGCGGTTTCGGACACGGTGTAGGAATGAGCCAGTACGGCGCCGGTTTTATGGGTTCTGAAATGCATATTCCGTATGACAAAATTCTCCAGCATTATTATACGGGGATAACACTTTCCACAAAACCGTCAATAATTTCATCTAACAGCGATCAGCAATCTGTTACCCAGCATTTTTATGCAAAAGACAAATATGCCAAAATAATTATTGACAATAAATTTATGGTTTCAAAATTGATTGCAAATATAAACGGGAAAGAATACACATTCGAACTTAATCCTAACATTTTAAAAAGAAATGCTGAAATAGATATCTCAAAATATATTAAAAAAGGCAAAAACACGGTAATATTCTATTACCCGATGGATGAAGGAGATAAAAAAGCTTTAAGATTATATGTAGAACTGGTAAAAAAATCTGATAACGACTATATTTGGTGATGATAAAGGTATAAAAAATTGGAAATAAGTGAAAAAGAAAAAGACAGCAAATCTATGAGTGTGCTGAAAGCCGCATGGATAATTGCGGTGGTTACAATTATAAGCAAACTCATAGGGTTTATAAGAGATATTGTAATCGCAAATTATTACGGTGCATCGCTCGTATCAGACGCATATTATTATGCTTATCAAATACCGTCGCTGTCGTTAATACTTCTCGGAGGTGTAGGGGGTCCCTTCCACAGTGCAACTGTCGCAGTTTTTTCTAAACTTATACCGAGTTTAGAAGAAAAGCCGGAAAAAGAAGTTAATAAATTATATTCAACATTTATGACAGCAACCACAATATTTTTCCTTGTACTTTCCGCCATAATGTTTTTATTCCCTCGTCAGATAATGGGACTAATTATCTCAAACGGCTCTGCGGATATGATTAATCTCGCTGCAGAACATTTAAAAATTATGACGCCGCTTTTGGTTATCGGAGGAATTGTAGGAATTTATTATGGCATTTTGATTATATATAAACAATTTATGCTTCCTAACCTGTCGCCTATAATAATGAGTGCGGCAATAATAGGGGTTGTAATGGCTGTACCCGATGACAGCAAGGGTTATGCTCTTGCATGGGCAACAACAATAGGTGCAATATTACAGCTTGTAATCCAGTACCCGAATGTCAAAAAGCTCGGATTTAAATGGAAGCCGGATTTTCATTTTACAAATAACCCGAATTTTAAAGAGATAACGGAACTTTTATTTCCTGCTGTTTTAAGCTCAACTGTCGGCCAAATTCATATTTATGTAGATATGTTTTTTACATCATCAATTTCTGAGGGTGCATGGACTGCAATCGGCTATGCAAACAGAGTTTTTCAGTTCCCTGTCGGCATACTTGTAACTGCTTTTCTTGTTCCATTGTTCCCGATTTTTTCAAGACTTGTGGCTGATAAAGATCTGGAGGGGATCAAAACATATTTTAATAAGGGTGTAGGGGTGTTATTTTTTGCCGCAATTCCAATAATCATAGGCATTTTAACAGTAGGAACAGATGCTGTCAGACTTGTATTTGAGCGGGGGGCTTTTGATGAAAATGCAACATTTATGGTAACTGAGGCATTATGGTTCTTATCTTTTTCAATATTACCGTATGTATTCAGAGATTCTATTACAAGGGTTTATTATTCTTTCAATGATTCAAAAACACCTTTTACGGTTGCTTTTTCTTCAATCGTTTTAAAATATTTATTGAATGTAATCTTTATAAACAAGCTCGGGATGGGAATAGGAGGAATTACACTTTCAACATCACTCGTAACTCTATTCAATGCCTGTGTTTTAGGAGCTTTGATTTATAAAAAGGTCAGAATGGATTACAAATCCTTATTCACAAATCTCTTTAAAATGTGTATTGCAGGAATTATAACAATTGTAGTTTGCTTCGGTGTTGCGATTTGTTTTGACAAATTCATAGAACTTCCCAAAATTCTCTTTGAAATTACCAAAATCGCATCAGTTGGAATTGTCTGCCTCGTAATATACACAGGACTTAATCTTGCATTAAAAATGGAATATGCTAAAGAACTTTCAGAACGATTAATGAGGAAAATAAATGCTGGACAATAAAGAAAAAATTAAAAAAATACTTGAAAATGACGGAGTAATAGCATATGTAACCGATACTGTTTGGGGGTTAGGCTGTCTGCCGTCATCTGAAAAAGCAGTGAAAAAAATTTATGAAATAAAAAAACGTGAGGCGCAAAAACCGCTGATTTTAATGTCAAATGAAACTTACAACCTTCTTGAATATGTAAAACCAATACCCAAAATCGGATGCCGATTGATAAAAAAATATTTTCCCGGCGCCCTCACACTTGTACTTGAAAAAACAGATAAAACCCCATATTATATGACTTCAAATATGGAAACAGTAGGGATAAGAGTTCCTGATAATGAAGTTTTTAAGGAGATTTGTGAAATTGCTGAGGGTCATGTACTTGCAACAACAAGTGCAAACCTTTCACATCAACCGTCTGCAAAAACTTACGAGCAGGCGTTAGAAAATATGCAAGGTTTAGCGGATATGATAATCCCTGACTACGGACACATCTGCAAAGGTTTAGAATCTACAGTGTGCGGAGTGTTCGGGGATGAATTGAAGATTTTCCGTCAGGGAGCAATTACAATAGAATTATAACGTTTCTTCAACCCTGTCCACGGTCACTCCATCCAGCTTATAATAAGTTATACAAAGTTCTTCATGGGTTGCAGGAGAAAAATCAATAATATAATCTACCGTTTTGCCATCTTTTTTAAAATATGTTTCTTTTATAAGATTTCCGTCCCTGTTATACTCAGCTAAAATTTCCATATTTTTACCGTCATCGTAATAATATGTTGCTTTTAATAAATCTTCATTTTCAGGGTCATAATCATAAGTATACGAAACAGTTTTCCCATCATCAAAATAACCTGTTTCTTTAATCTTATTTAAACTTACAGGGTCATAGTCCTCTACACATTCAACTGTTTTGCCATCATCTCTATAACTTATTCCCTTTAATAAATTTCCGGTTACAGGGTCAAACTTTTCTATATATGAATTCTTAATTTCATCTGTTTGCGATTTTTCATCTGTGGCAATTCCACTTGCCTGAAACAATATTGAAGGTATATAATTAACTGCATTAAAGTTACATTTATTATTTTCTGAAAAATTTTGAAGGGAATTTACTTTTGCAGTAACACCAAAATTCTGACTTTGTATGCCCCGGGGAAAACTTATTTTATTTACCCTCATAAAATTTTTCCTTTCTCTTACAAAGAGTTAAACCAATTCTGCTGCCCTGTATGAACTTCTTACCAGCGGCCCTATTTGATAATGCTTTATCCCGATTTGGCCGGCAAGGGATTTCAACTTTTCATACTCCTCAGGAGTATAATATTTTGACACCTCAAGATGAGCTTTCGAAGGCTGAATATACTGCCCTATAGTTAAAATATCACAGCCGGCATTTTTCAAATCTATAAGTGTTTCTTCAATATCTTCAAATGTTTCTCCTAAACCTATCATTAAACCTGATTTTGTTATAATGTCGCTGTTATCTTTAACATATTTCAAAACTTCAAGTGAGCAGTCGTAATTTCCCTGGGGTCTTGCTGTCTTAAAAACTTTACGTACAGTTTCAATATTATGATTAAAAACATCAGGGTGTGCTTTAATTATTGTATCAAGAGAATTTTTATTACCCTTAAAATCTGGGGTTAAAATTTCAATTTTTATATCAGGTGAAATTTTTCTGATTTCATAAATGCAATTTGCAAAATGTTCAGCCCCGCCGTCAGGCAGGTCATCACGCGTTACAGAAGTTATTACCGCATATTTCAGCCCCAAATCTTTTACTGCTTCCGCCACATGCTGAGGCTCATTCAAATCTAACGGCTCGGGACGATTACAGGTAATATTGCAATACCTGCAGTTGCGTGTACAATTATTGCCCATAATTAAAAAAGTTGCAATATTTTTTGTATAACATTCATTTTTATTCGGGCATCGCGCATTCTCGCAAACCGTATTCAAACATTTTGTTTTCAAAATTTTTCTGACCGTACGGGTTTTATCCGTATCAATAATTGGTCGTTTCAAATAATCAGGAAGTCTTGTTTGCATATTTTAAATTATATAGCAAAAATATTGATTTTCATGACTTAAAACGTTATAATATATATACAGAAGTACAAACAGGAGTAATCTTATGAAGAATTTAATAACTTTATTTTGTTTATTATGCTTTGCAGGCTGTGCATACGCAGAAGTTTATGAAGTTCCCGGCTCACAGGTAACAACTGAAGAAGAAGTTCAGGTTCAACAGGATAAAAATGATAAAGACAAAGCCGAAACAAAAGTTGAACGCAAAAGAGTTATCAGACACAAAGATCTTAACCCTACAAATACTTACTGGAATTTTGGGAAAGTCCCTTTCTGGACCGGCACTATCTAGCGCGAGGCGGCAGTTTTGAACTACCTGAACAGACATTCAAAAATTCCTTCCGAATATGTCGGGTGGGCAAAACAAACTTTTTTCAAATCATCTATACTTAAGTTATTCTGCATAGCAATTATTATTTGCTGAATTAGAGCGGATGCTTCTTTTGAAACTATATGAGCGCCGAGAATTTTTCCGTCACGCGAAAGAATTTTTATAAACCCGTCAGAACAGTTATCACAATGAGATTTCCCGAGCGCAGAAATAAGAAGACTTGATTTTTTGTAAGTACCTTCTTCCAAATCCTGCTCGCGTTTTCCTACCCATGCAATTTCAGGACAGCCGTAAACAACAGAAGGAACAAGACCTTCATTAAACTCAACTCCGGAAACTTCAGCCACAGCCTGTTTTATTGCAAAATGCGCAAGCTGAACTTTCCCGCAGGCATCACCGATGCAAGATAAAGCATTATCTAACCGGTAAGGTTTTCTGCCTGCAGCAAGAAGAACAAGTTCAGGTTCCAGGACATCGCCTGATGATAAATAAACTTTTTTATCCTCTATTTTTTCAACGCTGTTTGAAAGATAAGTTTTTATTTTCTTAGCCTTAAAAATTCTTTCAACCCGTTTTGAAACCTCAATATCTGCCAGAGGTAAAATATGTTCTGCCAGTTCAACAACTGTAACCTCAACCTCAAAAGCAGAAAAAATTCTTGCCCACTCAACTCCGATTGCACCGCTTCCTATTATAAGAATACTTTTAGGAAGAATTTTCAAATTTAAAATATCATCTGAGCTTAATACAAATTCGTGGTCAAACCTTAAATTTTCAAAATCCCGCGGGGCAGAACCGGTTGCCGTAATGATTTTTTCGCATTCATAAATTTCACCGCCTGCAGAAATTTTGCGATTATCTAAAACATTTGCTTCAGCGTTAAACGTGACAACTCCCGCATTTTTCAGAGAAAGTTCAAGAGATTTTCTCAATTTTTCAACAATTTTGTCTTTGCGTTCAACAACTTTCGCATAGTCAACGGAAACATCAGAACAGGTTATACCTAAATCAGCAGAACACTTCATTTCTTCATAGAGTTCTGCCGAATGTAAAATAGCTTTTGTCGGGATACAGCCCTTGTTAAGACAAACACCGCCGGCTTTATCTTTTTCAAACAGAACAACAGATAAGCCTTTTGCTCTTGCATGAAATGCCGCAGTATACCCTGCCGGACCTGCACCTATAATACCTATGTCAAATTTATTTTCGCTCATAACATTAATCCCTTGTGTAAACTCTCGGTAATCTAACCTTTAAACGGCAGGTCAATTCGTAATTAATTGTTCCGAGAATTTTTGCCCACTCATCAATTGAATGTTTTTCGTCAAGCAAAGTAATTACATCTCCAAGCTCAGCATCAACTCCCGTAATATCAAACATCATCTGATCCATTGTGATATTTCCAACCTGCGGGACATCTTTTCCGTTCAAAGAACCTGAAATTTTATTTGAAAGCCCGCGCGGTACACCGTCGGCATAACCCAGAGGAACTGTTGCAATTTTTCTATTGCCATGAGCCGTAAATGTGTGCCCATAACTTATTCCTTCACCGTCACGGGCTTCATGGATATTTACAATGCGCGCTTTTAATGACATAACAGGTTTTAAATCAGGCTTTTTTACCACACTATGAAAACTATTGTAATCTTCGTCTGTTTTGTATATAGGCTTTTTGCTTTCCCCATCCTCAGGCAAATCCGGATAAAGTCCGTAAATTCCTATACCTGCCCTGTACATATTGGAATTCGGTACATCATAACACATAGCACCGGCAGTATTTAAGATATGAAGAAGCAAACCGTTTGTATCAATTTGAGAAATAACCCTATTCCATCTGTCAATTTGAATTTGCGTTTTTTCTCTGTTTTCGGCGTTGGCAAGGTGGGTAAATACCCCGCCAAACTCTAAATAATCAGCTATTCGAACTTCATTAATAAATTCTACCGCATCATCAGAAGAAACACCAATTCTGTTCATACCGGTATCAAGTTTTACATGAACTTTCGGTCTTTGCCCTGTTCTTTCATAAGCCTGTTTGCAGGCTGTTAAATGTTCTTTTGAAAAAATTGCAATAGTTAAATCTGCTTTAACTGCGCTTTCTACCGCCCACACAGGCACTGCTCCGAGAACAAGAATTTCACAATTTATTTTTGCCTGTCTTAAATCAACACCTTCATCAATAGATGCTACGCCAAGCATATCAGCACCTGACGCCAGAAGTGTCGGGGCAATCATAACAGAACCATGCCCGTAAGCATCAGCCTTTACAACTGCAAGCAGCTTAATACCTTTCGGTGTATTTTTTCTTATTGAACGCATATTATATGCAATATTTTCAAGATTAATCTCAACCCAGCTGTCCCTGTGAATATTTATATTTGTTTGTCTAACATTTTTCATAGTAACTTTAGTATATAACTAAATTTATTATGGTGCAATTATTTTATTGCATAACAAATGTTATCGGAATATTTCCCCTCATTTTGAAGAGTGGGGGAATATTCGTATACAGAGGGTAAGAAGGCACAGGCTGTTTTCGGTGAGCAAAGCTCACTAAAATTTATGTAACATAATGCGGCGATAGCGAAAACGAGCAATAATTGCAGGCGAAGCAAATTTCAAAGGCGTGTATTGTTTGAGCATAAGCGAGTTTACACGCCTTATGGCTGAGCCATTGCAATTATTAGTGAGTGAAGCGTGCCGATGGTTTTGAGGCACTTTTGCCACCAAAAGTGCCCCTGTCTGGAGGACCCGCCGGAGGCAAATAAAGTAGGTTAGTTTGTTTTTAGTTGCCGATAACATTTGTTATGTTAAATTATCATCATACAACCTGTATTACAATATCCAAAAAATCTTCTAAAAACTCTAACTGTTTTTCATAACTTTTTTCTTTGATTTTATTAATATCGGTCTCAATGTTACTCTTTTTACATTGTTCCTGAACCTTTTTATTCTTTAATAAGGTTTCAATTTTATTTATAACAGCCTTACTTGTAGAATTTTTACCTCTAAAAAAATAATCAGCAAATATTAACGCTGTTACACAGCCAATCGCTATTGCAATTTTTGTCCCGATAGAAAGACCTTTCTTTTCCTCTTTCGGTTGAGGCTTCACTGGTTCCAATTTTTGTTTAACCGGTGGTATTTGCCTATACGTATTATATGCTTGCATAGGCTGATATTGCATTCCTATATTACTAACCATATAACCTACCTTCCATATATAAATAAAAATTTTTTTTATAAATAATTGCTTTTTTGTAAAATTTTTGTAATATAATTTAGCTATGAACAGACAGGAATTTATTAAAGCAAAACGTATCGTTTTCAAATTCGGAACAAACATTTTAAGAGGGGATGACGGTTATGTATCACTCCCGCGAGTTTTTTCATTTATTGAAGATCTTGCACGTCTTGCAAGGCAAGGAAAAGAAGTTATCGTAATCACATCCGGCGCGGTAGGTTTGGGCAAAAAAAGGCTCGGTCTGGAAAGCACTGAAGGAGTTGCCCTTAAACAAGCGTGTGCCGCAATAGGACAGAGTAAATTAATGTCTATTTACGAAACAGGTTTTGATACTTACGGTCTTATAGCTTCACAAATTCTTCTAACAGAAGACGATTTTTCACTGAGACAAAGATATTTAAGCCTCAGAACGACATTAAATAAACTTTTGGAGCTCGGGGTTGTTCCGATTATCAATCAGAACGATACAGTGTCAACCGTAGAAGTTCATCCGCAGTTTGAACATATGCAAGTATGTTTTTCTGATAACGATAAACTGTCTGCACTTGTTGCAAGTGAACTTGACGCAGATTTACTTGTAATTCTTTCTGATGTGGAAGGTTTATACGACAAAAACCCGAAAACAAATCCTGATGCAAAAATTATCAGAACAGTTGAAGAAGTCACAGAAGATATTCTCGCACTAGGCACAGATGCCTCTGAAGGCGGAAGAGGCGGTATGAGAACAAAATTAAAAGCTGCAAGAATGGTTACAAGATTCGGGGGAAAAGTCTTAATTGCAAATGGAAAAATTCCTTATGTAATCAAAAAAATATTTGAAGGTGAAGATATTGGTACAATGTTTTTACCGCAAACAGAAAATTTACCTGACAAAAAACGCTGGATTGGCTACGCTACAAATATTATCGGGCAGATTGTCGTCAATGACGGTGCAAAAAAAGCACTGCTTAAGCAAAAAAGTCTGCTCCCAATCGGTGTTTGCGAGGTAATAAATGAATTTAACAAGGGTGATGTTGTATCTATCCTTGATGAAAAACATAACGAAATTGCACGCGGAATAGTAAATTACAGCTCGGATTCCTGCAGAAAAGTTATCGGTTGCCACTCTGATAATATTATGGAAATTCTCGGCTTCAAAAACTATGATGCAATAATTACACGCGACAATATTACACTGCTATAAGGAGAGAGCATGGATTTTATACAAATTGCTAAAAATGCAAAAGAAGTTTCACTAAAAATTGCAGATTTATCAACTGAAATTAAAAATAAAGCATTAATTCAAATAGCAGATGAAATTGAAGCACACAAAAACGAAATATTTGAAGCAAATAAAAAAGACTTGGCAGATGCGGAAAAACTTGTTCAAAACGGCGAACTTTCAAAATCCACATTCAACCGCCTAAAGCTTGATGATAACAAAATGCGCGATATGATTCAAGGTATTAGAGATGTCGCAAAACTTGAAGATCCCGTAAATAAAAAACTGCTTGTCCGCGAACTCGACAGCGACCTGACTTTATATAAAGTTTCTTGTCCCATAGGGGTTCTCGGGATAATCTTTGAGGCAAGACCGGATGTTATCGCACAAATCTCGTCCCTTGCAATAAAATCCGCAAATGCAGTAATCTTAAAGGGCGGTAAAGAAAGTGTTAATACAAATAAAAAAATTCTTTCCGTTATAAATTCGGCTCTTGAAAAAGTTTCAGAATTTCCCCAAAACGTTGTTCAACAGGTGTTTACACATGATGATGTCGCCCAAATGCTTCAATGCGATAAATATATTAACCTGCTTATCCCGCGCGGCGGCAACAAACTCGTTAAATTCATTAAAGAAAATACAAAAATTCCGGTTCTCGGACACGCTGACGGAATTTGTCATATATTTGTCGATGAAACAGCCGACCTTGATATGGCAATAAAAGTTGTAACAGATGCAAAAACACAATATCCAAGTGCCTGCAATTCTGTTGAAACACTTTTAATCCACGAAAAATTCCCCAAAATCGACAATCTTCTGGCAGCTTTGCAATTATCGGAAATTCAACTGATTGATAAACCTGAAAGCTGGTCGCATGAATACGGGGATAAAATTCTTTCGTTCAAACTCGTGAAAAATGTTGATGAAGCAATCGAACACATAAACACATACGGTTCAGGCCACACAGACAGCATTATTACAAAAAATATTGAAAATGCAGAAAAATTTATGAACAAAGTAGATTCAGCAGGAGTATACTTTAATGCATCAACAAGGTTTGCAGACGGTTTTCGTTACGGCTTCGGAGCAGAAGTCGGCATTTCCACAAACAAAACCCATGCAAGAGGTCCTGTAGGCTTGGACGGCTTAACTATATACAAATACAAACTTACCGGCAACGGCAATATAGTAAAAGATTACGTTGACGGAACAAAATGTTTTCATCATAATGATATTATAACTAAATAAAAAAGGAGAGGTGTCCGAGTGGTTTAAGGTGCGGATCTCGAAAGTCTGTGAGGGGTAACACCCTCCGTGGGTTCGAATCCCACCCTCTCCGATTTAATAATTAAGAAGGTAGTTATGTTAAAAGATTTATTAGACAAAAAAGAATGCTTTAAGCTTGTCTGCGGAGCAGGTAACGAAGATGCCGCAGAAGTTGAAAAACTTGTAACAATTTATTCACTTGCAGGATGTAATTTCTTTGACTTATGCGCTAAACCTGAAATTGTTGATGCAGCAAAAAGAGGTCTGGAAAGAGCAGGCATAAAAGAGAACAGATATTTATGCGTAAGTGTAGGTATTGATGGAGACCCTCATATAACAAAGGCTGTAATTGACCAGAATAAATGCGTCAAATGCGGTAAGTGTAAACTAATCTGTCCTCACGACGCAATAATTGAACTGGATAAATATAAAGTAAAAAAAGAAAGATGCATTGGCTGTACACAGTGTGCGCACAATTGTCCTAAACAGGCAATTGAAATGGTAAGCCAATTACAGGATTATAAAGAAGTACTTCCTAAATTGATAGAAAAAGGAATTGATTGTATCGAATTCCACGCAATTTCTACTGATGAAAAGGATGTAATGGATAAATGGCTTCAAATAAACGATTTCTTCGACGGAATGTTATGTATATCAATCGACCGTTCGGAACTAGGCGACAAAAAATTAAAAGAACGGGTAAAGAAAATGCTTAGTATAAGAAAACCTTATACAACAATTATACAGGCTGACGGCATAGCAATGAGCGGAAGTGATGATAATTACGGTACGACCCTTCAGGCAGTTGCAACAGCACAGTTATTTCAGAATGCAAACTTTCCGGCATACATTATGATGTCGGGCGGCACAAACACAAAATCAATAGAACTTGCGCATTTATGCGGAGTTACACCTCACTGTCTGGCTGTCGGTTCCTATGCAAGAAAAATTGTAAAAAAATATCTTATAAACGATAACCTGCTCAATGATCAAAATTTAATAAATGAAGCGGTGAAAATAGCGAAAGAACTTATTAACACTGTTATAAAAGGATAATAATGATTAATCTTAAAACAAACTGGTGGGAAATCACTAATATTGATACAATTCTTTTTGATAAAGACGGGACGTTCATAGATTTGCACTATTTCTGGGGAAAAATGACAGAAATGAGAGTTTCGGAAATAATTAAAAGATTTAACTTGCAGCAATCAGTATTTCCCATTCTTTGTTTAAAACTAGGCTATGACATTTCAACGGGTAAAATGTTGCAGGACGGAATTACTGCAATGTATTCCAGACCTGTTATTATTGAAATTTTTTGTAAAGATCTAAATAATATAGGCGTGAACATTACTGAAAAACAGATTGAAGAAATTTTTGACAATGTAAGTAAATTATTTTATGAAAATATGTCAGAGTACACAAAACCGATTGATGAAGCAATAAACTTTATAAAATCGGTCAAATCAAAAGGGATTAAGACAGGTATTGTAACATCTGATTCTAAGGAATCTACACTTTTAACCCTCAAACATTTTCACTGGGAAAATCTGTTTAATGTTGTCATAGGACGAGAATCTACAAAAGAAACAAAAGAAAGCGGCGTACCGGTCAAAATGGCACTTGAACTTTTAAAATCTAATACTGAGCATACTATAATGATTGGAGATGCACCTATGGATTATCTTGCGGCAAAACATGGCGGAGTTGGCAAAACAATTCTATGTGCAACAGGTCAAATTAATACTGAAACACTTTCCAAAACATCTGAATATGTTGTTTCTTCACTTGATAAAATTTCTATATGTTAAAATGAATTATAAAATACAGTATGGCTTAACTCATATCTTTCATTATGATGAGAACTCGGCACAGCATCTTTTGCAGGGTAACCTACCGGTAAAATTGCGACCGGTTCATAATTTTCCGGAATATTAAATGAAGTTTTCAACAGTTCCGGCTTAAATGAACCTACCCATGTTGTACCAAGCCCCAGATTTTCAATTTCCAACATCATCTGTGTTGTTACAATACTTGCATCAACAGTTTCCATATCATAATTATCATGTGAACGCTTCCAGCTTACAAGTTTATCATAACAGATTAAAAGAGCCAGAGGTGCATTAAAATGGTAAGGCGTGCAATTTTTTAATTTGCCCAGAGCTTCTTCATTTTGAAGTACAAGAATTCTCTGAGGCTGAAAATTAACTGCAGTCGGAGCAACCCTTCCTGCCTCAAGGATTAAATCAAGCTTTTCCTTTTCAACCTTTCTGCTGTCAAATTTTCTAACCGAATATCTTTTCTTTAAAAGTTCTAACAAATCCATAATAACCCCCTTTTTTAATTTTGATTATATAAAACAATAGTTCTCCAGTCAATTTTATATGATATAATCATCTTATGAAAATAGGAATTATTGGTTTAGGTTTAATAGGCGGCTCGTTATTTAAAGATTTACAAAAAGCATATGATGTAATCGCGGTATCACAGTCTCAAAGTGGTGATAAAATATTCAAATCTTATGATGTATTAAAAGACAGAGATTTAATTTTTGTATGCACGCCGATGAACAAAACTCTTGCAGTTCTTGACGAGCTGGACAAATTTCTAAATCATGAAACCGTCGTAACTGATGTTTGCAGCCTTAAAAAATTTGTATCAGAAAAAGAAAGACCATACAAATTTATCCCGTCACACCCAATGGCTGGAACTGAACATAAAGGGTTTGAAAACTCTTTTGAAGGACTTTTTAAAAATGCTAAATGGGTAATTACAGGAGAAAAAAATGACCTGCTTTTAGAAATTATTAATTACGTAGGGGCAAAGCCTGTTTTCACTACTGCCGAAAAACACGATGAAGCTGTTGCAATGATATCGCATATGCCAATGGTAATAGCACAGGCCTTAATGCTTGCCGCAAAAGATAACCCGCTTGCATTGGAAATTGCATCGAGCGGTTTCCGCGATATGACACGCCTTGCACTATCAAATGAAGAGATGGCAAATGATATGGTTACTATGAACCATAAAAATATAGAGCACGCAATTTTAAAACTTTATAAAGCAGTAGGGGAATTAACAAACGGCGATTATCCAAAGACAATCGCCGAGTTAAAAAATATCCGTTCAAAAATGTTTATTTAGCAAATGCTTCTGCAATTGCTTTATTGTAATCCGGACGTAAAATCCCTTTTTCTGTAATTATACCTGTAATAAGTTCATGCGGGGTTACGTCAAACCCGGGATTAATAACATTTACATCAGGCGCACATATCAGTTTCCCGTTTATGTGTGTTACTTCTTCATGGGAACGTTCTTCTATAACAATTTCCTCACCGGTTTTAATGCTTCTATCAATTGTTGATAAAGGCGCTGCCACATAGAAAGGTATATTATGGTATTTCGCAGCAATCGCAACTGTATATGTTCCGATTTTATTTGCAGTATCACCATTTGCAGCAATTCTATCTGCCCCTACGACAACCATATCAATCATGCCTTTTTTCATAAAATACGAACACATACCATCAGTGATTAATGTTGTTGGAATTCCATCCATTGTAAGTTCAAATGTGGTAATTCTTGCTCCTTGCTGACGCGGTCTTGTTTCATCTGCAAAAACCTGAATAGTTGGATCATTAGCAAAAGCTGAACGTACAACCCCCAATGCTGTTCCATAGCCGACAGTCGCAAGACCGCCTGCATTACAGTGGGTTAAAATTGCCGCACCTTTCGGGACAACTTCCGCACCGTAATCCCCGATTTTTTTGTTTATCGCAATATCTTCATCTTCCAATTTTATTCCGTTTTGCTTTAATTCTTCAACAATTCCCTGTATATCTGATGTGGAATTTTTTATAACTTCTTTTTGTTTTTCAACAGCCCACATTAAATTTACGGCCGTCGGTCGTGATGTTGCCATATAATCAGCTTTTTCAAGAAGTTTTTTTACAAATTCATCACGAGAAAGATTTTCACCTGCAAGTTCCTGAGCATATAAAACTACTCCATGCGCCCCTGCAACACCAATTGCCGGAGCCCCTCGGACTATCATTGTTTTAATTGCATCAAACATCTCCTGACCGCCTGTAATCTTAACATACTTAAATTCGTACGGAAGTATAGTTTGATCAACCATTTTTGAATAATTATCAACCCATTCTATTGTTTTTATTTTTGAATGAAATTCTGCCATTTTATTTCCTCATTGAATTATATAAATTTAAAACATAAAAAGTTAAAAAACCGGTAAAAGCATTAATTGTTGCTCCAAGCACGCCTAAAAAAAGCGATATCACTACAAGTATAAAAAGATTTGCATTTTGCAGCATTAAACCGACACCATAATTTGCTGCTATATGAAAAAACTTCATCAATACAACAGAAATTGGAACATAAATTATTGAAAAACCCAGATAAGAAACAAAGCCGGCTATTGCTCCGACTATTACGCTATCTTTTACGGACGATAAAGAAAGACAGTTGTATTTAATTAAAATCCATATTACAAGGGGGGCTATGAAACATATTAAAAATGTAAAAGAAATTGTTCCTACATACGGAATTAATGTTACAGCCCCGAGGAGCGCCCCGAAAAATATGCTTAATACAGAAATTTGTCTTAATAATATTAAATTAATATTCATAGAAATAATCATAACACGATTGAAATTGTATGACAAACATCTAATTTACTTTTTTCTAAGCGGAGGATTTGAAGGGAAATTAGTTATGCCAAGATTGTAAAGCTTATCAATTGCTTCATAATTCTTTTCTTTAAGATAAATATTGTGCAGCACCATATAAACATTATAAATTTTTTTATCAGAAGGGGAAGAATTTATAAGGCTTTCAGCAAGTTGCTTCGCTTCCTTCAAATTGCCAGTCTCATAGTATAAAACAGTTATGAAAGATAATTTTTCGTTATCATGTTTTAATTCTTCAGACTTATTAGCATAAGTTAATGCATTATTGTAGTCTTTTAAATAATAATAACAGAATGCAATTCTCATACTAACAATTTCAATCTGACTTTTATCAGCAAGCAGCGTCAAACTCTTTTTATAGTTAGCAACAGCACTATTATAATCTTTTTTCTTATAATACAAATTTGCAGTTCTTATTGTTTTACTGGAAACATCAAATCCTGTTGCATCAATATCTGCTTTTGTGCTCTCTAATTCAATATCAACTCTCGTATCTTTATTGCCAAAAACATCATATGATGTCAGAAAAGTTTCTTTTTGTTTTTGAGAAAAATCTTTATTTGAAACGTCAGGGACAATAGAATAAAGAAGTTTCAGGGTGCTGAGATCACCTGTGCTCAATCTTGTATGATAATTTGATGATACAGGATACATAACATCATCCGGATTAACACTGTGTCCTCCAAGCCCGAGAGCATGTCCCGCTTCATGTACAGCTGTTGAATATATACCATTTTTAGAGAAATACTTACTACCGGATACATAACGTGCAAAATCTATTTGAGCATAATTAATTAAATCATTTTTATATGTAAAACGTGTAGTCCCCGTAACCATTTTGTTTTCAGATTGTTCAGTATTAAAATTTTCAGGGAAAAAACATCTTATATCGGCATAATCTTTGATATCCGTAAATACGAAAGAAAGTAATCCTCCGCTTGACTGCTGCCATAATATAAATGCTTTCTTTACCTGTTCTGCATAATAATCCGGCAAATCAGGGATATCTTCAATATAAACTTTTAAGGGAAATGTTGCAGGGTTCCATCTTACAAGTTTGCCGCCGGTTAAAGTACGGTCAATATAATTATTTTTAAATTGTTCATCCAAATATTTTCTATTACTGCCTATTTCCCCGCTAAATTTTACATTATTTGTATTACCATTAAAACTTTTATTATCATATTCAATCTCAGGCTTATATTTTTGTACAGCATCGGTATCCCGTTTTTGAACATGCGTTATAACAGGTTTATGCTCTTCAGGTTTACTTAAGAATGAACCCAAGCATGCCAGTAAAATTGCAACGAATACAAAAACCATTATTTTTTTAGGCATAATTATATACCTCCGACAATATCAGCAGATCTTGTATGGCATATTGCAATAGCAATAGCATCAACGGTATCGTCCAGTTTTGGAAGAGCTTCAACACCGAGGGATAATTTAACCATATGTTCAACTTCTTTTTTGTCTGCCCTGCCGTAACCGGTAAGAACCTGTTTAACTTCCATCGGTGTATATTCAAAAATCGGAACTTTAAACTTTTCAAGCACCGTTAAAATAACACCACGCGCATGGGCAACGGGCATAACTGTTGTTCTGTTACGAAAGAAAAATAATTTTTCAATAGCTGCGCAATCCGGAGCATATTTCTCAACAAGTGCAGTCATATCCTCAAAAATTTCCAGAAGTCTTGATGCCTCTCTTGAGCCCTTTCTGGTTTGAATTGAACCTGAATGTAAAAGTACTGTATTTTCTCCGTCATAATCAATAACAGAATAACCCACAATACCCAGCCCGGGATCTATGCCTAAAATTTTCATAAAAATATTATATCACATTTTATTATAAATTACGATAAATTAAAAAACGGCCTTTTAAAAGGCCGTTTTCATTTTCAAATTTCTTATTTATTTTTCTTTTTAGCTTCAGCAGCTTCTTTTGCTTTTTTGGCTGCTTCACCGCTGTTTTTAATAGATTCTTGAACATCTTCTTTTACCTTATCAGGATTATATTCAGGATTTACATATTCAATTTTTGCATTTTTCTTTAACGATTCAGTAAGCTTGTCAATAGATTCAATCTGTTTCTGGTTTTCAAGATAAGCTTTGATGTTATTTTTAACTTTTTCAAACGGTTCCTGCCCTGCAGCGGCTCTATCAGTTACCATTATAATATGGTAACCGAATTGTGATTTTACAGGTTTATCTGAAATAGTATTAGGTTTCATTGAAAAAGCAGCTTTTGAAAACTCCGGAACCATTTCTTTTGCGGCAAAGAAACCTAAATCCCCGCCTTTTGATGCTGTTGCGGTATCATCAGAGTTATCTTTTGCAAGTTTGGCAAATTGTGTTAAATCTTTTTTGGCTTCAGCTAAGATTTGGTTTGCTTTAGCTTCTTTAGCTTTAATTTCTTCCTCAACTTTAGCTTTTATAGCAGTTTCATCAAGATCTTTATTTTTAGGGTCAGATTTAACTACTTCCGTTATTTCCTGAGGATTAACCGAAATCAAAATATGAGATGCTCTTACTCTGTCAGGATGTTTAAATTTATCCTGATTTTCGTTGTAGAATTTTTTGGCTTCAGCATCAGAAACATTTGAAGATCCTAATTGCTGAGCTAACTTTTTCATTTTAACCTCTTCTCTCAGGTCTTTCTTAAAGTCAGAGTTTGAAATTCCATGTTGTTTGAGAAGAGCATCAAGCTGTTCTTTGGAACCTAACTTGTCAATTATTTCTTTAATTGCATCATCAACATCTTTATTTGTTACCTTAATGCCGCGTTTAGCAATTTCTTCATCAAGCAAAGTTTTTACAATAAGTTCGTTAATTACTCTGTCTTTTATTAACAGATATATAAAGCTGTTTTTATCATCTTTAACATTGATCCCTAAAGCTTTGGCAATACCGTTTCCAGCCTGTTTATCAAACTCCTGATCAAACTGGCCCTGAGTAATTGTTTTATCATTAACCTTAATGATTGCTTCCCCTGACTTCAATCCGCATCCGGCAAATAATACCGCTGAAATTGCAAGTGTTGCCAGTATTTTACCACCTTTGCCGATGCTGAATGCATTTGACGGACTATTGCTGGTCGCTGTGCTCCCGTTGTTTTTCCCTCTCATAATGTCTCCTTCTTTTTAATTTTTATATTCATTTATGGTTTTATATATATAATAAAACAAATCTGTTAAAATGTTAAATACTTCATTAAAATTCATGTATGTATTATTCAATAATAAAATAGAATTTCCCTCAGTGCAAGATTTTGGCGCAATTGTAAATTTTATGCGTTTAAGAATTTCTGATGGAAGTGTTTTTTGAATAATTTTCCATTCCAAAGCTGTGTAAGGTGTGTAAATTCTTATATTAGAATCGGTTTCTCTAATAAGTGAAATTTTTACATCTGTTGCAGCAAGTCTGATTTTGATAAGTTTTATTAAGTTTTCAACACTTTCAGGCGGCTTTGCAAAGCGGTCTTTCCACTCTTCGGTTATATAATCCAATTCAACATCAGATTTAACATCCGCCAGACGTTTATATTCAATCATTTTCTGTTCTTTAGAGCCCACCCATTCATCAGGGATAAATGCCGTTACATTAATATCCACGATTGTAGGTTCTGTTTTATCTATATGTTGTCCTTGAAGTTCCTGAACCGTTTCTTCAAGCAGCTGGCAGTAAGTGTCAAAACCGACATTAACCATATGTCCGTGCTGTTTTGTCCCGAGAATATTTCCGACTCCGCGGATTTCAACGTCGCGCATCGCTATCTGATAACCGCTTCCGAGCGTTGTGAATTCTTTTATTGCTTTTAATCTTTGAACGGCATCAGATGTAATTTCTTTTGATTTTGTATATAAACAGTAACAGTAAGCCTGACGCTGGGAGCGTCCTACACGCCCTCTTAATTGATAAAGCTGTGCAAGACCAAATTTGTCGGCATTATGAATAATCATTGTGTTTGCATTCGGGATGTCAATCCCGTTTTCAATAATTGTTGTCGCAAGAAGAACGTCATATTCGTGATTTGCAAAATCTATAATTACTTTTTCAAGAGTTTTTTCATCCATCTGTCCGTGGCCGATTGCAATACGCGCATTGGGAACAAGTTTTTGAAGCTGCATTCTAAATTCGTCAATTGTTTCTACTCTGTTGTACAGATAGAATACCTGGCCTTCTCTGTCAAGTTCGTGGATTATGGCATTTTTCACCATATTTTCATTCCATTCTCCGACGTAGGTTTTTATAGGAAGCCTGTTTTTCGGCGGAGTGTTGATAATCGACATATCTTTAATCCCTGATAGTGACATATAAAGTGTTCTCGGAATTGGAGTTGCCGACATTGTAATAATATCAATATTTTCACGTAACTGTTTTAATTTTTCCTTATGGCGAACCCCGAAGCGATGTTCTTCATCAATTACAAGAAGCCCTAAATCCTTAAAAATTATGCCTTCCTGTAAAAGCCTGTGTGTGCCTATAACAACATCGCATTCTCCTGTTGCAAGATGTTTAACCGTTTCTTTTTGCTCTTTTTGCGAGCGAAAACGTGAAAGCAGTTCAACATTTACACCGAAGGGCTTAAATCTTTCTGAGATTGTCTGATAATGCTGGAACGCAAGAATTGTTGTAGGAACAACTACTGCCACTTGTTTACCCGATGTTACAGCCTTAAATATTCCGCGCATTGCAACTTCTGTTTTGCCAAATCCTACATCCCCGCAGATAAGTCTATCCATTGGCTGTTCACTTTCCATATCTGCTTTGACGTCATTAATTGCTTTCATCTGATCCGGGGTTTCGGTATATTCAAAAGCTTCTTCCATTTCAACCTGCCAGGTTGTGTCCGGAAGGAATTGAATACCCTTTTGCATTTTTCGTTTTGCATAAAGCCTTAAAAGGTCATAAGCAACCTGTTCAACTTCTTTTTTTACGCGGGTTTTAGTATTTTCCCAATCTTTACCGCCCATTCTGGAAAGTTTAGGCTTTAAAGCGCCGGAGCCTCTGTAACGAACAAGAAGGTTAATCTGTTCAGCGGGAATATGTAGTCTGTCTTTGTTTGCATATTCAATTGTAAGATAATCTTTTAATTGTCCGTCTATTTCCTGCTGTGAAAGCCCTTTGTATATTCCAACCCCATGTATACTATGGACAACGTATTCACCCTCTTTTATATCGTTAATATTTTCGATATATTCAGGTTTTTCCTTGTAATAAGAACGTTTAGTTGACGTAATTTCTTTTGTGCGTTTGTTAAAAAGTTCCCTGTCTGTAAGAATTACGGTTTTAAAATCTTCTAAAATACACCCGTGAGATGAAATACTCTCGTTATATTCAACATCAAAAATACTGCGTTCTGCAAGAATTTCTTTTACACGTTCAGGATAGTCCGTCGCAATAATTATTTTATATCCTTGTTTTGAATTGATATAGCTTGCTATCTCATCAAGTTTTGCGCCGAAATTCTGTACTGTCTGAGTGTTGAATTCAATGATTTCATCCATTTCGCTGTCAAGAAAATTATTTAATCCGACTTTTACAAATCCGGCGCTTTTTTGTATAAAATCCTCAAAAGGAATGTGATTGCGGCCTTTGAGATCAATATTAAGCCCAAGTTTTAAATTTTCTTGAAGTTGTTCTTCAAAATTTTTGTCTGTGAATTCGTATTTAGCGTAAATTTCAGAAGTTTCGTCAAACACAAGGATGTAATCTTTAAAATAATCCAAAATGCTTACAAGATTATTGTTAAAATAGTTCTGATAAATCTCAATTCCTTCAAAATATCCGTCCTCATCTTCCGGCTTAATTTCCTGAGGTATGCCGCCTGCAAGCGTAAACTTATACATTGGCATAATTTTTGCGGATTTAAGTTTTTCTATTGATTTTTGGGTTTCGTTGTTAAAATACCGGATATCAACTATTTCATCCCCCCAGAGTTCAACTCTTGCAGGATGTTTATCTAGAGAGTAAAAATCTATAATATCACCCCTGATACTGAATTCTCCTATATCTGAAACCATTGTTGCACGTTTATAGCCAAGGTCAATGAATTTTTGTGCAAATTTTTTAACATCAATTTCATCACCGATTTTTAAACATATTGAATTTTCATCATAAAAATCTGCTGACGGGAATTTTTCAAGCAGTGTTTTGACAGGAGCTATTACTATATCAGGTGTTTCAGTTAAAATTCTAACCTGTTCGGCATAATCATACCTGTTAGGTGATACACTTTCATACATCGAAATATTTTGAAACGGTAAAAGCTCTGATTTTTTCCCAAATCCTTTTAATAAATCGTTTTGGTATTTTAGGGCATTTTGTTCGGTTGATGTGATAACAAGAATTTTTTTACTTGAAATTTCTTTTATTTTTATAATAAGTAAAAGCCTTAAAAGAGTTGTTAATCCTGTTGCTGCAAACGAAAAAGATCGTGCAATGTATCTTTCAAACAGGGCATAATTTTCATTATTTTCAGGGACAGGAATTTTAAACATAAAATCATTTTAACATAAAATAAAAAAGCTCCATAATGGAGCTTTTTTATTTTACATCCGTCTTATTTGGACTTTCGTATTCAATACCCATTTCCTTAAGTGTTCTTATAAAATTCTGAGCACAAATTTTCTGGGCTTCAGGAGGTACAATTCTTAAAATTTCAACTGTTTTTGAAATTACGGGATCTTTATCATACCAACGGTTATTTGCATTAACGGGTTTGACCATAGCGTAAAACTTATCGATAGTTTCTTTAGAAACTTTCTCTTCAATTTTCTGCAGAAAAATTTCAGCCTGCGCCCTTAATTCTGTCTGATAATTTCTTAAAAGCTCAATGACTTCAAGCAGTAATGGATCATGATCATACCAGCGTTTATATGCAGGTGCCATTATAATAAGCCCTCCGTTAGATTTACTTTAGGCTCAATAGCAGGAGAAACAATTTCTTCTTCTCTTCTTTCTATTTTGCCTCCTAATAATCTTAGCTTATTTTCAAAATTTTCGTATCCTCTATCTATATGATGTAGATTTTCAATTGTAGAATTTCCTTCAGCCATAAGTGCAGCAACCACAAGAGATGCTCCGGCACGCAAATCGCTTGCTGCCAGAGTTGCACCGGTAAGTTTTTTTACCCCTTTAATAATAGCATGGTTTCTATCCTGATGAATATCCGCACCCATTCTGCGTAATTCAGGGACCTGCATAAATCTGTTCTCATAAAGGCTTTCAGTTATAATTCCCACTCCGTTAGCCGTTGTCAATAACGTCATAGCCATAGACTGTAAGTCCGTAGGAAATCCCGGATATGGTTGTGTTACAAAATTAATGGAATTAAGCCTGTTTTTGCAAGAAACTTCAATAGAAGTAGGTTCAATCAATTTGATATTTGCCCCCATCTTTAAAAGCTTATCCGTAAAGAAAGTCAAATGAGCAGGAAAAACATTTCTGATTATTGCCTTTCCTTTTGTAGCAATAATTGCTGACATAAATGTTCCTGCTTCAATTCTGTCCGGGATTGTAGTGTATTCTATAGGATGTAAATTTTCCTGTTTAACCCCGTTTATTACAATTTCAGAGGTTCCTGCACCTGTGATATCAGCCCCCATAGAATTTAAGAAATTTGCAAGATCAACAATTTCCGGCTCCTGAGCTGCATTTTGAATTCTTGTAGATCCGTCTGCTAAAACAGATGCAAGCATAAGATTTTCTGTAGCTCCGACAGAAGGGATATCAAGATAAATATCAGTTCCGGCAAGTTTAGGAACTTTTGCATGAACATAACCGTTTTCAATTTTTATTTTCGCCCCTAAAGCTTCCAAACCTTTAATATGGAAATCTACACGTCTTTCACCTATTGCACAGCCGCCGGGGAGGGCAACTATAGCTTCTCTGCATCTTGAAACAAGCGCGCCGAGGACTATAAATGACGCTCTCATTTTGCTTACAAGTTCATATTTTGCAGTAATGCTTGTAAGTTCAGATGCATCAATTGTTACGGATTTTTCATTTTTGTCATAATACGTTTTTGCACCGAGTTGAGCTATTACGCTGAGCATGATTTCAACGTCTGTCAAATCAGGAACATTATAAATTTTTGTTTCACCTTTTGCCAATAAAGCTGCAGCCATTAACTTTAATACTGAATTTTTAGCTCCGCCTATTGACACCTCACCTCTTAACGGGGTACCGCCTTTTATATAAAATTTTTCAGCCAATTTTCTTACCTTTTTAAATAAAAAATATATTCACTTCACTATTATAATAATACAATTAGTTTTGCATGATGTAAATAAGTTAAATTATGTAACAAAATTTATTTTATTAAAACAAAAGTGTTAAAAAAAATTTTTTCCGGATTTAATGTAATCAACAAAGGAGATAATTAAAAAGTGTTGAGTCCGTTAAGTTTTACAGGGATGAAAAATATAGGATACGCAAGAGTATTAATAGATGATAATATAAAATCTACAAGAGTTTGTATGAATATGGAACTTACCGATGATAAATGCGGCAAGGATCTCGCTAAATATAAAAAAGTTATTGCTGCAAATCCTATGTTGAAAAATGAAATAAATGACAACTTTGTAAATCTTGAATTTCAAACTTTAAAAATAGGTAATGGAATAAGCGGTTTAAATATAAAAATGAACGGAGAATCTATTCTTGATAAACCGAATAAAATGTCATTGCTTAATTATATGAAAGCTCTGGTTAACAGAGTTGTTAACATGAAAAAACAAGACTTTAAAATTGATGAAGATTATAACATTATGAAAGAAGCACAGGAAGGCTTAATCTATAAAGAAGATATAGTTGACTACCTTGACGGCAGTGCCGGTAAGGTAGACTTTCTGGAAGATTCCGGATTAATTGAAAAATTTGATTTATACCTGAATGATGAAAATATCTATAAATCGGAAAGAGATATAGAAAAAGTATTACAGGCCGCAGATGATATAGTCGGAGTTCTCCATGAACCTGATTATGTTCATAAAGGTTCTATATACATGGAAGCTTTATTAAAAGGATATTCTAATTTTCCAACATCCAGCTAATTATTAAAAAATAATAAATTTTTATTGTTAAATAATATTGATAAACTATAATATACAATATAAATATTAATTAAGAGGTAGAGAAATGTCACATAAACATCATAACAATAATCCGTTTAAAAATTCCGATAATATTGCAGAAGATACTAAAAAAGAGACTTCTGAATGCGGAAATAACCAACCGGAAAATGTCTCTGAAACATCAAACTCAGAGATAAATGAGCTTCAGCAAAAATACGATACTTTAAACCAGCAGTATTTAAGACTTGCTGCAGACTTTGATAATTACCGTAAAAGACAGGAACATGAAAGAGAAGAACTTTTAAAATTTGGTACAGAAAATGCTCTGAAAAAAATGATCGAGGTTCTTGATAACTTTGAACGAGGCAAAAAAGCTCTTGAAGGAGTTGACGATTGCGAAAAAGTTAAAGAAAGTTTTGATCTTGTCCATAAGCAGGTTGTAGATGCATTGACAAAATTAGGCCTTGAAACCATAGAAACAGAAGGTAAAGAATTTGATCCGAATTTTCATGATGCAGTAATGCAAACACCAACCTCCGAACAACCGGAACATACAATTATCAATGAACTGCAAAAAGGATATAAAATGGGAGATAAAGTTTTAAGACCCGCTCTTGTGAATGTTGCAACTTCACAGGACTAAAAAGCTTTTTTGCCCCTGAGGATTTACATGATAAAATACAATTAAAGATGCAGAATAGGGAAGAATTATTATAAATGACAGATTATTACGAAATACTTGAGGTCTCAAGAACTGCGACCAAGGAAGAGATAAAATCCGCCTTTAGAAAAAAGGCAAGAACATTACACCCCGATGTAAATAAAGCACCTGATGCCGAAGAAAAATTCAAAGAACTCGGTAAAGCTTATGAAACACTTATGGATGATAATAAGCGCGCAACTTACGACAGATATGGTGAAGACGGGCTTAAAAATGCAGGATTTGATACAGGCGGTCCATTCGCCGGCGGCTTTGGCGACTTAAATGATATTTTTAACTCCTTTTTCGGAGGAATGGGCGGTTTCGGATTCGGCGGGCGGCCTGATCCGAATGCTCCTGTTGAAGGGGATGATTTAAGACTTGATATCGAAATTGATTTTAAAGATGCGGTTTTCGGATGTGAAAAAGAGATTAAATTTGACCATCTCGAACTTTGCTCATCCTGCAACGGAACAGGCGCTGAGAAGGGCTCACAGCCGGTGACATGTCCAACCTGTCATGGTTCCGGGCAAGTTAAACAGGTAATGCGTACACCACTTGGGTCTATTGCTCAGATTGTAACATGCCCTGACTGCAGAGGTGCAGGTAAAAAGATTACCAATCCTTGTAAGGCCTGCAAAGGACAGGGAAAAGTTCAGAAAGAAAAGAAAATTAATATAAAAATTCCGGCAGGAGTTGATAATTTATCTAAAATTCGTGTTTCCCATGAAGGTGATGCCGGAACAAACGGTGGTCCTGCAGGTGATTTGTATGTAGTATTACATGTAAAGTCTTCCGATTACTTTAAAAGAGAAGGAAATGACGTATATACAAGACTTGATATAACCCCTTCACAGGCAGCTCTGGGAGATGATATTGTAGTAGATACTCTTGACGGTAAGCAAAAAATTACTGTTCAGGCCGGAGTGCAAAGCGGCAATTCGATTAAAATAAAAGGAGCCGGAGTTCCATATATTGCAAGACCTTCTCAAAGAGGAGACCATATTGTTATTGTTGCTGTTAAAACACCGGTTAAACTTACTGATGAAGAAAGAATTTTGTATAAAAAATTATATGAAATTCAGAATAATAAAAAAGCTGTACAGCAATCTTCTATAATGGATAAGGTTAAGGGAGTATTTCAGTGATGAATGGAAAAGAGTTGAGAGGGAAAGCAGCTAAGATATGTTTAACGGCAGCAGTAATGCTATCTCTTGCCGTACCGTCTTTTGCCGCTAAAATACCTGATAATGTTCAGCAGTTTATCAGTAATGACTTTCCCAAAACTACTTTCAGATTTGATGGTGTTATAATTCTTCCTGATAATACGATTTATCTTCCTTTATTCCCCGCAAAAGTCATAACACCTGAAACAATACAGATAAAACAAACTTATCCTTCCGGAAAATCTCTGGCGGACAAACCTAATATTGTAATATTAAATAATGATTTTGCCTTATTGAAAGTTTTGACTGATACGCATGGAAATAAAACTATTTATAAAATGGCAAATCCTCCGATGGAGTTGAGGACAGGACTTTTACCGCAGGATATGCTTGTACCTAAAGGACTCGTAATTCCAGAGAATTTAAAATCAATTGTCGGCAATCTTGAGATTAAAACCATAAATGATCCGGGAATACGCGTTGAAAATTCAAAACCGGTTGTTACACAACTTTCCGGTTCTACGTTAAAGACCCTTTCTCAAATTCCGCAATTAAAAAACAAAAGTTTTTATGTATCATCACCATATTCGAAAAATATTCAGGTACTGAATTTAGGGGCCAAAACTCCTGAATATTCTCTTGCACAGACAAATGTGCCTATTTCAATGAAAGCTTATGATGATAAATTTTTACTTGTAACTGCATATGATAAACCGTCTATTGATGTTATATCGCTTGCAGATGACCAGATTATCAAGCAGATTTATATAAAAACCCAGCCTGATGAAATAATTATTGATACAGCAAAAAATATTGCATACGTTTCTAGTGCGGAAGATTCAAGTATTTATATCGTTAACCTCGAGACTATGACTCTTTCAAAACAGATAAAAATTACCGGAATGTGTGAAAAACTTACTTTGTCGGATGATGGTTCAAAACTTTTCTACTATGATAAGAAAACACGTGATATATGGGCAATTGAACTTGATAACAATTATCTTTTAAAAGAAATAGGAAAATTTCCGAATGTTTCAAAAATTTTGTACACAAACAACAAAATCTATATAACAAGCAGAACAAAAAACAGACTTGCAATAATTGATTACGATACAATCGGTCTGATTGCAGAAGTCGAAATCTGTGAAAAACCAATTGATATGATTGCATTTCATGACAGAGTTTATGTGCTAGGTGCAGGTGATAATTCTATTCAGGTGCTTGATGCAAAGACAGATATTATCACCGATTCTATATATTTGAACACAAACGGTTTTTCTACAAAGATAAATCAAATTGAAAATACAAATATTGCATTGATTACAGATACAAAAGCTTCTTTATATACAGTATTTGACCTCGGAACTAATAAGGTTATAAAAACAATACCTATTGATATTCCGGCAAATTCCATTGTAGTAACAGAAAAAGTAAAAAAGATTAATAAATAACATAACAGATAAAAAAATGATAAAATACTTTGATGACACAACAGAAAAAGTTCTTGCGGATTTGGAAGTTACCCAAAAACAATTCTGGAATATAGCAAGAGTTACAGGTGAATTTTTGTATACGCTTATAAAGACGGAAGGATCCAAAAATGTTTTGGAAATCGGCACTTCAAACGGGTATTCCGGAATCTGGCTTGGGAAAGCGGTTAAGGAAAACGGCGGACATCTTACAACAATTGAATTCTATGATAAACGTCTTGATATCGCAAAAGAAAACTTTAAAACCTGCGGTGTATCTGAGATAATAACAACCCTTAAAGGTTCTGCTTTAATGCATCTTGAATACTTACCTGATGACTTTGAAATTGATTTTGCTTTCATTGATGCCAATAAATCTGAGTATATAAAATATTTTGAGTTTATAGACAAACATTTGAAAAAGAACGGTATAATAGCATGTGACAACGTATTATCGCATGAGGCAAAATGTAAACCTTTTATAGACGCAATAAATTCAAATCCGAATTATGAAAATGTAATATTATCGCTTCCTGCCGGTTTGTCCCTTGCCAGAAAATTAAAGGACCTGAAATAAAAAATATCCCCCTTATAGAGGGATATTTAAAAAAAAAATAAAGTAACTCATAAGCCGTGTTCTGTTTCTAAATAATCATCTGTCTGGTATTGAAATTACTTTCAATCTCTAGCGATATTTCTGAAGTAGGCGGACAGCCTTTAAACCTTCAAGTTAATCTTGCATTCTGCAGGGGGTTACCTGGCCGGTATCTCTCAATACCGCCGGTGAAGCTCTTAACTCACCGTTGCACCATCGCCTGTGACATTTTTGCCCATCGGCAGTCTGTGATTACAAACATTTAACGGGGTTACTGAAATCTGTATGCCCTGAGCTTTTACCAAGCCAAGCTGTTTCACTGCCCTATGCCCGTAATCTGCATTTCTGTGGCCCTATCCACCGGTTCACACCGTCCGGAATTTCTCCGGCTGCCTGTCCTTGAATGCACGGACTTTCCTCACCTGATAAATCAGGCGCGATTATTCGATTACTTTATTATAAAGCGTCACGGATTGAAGTGTTAATTGTAACCCATTCAACAGCTTTGGCATCATCAGGATCTACCTGCATTTTACCCGTAGCCAGAACCTGTATTACATATTGATCAAAGTTGTCAGCATCACAGCCCGTATCTGTCTGTCTACAGTTAGGCTCATCATCTCCATTTACATCAATAAGAATTTCTCCAATACCAGCAGCATTTGTCTGATCGTCAAATGATCCGGGAGTACTTTTATTAGAGGTCCAAGCGCCTTCGGTTCCTGACAAATCCCATTTTACACCATCTGTAGTGAAAAATACATCATCATCACCGGATTTTACATTAAGTCTGCTTCTGAATAAACCCTCAAACTTTGTATTTCCCTGATATGTTTCACCTTCATATTTAACCTGTTTATCATAATCAAATCCCCAGGCACATTCAACCGAATCATCTATCCAATCATCTTCGCAGGCATCACGCAAATCAGGATAAAGTCTCTGATCATTAATCAATGTAGCCACAATCTGTTCAGTGGTATAAAATGTCTTTTTAACCATCATTTTATTTTTATTAGGTCTGGTCTTCATAATAGTAGGAGTAACCACAGCTACAAGAATACCAATTATAGCAAGAGCCACCATTAATTCGGTCATTGTAAAACCTTTTAATCTTCTCATAAACATCCTTCCTGTAATAGTTCTATTATTATAATAACATATATGCCCTTTTTTTTCAACACACAAACATCATTCAAGTGTCTTATAACAAGGTGATTTAAATAAACTTATAAAATATGTAAACTTTTATTAAAACAGTAGCAAAATAATATTTTCAGATGAGTTATTATATCATTCAATCTGATAGGATTATCTAGAGAGATTGAAGTGAAAATAAACAGAGGGTTAGACTTATGGTCGATAACAGATCAGCGGGATTCTTTGGAATCGGAGGCTCGTTTAATTTCAAAAGCGGAGATATTTCGGGAACAGCTGCCAAAACACAGGACGACAAAATGGGGCAGGGCGGAGAATATTTTGCGCAGCAGAAAAGGACCGAAGATGAGGAAAATCAGGACAGTCAAAAATATACTGACAGAAGTGCTCAACTAAGAGCAACACTGAATTCGCTTGCAATGATGAACGTTGCAAATGTTATCAATGCCCGTAAAAAAGCCCTTGAAGAACAAAAAGAACGAGAAAACAACAGCAGTTCTGATAAAGATGAACAAAGACATGAAAATGCTGAAAAAGAATTAGAAGAAGAGTTTTACAACCTTGCAAGAGAAATAAAGGAAGAACAGGATACATAAAAACCTCGCCCGACAGGTGAGGTTTTATTGCAAATTATGCAACTGCAGCTTCTTCTTTTTCTTTGTCTCTTTTAATAAACAAAAATTCACCCTTATAAGACGGTGCAGAACCGTTTTTATCTTTGCCTGCCCCGAGACTTATGATACTGTTAAATAAAGGGGCTGCTTCAGATTTCTGAGTATTTCCTACGCCTTCATTTAAAGCAACAGTAATTTTTCCTTCAATATTTTTCTGAACATTCTGTGCAGCTTTTGCATTCAAATACTGAATTGACTGCATAACTTCTTGATTTAATTGAATTTGAAAACCTGAATTATTCATCGCAATCTGGCGTGCAACGTTAGTATCAACATTACCTTTATAAAGATCAACGCCGATATCTGTTGTTCTGAAGCTGCTTAATCCAGAAGTATTTATGTTATATTGGCTATTTTTTTCAGCAGCACGTTTCAAAATTTCATTTGAAACCTGTTTTAAAGTTGTAGTATCAATCCCTAATTTGTACTGTGCATTAAACCCGATTGCCATGTTTTCAATCCCTTTTTTTCTATTGTTTCCTTAATTATTTATTCGGTTGTTTTTGTTGATATCTTTAATATTTTAGCCAACCTTGTTACAATACTTAACATTATAAGAAAAGTCAGGCAATTTTTTCTGATAAATATACTTTATATATATACAAGTATATAAATGAGAGAAATATTATGAGTATAGACAACGCAATATATGCACTCAGTAACTTTAATGCTCTTGCCGGAAGTGCGTTAGGAGCAGTAGATGCACGTAACAATGGAGCTAGTGCCGGAGATTCTTTAATGAGTTTTGGATTTAATGTAATGAACGGTGCATTGAGAAATGAAGCGGCACGTGAAATTCAACGTCATACCGGAAGTTACATGGGATATGCCGTAAATTCGATTGCAGGTTACGGAAATCCGGCAGCTAATGCACAGGGAACAATCGGACTTATAAATACAGCTATGTTGACATCACCATTCGGAATTTTCGGGTGCGGTTTTAACCCTTATATGACATCTACAATTTACGGCTGCGGACCTTTTGGAGGAGGTTTCTTCGGCGGAGGATGCGGATGCGGAAACGGATTTATGTTCGGCGGTCCGTCATTCTTCGGAGTACGAGGCTTCTGGTGCTAATCCTCATCCATTAACTTAATTTTGTTTAAAGCATCATCGAGAATATTCCCGGTGGTGTTTTTGTTTAACAATATTTGTTGAACAGCAGTATTTACGATAGTATTTATTTCTTTTTGATCCTTCATGGTTTTAAAAGACGGCTTTATTTTTTTTAACTGCTTTGCACTTATTACACGCGCTTTTGCAATTAAATCATTTGCATCATAAGAAGTATAAAAATCATCCTGCAGAGTTTTTTGATTTACGGCTAAAACGTTTGTCAGCTTTGCAAGTTCAAGCTGGTTTTCATAATTTGTCAAAAACACGGCAAATTTCAAAGCATCATTTTTATGTTTTGCACGCACCGGAACTACAAAATTCATCAGAGAAAAATCATTTTGTTTCAGTTTTCCCGTTATTTGCGGGGCGACATCAGTATTTTTATATATTGAAGGAGCATTTTCCCTAATCATATTAAGAAAATTCGCACCGGCCTGAAAAAATACAATCTGTCCTGCCATATATTTTTCAAGAGCTTCACGGTGGGTCTGTGTTACAGATTCTTTTGGGATCAAACCATCTTGATATAACATTTTAAAATAATCAAAAACTTCAACAGATTCTTTTGAATTGATATTTGACGCAGTTACGCCATACTTATTTAAAATTCGCAGCATTGTATCATTTTCAGTAATATTTGGAAGAAGAACATAGGCTCCGGTTTTTTCTTTAATTTGCGAGGCTATTTCACCTAAATCTTCAAAAGTCTCAGGCATTTTTACCCCCGCCGCGGACAGGAGCTCTTTATTATAAATAGTCACGGCAGATGTAGCATACCATGGCAATGAATATAATTTTCCATTATATTTTAAAGAATTTATAATATCCTTATTAAATTGCTCCGTATATTTCTCGTCAATTTCATATAATGCGCCTCTTTGAGCCAAAAGAGCAGAAAAATCAGGATTAAGATTAATCAAATCAGGCGGATTGTCACTCAAAACGGATGCCAGAGTGCGTTTTTCTCCTTCCGAAAAAGGAACATCAATCCATTTTATCTTAATTCCGGGATTTTGCGCTTCAAACTCTTTTATAACCTTATTCATATAAGAGGAAAAATCTCCCATTTGTAAAGTCCAAAAAATAACTTCGTTATCAGCCGATTTTTTATGAACCGGTGCTGTTAGCAAAACCATAAGAATTACGATTAAAACAATACATATTTTTATAACAAAACTTTTCACTTTTCACTACTCACTTTTCACTAACCATGTTAAAATTATACTATGAATAATTTATTTACGGAATTGGAAAATCAAAATAAGCAGATACCGCTTGCCGAAATATTACGCCCGAAAACACTTGAGGACTTTCTGGGACAGAGTAACGTTGTTTCTCCAAACAGTCCTATACTTAATCTTTTAAAAACAAACAGACTTTTTTCGCTTATTTTCTGGGGGGCACCTGGTTGCGGGAAAACAACACTTGCAAGATTAATTGCAACCAAAACAAGTGCCAACTTTATTGAAATTTCGGCCGTAACCTCAGGAGTTAAAGATATTAAAGATGCCGTTGAAAGCGCAAAAGAAGCTTTAAGAACAGGACGAAAAACAATTTTATTTATCGACGAAATTCACAGATATTCCAAAACCCAGCAGGATGCGCTTCTTCCCCACCTTGAAAACGGTACACTATTTCTCATCGGTTCCACAACAGAAAACCCGTCTTTTCAGGTTGTGCCGGCACTCTTATCAAGAGTACAGGTTGTAAGGTTAAACTCAATTGATGACGCAAGTATGGACAAAATCATTAAAAAAGGTTTTGCTTACCTCGCAAAAAATTACCTCCCCATGGACTGTGAAGCCGGAGCTATAGACTTTATAATTAACCTTGCACGCGGTGATGCAAGGTATGCTTTAAATGTAGTAGAGAATGCTTATTTTGCAAGTGATTTAAAAGATAACAGACGTAATCTAACCGTAAAAATTATTGAAGAAATCTGCCAGAAACGGAATACAAGGTATTCACAGCAGGAACATTACGACTGTGCATCCGCGTTCCAGAAAAGCCTGCGCGGTTCAGACCCTGATGCCGCAATTTACTATCTCGCTAAAATGATTGCAGCGGGGGAAGATCCCAGATTTATTGCAAGAAGGCTTATAACATGCTCAGCAGAAGATGTAGGGAATGCCGACCCTAATGCTCTGAATGTTGCACTAAATGCCTATAAAGCAGTAGAATTATTAGGACTTCCGGAAGGAAGAATTCCGCTTGCACAGGCAGTAATTTATGTTGCCCGCGCGCCAAAATCCAATGAAACAGTTATGGCTATTGATGAAGCTCTTCATGATATTGAAAGCGGCAAAGACTTTCCGCCTCCGATGCATCTTAGGGATGCTCATTACAAAGACGCAAAAAATTACGGTTTCGGTATAGGTTACATATACTCGCATGATGCACCTGATATAAAACAGCAGTTTTTGCCGGATGAACTTGTCGGACGAAAGTATACCCGCTAAACTTGACTTTACCTGAGGAATATGATATAATAAGTATAATAGAATAATTTAAGGAGGCAGAAATTATGAATTTCAAAGCGTTAAGGGTTGCCCCCCCCCCGCGAAGGTCGCTTGGGATACAGGGTTAGATGGGTTTACTTTAGCTGAGGTATTAGTTACTTTAGGCATTATTGGAGTAGTATCAGCTATGACTGTCCCTACTTTGATGCAGAATTATCAAAGGCAATCCTATGTTACTCAATTACACAAAATATATAATGAACTTTCACAGGCCGCAGTTCAATATCAGACAGAAAAAAATGCAGTTAATCTTAAAGAAGCAGGTCTGACAACTCAAGCCGCCGCTGAAAATTTTATTGAAAAGTATTTTAAAGTTGTACAGAATTGCAGCTCAGATAGAACACCATGTTTTCCCGCTGCGGGAGAATATAAAAAACTGTCAGGCACAACTATAACAACCTGGCCAACCCCTAAAACGCATTATGTAATTGCCGGCGGGAGTTCAATTGCCATAGGCTACAGACCAATGGGGGACGTTTTGTGTGAAATATTTGTAGATGTAAATGGACAAAAAGGTCCAAATATAGTAGGCAGGGATCTATTTGCAATATATCTGTATAACAATAGATTCATAGATGATAGTGATGTATCTAATACTGCAACAGCACCTATGTCTAAAGATAAACGTGAAGACACTTACCAGAAAATATGTACAAGCAATACTGCTAATAACTGGCACGGGTGTTTTGGAAAAATTATTAACGACAACTGGGAGATGACATACTAAAAAATACCGGTTTTCTAAAACCGGTATTTTTTACTTATTGAACCTCTTTAGCTTCCATTGGAATTGTAAGTTTTTGCCCTATTGAAAGTTTATTCGGATTTGTCATATTATTTGTTTTTAAAACTAATGCTTCTTTATCTTTGCTATATGCTCCGTAAAATCTAATAAGAATACTTTCCATCGTATCCCCGCTCTGTACGGTATAAACTTCATTAGTAGCTACAGGTTCGGATTTTTCCTCGGAAGACGGAATAAAATTCAAACTGAGCTTTTCTTTCTTAACAGGAGCAGGCACAGAAGAAAGTTGTTCTTTTATATAATTAAACCCGTTAGCTGAAAAACTGATAAGAACTGTCAAAATCAGCATAACAACAGCACCGACAATAAATCCCGCAGCAAGATAAATACTTGGAGACTTATCATTCCTCTGATTTACCTTAAAATTCTGCCATAATAAGTCCAATTCTCTTTCTTTATTTGGTCTTACATAAATCCCCGGAGAGTTATCATACGGATCATGTCTATACTGAGACAAAGCCTCAAGAACAGCCATTTTTTCCTTAGATAAATTTGATCTTCTGATAGTTGAACTTTTCATTTTTTCCATACCCTAATAAATAAATTGTTCTTTAATAAGTGAAATATATCATAAGGTAAATTTTAATTCAAGTACTTATAAAATTGTTACATTTAAAGAGATATTCCGGCTGACTTAATGTATTTTAACATGGTTCTTGATTTTTCTGATTTTTAATATATGATTAAAATACACAAACTAGCTAGAAAAGGAAATTAGAATTATGTCAAAAAAATGTGATGTATGCGGAAAAACACCGATTAAAGCAGCGAAATTAACCTTCTCGCATAAACAAATTGTTCATACACAGGAACCTAACTTACAGTCTGTTAAAGTTAATATTAACGGTACTACAAAAAGAATAAAGGTTTGTACATCTTGTTTAAGAGCGGGTAAAGTGCAAAAAGCTGTTTAACAATTTAAACTAATAAACAAAAAAGAGAGCCTTCGAAGGCTCTCTTTTTTGTTATTTTATTATATAACAGATTTTCTGAATTTTTTATAAGTAAATACAAATTGAAGCTTAAGCGGCACCGATTGATTATAAACTTTCGGGAATTTTGCATAGGGAACCGCCTGTTCTGCCGCATTTATAATTGAACGGTCAGTTGCCTCATCTCCTGATGATTTAGCCATTTTATATTTTTGCAGACTACCGTCAGGACCTATTGTAAGAATTACTATGGCCTGCGTATTGCGTCCTGATTTCGGGGGCATCCAATTGGCGTTTAATACTGCACTTACCTCTTCCACATATCCTTTCAGGTTCACCGCAGAAGATTCTTTCTGCAACGATGTATACGATACTGTTTGAACATGTTTGTCCTGACTTTCCACAGTTTTAACTTTTTTGTCGAACATACCCCTTATTACCGGTCTTACAGGTTCGATTTGGACATAAGCTACAGGTTTTTCTTCCTGATTTTCTGCTGTTTCAGAGTGAGCGCGAACGTATTTATCTTCTTTAGATGTATCGCCTTTATCCAAGACATACTTATGGGCCAGAATTAAAAAAGATTCCTCATCAACAGGCTTCATAAAAACATGGACATTGGAAAAAACAGATTTAGGATTATAATCACTTTCAATGTATTCATCCGTTCTTATTATTCCAAGATAGTTCGTATCAGAATTTGACTTAAGATATATGATCTTTTCAGGCTTGCTCCCAGATTTAACCCTAATTGCATATAAGCATTCATTCTGCCTGTTATACTTTACGGAATCCATATCTATATACATAGAAAAATTCGGGATATTAGTATCTATCTCTTCCCAGCTTACGGCATTTGCAGAAGCAGCAAAAATTAATGAAACCAGCAGGAACAAAAATATTCTCTTTTTCATATTATACCTTCTTCCGATTTTTATTAAATAAAAAAGGAAAAAAGAAAGCAAGTGTATAAAATATTAATTTATTAAGTGATGTTACAAGATTACTAAATATATTTGTCTTTTTTTTATATATAAAATAAAATATAAGTGGAGAAATTTAGAGGGATACAAGATGATATTAGAACAAGAGTTAAAGGGGAAAACTTTATCTCCGCAAGAGGTGAGAAGTATATTAAAGGCCGATAACAAAGAAATTGTTGAACTTTGTAAACGTGCTTCCATATTACCTCGCAAAAACAGCAAAGGTCAAACATATTTTTCCTATGAAGAAGTCAAAAATTTAAGAAAAGTTCAGGCAATGAAAGGAGTGGCTCTGCCTCCAGCAAAAGCCGAAAATAAACAGCCTTCTGCAATTTTAAATATTTTAAACTCTTTAAAAGATATGGAAACTAAATTGAGCAATAGAATTGCTAAAGTTATAGATGAAAAACTTGAAGGCATGGATGAGGTTGTTGTTGAGCTTATCCGTTGCAAAACAGATAATGAAACTTTAAGACAAAAGATTATTGACTTAAATAAAGAAATTTATCAGTTAAAAAACGACCTTCATGCTTACAAGCCGGTAGGATTAGGTTTTTATAAGAAGAAAGAAAAACACGTTTGGGAATAGGCTGTGTGCTTAGGATAAATAAAAGGAATTTAATATGGCTGTCAAAGAAAAAGAAAATGAAACATCATCCAATATAGACGAAAGAAGTAAAGCCTTAAAACTTGCTATAGAAAAAATCGAAAAAGATTTCGGAAAGGGTTCAATAATGAAACTCGGCGATAAAGCCACAGTTAATGTTGATGCCATTCCGACAGGTGCGCTCTCACTTGACGTAGCACTAGGTATTGGAGGCGTTCCACGCGGACGTATTATAGAAATATACGGTCCTGAAAGCTCAGGTAAAACAACTCTTGCACAGCATATCGTTGCGGAATGTCAGAAAAGAGGCGGTATTGCAGCTTTCGTTGATGCAGAACATGCTCTTGATCCTGAATACGCAAGGAATTTGGGGGTTCAGGTTGATGATCTTCTTATTTCCCAGCCGGATACAGGTGAACAGGCTCTTGATATTACAGAAGAACTCGTTCGTTCAGGTGCTGTTGATGTTGTGGTCGTCGATTCAGTTGCAGCTCTTGTTCCAAAAGCGGAAATTGAAGGTTCTATGGAAGACCAGCAGATGGGACTTCAGGCACGGCTTATGAGTAAGGCTTTAAGAAAATTAACCGGTATTATCGGAAAAACTAATACAACAGTTATTTTCATCAACCAGTTAAGAATGAAAATCGGCGTTATGTATGGAAATCCGGAAACTACGACCGGCGGTAATGCCTTAAAATATTATGCATCTGTTCGCATGGAAATTAAACGGACAGAAGGAGTTAAAGGTGACGATGGAGATGTCGGAAACCATGTAAGAGTTAGAGTTCTTAAAAATAAAGTTGCCCCGCCATTCAGAACTGCAGAATTTGATATTATCTTTGGAAAAGGTATTTGCAAAATTGGAAATATATTAGACGTTGCAGTAAATCTGGACATCGTAAAAAAAGCAGGCTCATGGTTCAGCTTTAATGAAGAAAAATTAGGACAGGGCAGAGATAAAGCCCGTGATTTTCTGGCGGAAAATCCTGACATTTTAAATACAATAGAAAATCTTGTCAGAGAGAAATTATCAGCTAATTAAATAATATATTAAAATTTATGAAGCAGTTAAACACTGTTATATCAACAAATTTATTAAAAAACATGTTTTTGGTATGATTCTGTTAGCAACTAAAAACATGTTTATCTTTTATATACATACAAATTTAAATAAGTGTAGAAATTGGAGGTAATAATTAGAATGGACGTCAAAGCAATTAGCAGTGTAAATGCTTTAAATTTTGAAGGCAGAACCCAAAAACAAAATAAAACAAAACAAAATGTAAAAAATAATCCAAATCATACTTCACCGGCCTCTCACGATGGGAGTAAGGCTATGAGAAATATGATGTTAGGTTTAATGGCATTAGGAGCAACTGCAGGAACTTTAGCAAGCTGTGAAGAAGATATTATTGCCTCAGCAAGCTCTTCATCTTCAGCATCAGCTTCAGCTATCGCAACTGTAATTGGTGGTGGTTGTAGTCATGATGATACAATCACAATCATTAAACCCGATACAATTTATGACACAGATACTATAATTCATACTGAGATCAAACCTATTTACGTAAAAGATTATCCGTTCAACATTGGAGATTCCTTAATCGCACAGGGACAAAATATCGGAATACCTATTGATGGACCAGTTCCCGATGGTTCAGGTCTCGACAGTGTTGTTTATGTAGGCTCAAAAGCTCGTAACAGATATGACAATAAATTTTATGAATCAATGGTTGACAGTGTAGGAACAAATAAAAGAGAATTATCTGTAGTTACAAAAGTAGTTGACTTATACGATTCAAATAATCCGAAAACAACATATCTTAAAGCTGTAATTAATGATGTACCGGGCAGAGGTATTAAAATAACACGTTATACCGCAAATACTGCTAAAAAACCAGAAGATGATGAACAATATTTATGGAATTATGCAGGTTACGAAGTACGTACAAATGGAAGCGACGGTAAACAAAATATCCGCTCAATCTTTGACAATAATAACAATCTTGTATATCGCGGGAACTATGAAAAAGGTACAGACCCGGGAACATTCTTATACGGTTCTTTAATTATTGATGAAGAAACAGGTGAACCATATTATGATGATGAAGGCAATCCCGAATTTGCACAATATGACTTTGACCAGGCCGTAATTTACTCAGATTATGCTAAAAGAGGAGATTACGAAAATCCGGGCTGGGGGCAATAATTATACCTTGTAAAAAACTTTTTCTACACAACCTGGAAACATCCGCTTGAATAAAGCGGATGTTTCTGCATATAATTAAATTATGAAAACATTGGCACAATTTATACAGCATAAAAGAGATAACATAGGCTTATCAACAAAAGGTCTGGCAAAAGAATGTAATCTTCCATTGAATTTAATAGAAGATATTGAAGCAGGAAAAGAACTTTTTCTGCCTGTAACAATAAGACAAAATTTGGCTAAAATTTTAAAATGCACACCGGAAGAGATAAAAGCCTTAGAAAAAGATTATACAAGCTATACAGTTTCTCAAGAAATTATAGTCAGCTTAAAAGAATTGATATTAAATGGAGCCTGCGGTCTTAAATGCCCTAAATGCGGAGCACCTTTAATCACAAGGATTGCAAAACTTTATGATCTAGAGGATAATTTGATGCTTCACCCTAAAGCGCATTGCTCAAAATGTTCTTTCCATATAACCGAATAGGTTGAAATTTAAATAAAACAGTTTATAATATAAATTAGTACATTCAAAATTAAATACGGGGACGTTTTGGATTTGACAGGACGTTCGGTTGAGATAGGCTGCGAGTCCGTGCGCTGTTCACGGTTATCAACGAGCAAACTAAAATTAAATGCTAACAACAATGTAATCAAAGCTGACTTCTCTAGAGCTTATGCTTTAGCTGCTTAGTCGCTTTAATAGCTACTCATATTTCCCAGCTTGCCGGAAGTATGGGTCCATTATGCAAGCGGCAGTGCATTGATGACGGTAGATGCATCAAGAAAAACCGTTAAGGGTTAGTGTTTCCTAAAAAAACACTTTGGGATATTTATAAAGGTTCTGATATTCCCTGAATAACCCGAGAAAATTGATATCTACACTCGTAGAAGTTTATCAAGATCCGTTTTGGACAGGGGTTCGACTCCCCTCGTCTCCAATTTTACCAGTCATAGCAAGGGTTAGAGCTATTTTATATAGTGCAAATGCGCGCACAGCAGGTGATATAACGAAATTAAGAGAATTTTAAAATAGAGAATATAGAGAATTTTGGGTTAAGGAATCGCAAATTCTCTTTTGGCAAATAAAAAGAGTCCTTTTGTAAAAGCTTTTGTAGTGTAGGTTTTAGCCTAATTGGATATTTGTTAGACTTTCGTTTTCCCGAGAAAAAGGATATTACAAACTAATGTTCAAAAATAAATAATTTCTTTGATAGTGAAAAATAAATTTTTCAAAATTAACATAATAAAATAATTTACTTTCTGCTTTCATTATCTATTCTAGCATTCCTTTTCTGAATAAATTCTTGTGCTTTTTGTGCCCAAAGATTCCATTCCTGTGAAGTTCTTGGGTAAGCTATATTTTTGAAATCTGAATGTCCAAAGAATATTTTTACAGATTTATAATCCTCAGATACTAAATCTTTTAAATAAAAGAAGTCAACATACCCTTTAAAATCTACAAATAAATTAAAAAATTTCTTATCTTGATTTAAAACTTCCTTCAATGGACTCTCTTGATTTCCATCATAATACCTTCTGATACATTCTAATGTTAAGTCAAATCTATCACTTATTAAATCAATACAACCTCTGGTTTGATTAATCCCGTTTAAGCGTTTTGGGAAAATTATACTTCCTCCTATTGTGTATGTCGTTCTGATAAAATTTTCCATATAATTTCTGTAACAACTAGGATTTTTATCATATATTTCTTTTAATACAGGATAACATCTTTTCCAATGAATGTAAGTATTAATTAACCAATCACTACTAAATCTCATATTTTCGTCTTCCCAGATAAGTTCACAATTGTCTCCTTCTTTTAAATTAAAAATTTTGCCGCAAGGAAGTTTTCGATTGCCCCAAGCTAATTTATGACAATATTGCAATTGTTTACTTTCCACATCCGGATCACAAGGTGTCGAACCATTAATTTTGTTTTTCCAAAAGTCTTTCCAGAATGGAGTTTGTAAAGATGGGTCTTCAGTAAAATCGTAAGTTGAAAGTTGTTTATTTTGCATTCGGTATCTCCTGGATGTTATTATATTTTATTTTAAGACGCAATAACGACAATTTGTGTCGTAGCAATAAATAGGATAATTACGACTCGTTTTGTCGTATATATAAATTACAATTAAATAAAAGGAGAATAAAACATGACAGACCAAAATCCAATAATTCATGCATATTTTATTGAAAAGTCAAGTTTGGTTGAACATTTAATGAGTAAAGATAATGAAAAAATTTTGTTATTAACAAACGATAATAGTACTCGTTATTTAAGGATTTCAGCAAATGGAAATTTAGTAGGGGATAATATTTGGAATGGAGAAGATGTTGAGAGGTATTCTTTGCAAATTTCTGATCAATTTATAAAAATTTATCAAATGGCTAAAAGCTTTTATAAAGAATTTTCAAAAGAAGAAGCAGAAGTGTTTGAATTTTCTTATACAATATCAGATGTTTTATTTCAGGAAATCTGCAATAAATTAAAAGAGCTGGGATATATTAACGCTAAATAAATTCTGACATTGTTGTTTTTATGGTAAAACTAAAATAGGAGTATATATGAAAATAGAAAGAAAAATTTTAGAAATTCATGATGAAACTGATCTTGTTGATATTGGGAAATCAACATACAAACTTGAAGATTTAAAAAATATTGTCATTGATCAAAGAGGTAAAATAAAAGTTCCAGATGAAGAAATTAATTCATTAAAAACAGCTCCAGATTTATGGAATGAGGAAAAATGGAGAATATATGGGGATTATAAAAACGAAGATAAGACACATTGGAGGGAAAAATATCGAGACATCAATACTATAGAGGTAAGTAATTATGGAAGAATCAGAGTTAATGGAAAAATAAATTCTGATAAGATTGAATTAATTGAAAGGTTTACTAAGAATAAAATTTATCAGATTGTTACTAAAACTTGGTTAAGTTGTGAACATATAAAAGAAAAATGTCAAAATAAAAAATGTCAAAAATGTACCGTACCAAAAAATTTAAGAGTGCAAATACATCATATCAATAATGATCCAAGAGATAGTCGAGTTGAAAATTTAATATGGATAAATGCTTGTGATCATCGAACAATCCCAAAACAATAGGTAGAATTATGTCAAGACTTGAAAAAGCTAATCAAATTATAGAATTATTAATTCTTTTACAAACTTCATACAGGGGTCTTACAATTGATGAAATTGCAGAAAAATTTGAATGTACAAGACGCTCTGCAGAACGCATGAAAGCACTTATTGTTAAAAATTTTCCAAACAAAATAGAAGAAGTTGAAAATCAAACAGATAGAAAAAAACGTTGGAGATTAAAAAAAGGAAGTGTGAATTATTTGATTAATCTCACACCTCAAGATTTTGCAAATCTTGAAATTTGCAAAGATAGTTTAACAAACTCAACTCAAAAAAATGAAATTCAAAAACTTATTGAGAAATTAAAAATTCTTGACTCTAACAAAACTCATAATTTAGATATCGAAGCAACTTTGGAAGCTCAAGGTTATGCAGTTCGTCAAGGTTTTAAGGAAAATATTTCATCAGAAATTTTGGGAAAAATTAATGAAGCAATACTTTGTCAAAAGCAGATAAAGTTTAGATATTATAATGAAGAAAAAATAGTTAATCCTTACGGTTTGTTAATTGGTGAAAAAATATATTTAATTGCACGTTTTGACAATAATGATAAAAATTATACATTTAGATTGTCAAAAATTGAGCAAATCCAAATTACAAACAACTATTTTGATAGAGATGAAAGTTTTGATATAAAAGAATTCTCTCAAAAATCTTTTGGAGTATTTCAAGATGATGAAATGGAAGTAAAGTTAGAATTCAAGAAATCAGCTCAAGAAGTCTTAGAATATAATTTTCATCCGACACAAAAAATCAAAGAATTAGAAAATGGAAACTTTGAAGTAACATTTACGGCAAGCGGTCAATATGAAATTATAACAGAATTACTAAAATGGCGAGATTGTGTAAAAATAATCTCGCCGGAAAAATTAAAACAAGAATACAAAAATACAGTTATTTCAATGTTTAATAACCTAGACTAATTTTTTGTATTGTTCTAACACACTATCAGTTGAAGAATAAATCATAGGAAGAATTTCCTGTCCTTTATCATTCAAAATTCCAAACTGCCCATTAACTCCATATTCATCAAAAACTCCGATTAAAAAATGATTATTTGCAAGCCCCTCAAATCTTTCAATCATTGAGTATTTAAAATCTGTTAGCTGCTTATTTTCACTATGAAAAAGAGCAAATTGTTTGGTATCAAAATTTTGGACTTTCCATAAATTTTCCCATAAATGTTTACAGCTTTCATATTTAAATATAGATTCTATTGGTTGAATTTCTAATTTTGCCAATTTAATCTCATTAAAAGTTTTTTCTTTAATTTTTTGTGCTTCTTTTTCTACTGCCTTTAAAAGCGCAGATTCAGACAATATTCTATTAGCCTCTTTTTTAGCTTCTTCAAGAATTTTTTGAGCTTCAAGTTTTGCGTTTTTAATAATTTGTTCTGTCATAATATTCTCCTATTAATTCAGTAATGTATGTATATTTGTCATCTTTTTTTAATCTCATTTGATTTTTTTCAATATCATATTCAATATTGTCATATTCACATTGAACAACTACTTTACCCAAAAGATCAGCCAATCCCCATTTGTTATCTTTTTTTATTGGGTAATAATTAAAGAAACAGTTACCTATTTTTGTATATTCTAATGGCAAAATAACTTCACCATTTTGGTTAATAAAACCATATTTCCCATCAAGCTTTACTCGTGATATTCCATTAAAATAATCAAAAGCTAAGTCAAATTTTAATGGGATTACAAATTTCCCAAACTTATCTACATAACCCCATTTATTATTGAATTTAATTCTAGCAACTGATTCATAAAAAGATCCAATTTCATCATAAATACAAGGTAAAATTTCGTTACCTGATTTACCTAAAAGACCAAATTTATCATCTGCATCAATTTGAAACTTACAGACATTATCTTCAAAAAAATCTAAATATTCATATTGAATAGGTATTATTTCCTTACCAAACCTATCGATATATCCCCACAATCCGTTCTTTTCTACTTTTGCAAGTCCGTCCTGAAATTCAAAAGCAAAATCATATTTGAACGGGATAATTATGTTTTCATGTTTATCGATGAACCCATATTGACCATTTAATCCAACATTTGCTAATCCTTCACTAAAACATAAGGCAAAATCGTATTTTGGCGGTATCACAAGTTTACCTTGATTATTTATAAATCCAAATTTTTCATTTTGTTTTACTGCAGACAAATTTTCTCTAAATTCCCAAACCTTTTCAAATTTAAAATTTTCTTTAACTTGATTATCTTTTATTTCATACTTAAACTTAAAATCACTAGAATTAGTAATTGGTGGGCAATTTGAATGTAAAAAGCTATATAATGAATCTTTATCATATAAAGATTTTTCACATTCCATATGTGTTATAGTATTAGATTCTTTTGTGTTTTCCGTAATTAAAATAACTTCGTCAAAGGATAATGTTTCATCAATAATTAATTCAACACTTTCAGAACTGTTAAAACTTTTAAATATATTAGATAAAAATTCTGAATTAATTTTTATCGCTCTTAAAGTGTAATTATTATAATTTTCCAATATTTGATTATAATTATTTCTTGTAATTTTGATTGCCTGACTCATATGCTTCCTTGCCGTACTATAAATTTATTTTAAAGGTCTTATACGACAAAATAAGTCAGAACTTGAGTAATTTTATTATCGTTAGGATTTTGCAACAATTTAATTTGAACAAAATACAAACTTATAAATATTAAAGAAATAATTTCTATATTGGCAATTATATAATGTGTCTAATTGATAAAAATACTTCAAAAACAGTTGATATAACTAAAATTTAGAGCAATACTATAAGTATGCAATATGCCAGAATGGAGAAATCTTTGGACATTGTTTCGCCTCCCACTGTCTCCAATTTTACCAGTCATAGCAAGGGTTAGAGCTGTTTTATATAGTGCAAATGTGTGCACAGCAGGTGATATAACGAAATTAAGAGAATTTTAAAATAGAGAATTTAGAGAATTTTGGGTTAAGGAATCGCAAATTCTCTTTTGGCAAATAAAAAGAGTCCTTTTGTAAAAGCTTTTGTAGTGTAGGTTTTAGCCTGATTGGATATTTGTTAGACTTTCGTTTTCCCGAGAAAAAGGATATTACAAACTTATGTATACTAATAAAGAACTTACATATTCTTAAATATTTATTTCTTAAATGCTTATAATTTTATATTTGTGCTAATCTAATCATATGAAAAATAAAAATTTATATTTAATTGCAGGTGCTAATGGTAGCGGGAAAATTACTTTAGCAAGCGAATTGTTACCATATGAAAATTTAGAATATTTAAATGCAGATGATATTGCTAAAGAAATTTGTCCTGAAAATATAGAAAGTGTAAAAATTAGAGCAGGAAAAATTGTTTTAGATAAATTGGCAAAATTATTAGATAATCATAAATCATTTGCAATAGAAACAACTTTATCTGGTAAAAATCATATTAAAACTATAGAAAAAGCAAAAGCTTTGGGTTATAAAATTACTTTAATATATTCATATTTAGATAATCCTATATTATGTGAAAATCGAATAAAAGTAAGAGTACTAAATGGTGGGCATGATATTCCAAAAGAAGATATAGAAAGACGTTTTTATCGAAGTAAGAAAAATTTTTGGAATATATATAAAGATATAGTAGATGAGTGGTTTTTATTTTATAACGGTTCTTCAGAATATATTTTAGTTGCGCAATCTGAAAATAGAACGGTTGAAATATTAAATGAAAATTTGTATAATGAATTTATAAAGGATTTTTCATTATGACAAAAATGACAGAAAAATTATTAAAAATAGGGAATAGAGCAATTAAAAAAGCTCAAGAAAATAATCGTAAAAAAGGTATTCCAAATGTATACAGTATAAATGAGAAAATTGTATTTCAATTACCTAATGGAGATATTACAACCCAATATAATTTTTCATAGAAGAGTTTTGTTATACATAAAATAAAGTGTGTCAGAATGATAAGAAAACCTTGAATCCACTTGATATAAGTGAAATATAGAGCAATACTATAAGTATGCAATATGTTAAAATGGAGAAATCTTTGGACATTGTTTCGACTCCCACTGTCTCCAGTATTTATAAATAGGAGGCATGAGAAGCCTCTTTTTTAGTGCAAAAATTCCCACACAGTGCAGGCTTTAGGAGTTTTTAGAGAATTTTGAACATTTGATCTTAACAGAATTTTACTTTTTTAAGCTAAAATTCTCTTTTGGCAAATAAAAAAGGCCCTTTTTTATCATTTTAAATAAAATTCTACAAATTATAACATTAGTCTGAATTTATATTATTTTTATTAAACTCATTTTTTTTATTATCAACTTCTTTTGTTATTAAAATATGCATAATTTTCAATATTGAATATAAAGAATCAAAAAATAGCATTATAAAAAGATATGTCAAAAATATTAATAATTTCTTTATAAAAATAGTAATTATATTAATTTGAATTAAATCTGTCAATTTTTTAAAATCACATGATATTAAGAGAAGAAAAATAATATCAGTAATCGCAAATAGAATAGATGCCGAAATAATTTTTAAACATTTATTTATAACTTCCAATTTTAAACTTTGTAAATTTTTTCTTGACGGAATACTTATATTAGTATTTATCCCTTTAATCATGTCTATTAGTAATAACAACAAATTAAAGGATAACGCTGTAAAAATAGAAAAAGAAGCAATTAATGCATTAACAAATTTTTCTGGTATTACTGGAACAAAACATGTTAGTAAAACTGCTAATAAAACTAAGAAAAGCAATTTAAATAACGGATATTTTTTTGTATGATAATATTCTTTTAAAACTACTAACATTAACATATTACTCATTGTTTATTAAAGAATTTAAATATTCAATAGCTAAAGGATTAATCACATCATATTCAGGGTGAATATTAACATTTTCGAGTTCGTTTGAAATATCATATATTGCATTGATTTCATCAGGTTGATCTAATCTGATTGTTTTTTGTTTACCATTAATATCAAAAGTAGCATTAATTTCTGTTGCAACAAATTCATGTACTCCTACTAAATTATTAACAGCACTAATGTTGGCATTTCCATTTGCAATATTAGCAAGTATATTTTGAAATATATTCAAATTACGATTCCTTCGACTTCGAATTGTAAATTCATAAATAGCTAAGTTTTCAACATCTCTATCATCATTTGCATATCTTTCTTCTAAGGTATTATTAGGAGAATTAAAACTTGAAAGTGTTATTTTCTTAACACTACCTTCACGTAAATACATGTCAATGAGTCTTCTTTGTGGCAAAGGTTCTACTTCCAATGTAAAATTTGGGAAATCATTTGCAAAACTCTGCCTCATTAAATTTGTTAAAACTTGTTTAACTGAAATACGTTTAAACCTTTCTAAAATAATTATGCCTAAAGTAGAATTTGGAATATGAAATAAGTAGTACAATGGAATACATTCAGAATCTTCAGCTTCTTTTTGATAACGAACTTGGTCTATATTATTAACATTTCTAATTTCAGCAGGGACTCCTCCTTCTCCTGATAAAAACTGTCCAGTAATTCTTCTATTATTTACATCCAAATTGCTTGATAATACTGTAAAGGCTTTTATACTATCAGGATTTGTATAATATTGTCCATTAGACCAAATTTGTAAAAAACTTTGTACAAAATGGATCATATCAACTCCATTTACATCATCTAAATTTACGTATACATTTGTATTTCGTTCTTTGATCCTGAAGGCATAAGCCATAAGTCCAATTGCCATGAATTTCTCCTTTGATTTTCATTATAAATGGAAAAATATAGATTATCTAGTTAATATAGAAACATGGCTAATATAAAATTTACAATTTTAAATCCTTTAAATGACTTTGTAAAACAAATTTAAATCTTTAACATTATACAAATTTTAAATTATATTTTACTTACAGCACTTATCTGCCATTGCAATAAGCTTTTTCACATTCAACTCCGGATCTTGAGTTCCGTTCATTATGCTTTCTATAATTTCTGGTGGCAGAAATCTTAGTTTACGCAAGCGCTTATTGTTTCCATTTCTAGCTTCTGGCGGCAGTCGTCTTTCAGCTCCAAGTTTGTTGTACCAAAAACTTTTTACTATTGCCTGAATAAGTTTCATATCATAATTAGCTTTTCCAGGGATAATAATTTTATTTTGCTTTTGTGGGGTTAACGATATTCTGACATTTTGTTCTTTTGTGTAAATCTGTTCATCTTCTGGGGTATATGTAAATTTTGCATTAAATGCCAGCGTTGCAAAATATTGGATTATATAATTTATGTCGTAGCTGATTTTGATTAAATTTAAGTTCATATCAACACGCTTTATAACGGTTCTAATAAATACTTTATCAGGGCTAAATTCGTGCATTGTATTTAAAATGCTGGTTTGTTGTTCGATTGAATAATTTTCTAAATATTTTTGGATCAATAATGTATCTTGCAAAAGTTTTGTCAAATCATCTTTTACATACTTTTCAATTTCACCTGCTGAAATTTTGGTAATATCACCTCGCTCGCATCTGCTTGGGTCTTTCAGTGCTTGGCTAATATAATATCTGTATAACTTGTTACCACTTTTGCTGTAAGTCGGAGACATAAGATTTCCCTTATCGTCATAAAGCAATCCTGATAACAGTGTTCCAACTTTTGCATTTGTCCTATGTTTACGCTCTGTCGCATTTAAAAGTAGCAGATTTTGAACAGCATTAAACAATTCTTCTGAAACAATCGGAGAATGTTGAGCATCATAGACTTTGTTTTTGTGAGGAATTTTGCCTAAATACACTTTGTTAGCAAGCATCCGATACAAATTTGATTTTGGGAATGGTTTTCCTGTCCTTGAAAGAATCCCTTTTTGATTAAGGCTCTCTTTTAACTTAATAACATTTTTAACCTTGAGATATTCTTCAAAAATAAATTTAACATTATCTGCAAATGGTTGTTGAGGTTGTAGAATGTGGTGTTCATCTTTTGTGTAGCCATAAGGTGTAGCACCATTAACCCAAAGCCCTTTTTGTCTTGAAGCTTCAAATTTATCTCGAATTCGCTCTCCTGTAACTTCTCTTTCAAATTGCGCAAAGGATAGCAAAATATTGAGCGTTAACCGTCCCATTGAAGTTGTTGTATTAAAATGCTGAGTTATTGAAACAAATGAGGCATTGTGCTTGTCTAAAATCTCAATAATCTTTGAAAAATCCATCAAAGAACGAGTAAGCCTATCAACTTTATAGACCACAACAATATCAATTTCATCATTTTCAATATCTTGCAAAAGTTGTTTAAATGCCGGACGATCCATTGTACCGCCTGAATATCCGCCATCATCGTATTTTTTAGTTAAAAGACTCCAGCCTTCGTGCTTTTGAGATTTTATATAAGATTCACAAGCTTCTCTTTGCGCATCAAGAGAGTTGAAATCTTGTTCAAGCCCTTCTTCTGTGGATTTTCTAGTATAAATTGCACATCTGATTTTCTTTGTCATTATGCTACTCCAAAAAATTTCTTACCATTCCAACGAGTTCCTGTAATTTTATTAGCAACTGCAGAAAGACTTTTATACTTGGAACCGTTAAACTCGTAACCGTCTTGTAAAACAAGCACAGTATATCTTCGACCTTTAAATTCTCTGACTAATTTTGTTCCGTCAGTTATTGATAGAACTTTAGAATCTTTTTCTACTTGTTGAGTTTTGTCATACTGTTCAACAAGTTTGTTAATTTTACGTAGAATTTCAGGGGCAAGGGGCGGATATTTTGCATTCCAAGCCTTAATACGTTTTTCAAAAATATTCAATGCCATACAAATACCTCATTAATACTTGTATAAACATCTATCACTCTATTTCCCTATAATATCAACCAAAAAGACACAATTCGTATCAAAGTCAAAATCCTAAAAATGTTTTAATTCTTTTATTTTCTGTTGCTAAGTAAATTGTTTTATCATTAGTATATTCTGGAGATAATTTAGGTTCTTGTCGGCCATTGGGATTTCCCTGCATCGTAATATACTTAAATTTTAAGTGTTTAAATATTTTAAAAATTTCATTTGATGAATTCTTTGCAGAACCATGGTGAGGAATTTGTAAAACTTGAATATTATCCAAAACAGAAACATAATGCTTGCAAAAATTTTCAAGAGCTTTCTTATTTTTAAAATTGAAATCACCTGTATGCATCCAACCACAAATTTTACGATCATCTAGCAGCCCTGAATACAAACATAATGATGACAGATTTAGTTTATCTTTTAATTCCGTTTTTAGCCGATTATTTATATTATCAAAATTAATGCTATCTATGCTATTGTAGCCCATCTCCTTAATTTCTTCTTTTAATTTGTTTGATATGTCAAAACGTTTATAAAATGGTTTTAATACCCATAAACCAGCTAATGTGTTAAATGTAAAATTTTCACTATGATTAAAAACTTTAATACCTAAACTATTAATTGCTGTTTTTGGTATTGAACAACATTTAAAAGAGTTGGGAGAAAAATCTTTATTTTCAGGAGCAATATCCCTTGAATTATCTTGTTCGTCTGTTAAGTATATAATATCAAAATAACCGCCAAAATAGGATTCTGGATCTGTTAAAATACCAGTGTATCTTTTATATAAAATATCTAACCCTATAATTAAATTCTTTTCAACTGCATCCATATAAGGCATTACAAGAACAGGTGTAGAATGTAGATTGAATTTACATTTTTCTAATTTTTGTTTTAAAATTTTTAACCCACTAATGTGAACATCGTGCACATGAGATATAAAAATATAAATATGGGTTAATGGTGAAATTTCATTTGTATTTTTTAAAATATTTATTAAATTGTTTATTGATTTTTTCAAATATGTTTGTTGTATATTTCCACAATCATATATATAAGCAAAAGTTTTTGATCTTAGGTTTGATTCTCGATATTTAATCAAACCTAAGAACAAACCTCCTTGTCCTACTGGAAAGATTATATTCTCTACTGGAAAACTTAACTCATCAATAAACAAAATAACAACCTCCTATTATACAAACATTTGTTGGAGTAAGCCTTTTTTGAACTGTTGCCAGTCAGAAAGAAGTGCTTTTTTCTCTTCAATAAGCTCATCCATTTTTGATAATACTTTTGCTATCTTTTCTTGCTCTTCTTGGCAAGGTATTAATATAGTCATTTTTGATATCATTTCTAGACGAACAGAATCTACCGAAGTTTTTGCAGTCATCTTTTTTACCCGGTCATAAAAATGTGTTGAAAAATAATAATAAAAATATTTTCCCAATATTCCATTAAAATTGGACATTTTATATACTCTTTGATGAAAATTAAATTTCCCCTTTACATAATGATAAACTTTCCCTGTACCAACTCCATCACCAACAGTAAGTACAGCCTTTCCATCAAATATGTATTTATTACTTCTTTCTATTATAGGTGAACGTACATAAAAAGGATAAATGCCATTGTCTTCTTTATCTTGCGTATTACCCTTGCCTGTAGATATATCACAAACCTCATTTACATATTTTTCTTCCCAATCTGGGTAGGGGTTGTTGGAGTCTTTGAAGCGGATTTGTTGAGAAAAGATTTTTTGCATAAGCCCTTTCTTTTGTTCTTCAAGGTCTTTAACCTCACCCTCACACTCATTAATCAACTCATCGACCTTGCTCAAAAATCCCGCAATCTTCTCCTGCTCCTCAAGACAAGGATAATTTACAATACATTCACCTATTTCACCTTTATTAATTTTTTTAGGAAATGCAACATGTAATGTTCGTTTGTATAATTGTTTTTGGAAGCTATTGCTTAAAATTGCTTGCACTAACCACTTTGGAAGTAGTTGCCTGCTACATTTAATTAACGCCAAACTAACATAATATGCATATTGTTCATTAGTATTTATTAACGCAGGTGTACCAATATCACCAATTCTTGTCATTAATATATCATTAACTTCTGGTTTTACTTTAAACTCAGTATTATAGGCTTCTTCAGATATAAATTTATTACTTGCTTGAATATCTGAAATATTTTCTACGCTTAAAAACTTAATGCCTTTGTCTGTGTATTTTGGAGTCTGATGTGTTCCATCATATATTTTGGTCAAGTTGCCAATTTTTTCTTGACTCCACTCAGGATAAGCATTTCCATTTTTATCTTTAAATCTTAATTTAGGTTTAGTCATTATTCTCCTTATTTTCCGAATTATATATTTCTTCGGCACCATAAAATTCTGGTTTTTCTTTCTCTATAAAATATGGATAGAATACCTTTTTAGAAAAAGTTCGCTTATTTGTTTTTGGATTAGTGTTATATAATGTTATATTATCTAATTTGAATTCCATATTACCAATAACATTATAAATTTTTTCTTTTAAATTTTTATACTTTTCCTCGTATTTTTCTAATGTAAAATCAGTAATTTCTACATCATCAAAAGTTTCTATAAATTTACGCACAATCTTATCATAATTCCCTGCTCTATATTCTATAAGATTATCATCACGTTTTTGTTTATATAATTGAAATTTACCAAAATAATATGCATGAAAAACTTTCATAAATTTTTCTATACATTCGCATTCGTAAACTAAATTATGTTTGGCAAAAATATGTTGATTCAAGTTATATGTTTCATTTAACTTGTTTATCAAATTCAAGTGATACTCTAATTCGCTTACTTTAACTTCTAAAAATTCTTCTTGAACTCTATGTTCATATATTCTTGGGGTTAATAACCAATCTTTAAACCAAATAAATGAAGCCTGTGCTTTTAAGTAATCTTCTCTAAATTGTAATAACACATTACTTTCTCGTTTTATAAATTCATTTTTTAACGTTATATTTCTATTTGAAACCCAAGAAAAAATTGAAAATCCCAATGCGAAAAGTGATATAATTATTGGAACTATTTTTATAAATAAATCTGGGTTGCTATTATTTAATGATATAGTTAAATTAGCAATATCTAAATTCATACTATACCCCCTAAATCATCCGCATTTTGTTGATTCTCTTGTACAAACTTAATATATTCATAAGCAATATCGGATAATCCATTAAAAGCTAATCCACAAACTGCAGCAGTTAAATTGACTAATCCATAACCTGCAAGTGAATATCTTATAAAACTAAGATTAGAATCACTTATCTGATATTGTTCTTGTAATTCCTGTTCTGCTCTTCTCTTTCCATCGTTTAAAGCAGTTCTTGTTGATTCTGTATTATCTCTTGAAATTGCAATTGGAATATATTTTGCAAAAGTATATAAATAGACATATTCCATATCTACCAATGTATCTGTTAATCTAACAAATAAATCATAGTTATCATCTGATAAACTATTTTGGTTAATTATACCATTGATAGTCAAATTTTTGAAACGATTGAGTTTATCTTGTGTCATAGCTTTGGCAATAACTTGAACAGATTTATATAAACGTTGTAATGACTTTTCTGCATCAAGACTTTTGGTATCAACATCTTTCAAACCATCAAGAACTTCTTGAATAAATCTATCTCTATTATGTTCTTCTATTGTTTCAAGTGCTTTTTTACACAGTCCTAAAGGATTTTCTACAAAATCTACAATATCTGCTGCATTTTTGCCACTATCAATTAAATATTGTGCAAATGTATCTTTCCAAGTTTTTCTAATTAATTCTCCCATCCTACACCCCCAACTTATACAAGTAGGCTTGCTGTTTCAATATAAATTGAAATATTCCTTTATTTTTAAATCTTAATTTAAATTTCATCAGCTTTATCCTCTTTTAACTTTTTATTTATTACTCTTCTAATAAATTTATCTAAAGGAGTATCTTTGCAATTCTTACAATATGAACTTATTCCAGCTCTTTTATAATGTGCACAATTTTTACAAGTTATTTGCTCTAGTTTTATATTATTGTTATTACATAAAGCCTTTAGACTATTATTTTCTTTCAAATTTATATAATAAATATTCCGCTTCATCTTATCATTAAACCAGTCACTTTGTAATGCAAATTTCATTAAAAACTCGCAAGATAAATCGGTCTTAGGAAAAGAATAGCCAATGATATATATATTGTCAGCCATTTCCAATGCTTCTTTTGCCTTATACCAAAGTTGATTTAAATAAGCATTATTATAAAAACAGGTTTTGTCGTTAACTGGTGGAACTATATATGGAGAATAGCCTTCTGGTACACTATAATTTTTTGTTGTTGCATTAAATAATATTTTATCAGGTGTACTGTTAGATTTATATATCCAGTTAACTGACCCATGCAATTTTAGAACAGAAACATCTGAAGTATTATCATTATCTAAATAATCTCCAACATTAAAATTTTCTAAGTGAATTCTGTAATAATTTTTATATTTATAATCGACAAAATTAAAATCGGAGACTAAGAAATCATTATCATAAGAAGTTCGACTAAGTAGATTTTCTAATAATAAATCATAGTTAAATGTTATACATATTGATTCTTTAAGATGCATAAACTCTCCTAATGCTAAAAATTTATTGTTGGATTGTTGAGGCAAATCTTCAAATACTTCTAATAGCTGTTTCAATATATCGTTATATAAAGCTTTATCCAAATTTTGTTCAACAGAAGTTTTCCAAGGAAAGTTTGAATGTAAATAAGTAAGTAAATTTTCAAAATTATTTCTAATTGAATTTGGAATTGAAAAATAATACTTTGCAATACAAGATGTAGCTTTATCAAAATCTGAATTATCATCATCTGCAATTGTTTTATATTTTTTTTCTATGGCATCACTTAATTCTTTTAAAGTTGGATATTCTGGGTTTATTGCTTTAGAAAAGCCTGCTCCTAATATAAAAATATGATTATCCAAAAAAGCACAGAATTCTTTATTAAAACATTTCAACATACTTTTTTCATCAATTTTTAATTTCATCTTTCTCACCTCCTAACTCATCCAAATTTTATTTATCGTTATTACTAATCTCAAAACTTTCCTTGGTAATTTGTTTCATAATGAAAGTATCAAGTTTTTGTGTTAAATCTTCAAAGTTATTAATTGCACCAGAATTAATTAACAAAATTGATTTATGGAATAAGTCCCTAATAATTGGTTCAACATAATCATTCACAAAGTAGAATAGCAATTCTGTTTCATCTTCCCTATCTGAATTTATAAGTTTTTTTAGTTTTTTAATAATATCTTTTCCATCTTTATTTTTCATAATATGCCCATTATGAACTATTTGGCTACGGACAGCATAAAACAGTTTTAGTATTTTGCTAACATCTTTTCCTAGAAATGCACTTGCTCTTAGATATAACCGATAGTTTAATTCATCTGCTTGTCCAGCTAATAATGTACTTTCTAAGAATATTGCAAGTTGAATAATTCTTTCATGAGGCAAAAGTGAATCATAATACTTGTTAAAATATACAACAGGCACGGCGTAGCTATCTTTAGGTAATGTTTGTAATATTTTAAATAAATTTGTGGCTTCAATTAATTTATTAACAGTTAAATTATACAAATTTTCAACAACTAAAGTATTTTTAAATGTTCTATGTGCAAGATTTATATTTAATAATTGAGATGATACTTTAAATTGAACACAGGCAGAATATCCTTCCGTAAAATAATACCCGTTGTAAATTTGACAACGTCCTTTACTAATAAGCCTTAATGCAAAAACTATGTTACATACATTTTGTCTAGTTTCATGGACTTTTTGGGTATATATTTCTTTATCATCTTTAATTATAAATTCTGTACACAAGACATATTGAGCATTAGGATACCATAGTAATTTATCAGGATGTCTTTCAGAAATATCTTGAAAAAGTTGTCTAGCGAAATAATCTTCTTTATATAGATATTGTCCATATTCTAATTCTAAATTTTCACTTTTTATAATCTTATAATTGTCAAAAATCGTTGTATTTATGAGATTATCTACAACTTCAATATTATACAAAGGAACAAATACATGATATTTTAATGCTCTAGCAAAATTCATTGATTTTTTCTCCCGCTTTTTATATCTTGTATTTTCTCTTTTTTGAAGTCATTGAGTTTCTTTTTAACTTTGTAAAATACTTCTAATGGCTCAGAAACAATATGTCTTCTATATATCATAGTAGACTCTTTGGAATAATCTCCTAATTTTTTAAGGATATCCCCCATTTCTTCACAAAGTTTAGAACGTTTTTCTCCTACTGGCAAATTCGTTAATTCAAGCTGAATACAAAACAATCGTATTAAAGATTCACGAATTTCATCTATAAAATCAACTATATCCTTATTCAAATATAAAGAAGCTTCTTCAAAAGCTATACCAATTTGAACTAAATGTTCATCATCAATTCTAGCATATTTCATTACATTGCTAAGTACTTCTCTTACCTTATTGGCATTATCTAAATATAATTTTCTTTCATCAACACCAAGTTTAAATTTGAAAGTCGTACAAGCGATAATTGCCGCAATTATAATACTTAAGTTACTTAGAATATCTGAAAACAATTTTATCTCATTGATACACATTCTACACCCCCAACTCATCCAAGTAAGTTTGGACTTCTTGCTCTAGTTTTTGGATATTGGTTTTGTGGGTTTTAATGCTTTCCTTTACAGCTTGTAAATCAACTTCGGGCTCAGGTTCAAAAGTATCTACATAGCGAGGAATGTTCAAGTTGTAGTCGTTTTCTTCTATTTCTTCCATAGTTGCAATATGGCAGAATTTTTCAATTTCTTTACGTTCAGAATAAGCTGAAACTATTCTTTCAATATCTTCATCAGATATAGAGTTTTGGTTTTTACCTTGAACATAGTATTTTGAAGCATCTATGAAACAAATATTTCCGCTGTTGCCGTTTCTTTCTCTTTTTAGGATTAAACAACATACTGGGATTGAAGTCCCTTGGAAACAATTTGCAGGCAAACCAATTACTGCGTCCAAGTAATTCATATTTTTAACAATATGTTTTCTTATTGTTTCTTCTGCATTACCTCTAAACAAAACTCCATGAGGTAATAATACAGCTATTCTTCCATCCTCTGCCATATGATAAATCATATGTTGCACAAAGGCAAAATCGGCTGTGGATTTTGGTGCAAGTTTTCCATAAACAGAAAATCTGTCATCATCTAAAAACTTAGGGTTTGCAGACCAAGAAGTCGAATAAGGCGGGTTTGCGACTTGAACTGTATATTGTCTATCAGGATTTTGGTCTTTTTCAAGAGTATCAACATTTAGAATTTCAAATTTTTTGTAGTCTATACCATGGAGCAACATATTCATTCTTGCAAGGTTGTAGGTTGTACTTGTAAGTTCTTGACCGAAGTATTGACCAACTTTGCAGTATTTACCAACTTGTAAAAGCAAACCGCCTGAACCGCAAGCACAATCTGAAACCGTTCTTGCTTCTGTTAAACCGACTGTTGCAAGTCTTGCAACAAGTTTTGACATATTAACAGGAGTATAGAATTCTCCGCCTTTTTTGCCTGCAGTTTGTGCAAACATACCGATAAGGTATTCATAAGCATCACCAAGAACATCGAGTTCCATATTTTCAAGGTGAAAATCTATTGTATTAATAGTATTCAAGATTTTAGCAATAAGTTTAGATTTTTCGCTTACCATTTTGCCAAGCTTTGAGGACTTTAAATCCATATCTTCCCAAAGACCGTCAAAGTCTTGTTCGGATTCTTGTCCTATTGTGGATTCTGTAATCGATGAAATGGCTTTTTCAAGGTAATCTATACCAAATTCACCCTTTGCAATCATTTTAATCAAATTTGAAAACAGATACTTAGGTTCTATGATATATCCAAGATGGTCTAAGCAGTCTTCGCTCAAGGCTTCTTTGTAGTCATCTCTTTTCCAAGCCTCTTCATAAGTGATATTATCGTTTTTTAAAAGCTCATTGATATAGTTTTGGGTTCTCTCAGACAAGTAGCGATAGAAGATTAAGCCCAAAATGTAGTTTTTGAACTCATAAGCCTCCATATTTCCACGAAGCTCGTTTGCCATTTCCCAAAGCTTTGTATGAAGTTCAGATTTTTGTTCCTTTTGTATTTGTACTGTACTCATCGCTACTCCTTATATCTGGTTAATTAATTCAATATTCCATAATTTATTTACAAGTTGTTCATAAATTTTTTGCCTTTCAAATATTGAAATTTTAGTAAATTCTTTTATTGGTTGGAAATTAATATTTTCTTCTGCACACCATTGTTTGAATCTTGGATTATTTGCATAAAATCCATCACATAAAGACTTCGCTAAAATATTATCTCCAGCATATGTTTTTAATTTTTCAGTATATGGTAAATCTTGTATACTTCTGTTTTTATCTGCAGGTAAAAGAATTAAATTCCCTAAATTATTTCTTGTATCATAAAAATCTTTTTCATTGTCAAAATAGTCTTTTACCATCTCATAGTTGTCTGGAATTATATGTTCTATGTCATAACCATTTGTTCTATTTCTATCAATATATTTTTCAAAAGATGTCTGTGGAACGTCACAACACTCTTCTATATAATTAGTCATTCGTGCCAACATGTGTCTAATATACCTATTAGTAAAATTATTGAGAGCAAAATCTTTAAAAGTATTTAATTGATATTCCAGATTAATAAGTTCATTAGTTAAAATACTTTTTAAACTGTCTATAGACTGCCTTCTTATTTTCTTAGATATATTAAATACCGCATTTTTAATTGTTGAATAATTTACGGTTTTATAGTTCACAACTCTTTGAGTTATATAAATATCGATAAACTTTGATACAATTTTAATTTTTTTGGAAATTATTTCTTGAGTGTCATCTGCATCAATACTTGCTAAAATTAGTTGATACTGAAATGTAAAATCTCTACTAGCATTATAAAAGACTTCCGGATAGTTTTTATTTAATTCGGTAGAAGCTTTTTTTAATGTTATATAAATATTTGCAAAAGTTGGTAACGTTTTTAATGTAAACTGGGAGTAATCTTTTTTTGAAGCTAAACCCAGTTTTTCATGATTATCTCTTACCCATTTATGAAATTCTGTACCAATTAAATCAAAATCTTCGGGTTTTGCTCCCTTTTTATTTTCTCTTATACTTTCAGCATATTGTGCTCTAAACCAATTCTTGAAAAAGTCTTCACTTAATGTTTTATTATCTTCACTCAAATCATTTATAGATTGAATTACTTCTTTCCATTTTTGGTTAGCTTTATCACGAGTTTCATCTAATTCTATTTCAGATAAGATATAGCCTTTTAACATTTCAGCAGGAGTTAAACTAAGCCCCCTATCATTCATAGTCACAAATATTTTGTGAGCATCTTGTTCTGTAGTAGCAACAATTTCGACAAAATAAACATTATTAATTAACCAATCAGTAAAATAAGGAAGAGCTTTCCCGATAATATCATCAGATAGATTGTTTTTTATATCTTGATATCGATTATAAATATTTTTAATACTATCATTTTGGTTGGATATGTCAAAGTTTTGATTATTGAATAGAGCATTTAAACATACCTCTCTTTCTGGAACTGATAAATTAAAAGATTTCTCACCATAAGTTTCAGAATATATCAAGTTTTCAATATTAACTTTATCTTCTCGCTCTTTTTGTAGGTTATTTATATATATTAACAATAATGTTATTGATGTTAGACGTTGTTGCCCATCAATAATAGCATTCCCCGCATTATTATTTGTCCTGATAATACTACCCAAATAATAATATCCGTAATTTTTAACAGCCTTTCTTTCATCGTTTTCACTATAATAAGATAAGAACTCATCTGTTAAATCTGAAAGTAATTCTAGTATTTGCTTTGTTCCCCATCTATATTCTCTTTGATAATATTGTATAGTATATTGCTGGTTTTGGAGCAATTCTCTTAATGTCTTTTCTTTTCCATCAATTTTTCTCATATTTATAACCTTTATTGATATTTAGTAACATTATTTATGATAAATTCCATAATCTTTTCAACTAAGGATTTTTTCTTGAAATATGGAATTTCACTTGTAATTCCTTCTCTGATTTTGTCCTTGTCTAAAATTTCCGTAAATTCATAATCATTTATGGAATTCTTTATGAAATCAGGTTCAAGTTTGTTTTCAAAAGCAAAGTCTTCAATTTCCTTATTTCTTTGAGCTGTTTCAAAATTAGAATATTCTTCATCAACTGAATCATCAGCAGACATTTTTGGAACAACTTCACCTATGAATTGTTTAATTAAATCAACTTTTCTTCTTAATTCAGGGTTGTCGCTTCTATCAAGCTCCTTATATATATTCTTAATGTCTTTCTCTTTTTGTTCGTGGTCTGTAAAATCAATGTTTCTTAAAAGGTTCATAATGTATGCGACATTAATTTTATCAGTTTGAATAATTTCAATAGAAAAATCTATGTCATTAAGTATAGAAACCTTTTCAGCTTGTTTTACTTTTCTTATATTGTCATTTATTGTTAAGTATCTACTTTTATAATCTTCATAACTTTGTTGTGTCATTGTAAGCTCTAAATCTTCCCAACTAAATTCAACAAAGGTTTTTAGGATTAAAAGTATCTTTGACAATTCTCTAAAAGCTATGACAAATTTTGCTTGGTCGTTTTCATCCATCAAGCCATCAACAGCTTGGGGAGTTGAAGCCATTTTATAAAGTTCAGCTGCGTATTGTTCAAATTGGTCTTTATAATAGTCATAATCTTTAACTAAGACTTCTTCTGCTTTATCTGTTTGGCTGAATAGTTTTATAGCATCATCTGTTTTCTTTTTAAGGTTTCTATAACAAACAATATTCCCAAACGGTTTTGTCTCTTTTTCAACCCTGTTTGTCCTTGAAAATGCTTGCAATAAGTTATGCCAATCCAAGTTTTTATCAACATATAAGGTATTCAAAGGTCTTGAATCAAACCCTGTAAGATACATATTTACAACTAACAGAATATCAATCTGGGGGTTTTTCTTTTGCTTTAATCTGTTTGAAATATCTTTATTATAAGCACTAAAAGTGTTTGTATCAAAGTTTGTTTCAAACATTTGATTATAATCTTTTATAATTCTTTCTAAGCTATCCCTTGAATGCTCTTCTTTATTAGATAAATCCTCGTTACTACCGTAAGAATAAACAGCTGCAATATTATAATTATGCTTGCCTTCATCTTTTAACTTTTTAAAAGTGTCATAATATTTTATCAGAAGAGGAATTGATGAAACCGCAAAAATAGAAGTATATTTACCATTTCTTGTCTTCAGAGAATGGTGATTAATGATATGATTTGCAATCATATTAATTCTTTCATCAGCCATAAAGACTTCTTCAGTATCAATACCCTCTACTTTAGTGTCATCATTTTCGTCATATTCACCCTCATAAGTTTGGATGTATTCAATCGAAAACCCTAAAACATTATGATCATGGATAGCATTTTTAATTAAGTATGCATGAAGAAGTTTTTGGAACATATCGGCAGTTGTTCTACCATCTTGAGATTTATTTTCTACAAAACGAGGTGTTCCAGTAAAACCAAAATATTGAGCATTGACAAAGTATCTTTTTATTTGGTTATGCATTTCACCAAATTGTGAACGATGGCACTCATCTATAATGAAAATAACTTTATCGTTTTTATATTTGTCCATTACTTCTAAATATTTTTTAGTACTTAGAGCTTTTGCCATCTTTTGAATAGTTGTTACGATAAGTTTTTTATTTGGATCTTTAACTTGTTTTACAAGAACCTTTGTATCGTCTGTATTATCAACGCAATCTTTTTCAAATTTGTTAAATTCTTCAATCGTTTGAGTATCAAGGTCTTTTCTATCTATCAAAAAGAAAACTTTTGCTATACTTGATTCGTTCTTTAGCAAGTTTGCACATTTCCAGCTTGTTAATGTTTTTCCTGAACCTGTTGTATGCCAAATATAGCCGTTAGAATTAGTGTTTAGAGCTTGTCTTATAAGTGCTTCTGTTGCATAAACCTGATAAGGTCGCATTACAATTAAGCATTTATCAGTATCATTGATAACCATATACTTAGTTATCATTTTTAACAGGCGGTTTTTCTCTAAAAATTCAGAAGAGAAGTTTTCAAGTATGTTCATACGCTCGTTATCTTCTCTTGTCCAATAAAAAGTCAAAGACTTCATTATTCTGGGCTCGTTAGTATTGGTGAAATATCGAGTTTCAACGCCATTAGAAACTACAAAAATTTGAATATATTTAAAAAGCTCTTTAAAAGAATGCTGTCTGTATCTGTCTATTTGATTTATAGCTTGGTTAATATCTACCCCACGTCTTTTGAGTTCAATTTGAACAAGAGGTAAACCGTTTATCAAGATAGTAACATCATATCTATTAACATATTTGCCTTGAACGGTTACTTGGTTTGTTATTTGATAAACATTATTTTCAGGATTTTCATTAAGAAAATTTATATATACTTGCTTGCCGTTATCTCTATCTAAAATGAACTGATCTCTAAGTTGTTTTGCAGATTGATAAACTGTTTTACCGTTAAGATATATCAGGATTCTTTCAAACTCTTTATCTGATAAATCAACACCTTCAAGGATGCTTTTATTAATGTTGTTAAGCTCTACTCTAAAATTATTTTCAAGAGCTTTGTAATCCTCAAGTTTTATATAGCTATATCCTTGAGAAGACAACTTGTTTATTAATTGCTTCTCTAACTCTGCTTCACTTTGATAAGACATTGCGCATACTCCCCAATTCTTCTTTATAATAGCATAAAAAACAGAACTTTTAATAATCTCATACTTGAAAATTAATAAACTTCGAGTGATGAATGCGACAACCTAAAAAGGAGGTCGTATGGATAAAATTGGACTTTTTCAAATTAAACAAAAAGATTTTGAAAAATTAAAAAAATTAGCGGAAAACATTTATAACATGCTTGTTGTGATAGATTATTTTTGTAAAAATCAAGATGAAATTGAAGAGCTAAGAAATATTACGCCTGTTATTAAGGAGATTAGGCATAAAGCTGATATATTATATGCATTTTTTATAAATTATTCTGATACGTTAGATAAATAATATTATCTTTACCAACTGTGTCTTAATGATAAGTTTTTAATGAATTTGCTTGATAATTAAGACCTTTAGAGTGACAAATGTTATTACAAGAATATGAGGTGACAATGACTAAAAATGGCTATCCTTCTTGGTTTAAGACATTAGACAAGCAAGATTTGCTTAAACCTTCTATCATTAATCCATTATACGGTACAAAAATTTTTAACCGTAAAACTGAAGAAATTGGATTATTGATAAAAACTTGGGAAAATGAATTTGCAGATGGGAATTTGTGGTTTGCAACTTGTGTTGATAAAAAAGGCAAAAAATATCATATTGAACTCGATAATATTGTACCATTGGAGGATACAGATGATTATAAAAAATAAACTTACAAAAGAAACATTAGACATAACATATCCAGAATTTAGAAAAAAGTTTGCAAAAGAAATTCAATACGCTTTTGAAAGTTATCGCCAAACACAGCTAAATAAGTATTCTTATAACTTTAAAGATGATAACTCAATGGAATATAATTTCTATTTTCAATTACATTGGAATTTCAATCACTTTGGAAATTCTAATTGGTATATTGACAAAATATAGAAATATAATTAACTAATTTAAAAAAGTTTTGTTTGAGTATAATTTTGTTCATAAAAATGTTTAAATAAATTCTTATATGTTGTTTTACCAATAGATTGCGTTTGAGAAATTTGCCAAAATCTTTGATAAGGAATATGCTTTTGCAATGATAATTTTTGTTTTTCTGTTAATTTAACATAATGGCTTATTTCTTGAATAGAAATTTTATTAATGCTATCTATCATTTGTTTTTCTTTACCTGCAGGCTCTTTTATTTTATCTAAACAAATATACACTTTTGCATCTATATCTTTCAAATAATATTCCATTATATTATTTACTTCTTCCCAATTCAAACCTCCATTTGAAGTTCCTAATTTTGGAAATGCAACAGATGTAATATTATAATTCTTGTACGTTTCAACAAAATTTATTAAACCTTCTTTAATCCATTTAATATTTGATGGGAATTTATATAAGTTTTTAGTTGGGAAATTGACAATTGTTATATTATTGTATAAATAATAATCTACAAATCCTGTTTTAATCTTTTTTTCTTTACATTTCTTTTGATAATCCTGATACATTTCAGGATATCTTAAACTGTATTCAAGAGCAATTCCAGCTCCCATATAACCTTCGCAATTAACAGTATTTACAATTGCACCAGCATCAGTGTTAAATACTGTACCTTCAAAATATTCAATCATTATCTTTCCTTATACATTCAAAGTTATTTATATAATAACACATATAATCCCAATCAAAATTAATTTTAATCAAAAAATTTGCAATTGCTAATTTTTTATTAAATTTTATATCTTGATAACTTTTAATTTTTTCCCCATTTTTATAAAAAATGAGTTCATGCTTATAATTTTCTATATCCACAGAATCCTTATATAATTGTTCTCCAATATTATACTCAATGCAAATGTTTAATGAAGTAGCATGTCTAGATAATGTATAATCTTTTACATATAAATAATTGTTACAAAAATAGTTTGTATCTACTATAAATCTATTATCGTTTCCTAGTAGTTGTATAGCTCTTTCTTTATCACATTTACTTCTAAATATAATTTTTTTAATTTCTTTAGTTTCTATAAAATCTGGATATAAAAATTCTGCCATCCTAAAAGGTTTTTCATATGCTTTTCGAATATCATCTTCATATTTTCCTTCAGCAAATATAAGATCCCAATTTTCAAGTTCTTGTATAGAATTAACTAGTTCTTGATTCATTTTATTAAATTGTTTAAATTTACAGTTTTTATTTTGGGCAATCGAATAATTAAAAATCATGACTACTGGATTAGCTGACTGCTGTTTATTATATTCTTCATCTTTGTGAATTCCATTACCTAAATCAATGCAATTTTTTTTATTTAAACTTTTTGTACATTTAATACCTTCATTTCGGTAATTTGTTGGAGTCTTAGGGCGGAAATAAAACCTTACATAATCATGTTCTTTTCTTTGTTTAGTAACAACATCTTGATTTGCAATATCTTCAAAATTAATATTATTATTTTTTAAATAATTCCGAGAATATAATTTATTAGTTTTATAAATATTTATAAAATTTTCAAAACTTGTAGTATGAAAAAAGCCTTCAAAATTATATTTTTTTTGCAAGTAGATAAAAAAATCATTAAATTTGTCTTTTACCATAATTATATATTTTTCTTATTTTAGTTTTTAGCCCTAGTAATATTTTCTATTCCACAGTATTTGTCTCTTTTTGTATACTAAATATAATCTATTATCTAATAATCTATATATTAATAAACAATTTGGGACAAATATTCTTTAATATAATATTCCCCCTTTTTTATATAATTATTCAAATAAAAGAAAATTTTTAATATAAAACTTTAATATTTTATTTCTTCGAGATCTTTTTGTAAGCTTCAATTATGGGGGGCATTGATATCAATGAAAATAACTTTTTCAAAGCAATCATATTTGTTTATAAATTCATTCACTGTATCGTAAGCAATTTTGCATGCTTTATCTATCGGGAAATGGTAAACACCGCAGGATATTGCAGGAAATGCTATTGTTTTGATGTTATTTTCTTTTGCAAGATTTAGTGCTGTTGTATAACAGGATTTCAAAAGTTCCGGCTCGTTTTTGTTGCCACCATACCAAACAGGGCCTACCGTATGGATTACATATTTGGCAGGCAAGTTATAACCTTTTGTAATTTTGGATTGTCCTGTTTCGCAACCGTTTAGGGTTCTGCATTCTGCAAGTAATTCTTTACCTGCTGCACGATGAATAGCTCCATCAACACCGCCGCCACCAAGTAAGGTTCTATTCGCGGCATTTACAATTGCATCAACTTTTAATTTTGTTATGTCACCTTTTAAAATTTCTATTTCTGTCATAATTTACCCCTTACTTAATTACCTTTTAGTTTATTCTATCACTTTTGTGTCCAATTGATACAAATTTAATTTAAACAGTTCTAATTAAGGTTAATAAGAGCGATTACTGTAAGTAGGAACAATACTTGATGAGGCAACGCAGATGAAAAATGATATGACAAATAAAACAATTGTAATTGGACTTGGCAAAGGTGGAATTAGTGCAATGAATTATTTATATCCAAAAGCTCAAGAGGAGGGTACAGAATTTTTAAGTATAGATTCAGATAGCGAAACTCTTAAATATTCAGCAACACCACACAAAATAAAAGTTGGAGATAAAATTGTAGATGGAGCAGGTTGTTATCAAAATTATTCTCTCGGGGAAGCTTGTGTGCATTCAAATAAAAGAAAAATTAGTAACTTTATAAAAGGTTCAGTAGATATAATAATATTGGTTTCACTAGGCGGGGGCATAAGCTCTGGCGGAATGGTTTCACTATTAAAACTTATAAGTGATCAAAATATTTATACTAGAGTAATTTACACAATGCCTTTTGGGTTTGAAGGAAATATCAGAAATAACAACGCAAGAAAAGCATTAAAAGAAATTAAAAAGTATGCAAACAAAGCAATTCCTGTTGAAATTTGCACAGATAAAAAAATATCTTTAGGAGAATTGTTTTTGATGTCTGACAAGCTCATGACAAGACTTGCAATAAGAGAATTAAATGATTTTTAATTTATATAATTTGATATTAATTTATATATTACTTGTAAGTCATTATCACTTACTTTTGCTAAGAAAGAGTTAATTTTTTTCAATAAAACATCTCGATCCTGTAAATGTTCAGTCTGAAATAACAAAGTGTACTCAATTTCTAATGCCTTAGCAAATTTTTCAATTAAATCAGCTTTAGGAAAACTTCTACCTGTTTCAATATGACTCATATGTTTTGGATCAATCCCAACCATTTCTGCAAGTTGATACTGCGTAATTCCTTTTTTATTTCGTAATTCTTTTATTCTCAAACCGAAGTCTTTTTTTATATTCATTTCCACCTCTTTAAGAGGATAATAGTATATTGAGGTCTTATAAACCGTATTAAAGACATCTAAATAGATGATTTTTATGTTTTTAATATTGTAATACTATTTTAAATATGGTAATTTATAGAAAAATATGTTCTTAATAAAGAATAAAGGAAGGCTATATGAAAAAAGCTATAATTATATCTTTTACATTTTTGTTGTATTCATCCAATTTTGTAATGGCAGAAACAAGTGCTGTTAAATGCTTTGAGATGGGATTTGCTGCAGCTTCCAAAGCTTATAAAGCTGGAGATAAAAGTGCCTTTACTCCAGTTTACGGTATGTCTCCAAAAATGATGAAAGCTAGCCCTTGTTGCAAAATCGGGACAGAGCCAGGATGTCTCGGCTATAATGGTGCTTTTCAATACGTACAACAGTATGGAACAGATAAGAATACAATAGAATATCAAGAAAGATCTAATTTATTTAGAATGATGGATTCAGGAATGTTTGGATATTAAAAACAACTAAAAGGAGAAAACGAAAATGCAAAATCAAACTATGAATGCAAATGTAGCAACAAAAAGATGCCCTTATTGTGGGGAAAATGTGCCTGCAAATTCTCAAAAGTGTAGCCACTGTGGAGAATGGTTAGTCACTAGATATGGCAAATCTTGGGTAAAAACATATTTACTATGTTGTTTTTTAGGTGGACTCGGTGCTCATGATTTTTATAATAATAAAACAGGGCTTGGAGTCGCTAAAATATTAACATTCTTTGGCTTTTGCGGAATATGGCCTTTAATTGATTGTATTTTAATACTATGTGATGTATATACAGATAGTGAAGGACGTAAATTAAGCAGAAAACCTACAATTGAGGGGACTGCCGTATTTTGTGCTTTAGGTCTACTTGGTGGTGCTGGAATGCACAGATTTTATACTAAACATATAGCTATTGGTTGGCTACAGCTATTTACATTTGGGGGATTTTTTATCTGGACAATAATAGATTTAATATTGATTTTATCAGGTAAATTTAAAGATGCAGATGGAAATTTAATTAAAGGTTAGAATTATGCAGGAAAAAGAATGTCCGTTTTGCGGAGAACTAATTAAAGAAAATGCAATAAAATGTAAGCATTGTGGTGAATGGCTTAATATTAGATGCCCATATTGTGATGAATTAGTAAGTGCAAATACAAGAATTTGTCCTGAGTGTCATTCAAAATTAAACTTTTTAGGTAAAAAAGATAATTATACTCTCGCTATAATTTCTTGGATTTTTACAGTATTGTATATCCTAATAATTTTCGGTTTTTGGGTATCAATTAATGCTCCAGGGTCAGATGGAATTGCGAATATAACGGCATCAGATAAAGCTGAAAATTTATTTTGTGTTATTTTCTTATTGCTATTCCCTTTAGTTCCCGCAATATGGTCATTCTGTATTAAGCAAGCAATTAAACCTGTTTTAGTATCAGGTATAATAGTTTTATTTTTTGCTCTAATTACGATTTGGCTAATTTTAGGATAAATATATTGAAGAAAAAGAAACAAAAATCTGTCCGTTTTGCGGTAAAGAGATATCTATAAGAGCTAAAAAATGTAAATATTGTGGTAAGTGGTTAAACGATTTACAACAAGAAAATAACAATAAGTACAAATCGGATATTAAGCATCAAAATTCTGATGTAGATTTAAGATCTCAAAATAATGAAAAAATTTGTCCTTACTGCTGTCAAAAAATTCCTATTAATGCACAAAAATGTCAATTTTGCGGCGAATGGCTTAATCAAAAACCAGAAAAGGAGAATTCAGCATATAAGGCATGTCAAATAATTATCGGAATGATAATTGTAATAGTAGGTGTGTTATTAGAATGTGCAAGCAACGGTGGAGGCGCGGGCTTAGTGTTTGCCATAGTTGCCATTATAGCAATGGGAATATACTTTCTTCCAACAACTATTGCTGATGATAAACGCCATAAAAACACTACTGCAATCTTTGTTGTCAATTTATTCTTTGGATATACAATAATTGGTTGGGTAATTGCACTTATATGGGCATTAACCGACGAACACTAAATTTACGTTAATCATCATACTCTCTTTTAATTGCTCCAGGAGCTGATGTATTTATAATGTAATCTTCAAATATAATTTTTTGACGAACATTTAAACCTTTGGTAATGATAAAATCATTTCCGGAGCGAGTTAAAATAATGCTATTTTTTAAATTTCCAGCAATATGCATTTTAGCAGTTTCTTCGGGTACCTCACTTTCCGGAATACTTTTATATTTTAATTTTACATTATGAATGTTTGGGCGAAATTTTTCTTTTATTTTTTTTGCAAAATCTCTAAAATTTCTAAAAATTCCTGATGGGGGATAGAATAGAGCTAATATTGTATTCAAGACTAAAGCAGATGTTGCAGAATATTCCTCACGTTTAGTGCCTGGTTTAAAATATTTGCAACAGTTTTTACAATAACATTGTTTTTTATTTTTATATATAGTATTGTCTGTGCTTTTACAATACGGGCATACTTCTTTACAAATTTTATGTTTCATAATAGAAAAATTTATATCACAAATAAACCGTTATTATAATAAAAACGGTTATTAAATTCAAGAAAATTTTACAAAACCCTTTATTGACAATAGTTTTCAACTATATAAACGCTTCTTTATATTAATATGGATTGCATTTAGGCAATCTGTTCGGGAAAATTTTTCGAACGTAGTAATTTAAAAAGGAGAAAATATATGGAAGACAAACTTTCAATTTTCCAGAATCCTGAAGTTATCGAGAGAAGTATGCGCCACTTTAGAAAAGTGGTACTTGAAGGGAAGCATCCAAACAACAATTTACAAATGATTGATATTGCTTTAATTATTGCAAGCAATAAAAGCTTACGGAAACATTCGCAAAAGCAGCTTCAAAAATTAATAAATGCTATCAAAAAGTTTGGTTTTACAAACCCTATTCTGATTGATAAAAAGTTAAAAATTATAGCGGGGGAGTTGCGGCTTTTAGCCGCAAAAAAGCTTGGATTTTGTCAAATTCCGGTGATAATTCTTGAGGATCTGACTGATGAAGAAGCTGAAGCTATCAGAATTTTAGACAACAGAATAGCAGAAGACAGCGAATGGAATTACGCAAATTTGCAGGAAGTCATCGAAAATTTAGGAAAATTTGACATCAATTTTGAAGATTTAGGTTTTGAGACTGTCGATTATGATAAAATCTTCCTAAATAACGATTCTGAAGCGAGTGAAGTCAAAAATTCTGAACAAGAAACTGCAGACTGGCTTGATGCAAATATCCCGAAAAGAGCTAATTTATGGGATTTATGGCGATTAGGTGACAACTTTATCCTATGTGCAAATTCATTATTGCAAAAGGCTTTTGAAATACTTATGCAAGGCGAACTTGCACAGATTGTTATCACGGATCCCCCATATAACTGCAAAATTAAAGGCCACGTATGCGGCTCGGGCAAGATTAAGCATGATGAGTTTGCAATGGCATCAGGAGAGATGACAGAAGCTGAGTTTGCAGAATTTATCTCAGGCTTTATGCAACATCTGGTACAATTTTCATCTAACGGTTCACTGCATTATATCTTTATGGACTGGCGGAATATTAATATTTTGCTGACTCAGGGTAAAAAGAATTATACCGAATTAAAAGATATAGCAATCTGGGATAAGGGCCAAGGTGGTATGGGCTCAATGTATAGAAGTCAACACGAAATGATTCCTATATTCAAAAACGGTGAAGCCAAGCACCAAAATCATATTCAACTAGGGAAATATGGTAGGTATCGCACAAATGTTTGGAATTATCCGGGAGTAAGAGCAACCAACCCAGAATCTTTAAAGTTGCTGAAGCTCCATCCTACTGTTAAGCCAGTGTCTATGCTTCATGATATTTTACTGGATACGTCCTCCAAAAATGATATTGTTTTAGATTGTTTTGGTGGCTCAGGCTCTACTCTTTTAGCTGCGGAGCGCTGTAAACGTAGGGCACGGCTAATTGAAATTGACCCAAGATATGTTGATGTGTGTATCTATCGCTGGGAAAAAGAGACTGGAAAAACTGCGAAATTAGTTAAGAATTATGAGGAGATTGAATATGGAAAAGAAAATTAATAAATTTCTCGAAATACAAGACTCGTTACATAAGGATAATGAGAAACGTCAAGAAATCAAAGATAAATTGTACGAAGTTGGGTACAAAAAACCGCCTGTCAGCGGACAATTTAAAAAGGGTGTAAGCGGTAACCCCAGAGGGCGTAAGAAAAAAGTGCTGCCTAAAACAATTATGGAAGCGTTGCGTCTGGCATTTATACGGGAAGCTACGATTACTAATGAAAACGGAAACCGTGAAAAAATTTCTTTTATACAGCTTTTCGCACAAAAAATAGTGCAAGATGCTATTAAAAATGACGGACCTTCTCGGAAAATGCTTCTGCAGAACTTGAATTTGCTGAACTTTGATTTCTGGCAGATGATTGAGAATAAGGCATTTGAGGATTTTGAGCCTGAGACAAGTGAAGAAGATACGAAATTCTACAAAGATACTTTGCGTAAAATCTTAGAAGATTATTTCCTAAATAATCCTGAAAATCTGTAGTGTAACTGCGAAAAATCCCTACCAGTATTGTGGTAGGGATTTTTTAGTGTAAATATATGCTATAATTGTTTTAAACAAAGGATTATAGCATGAAAAATGAAATTATAATTTACCAGACACAAGACGGACAAACAAAGATTGATGTAAGAATAGAAAATGAAACAGTATGGCTTACGCAAAATCAAATGGCAGAGCTGTTTCAAACGACAAAACAGAATATAAGTTTGCATATTAAACATATTTTTGAAGAAGGTAAGCTTTTAGAAGTTTGAGCTGTCAAGGATTACTTGACAGCTCAAAATGAAGTCAGTAGAGAGGTTTCAAGGAATAATAAAAATGACAGGAAATGAGCTGCTTGAAAATCCTGGCAAAATTTCAAAGTTAGAGGCTGAAAATAAGGCTCTTGCAGAATATGCAAAATACAAGGAAACAATCAAAGATGAATTATCAGAAGTAGAAAAGCACTTCTTGGGATCAGTTAAACAAACGCAAAAACAACTAGAAAAGAAAAGTAAGAAATATAATACCAATATTTAGGCTTGGTTCTTACTTATACAGCATTTTGTATATTTTTAGCATATAATAATTTTATGAGTAAAGATAATAATATTGAAACCTTAAATCAATTTAATGAGTACATTCCGTACTTATTAAAAGGTGAAGATTTTCATAAATCTTTGGAATGTTGTCTTGCAAATATTTTTAAAATAACTCTTAATGAGGAGAAGAAAAATATCGACGATATTAACACAAATATTTATTCTTATTGTTTAAAACCAAATTTAAGTAAAACTGATTATTGTTATGAAGAATTAGCACAAATTTTATTTAATCAAATTATTCAATATACAATTCCAAAATCCGAAATTGAAGATGCAATGGCTACGGGTAATACGAATTATGTATTAGAATTAATGGAAAAAGCGAAACAAAAATATGTTGATTATTGGAAACGTAGAAATCAAGTTATAAAAAATGAAAACTTAGAACAAGATGAAGGAGTTTCAAAAAGTGGTGAAGGGGGTGAAGAATTATTATTTTTGCTTGCTGAACAAATTTTAAAATTGCCACAAGCATTATGTAAAATGAATTTAAAAACTTCCGGAAGTATGCATTTTCATGGCGCTGATGGGATTCATATCGGAATTTCCGAGGATAATTCTAAATTGGCATTATATTATTCAGAGGTGAAAATTTACAAAAAGGTTAATACTGCAATTAAAAAATGTTTAGCAAGTATTGCTCCATTATTGAAAAGAGAGGAAAAAGAACAACTGGAATTAAGTTTATTAAATTCTTATTTAGATATAGGTAATAATATCGAATTAACAAAAAAACTGAAAGAATATTTCAATCCGAATAGAGTTGAATGTAGAGAATTTACAGAAGTTAGAGGCTTGTGTCTGGTAGGTTTTAATGAGAAGAAATATGATGGTTATGATTATGAACAAAATGCTAAAAGTATAATGTCTCAAATTGAATCCTGGATTACAATATTTAAAGAAGAAAAAATAAATAATAATATTAAAAATATAAATATAAATGTCTTTTTTATTCCAATGAGTTGTGTTGATAGTTTTCGTGAAACTTTTAAGAAAAAATTAGGAGTTTAAAATGAAAAACTTTTGTGAAGAACTTGCTTTAGATTTAATTCAAAGTAAAAAATTTAATGATGAATATAAAAATTTATGTATAAAATTAGCAATTGAACAAATAAAGCATATACCGAATATCCAATTTGAATCAATTGAAACACCTGAATTACAATATTTATTAAAATGTGCAAATATTTTTATACAAACAGATGATGATGATTTAAAAGAAAAAGCTCTTCGGATTGCTCAATTTACATTTGAATTTGGGAATTCTACTGAAAAAGATTATGCTTATATTCTTGTCGATTCTCTATTAAATAATCCTTCTATAAATTTGGCAAAGAAAAATAATTTGTTAAGCAAAAATATTGAATATTATTTACCATTAAAACTTTCATTACAAAAATTACAAAGAGAAAATGAATATTCAATTGAAGTTAGAGATAATACTATTCTTTGTAATCCTATTCAAAAACAGTTTATAAAAGAGAGTTCCAAACCAGACTGCAAATTACTTTCAATATCTGCCCCGACCTCATCTGGGAAATCTTTTATTGTTAGGCAATGGATAATTAAAAATTTGGAATTTACAAATGATAATGCCGTAAATGTTGCAATTATTGTTCCGACAAGAGCGTTAATTAATCAATATGAGAAAGATTTGACTGAGGATTTAAAGAACGATATTGATAATGTTTATATTGAAACAATGCCATTTCGAAATGGTAATATTTTAGGGAAAAAGAAGGTTATATACATCTTCACTCAGGAAAGGATGAATGCTTTTTTATCTAAAAATTCTAATACTAAATTTAAAATTCTTTTTATAGATGAAGCTCAAAAAATAGGTGATAACCAACGAGGAGTATTATTAGAAGCAGTAATAGAAAGGGTAAAGAATAATTCACAGGAAACAAAAATAATATTTGCAAGTCCATTTGTTAAAAATCCTAAAGAAATATATCCGGAAACAGAATTTTTAAAAAGTAATTTAATGGCCATAAATCAAAATGTTTTCAAAATTGAAAAAATTAAGGGGAAACCGTTAGAATGGAATATATGTACATTATATGATGAAAAATTTGTTATAATTGCAAAAATTATATTAGAAGAAAAAATAAATGGAACATCTATTCCAAAAATATTAGCTAATTTTGTAAATATTATCACTATTAATGATAATAATAATTTAATATATGCAAATTATCCTTCTGATGCTGAAAAAATAGCTGAATTAATTTATAAGAAAACAAATTATATTGTTGAAAATAATGAAGATATAATAAAATTAATTCAACTTTGTAAGGAAACAATTCATAAAGATTTTAATTTAATTCGATATTTAAAAAAAGGAATTGCTTTTCACTATGGTAGTATGCCGCAAATAATCAGAGCAAAAATTGAAGATTTATTTAATAAAAAAATTATTAGGAATTTGATATGTACATCTACTTTACTAGAAGGGGTCAATTTATCATGTAAAAATATATTTATAAAAAATCCCAAAAGATCTAAAACATTAAATATGACTACCGCTGATTTATTTAATCTTGTAGGTAGGGCAGGACGTTTAGGAAAAGAATTTTACGGAAATATTTTTTATATAGATTGGGATGAAGCCCCTACAAAAAAAGAAGAAACAAATGTCGAAAGAAGTATACAAAAGGTTTTGTGTACAAATTTTAATCAAATAATTCAAGCTTTGACTAATGATTTTAATAAAGTTAAATTTGATAATGTGGATGAACGTAATAGTGTTGAAGCAACAATTGGATATTTATATACACAATTTTTAAAATATGGCGATATAGGGAAAAATAAAGAAGTAAAAATTGCCTTTGGACAAGATAAAATTTTAATACTTAATAATGTCTTAAACCAATACTCCAAAAAAATTGAAATTCCTAAAAATATTTTAGAAAAACACCCTATAATATATCACTATTCAATGCAAAAATTATTAGAATATTTTAAAAACAGACATCCTGAAGATCCTAAAAGGTATTTAGTGGATTTTAAAAATGATGATATAATAATTGGTAGTTTTATTGGTTTTTTAAGCAGAATGCATAATTATTTTAATACAAATTTAATAAATGAAAAGCATATTAAATATGTTGCTTTACTTACTTCACGTTGGATAAAATTTCAAAATTTTTCTGTAATTATTGACACTCGAAGAAAATATTATAAAAATGAAAATTTTAATTTATCAGTTCGTCAGGTATTTAAAGATATTGATGATTATGCTAGATATTTGGTACCAAAACTATTACGATGCTATATAGATGTATTGAATTTTTATTATGAACAGAGTGGCAATTTTGATTTAATTTATGATGATAATGATATTGAAATTCTTCTTGAATATGGAATTGAGAATAAAACTCAAATGTCGATGATAACTTTAGGTTTATCCCGTTCTACTATTGTAAAATTATTTGAAATAAAAACTGAAGCCGAGAAACATCTTATTGATAATATAAATATGGACGAAATTGCTACATTAAAATGGTTATATAAAAATATTGAATATTTTAGAACAAATAAAAAAATTCCAGAGTTGTTAATAGAAGAAATTGAAAAGATATTATATATTTATAAAGGGGCATATTCATAACTTCTTGACATAATTCCCTGCTCTTTACTTTGCAGGGAATATATTTCAAAAACCTTATGTAGCAAGAGTTTTAATTGTAAAATTTAACAAATATCGATAGATTTTCCCTGAAAATTGAACTAGCAGGGAATTTTTCTCTATAAATATTCTATTTGTAGGGCCTATAAATGGAGCCTCTTGCTCACGTGTCCACCCTCTCCAGTTTATGACTTAAAATTTAAATCCTAATAAAAGCCAGTAAAATCAATAGTTGTACTGGCCTTATTGTTATTTAACTAAATAATAATATTTTTATAATTCGACAAAAAGCTTGCTACTGCTTACTTCTGTGAGTTCGAGTCCCTTGAACATATCTTCCATGCCGTTATCTTTTATGTATGTCTCAAAAGCCCACCTCGCAAGAAGGTTATAGAGTTTCGTTTTTCTTTCTTTAATTTCTTCTGGTGATGCTTGTTCTGTTGGCATTTTGATAATAAGTCCCAATTTTTTTGTCATAAAATTACAGAACGAGAATAATATAATTTAATAAGAAAAAATACTTAATTTTCTTGTATTTGTGTGTATTTTTCATTTTTCTTTTTTATTATATTTTCAAGTAAACCAAATGGGTTCAATATAACAATACCTCCATCTGGAACACCAGGAAAATGGTATGAGGATTCGTTTATGCTATATACCAAGTGTAATACATCACCATTATTAAGTTTAAAATCAAATTTTTTGTTATCACCATTTTTTATGTTTTTATCCTCAATAATAATTTGAAAAATTTTATTTACCCACTCACTTGCTTGTATTGGTATACTATCATAATTACCATTGTTGCATGATAAAAATATACAGTATTTAGTATTTGTATATTTATTTAATTTTAGACAAACATTTCTTACTATTTGGTTTAATTTAGAAGTTGATTTTTGTTTATTGTTTTCTGCAATTATTTTTATAATTTCTATTCCAATTATTTCATTGTTAAATCGGTTTTTAAATAAGAAATCAGGTTCTTCGGAATTTGGCTCAAAAATATTTAAATTTGACAAATATTTTTTCCCCATATCTGTTTCGCTAAATAATTTTAAATATCTTAATTCAAATTCCTTTTTTAATTTATTTTTATTATTCATACATTAATTATATAATAGTTGTAATTTTATGCGCATTTTCTATATTCACGAATGCGTGAAATATAAACAACATCAGACAATGAATCAATAAATCTTTGGAGAAAAAAGTTCGATTTCTCGGACATCATCTCCACCATAAAATTTTAGAGGCTTTTTATAGTCGCATTTTCAATAGCATTTTTCACGTACTTTACGGGATTGCGCTAATTAATGAGAATTTACCTGTTTGCAAATTTGGAAAATTTTATCTCGCTTCCTTCTAAATTCTCTTTCCGCAAATACAAAGAGCCCTTTTTGTATATTTATACACAATTAAATTGGATAGTTTTTAAGATTTTCTTTTCTTCAGTTTATCTTGTATTTTCCAAATACCAAACAATGAAATATAGAACATGCATACTCCGCCTAATGTAATTATTTCATACACTGGAATATAAGCCCATTCAAAACGATATTCTTTTATTGAAAAAAATAATAAGCAATATAACATTATAATAGCATCATAAGCAAAAGCCAATAACAATGTTGATTTTCTACTATTTATATTAGTTTTTAATTCTATTGCTACTTTGCTTAATGTCAAATTTGGAAAAGATAACTTTTCAAAAGTATTAAACAATATATACAAAAGAAAAATTTTTACAAGTATGCTTAAAAAGATTAAACAATTTGGAATAAAACTATTTTCTGCAATACTAAAAATTACAAAACTGACAAGCAGAGTTACATATGTATATAAACAAAGTAATATATTTAAAACATTTAAACATAAATAAAAATCTAATTTTTTCATAATTAAAATCCTTATAATTTATCTTAGTTTATACCTACATTTAACAATTGTAAAGTACGGATTTAATTTCCCTGTTTCTTGAGCACTACGCCCCATTTTAACAAAAGGGTTCTTATCATCTTTATTAAAGTCATACGTATCAAGTAATGTGACATTCACATAATCACCTTGAGCCTTTGCGGATAAAACATCTAAACTGCCAAAGGCATTATGTAAATTAGTAAATCCATTAAATCTAAATGAACCGGAAATTTCTTTACCGGATTTTAAGTCTGCATAGTGATCTTTTATAAATTGTCTCATTTCTTGAGAATTTGCTATTGCATTAGCTACATTACTATTTTCATGCAACACAACTCCCGGAACATTTACATCTCCAAATTGTGATTTTACTTTATCTTTTATTTTTGTTTTATAAGGAGCATACTCACTGGTTAAAGAATCTACGTCATTATATAAAACACCATTTTTTCTTATATAATCATTGTTATATATTCCCGTTGAATCAGAAGCCATATTCCATAACTCAACTGCATCATTTTGATTCATTGGATAGCCTCCCATATTAATCAAAAAATTAAGAATTTTTTCATTTAAGAAGCCGTTTGTACTATTGATCTGATGTTGAAAATAATCCCCAATTGTTGCGTTTTCATTTATTGGATAATCATTATAAGTTATACCACCTTCTAACATTGTTGGTTGCTCTATATTTGAAGCCGCACCTGTCATTCCATTTTTAGAACGATAGTGAGATTTAACTTTTGTGCCGTCAGAACGGGTATAAGAATGTACAAATATAACATCTGAATTATTAACTAAATCATTTCTACGTGGCACACCTAAATTTTCCATTTGATAATTGATAGCTTTTTCATTTTGTGCAAATTCGTTACCAGACATTTCTCCGATGTCTTCCGTAGTATAAATTCTGTTGTTATTTGAAATTATGTTAAAAAAATTTTTGAGTTTTCCCATTTTTCTTTTCCCCTATAGTGTAAATTTAAATATTCACATTATAACGATGATTTAAATAGGCTACAAGTCTGTATTTTCACCTACTCCTTAAGTGTAATTGGCATGGAAATCCATACTGCCACAAGTTTTAAGACTGATTTAACAGATAAAAATAATAAAATTTACAAAAATATTGTAAAAATTTTGCTTTACAAATACTGTGTCAAATTGATACAAAAATCACCAGAAATACTTGATATTACTACAACATAGAGTAATATTGCAAATAGGATAAAATACATAATGGGAAAATCTTGGACATTGTTTCGACTTCTTGTTCGCTCCAGATTTTAGTCCACAGGACAACGATTAGACCAAAATCTATACGGCTAAAGCCTGCTATTAGCGGACTTTATAACAACAAAAAACAAACAGAGAATTTATTTTACTAAATTTCTCTACTTTTTAATACTTATTTTTATTAAAATTCTCTCTCCAGCAGAGACCTAGTCCAAAATAAACTATATTACAAAAGTATCAACAGGATTTTTTCCAAAATCTCGCAAACTACATTGTAGATTACCTCTAATTTTGTCTTTATACTTATATCCTGTTGCTTTACGTAATAATGCATATAAAGTTCTCTAAATCTGGTGTATATCTTAATACAGGACAAAATTAGACCCTAACTCTTTATAAATTAGATCATTCATTCCTTCAACTTTTAACAATTCTAGAGGAGATGTTATTTTTCCTGCTTTTTTAATATATTTAATAATATTATTTGATATTTTCCACGTTATAGACTTATTAAATTTATTTAATCTATTATAAATTTCTTTAGAAGTAGTTTCATTAATATTAACTGTTTTTTCTATAATGTCATTATCTAATAACTCTTCATGGTATTTTGTAAATGGAATTATTTTAATACAGATGTAATACTCCCATCTTTCCGGTTCATTAGTTAATAAATTAAATCCTTTTGATAAGAGTTCAAATTTATAATTTGTCCTACATATTAAATGTTTATTTTTATATATATCAGAAGAATATAGATAAATTTGCCCCTCTTTAAGAGTATCAAATATATTCTTTATCTTGGCATTAACAACAAATAGTCTTATTACCTCATCTTTATCAGATGTATAATAACATCCTCCTTTTTCACCGGATGTTATGCATAGATTGTCTATTTTTTCTTCAAACTCATAACTATCACTATCATCTATTTTGTTTATTGGAGGAGTTTCCATATTTTGTATACGCAGAATACTTTGAGCAACAAAACTATAGCAAAACATTGCATCCTTCTTTTGCCATTCTCTGGTTAAAACAGTATTACCTCCCCAATTTTTTTGAAATTGTTTTGGAATATACCCCAAATATTCTTTGAAACGATTATAATCTTTTTGATTAATATCTAAATCGTATAGCTCTAATTTTTCTTTTATTGTTTCCAAAAACCACTTTAAATATTCATTATCATTATTATGTTTTAATAAACAAGGTATGGCGCTTAATCTAACATTTGATTCATAAGTATTAAGATATAAGGCATTTTCGAATGCGTTTCTTGCCATCACAATAGATTCAAGATACCGTTCTTCATGCATGTATTGTTCAGACTTTTCTAGCTGTTGTTTTATTTCTTCGTTTTTTATTAAACTGGATAATGACAATTCACTTATTTCTAATCCATATAGCAAATTTAAACATTTATTAAAAAATTTTTCAGCAATTCCTGAAATTCTTTTAAATTCAACTGAAGGATTCATCATCGCATGTTGAACTTGATTGCGAGCCTGCCTTATAAGCTTTATTTCTGTAACATAAGGCAGTTGAACATTGTATACTTCTTTTAGGTATTTATTAATTTCTCCGGCTAATTCTGCCAGACCATATCTGTCAAAGTTCTTATTTGTATTAAATTCAATATCAAAACTATAATTTATGATTCTTAATAGATATTCTATACTAGCATCTAAAAGTAAAATCGATTGCATTTTATCAAATGAAGATTCTTTGCTCGCATGATAAAATGAATGTTTTAAGAACTCATTTGCTTTTATTAACAGGTCTAATATAATTTCATTCGGTTTAACAGGTAATTTAATTTCACACATTCATAAATTATAATATCACAAATTATATATTTATATAATTCTGTATTTTTTACACTAATTTTTAAAATCTTTTCCAAATATGTCGTTTTTTGCATCTCTTTATTGTATAACTAATATGACTGCGTCTTTTAAAGATAGGAGATTTTTATGAGAGTAAAATTGAATAAAATTATAATTTTAGGAAGTATATTTTGTGGATTTTTGGGTATTTCTGCGGAGGCAAAAGAACAAATATGCGGGAGTTTATCAACATTTGTATATATGCAAAATGCCAATCCTCCAAAAATCGGTTGTTTATATGCATATAATCCTTATGACAGAATGAATCCGCTTACTTTACGAGTTAAACAGGTTTTAAATGGCGGTATTTTAGTTTCTGCTGATGCTGTCTATTATGGTAATTATTTTGAAAATCCTAAAACAATTTTTATCCAGACATCGAAACAATTTGTTGACGAACAATTGATGAGAGATAAAGAAATCGTAAAATACACAGGAGTTTATGACTATGTTACAGTTTTAGGAGCAAGGAAAAGGGTGTATAAATTCTATCGTTACGGCAAATATGAAATTGAAAAAAATGTAGACACATCATCACTTGAAAATTACGGGTTTGTGGAACCGAAAGTAACTCAACAAAAAATTATAAATAATAAAGAAAAAAACGAAAAACAGATTAAAACAACTGAAGTAGATGAATATTTTAAATCTTTAAAATCTGCTGAAAATGAATTTATTAATACAGCTGATCAAAAACCTTCAAAACGCAACGATTTAAAATTTAGAAAATTTTTATTCACCTATTGGAATACAATAGAAAACATTAATGAAAATACAAATGACGGAATAAACCAGCTTTCATTTGAAGATGCAAATGGAACAGATTCTTATAATGATTGGTCAACAAGAGCTAAAAATTTAACTAAACATTATGAAAACAATGGAGTTTCGGTTGCATTTAATGAAGGATATTTTTATGCAACAGTTAAGACTGATTATTTAACATCTTTTTATAAGTACTTAACTCCGGCATATAAAAAATGGTTGAATTTTGAAGGTAAAATAGAAACAGAGGCAGGTATACAAGACAATTGTAATAATAAATTATATGAAATAGTAAAAGAAGGTAAAGACTATTACAATGAATAAACTATACGGCTTCTAATTCATAGCCCGCTGCTTGACATATTTTAGCAATAGTAAAACTTCTGATTTAAAAATGCTATTACTCTCTGCTTATTAATGCTTATTATTAGCAAACAAGAATGGACAAATATATGTTTTAATAATATAATAACAATTAATAGAGCCTATTGCTCACTGGAATGTTCGTAACAGTAATATTTTGAAAAACAAAAGTACGGTTAAAAATTATGAAATCAATAAAAGAAATTTCACTGGAATCCAAAATTTTAAAACGCCTGCAAAATCATCCCATTTGCACAGAACTAGTTAATTATCTGTTTGCGGATGAGGAATTACAGGAAATGCAGGATTATGCCAATAACGTTTCTATTAAACGCCTCGGGTATAATGACCACGGCCCTGTTCATATGCGTCAGGTTGCGGCAAATGCTATAAAAATGCTTAATCTTTTACAGGATTCCGGAATAAGAACATCATTGGAGCAGGAAGAAATCGGTACATTTGAGGACAGTATGTGTGCTGTAATACTCGCAGGACTAACACACGATCTTGGTATGATGATAGGCAGACAGGGACATGAAGATATGTCGGTAATTCTTGCAAAACCTATCATTGAAAGGACTTTGATGCATGTTTTTCCTGAAAATCTTCACAGACGCACAATCATCAAATCACTTGCAATAGAAGCGATTATCGGCCACATGTCCACAAGAAAAATCCACTCGATTGAAGCAGGCATAATCCTGATAGCTGACGGATGTGACATGACAAAGGGAAGAGCAAGAATTCCTATGGCAATTAATACAACTCCGCGCGTCGGCGATATACACAAATATTCTGCGAATGCAATTAACAGAATTGGAATACATCACGGGGAGAAAAAGCCGATAAGAATTGATATTGAAATGTCAGGAGATGTAGGATTTTTCCAGATTGAGGAAGTTCTTTTGACCAAAATTGAATCAAGTCCGGCAAAACAGTATGTTGAACTGTATGCAGGGGTTGAAGGTCAGGAACCTAAATGTTATTTATAATTTCTTTTTTATTAAAATTTCCCTGTCTCAATTTTTTTAATTAAATCCTGATAAGCAGGGTTGGACGAATTTTTTGAATATCTCATCAAACGACGAATTGCAATAGTTTTTAAATAATCAATTTTTTGAGGATTACCGTTTTTGAGGAAAAATAACATAGCCTGTTTCCGGTTTTCAAACAATTCTTCCTCAGGCATTTTCGCAAGTACATCCCCGAATGTTTGCGGACGAGTTTTTCTGTCCCACTCATAAAACGGAGTTTTCAAAAAGCAAAATTTTTCAGCATATGAAAGGATGCACGGTGTCCAGGAAACATCTTCATATTTTAAAAGTCCAAGAGGATGAGCTTTTACCATAGAAGCTCTATAAAGCTTGTTCCATATCGCACAATTGTAATACCCGGGTGTATACATAATATCAAGGTATTTATCAATATCAAGCGGAATATCTTCCATAAATGGGAGATTGCAATGAATGGTATAACCGTTATCTATTATTCTGTATAACGGAGCAATAGCCACATCACAGTTATTTTTCATAATTGCATCATAAAGTTTACGGATCATATCAGGACGTATTAAATCGTCATTATCCATAAACGCGATATATTCACCATTTGCAGCTTCTATTCCCTTGTTTCTCGCATCTGCAACACCGCCGTTATTTTTAACAATAGAAATAACATTAGGATAATTTTTATCGTACCAATCAATAATTTTTTGTGTATCATCAGTACTGCCGTCATTCACAATAATTATTTCCAGATTATCAAAATCAGATGCGAGCGCACAGTCAATACTTCTAACAATATAATCCTGTGCATTATATGCCGGAATTATTAATGAGACAACCGGTTTTTTATATTTTCTAATACTTAAAGAAATTTTTCCGGATTCAGCAATAATCAAACGTCCGTCAGGAGTATTAACAAAAGCCTTAACTATAAATTTAGATGTTCCTTTATAATCATACAACGGTAAAAAATGTTGTAATTTATCAGTTGTTTCAAAGATAGGTTTATCAAGATTTTGTGTATACACAAGAAAGCCGTCGGCATCACCGGTAAAACACCAGGATAGAAAATTGTTATAGTTATATGATTTATATATTGAAACACTTTCAAACCTATTTTCGTTAGTTTTTACAACAAAGGATGATGCAAGGAACTTTCTTCCGCAATCATCATCTTTCTTAAAAGGTTTTACTTTAAATTCTGTTTCCGCGCGCAATTCCGTTGTAATATATTCAGTATCAGAGTTTTTAAAACCGTTAAACCCTATTTCATCTTCGTTTCTATAAAGTCTATAACCATCGGCGCCTTCATATTTACTGTAAAACAGTTTAATATTTTTATCATCCTCAAATCGATATTGAACATCAATTGTATCAAATTTAAACTGCCGCTTGGAGGATTCATCAATGACCTGTCCATCCCTTACAGCCTGTACAAAACATTCATTTTCGCCGTAAGAAACAAGAGAAAAGCGTACCGAAGTATTATCATAAACTCGCGCAGCTTCGTAAAATATATCCTCTTTTTTAAAAAAGATTTTATAATAATCGGCTTTTACATCTGCCCAGGAAATAATAATTTTAGATTCTTTTATTTCAATATTAATATCCATACTACCATCTTCTATTTTCATTTCTTTGTATCATATTATATCAAAAATTCAATCATACTCAAAACTGATTTTTCTGTTATAATAATATTATAAAAGTACAGGAGGGAAGTGCAATATGAAAAAATTTATTTTTATTCTGGCATTATTGGTCTTTTCTGCACCGGTATTTGCGGAAGAAATTAATCTTACACCTAAAAATTCATTTTCAGGGTTTAATAATAATGCTGCACGACCAAAATATCCAAAATTAAATAAAACTTTATCTGCATCTGATTTAATTGAAGAACAGAATGAAAACGGCATAATGGGACCGAAATCTGTAAGAGAAATGGGCAGTGTTACCCCCTCAAACGATGCAAGAACTCCTATGACATACAGCCAGTTCCCTCAAAACTATGATAGTTCGAACAGCATGATGTTAATGCAGGGCGGGATGCAAAATATGTTTATGGGATATTAATTTAATACGTTCTAATCGGTGAAAAAGTATAAGTAACAGGTGCCGGTCGTTTAAAATCGTTATACTTATATACTCTCAACGTTTTTACGGTATTTTTTCTTGGCCTTACACCTGATGCTCCAGAGGCATATCGAGGCATACTTCTTACCGGTTTATATGTATATAAATGTTTCTTTTTATCTTCCTGCCTGTGGCAGCTGCCATCACATCTTCTCGTGTATCCTCTTCCCATTCTATAATGTGTATAGCGTTGAACATAACGATGCGGATTTACAAGTCTTACCGGACGGTCTTTTCTAACTGTTCTGGCTGATGCCGGAATAGAAAATATACAGAAGCTAAATAAAAATAAAATAAAAAGAATTAAAAATTTTTTCATTAGACCTCCGACTTTATATTAACACACAATTTTGTTATATTTAATTTATGATAATATTTTCAGACAAAATCTTTACAAATCCGATAAAAGTAATTCAAGCATTTAACCGGAAAGAACTTGAAGATGCTTTTTCTTTGATAGAAAAATTAAGGCATAAATTCTTTTTAACCGGCTACATAAGGTATGAAGCTTTTAATGTTCAGAATTGTGATTTACCGCTTTTGTACTTCGAAGTTTTCGAAAATTACGATATATATAAACCGCAAAAACCAAAAAATTTGCTGCTGAAACCCACTCCATGTGTAAATTTTTGTGAATACTCAAACGTAATTAAACAAATTAAGGAAGAAATTGCCTGCGGTAATACTTATGAAGTGAATTACACTTATGATTTTGAAGTTCCTTATAACGGAGATGATTTTGAGCTTTTTGAAAGCCTTCTGAATAAACAGAAAACACCTTATAATTTTTATTTAAAAAATAAATATGACACCGTATTATCATTTTCACCTGAATTATTTTTCACAATAAAAAACGACCACATTACTACAAAACCGATGAAGGGAACTATCAAACGGGGGAAAGACTCCGCTGAAGATGCAGAACTGATTAATTATTTACGAAATGATGAAAAAAACCGTGCTGAAAATGTTATGATAGTTGATCTTTTAAGAAATGATTTAGGAAAGATTGCAAAAACAGGAACAGTAAAGGTTACAAAACTTTTTGATATAGAAACGCATAAAACACTGCACCAGATGACCTCACAAATCGAAGCGGATTTAAAAGATAATACAACTCTTTTTGATATCTTTAAGGCGATTTTTCCCTGCGGCTCAATAACCGGCGCCCCCAAACTGAGTACAATGAAAATAATTAAAAGGCTTGAACAAGGCGAACGAAACATTTATTGCGGTGCAATCGGAATGATATCGCCAACTGAAACGGTATTCAGCGTACCGATAAGAATTCTACAAAAATGCGGGAATGATAAAAATTTTAAATACCGCGCCGGCGGAGCAATTGTATTGGATTCTGATATACAGGATGAATGGGAAGAAACTCTTACAAAAACAAAATTTTTAAATGATGAATTTCAAATAATTGAAACAATTAAAGTTGAAAACGGAAAACCGGTATTTGAAAATGAACATTTTAAAAGAATGGAAAATTGTGCAAAACATTTCGGGTTTAAGTTTACAAAACCTGAAATTATGCCAGAAAAAAAGTACGAGATAATAAGGTTGCTGTTAAGCAAAGATGGTACAATAACAAAAGAGTACAAGCCTCTCCTTCCTGTTACAACACGCAAAATATCAATTTCTCCGATAAAAGTAAACAGCAGTAACGAATTTCTTTATTATAAAACAACTTACCGGCCATGGTTCTTTGAGTGCAGTCAAAAAATTGCAAATGGAGAAATTTTTGATGAAATATTTTTCAATGAAAAAGATGAATTAACTGAAGGTTCAAGAAGTAATGTAATTTTGCAGATTAACGGAAAGCTGTTTACGCCGCCTGTCAAATGCGGGCTTTTGGACGGAATTTTTAAACAGTCTATGAAAAATTTAACTGAAAAAGTATTGTATAAAAAGGACATTGAAAAAGCTGAAAAAATATATTGCGTTAATTCAGTCCGTGGAATTATTGAGGTGGATGTAAAAAAGACAGTAGGTTTGAAGATTTTAAACAGCAAGTTTGACGATTTTCCTAACCCCTTATGGGAGAGTGTTAGGGTGAGGGGTATAAATTTTGTAACAATTTGGCAATTTTTGATAAGAAAAATACTTTATATAAATACATAGGAGGATATTATGTATTTAAAAGCTGGATTAAATCTATTACAGGTTCGAAAATTTGTGTCTAAATATTTAGATGATGGCGTAATGAAGACAGTTGAGACAAGTAAAGGTAATGATACATTACCAAAGTACATGAGAGAAGCTCAATCTGCAGAGAATATAGAGGGATTATTTGAATCAAAAGTTAATAATACAATCAATTCAACTAACAAACTTAGAAAACTACATTACAGTCGTAATGAATTGCAACAACTTTTTGATTCTAATCCGAATATGCGAAGGATTGTCGGAAGTGTGCCAAGAAGCTGGGGAAAAATACTGAAGAGCAAAAAGGCAACAGAAGACGTCGATACAATATTCTCAAAGTTTATTAATAATATACACAATGGTGTTACGGAGGTAGATGCTATTAAGACTTTAGAAAATGAATTACAATTTTTACTTCAAACTGAAGTAAAAATGAGTCTACTTGGTAGCGGTACTTTCGGTAAGACATATAAAATTAGAGTTGACGGTAGAAATTATGTGCTAAAAACATTTAAGATAGATTGTACAGGTACTTCTACAAACCAAAGTGGTTGGGCAGAACTCTCAAATGCGGTATATGCAAGTGATAAAACAAAGAACGTCGCAAAATTTTATATGGGGAAATTTGGCAAGACAGATACTGATTCTTACATGCTTACGAGATATATTGATAGTGCAGATCATGACATAAAGGGGTTTATAAAGAGTAGTGAATGTAAAAAAGGCAAAGGGTTCAAAATGATAGATGTTATAAGTAAATTTGATATACTAGATGAAACTCCTGAAAATTATATTGGTTGGAAAATTGTAGATTATGGCTTAATGACAGAAACTGAATTTGGCAAAATTCCCCATAAAAGTTATGTAATATTAAGGCAAATGTGCGAAGCTGCAGACAAAAAGTCATATAAAGAGATGCAACGCATAGCAGAACAATATAAAGAGAATCCTGCATTAAAAGAAGCTATTGACGCATATGCTCTTGCAATTAATTATGCTGAACCGCCAACACATAAAATATCAACCTTACGTGAAAAGGTTAAGATGTTAGATTGTTTTGAATACATTGGCTGGAAAGCCCAGTTACAAGGAATGCTTTTTTGTAACTAGTCTGTAGGGTGTAATTTTTTGCACCCAATTCAAAATACTCAAACTACTCTTTAATTACTCAGGGATACAATTGGCTTATTGAGTAAAGATAAGTTGATGATTTAAAGAAATAAAATTCCTAAGTGACCATTAAAAGAGTAAAGTGAGTAATTTGAAATTAAAATAATCAATCCGCTTCCGACCGCCTGTATTTTAGTGTTGTTGGATTAGAAACCCAAAATTATGTTTGAAACACTTCCGTCCAAAACGGTCTTTAAAATACAGTGGAATTATGATATTAATTGACAATTACGACTCATTCACCTACAACATTGTGCAATATCTGCAAGAAGCTGGAATTGAACCAAAAATTTTCGAAAATGACGAAATTAGCATCAAAAAACTAAAAAAAATGAAATTTGAAAGTATAATAATTTCCCCAGGTCCGGGGAACCCGGATACCGCAGGAATTTCTACAGAAGTTATAAAAGAGTTTTATAAAACAAAAAAAATTTTGGGAATTTGTCTGGGGCATCAATGTATAGCACAGGTGTTCGGCGCAAAGATAATAAAATCCCCCGTACCATGCCACGGCAAAACATCTGAAATATATTTTGATGAAACAAGTAAACTTTTCAGAGGACTTAAACAGGGATTTAAAGCAACCCGATATCATTCTCTTACTGTAACAAACCTGCCGCCGTCCGGAATTTTAAAGGTCAGTGCAAAAACAAAAGACGGGCTAATAATGGCTTTAGAACATAAAAAATTCCCTGTTTACGGAGTACAGTTTCACCCTGAGGCAATTCTAACCGAATACGGACATGAATTAATAAGGAATTTTATAACTTTATAACCGCACTGTGACGATTTGTTGTCGCATTTTCTTTTCTGTATGAGAAAAACAAGTCATTATTACAAACGGTACAAAAAGGACATACATCAATGTTTTCCTCTTTGACTCCCGCATCAATAAGCTGGCGTTTATTTATACCCTTTAAATCAACGTAAATATTTCCCTGACGTATTTCATAAAGTCCTGAGAAATCTTTTACAGTCTGTGAAAGATTTCTATATACATCCTCTCCGACATTGTAACAGCAAAATGAAATTGCCGGTCCTATAGCACATTTCAATTTTTCGGGATTTGAGTAAAATTCGTCTTTCATTTTTTGTACGGTTTTTGAGGCAATCATGCCTGCCGTACCGCGCCAGCCTGCATGAGAAACTGCTGCAATATTATTTATCGGATCAAAAATTATTACAGGGGTGCAGTCCGCAAAATTCAAATAAAGCGCCTGAACATTATTTGTCAATATCAGACCGTCAGTATCAGGATAAGAGGAAATGCCGATTTTTGCAACATCAACATTTGATGTATGCGTTTGGGAAGGATGGATTAAATCTTTCTCATCAATACCAAAATATTTACAGATATCTTTTTTATTATTTTCAACAATTGGCTCAAATTCAGGTTCTTTAGTTTTTATAACACTTTCCCGGGTTGTAAAAAAGTGGTTTAAACCATTAAGAACAGAGCTTTTTAATATTTTTTTACCGTTAATCTCTTCAAAATAAAACATAAGATATTTATACCATAAAAGATTAATTGAACAAATTAAAAAAATATGTTAAAATTCTCTCGAAAAAAGGAGAGAGAAATGAAAGAACTTTTAAAAAAATGTCTGGTTGAATTTATAGGAACATTTTTCCTTGTATTTACTATTGGTTGTGCATTATTTCCAAACGGCAGCGGGGGATTTCCTCCAATGGCAATCGGCTTTGTATTAATGGTAATGGTCTATGCAGGAGGTAATGTATCCGGCGGTCATTATAATCCTGCAGTATCACTTGCAGCAGCAATAAGAGGGGCTCTTGCATGGAGAGATTTTGCACCATACATTATTTCTCAATTTATCGGCGGAGCATTAGCTGCTCTTTTAGCCGGTTACATTGTTGCAATCCCGCCTTATGCAAATGAAACATCATATTCTATGATGCCAATGATTATTTGCGAATTTTTATTTACTTTTGCACTTTGCTACACTGTTTTGCATACTGCAACATCTGAAGATACAAAGGGAAATTCCTATTTTGGGCTTGCAATAGGTTCAATCGTACTTGTAGGTTTGCTCGCTACGGCAGGAACATGTTACGGGGCATTTAATCCGGCAGTTGCTCTCGGTATTTTTACTATGGGAATTACGCAGACAAAACTTATACTTGCAACTCTTTTAACAAACTTTGTTGCAGGAGCCGCCGCTGCGGGAGTTTATAAAATAACTTCGAATGATTAAAAAAAAAGCACCCATAAGGGTGCTTTTTTTATAACTGTAATCCTTTATTCTCATCCATAAAACATTGACAGGCAGGGCTTAATGTTCCGTCGCAGCATTTTGTACGTCCGCCGGAACAGCCGCAAACTCCGCCATGGCGGGAGCAGCACCCTCGACCTGCAATAAGACAATCATAAGATTGAAATGAATGCAAGGTTGTAAAAATTTGTAATCCTAAACAGAAAAATGCGATTAATGCGAAAACAAATAAAAATTTTTTCATATAAATTACTCCTTTGTGCTATGATATTAACATGAAAAAGATTTTAGGGATTATTTTAGGTTTAGTTTTATTACAGAATATTTGTATTGCAGATACGGGCTTGAGTTTCGTTTACATCAACGGCTCGAATAACAATGATGAAAAAATGCGCAACTGGTATATTGAAGGCGTACAGAAACTTCATCCTGTTTTGAAAGAAAAATTTGAAAAAAGTGAAGAAATTAAGGAAGCTTTTCTCGACAAACCGCAATACAAAATTAATGAAGAACCGGTTATATTTTTCTGGGGTGACAAAAGTAAAAATGATTTGGAATTTGTACAGCGCCAGCTTGATTTATCAAAGGCTTTCAGTCCGACACTCGCTTACAAAGTCCGTTCAATGCTGACTGCTTATCTTCATGATGCTATATGGGTGCAAAAACAGCATAATATGCTTCCTGTACTTGATGATTTAAATGATATGGTTATTCAGGAAGCCCAAAAAGGAAATAAAGTAATATTATACGGATATTCAGCAGGAACGTTCGTTACGTATGAATATATGTTTAACAAACTGCCGTATCTGAACCCTGAAGATTTATTTAACGAAATAGAAGTAAGCGATAATGTGAAAAAATTTGCGCTGGAACACCCGCTTGAAAATACATGTATTTCAGCACTTTCAAAAGCACAGATAGGAACAGTTTCGCAAAACGGACATCTCCTTCTAAAGAAAATTGATGATAATTCGCTTGAAGAAAGTTATTTGAAATTACAGGAAGCGACCAAAACTGCCTGTGCCCCTGCTGATTCCCTGCAGGGTGTTGTAAATTTTGCAAGTCCTCTGGTGCTTTTTTATTCAGACCTTGCAGACCCTGATTATGAGCTAAATTACTATAACAAGCTTATGCTGAAATACATTATAGAAAACGGATTGTTCTTTATCACCGTAAATTACCGCGAAGATCCGCTTGGTTTCCCGAGCTCAAGAAATTTAACCATAGATGAAATAGAAAAGCTTGCAAATATCGAAATTAATAATCCGAAAGGCTTTGTCTATGATAATTCAAGCGTCTGGTCAAAGCGTTCGGTACTGTTCGCGCATACTTCATACTGGAGCGCAAGAAAAACTTTTGCAAAAGCTGTTGTAAAAGCATTTGCAAACGGATACAGACTTCAATACGACAAAGAATTTCAAGAAAAAGTATTGAAAAATAACAAGAAAAAAATTAAGTTTGAGATGATTTAAAGATGGCAGAGAACAGGAATGTAAGCCATTTAAAACAGGAAGGAGTAAGTAATCAATGATTGATATAAAAGACGGCGTTCAGTTTGACCCCGGATTTATACAGCACATATCGGCATTTGAACCTAATATTGAATATGTTTATAACACGCTTGGTTCTTGCAGAAATTTTAATCAGAAAAAAATGCAGTTCAAAATGTTTTATCCGAAAATTCAATCATTATTGAAAAACTATCTCGGATTTTATCTCGGATGCATATTATGGGCTGTTTATATCAAAAATCTTGATGAAAAACCGATTTTAAACAATCTCTGCTTTGGCGGTGAATATTCAGAAAATGATACTCTAGAAGAAGTTGACTTTATAGAAAAATATATTGAACAACTGAAAAAAGATGTAAAATATTATACAGGACAAAATTTCTCGATTGATGCAGAAAGTTTGAATATTCTTGACGCATATAGAGAATTCCTGAAAGAAAATAAAGGATTTGTCGAAACTAAAACAACAACAGACATCAAACTGCCTAAAGGTTTTAAAACTCCGTCTGAAAAAGATTTACAGGCAATCCTCGACGGCATAGAAAGGGTTATAGAAAACGGAAAGTTACACGAACTTTTCCCGCTTGCTCAAAAGGTGCTCTAAATGGATTTAAAAACAAAATTATATCAGATGTTTATTCTCGGAATAGATGGCGAAGAATATGAAAGGGCTTTGTCAAAGGGTTTGGGCGGAATGATTTTTTTTACAAAAGATATTCAATCTCCTGAGCAGTTTCGCAAACTTATTAGCGGTATAAAATCAAAATCCCTGATACCTCCTTTCCTATCAATTGATCAGGAAGGCGGAAGAGTAGAGAGAACCGAAAATATTCATAACGGCAAAAAATACCTGTCAGCAAAGTTTGCTTATGAAAAAGGCGAAGATTTCCTGCGGAAACAAACATGCGAAATTGCACAAGAGTTAAAAACTTACGGCATAAACCTGAACTTTGCGCCCTGTATTGACGTAAATACTAACCCGAATAATCCTATAATCGGCGAACGTGCTTTTTCAAACAATTCTGATGATGTTATAAAAGGTGAAAAAATAGTTTCTCAAACATATCGGGAAAACGGAATTATACCTTGCGTAAAGCATTTTCCAGGACATGGCGATGCAAATGCTGACAGCCACCTGACACTTCCTGAAATAGATTTAACACTTGAAGAAATGAAGCAAATGCATATAAAACCTTTTGCCGCCTGTGCCAAAACAATAGAAATGGTTATGGTGGCACATCTTCACTGTACCTGCTTTGAACGTGATATTATTCCGACATCTTTAAGCAAAAATGCGATTTCTTATTTAAGAAATAAATTAGGCTTTGAAGGAGTTATAATTTCCGATGACATGATAATGGCGGGTGCTACGGGTTTTGAACCGGTACAGGCCTGTGAAATGGGCATCCGAGCAGGATTAAATATGTTCATCTACAGAAATTCTACACCTGAAACTATTGAAATAATTGAAACAATTGCCCAAAAAGCTCTTACAGATGAAGAATTAAAGCAAAATATTGAATATTCTTATAAAAAAATCAGCCGATTAAAAGAAAAATTATTTTAAATATTTTTGCAATATAAGTTTTTTCAAAGCTCTTGAATACACTGCCTGCGGATCAATTGCAAGAACTCTGTCAAGAGTTTCTACTGCACCTTTATAATCTTCCAAATTTTTTTGAACAACAGCTTTGTAATAAAGCGCATCAATAAATTTCGGGTCTAATTCTATTGCTTTGTCAAAATCTTTCAAAGCCGATTTTAATTTTTCGTTATCCTTATTTTCATCAGCCAGAATTACCTGTGCCCTGTTAAAATACGCGTCAGTCATTTTGTGGTTTAACTCAATTGCTTTTGTGTAATTTTCATAAGCAGGTTCTAACTCATTCAGGTTATGAAAAACTATAGCAAGCGAAAAATAAGGCATAGCATCATCAGGATTTAAAGTAATTGCCCTATCAAGCGAATGCAAAGCTTCATCAAACTTACCTTCATTTGTTTCGGAAATTCCTTTATCTAAATAAAATTTATAATCATGTTCAGAACTCATAATCTCTCCTCATAAAATAATTAAATCACATAATGTATAAAACCTCAACCTGCCTTATGCTATAATAATTTGTATGAATATTCTTTTTATAACTGACTTATATCCCGTAAAAGACAATGAAAAAACAACGCCGAAAACTCTTTTGAATTTTGTTAAAGAGTGGGAAAAACAGGGGCACAAAGTTGATGTTATAAAACCGAATTTTATTTTGAACTCATTTTTGAGAGGGAAACCGTTTTACAAAACAGACCAATACGGCAAAGTTTTGAATATAAACTACTGGACACCATTCTGGTTTGATGTAAAACGTAAACATCCTGCCCTCACCTATCCTCCTGACTCCCTGGTTATCGCTCATATGCCATCAGGAATTTTGTTTGCAGATAAACTCGGACTTCCTTTTGTTGCGGGTGTGCATAATTCCGATTTGGAGGTCTTGACAAGTCCCTTATATAAATTTCATTTCAAAAAAAGGCTCAAAAAAGCTCTTGATAATGCAAAAGCCATTGCCTGCCGCTCTTTTGTAATAAAAGATAAGCTCCTAAAACTTTATCCTGAATTTGAAAATAAAACATTCATTGCACCCTCAGGTATAAAAAAAGAAATTATTCAATCAGATTTTTCGCCAATCACCACTAACAAAATCAAGGTTTTAACCTGTGCAAATTTCAAAAAAAGAAAAAATATCGACAAAGTTATAGAAGCCTGTAAAGGGCTTGAAAACTTTGAATTAACAGTAATTGGCGACGGCAAAGGAAGAAAAAAGCTTGAAAAACTTGATAAAAACGTGAAATTTACAGGTTACCTTGAACATGATAAAGTTCTTTCCAAAATGAGAGAAAGCGATATTTTTATACTCCCGAGCATAGGCGAAACATTTGGTATGGTATACTTAGAGGCTATGGCTCAAGGCTGTATTACAATCTGTACAAAAGATGACGGTATTTCCGGAATTATTAAGGACGGAAAAAATGGTTTTTTAACACTTCCGATTTCAAATGAAATTAGAAAAATACTCCTTAATATAAAAAACATGGATGATGACAGGTTAAAAGTATTGCGCTACAATAGTTTACAGACAATCGAAGAATACACATCAGAAAAATGTGCCTGTGAATATTTGCAACAAATTTTTAAGATTTTGTAAAGATTTGACATCGGGCAAGCATGTTTCTGGTAGTATAAGGTTGGGTTGGTGATTTACCCTTTTGTGTGTAGTAGCCGAAAAACCTGTAGGATAACCCGAAAGGAAATATTTAATGAACAAATTTTTAATCGTACTTTTGACACTTTTATTTAACATTCAACAGGCAAACGCTTTCAACATTGATGCGTTTATGGACAAAAATGTCGCGCCGGTTTCAGATGCTATTGCGGCCGTAATATTCCATCCTGTGCATGTTTTTGGTGCAGATGTACCGATTATTATTTTCTGGATTTTATTCGCAGGGATATTTTTCACATTTTATCTTAGAGGTATTGCCGTTTGGGGCTTTAAGCATGCAATTGACCTTGTTTTCAAACCTAAAAAATCTGATGACGGAACCGGAGAAACTTCACCGTTTCAGGCTTTGATGACCGCGTTATCTGGTACTATAGGTTTGGGAAGTATTGCAGGTGTAGCTATTGCAATTTCAATGGGCGGTCCGGGTGCAGCTTTCTGGATTATTGTCGGAGCACTTCTCGGGATGTCATTAAAATTTGTAGAAGCAGCACTAGCTGTAAAATACAGAAGATTTAACCTCGACGGTTCAATATCAGGCGGGCCGATGCATTATATGGCGCATGGTCTTACAAGAAAAAAACTCAGATGGCTGGGACAGCCTTTGTCTGTTTTATTTGCAATTCTTTGTATATGCGGCGGTATCACAGGCGGTAATATGATTCAGATAAATCAGGCTGCAAACCAGTTTGTTAACGTCTGCGGAGGTGCAAACGGGCCTTTACACGGGCTTCACTGGGTTATCGGACTCGGAATGGCAATCGTTGTAGGTCTTATCGTTATCGGCGGAATTAAAAATATTGTTAAAGTTACGGAAAAAATTGTTCCGTTAAAGATTTTTATATACTTATTTGCGGCAATGGCTGTTATTGTATGCAATTTTAAATTAATCCCGCATGCAGCGTGGGTAATTGTAAAAGAAGCTTTCAAACCTGAATCAGTTTACGGCGGAATGTTTGTTGCAATGATTATGGGCTTAAGACGTTCTGTTCAGTCAAACGAAGCCGGAACAGGTTCAGCACCGATTGTTTATGCAACAGTTAAGACTGATGAGCCGTTATCTCAAGGTTTTGTTGCCCTGCTTGATCCTTTCTTAACAGGTTTTATGTGCACTTTAACAGCATTTGCTATTGTTATTACAGGTGTTTACAAAACTCATGCAGGTCAGACTTCAGGAATTGAAATGACATCAGATGCAATTTCATCTGTTATGCCATTCTTCCCAACACTGTTAGCAGGCATTGTTCTTTTATATGCGTTATCAACAATTATCAGCTGGGCATATTACGGGCAGAAATCCTGGAATTTCTTATTTGGGGAAGGAAGAAAAAGAACTCTTACATTCCAGTTTATATACTGTGCATTTATACTTATAGGTTCTGTGCTCAATGTAACTTCGGTTATTAATATTACAGATGCGATGATGATTGCAATGTCAGTTCCGAATATTATAGCAATGTATATTCTGGCTCCGGAGATTAAGAAAGACCTTGCAGAATACTGCAGAGTGCACCAGCTTGGCAAATTAATCAACCGCGACTGGCTGAAACCTGCAGCAGTACCTGTTGAAAACGATGAAGAGGATGAAGTAATATGTCAGATCAACAAATTATCATAACCGTTTCAGGCGTAGATAAAGTCGGGATCGTTGCCAAAGTTTCGGCAGTACTTGCTCAATATGAAGTTAATATTGAGGATATAAAACAGACTTTAATGCAGGGTCATTTCGTAATGTTTATGCTTGGTAATATTGAAAAGTCTAAATATTCTTTCAAAGAAATTAAAGAAGAATTAACAAAAACAGGCGAAGAACTCGGTATGGAAATATGGGTTCAGAGAAAAGAAATTTTTGATAATATGCATAATATATGAAGATATTCCTTTTTTTATTTTTGAATGCTATAATATTTCTGAAAACAGCATCTTGGAATAAAGAATATTATGATGAGCCAAACAAAAAAGTTATCCATAGCATTCTACTGGCATATGCATCAGCCTGTTTATCAGCTTTCACCCGAGGGTGATTATTTAATGCCATGGGTACGTCTGCATGCAGTCAAAGATTACCTTGATATGGTGCTGATTCTTGATAAGTTTAAAAATATTAAGCTTAATTTTAATATTGTTCCCGTACTTTTAGATGCATTGATTGATTACGGCGAAAATGAAATGCATGACCTTCACTCAAGACTCACAGTAACTGATATTGAAGATTTGACAAATGATGATAAAGAATTTATTATAAATAACTTTTTTGATGCTAACTTTCATTCCATGATACTGCCTAATGAAGAATACAACAGACTGTATCAAAAATATCAACTTAGCAGTGAAAATGATATTAACATATTTTCACCTCAGGAATACTCCGATTTAATGGCATTGTTTAACCTTGTCTGGTTCGACCCTGTTTATAAAAATAAATATCCGGAATTGAAAAAACTCATCAAAAAAGGTAAAAATTATACTCTTGATGACAGGATTAAAATTATCGAAATCCAGCGCGATATAATAAGAAAAATAATTCCGGCATACAAAAAGTTTATAGGCAAAGGCAGAATCGAAATTACAACAAGCCCTTATTATCACCCGATTCTACCGATTCTTCTGGATATAAAAAGTATAAAGAAATCCACTGACAGTGACTTACCGTCAAATCTAAAAATGGAACTTGATGCCAAGATGCAAACAAAAATGGCACTTGACCGCATCGAAGAATTATTCGGGAAACGCCCGCAAGGAATTTGGCCCTCAGAACAATGCGTAAACGCAAAAGTTTTGGAAATGCTTAAGGAACTCGGTGTTAAATGGACGATTTCCGATGAAGGAATTCTTTCCAATTCGATTAAATTTGAATTTGTTAGAGATTTTAGAGGTTATCTTGAAGATCCTTACCACTTGCTAAAATCATATAATTACAAAGGTGTAAATATAATTTTCAGAGATTCTGTTATTCCCAATTTAATAGGTTTTGAATACCCGAACCACTCTGCAGAAGCTGCGGCGAATGATTTATATGACAGAATTAAAGTCACTCAAAGTAAATTACTTTCATCACCTGACGATAATCATTTACTAACAATTGCAATGGACGGCGAAAATTGCTGGGAAAATTACACCGAGGACGGCTCAACATTTTTACAGACAATTTATTCACTTATTGAAAATGACCCGACATTAGAAACAGTTTTAATAAGCGATTATCTGGAAAAAGATACACAAAAACCTCTCAATAAAATAAGCCCTGGTTCTTGGATTAACAGAAATTTTAAACTCTGGATTGATGAACCTTTAAAAAATCTTGCATGGACATATTTGAAACAGGTTCGTGATGATTTTTCCGCTTTTGTAAAACAAAATCCGCTTCATCCTAATATTGAAGCGGCAAGAAGAGAACTGTTTATATGCGAAGGAAGCGACTGGTTCTGGTGGTATGGTGAACCGAACGACTCAGGACGGGATAATATTTTTGATTATATTTTTAGAGAACACTTAAAAAATATATACCTCTATCTTGGAATGGAAATTCCTCAGTATCTTGATACTCCGCTTTTATCTGCAATTTCAAAACCGTCAAGGTATCCCAAAGGAGAATTTACACCTATTCTTGACGGCAAAGAGCATGATGACGAAAGCTGGCTTAATGCAGGTTGTATTAAAATTCCCGATGGTCCGGTTCTTGATGAAGATAAGTTCTATGATAAAATTTGCTTTGGTTATGATAAAGATAATTTATACCTCAGATTTTATATCAATGAATACAATAAACTCTCTGCAGCCAATGCAAAACGTGTAAATCAGATGTATATTTATATGAGAAATCAGAATAAAAAACAGGCACTTTCGCCAATAAGAATTATTCAGAAAACCGAAAGTATTCTTCCAATATCAAAAGAAAAATTCCATAACGAAATGCAGGTTTCAATATATGACGGAGAAATTAATCTTGTAAGACTTGTAAAAGCTATACCGGATAATTTATGGGTAATAACTTCTCCAAAAAATATTACTGCTGTCTATGACAAAGTTATTGATGTAAGTATACCATTTGATGATATAGGTATAGATAAAGGTGATACTTTAGAATTTTTATTTGTAAATGCAAATTACGGAGTAAAAGATTACTTTGTGCCAAATGAAATGCTTCTTACAATAAAAAGAATGTAACAAAATCTTAACAAAACAATTAAAAATATTAAAGTTTTTTTCTTGTTTGACGTTAAACAAAATACAAAGGGAAATTATATATGGTTGAGTTCAATAGCGAATTACCAAAGGGCCGGCCACAACTGGATCCGGATTACTGGAAACAAATTAATAACAAAGATAATCAAAATCCAAATGCAATATTTGATATAAATACAAATTTTGCCCTTAAAGATTTATCAGATATTTCAGTCTTTAAAGGCAAACAATAAAAATTTTTACTATTCCTCCTTTTCCTCGATAAAAAAGACCTCCGAATAATGGAAGGTCTTTTTTTTATTTATTATAAATTTAGTGAATTCCTCCGAATATAGAAGATGTAACAGCAATATTGAATATTACACTTATAGAAATCAAAGCAATCCACACCCAGAATAATGTGCCGCCAAGTACAGGATTATAATCCGCAAGTTCATTTCCGTCCGCATCTTTAAATTTTCCGAAACACAGACTGATAAAATCTATTAATGTCCATATCCCGCAGCCCCCTGCCGTTATCAACTGCAAAATTCCCAATCCTATGTAACCCGTATAGAACCTGTGAATACCAAACCCGCCTAAGAAAAAACATAGAAGTAATGATGCCGTATAAGATTTGTTTCCGACTAATCCTGTTCCTTCATTTGACATATAAATTCCTTTCTATATTAAGTAATACAGTTTGAATATAACATCCGAATTACCCTTTGTAATCATTTTTAAGTATGAGTTTTAACCATAGATAAAATAATAAAGGAACAACAATTATAATTAAAGGATTTAGGTCTAAGGCTTCTTTGAATTGCAAATGAAACAAGGAATGAAAAGCTCTTGTAATTCCACATCCAAAACACTCATGACCTGTTAAATGTTTCCATAAACATACTGTATTGCCGTTAAACTTTACAAGCAATTCAACGGCACAAACAAATATTAAAGGTAATGAATATTTAAAATATATCATTTCCCTGTAGAACCAAACCCGCCCTCACCCCTCGAAGTTGAAGAAAGTTCTACAGCAACTTTAATTTCTGCCTGCTCAACACGTGCTATAATCATCTGGGCAATTCTTTCATCAGGCTGAATTGTATAAGTTTCATTAGAAAGATTTACTACAGGCACACAGACTTCTCCCCTGTAATCCTCATCAATTGTCCCAACACAATTAATAAGAGTAATCCCGTGTTTAATAGACAAGCCTGAGCGCGGTCTTACCTGAGCTTCATATCCGTGTTCCAGCTCAATCTTTAAACCTGTAGGAACTAAAGTCCTTTCAAGCGGTTTTAAAGTAATTGGCTCTGATATTGCAGCGCACAAATCCATGCCGGCAGCACCTTCCGTTTTATATTCAGGTAAAAATTTGTTATGCGGTAATCTTTCTATTTTCAATATGGTCATAAATTATAATTCCTTAAATTCAATAATGTATCCTAATATTTTTGCTATAGTTTCAAATTCATTAACACTTAATGTATCTCTCCTAAGCTTAGCATTAATACTTCCACGAGTATACTTTTTACCTGTTATTTCTGTCATTTTTTCTGCCAATTTTTTATAATTGGACTGCTTCAATGATAGCCAAAAATTGATTTGTGCTCTAACATTCATTTTTACATTATAAAATAATTGACAAATATTGAAAAATAGTTTATCATATTATACGAATACGTACAATATAGTTCTTATAAGTATTATTGAGTACACAGAGGTAATTATGCAAGACTTTAAAAAAAATCTTACCATGCTTGGGAAAAGAATTACAGAACTCAGACAACAAAATAATATATCAATGCTTGAGCTATCTTTAAAGTCAAAAATTTCAGTAAGTTATCTAAAAAAAAATAGAAAGCGGTAATGCAACAGGTATTAATACCAAGCATCTTTACCGCCTTTATAAAAATTTGAATGTAAAATCTTTCAAAGAATTTTTAAACTTTTACTGATTTCAAATCATCTTCAATTTTTGCAAGAACTTCATCTAGCTTAGAAGCATCTTTTATACCGCCTTGTGCAAAGTTTGGACGTCCTCCACCGTTAGCACCGGTTGCTCTCGCAATCTCGCCGACAATTTTTCCTGCATTAAAGCCTTTTTGAATAAAATTATCTGAAACTTTTACAGCTACTGTTTTGTCAGAAGCGAGCACTATTATACTGTCGCCTAGTTTTTGGGACATAAACTCGATACCGGTTTTAATAGCGTTGCCGTCAAAATTTTCAACTTTTGAAACAAAAAGCTTTCCGCCGTCAATATCTTCAGCCTTTGACAGGAATGTAGCAAATTTTGCTCTTGCACTTTCTTCTTTTGCATGCGCAAGTTCTTTTTGCAGTTCTTTGTTTTCTTCCTGCAGTTTTTCAACACGTTCGATAACGCCATCGTAATGAACCTTAAACATCAAAGAAAGTTTATCAATTTCTTTAACTTTTGCATTCATATACTCAAAAGCCGATTTTGAAACTACTGCTTCAATACGTCTTGTTCCTGCCGCAATTGCACCTTCAGTAATAATCTTAAACAATCTTAAGTCGCGTGTATTGCGAGCATGTGTTCCTGCACAAAATTCTTTTGATACGCAAACATCACCTTTACCCATTGATACAACTCTTACAACATCTTCGTATTTTTCACCGAAAAGCGCAACTGCACCTGTCAATTTAGCCTGTTCAATATCCATTTCCTGAGTAGTTACATCCAATCCCGCCGAAATCCATTTATTTACAATATCCTCTGTTTTGAAAATCTCGTCAGGTGTCATTGCACGGGAGAATGTAAAGTCAAAACGCATTCTGTTTTCTTCAACTAAAGAACCTGCCTGATGAACTTCATCACCAAGAACTTTTGTCAAAGCTGCCTGAAGTAAGTGCGCAGATGAATGGTGAAGTCTGATTTCTTCGCGTCTGGCAAGGTCAATTTTTGCCTTTACACTTTCACCTATAGTTATTTCGCCATTAACAACTTTTGAACGGTGTACAAAAAGTTTGTTCACTTTAAAAGTCGTTAAAACTTCCACCTTCAAATTGTCATTTTCAATATAACCGCTGTCGCCAACCTGACCGCCGCATTCAGCATAAAAAGGAGTTTTATCAAGCACAACATCAATGTAACCATCTCCCTCAACTACTGCAAGGATTTTAGCGTCACATTCGTTCTCTGTGTAGCCTACAAACTCGGTTGAACCGACTTGTTCTTCAATTTTTGCATATTTAATATCTCCGGTCACACTTATTTTTGCAGCAGCAGCTTTTGCACGATTCTTTTGCTCCTGCATAGCTTCTTTGTAACCTTCTTCATCAACGTTCAAGCCGTTTTCTGAAGCTATTTCTTTAGTCAATTCAAACGGGAAGCCGTAAGTATCATATAATTTGAAAGCACTTTCTCCGTCAATATCTTTTTTAGCTGATATAAACTCATCAAGCATTTTGTAACCACGGTCAAGTGTTTTTGCAAAACGCTCTTCTTCCTTCTTAATTGTATCAATAATTTTAGCTTTGTTCTTAACTAAATCAGGATAAGCTTCACCGTAATTTTCTACAACAACATCAACTAATTTATACAAGAACGGCAAATCCATACCGAGAATTTTTCCATGGCGTAAAGCACGTCTTAAAATCATTCTCAAAACATAGCTTCTGCCTTCATTCCCCGGGATTACACCATCAGAAATCAAGAAAGTTACGCACCTTGCATGGTCTGTAATAATTCTCAAAGAAATATCAGTTTTTTCTGATTTTTTATAAGGAACACCGCTCATTTCAGAAACCTTATCCATAATAGGTCTTAAAAGGTCTGTTTCAAAAGTGGATGCAACCCCCTGACAAACCATTGTGATGCGTTCCAATCCCATGCCCGTATCAACATTTTTGCTTTCAAGCGGAGATTGATTTCCTTCTTCATCCTGATAAAGCTCTGTAAATACAAGGTTCCAAATTTCGACCCATCTGTCGCATTCACAGGTGTCAATTCCACATCCGCGCGGATCATTACATTTATACTGTTCGCCTAAATCATAATGAATTTCAGAGCATGGACCACAAGAACCTGAAGCACCCGGAGGTCCCCAGAAATTATCTTTTTTCCCTTTACGCTTAATTCGTTCAGCAGGAACTCCTACACTTCTCCAGATTTCATAAGCTTCATCATCAGTTTCGAAAATTGTAATCCACAATCTGTCTTTATCAAGTTTCAATACTTCAGTAACAAATTCCCACGCCCAGGGAATAATTTCTTTTTTATAATAGTCGCCGAAAGAGAAATTTCCGAGCATTTCAAAAAAAGTGTGATGTCTTGGAGTTCTTCCAACGTTTTCAATATCAGAATCTTTTCCGCCAGCTCTGGCACATTTCTGGCAGGAAGTAGCTCTTGCCGGATCATACGGAGATTTAACAATCCCTAAGAAAATCGGCAAAAACTGTAACATACCTGCAGTAGTCAAAAGTACTGTCGGATTATCAGGCACAAGGCTGGAACTTTCCACAACTGTGTGCTGATGTTTATTTTTAAAATAATCTAAATATAATTTTCTAATTTGATTTCCGGTTAGCATAATTTATAGTCCTTTTATTTCATTAATCTACTATAATTATAGCTTAAACAAAAAATAAATAATAAAAAATCTTGCAAAGAAAAATTTTTGTGTTAGTATAAATTCTATGAGGGATTATACAGGTACCCCACGAAACCAAACACTTGTCTAAGCCCTCTGGATCCAAGCCCGAGTAGCTCAGCTGGATAGAGCAACCGCCTTCTAAGCGGTAGGTCATGCGTTCGAATCGCATCTCGGGTAAATTAATATAAGCGGGTTTTAACCCGCTTTTTATATGTTTTAAATATAAATAAATTTTTTGTAATTATAAATTTTATACGGAGGGAATATGCATACCTATACCCAGCGCGTACATACCGAAAAACATTTTAACCCGTGGATAGTTATGATACCGGTAATGCTGTCAGTATTTATGTTTGCACTTGACGAAACCATTTCGAACGTAGCATTACCTTACATGGCAGGAAGTTTTTCAATAAGTCATAATGAATCGACATGGATTATTACAAGTTATCTGGTTGCCAGCGGTGTTGTAATTCCTGCCGTTGATTTTTTCTCAAAACTTTTAGGGAGAAAAACTTACTTTCTAATAAGTGTTACCATTTTCACTATCGCGTCAGTGCTTTGCGGGCTTTCAACTTCAATGCCCATGATACTTTTTTCAAGAATTTTGCAGGGTATCGGAGGCGGAGGAATTATGCCGATTTCGCAGGCCATAATTTTTGAAATATTTCCGAAAGAAAAGCGTGCGGCAGCAATGGCAGTATTCGGATTAGGTGTTGTAATGGCTCCGATTATGGGGCCCGCACTCGGAGGCTGGCTTACAGAAACATGGTCATGGCCGTTTATTTATTTTATTAATGTACCTTTCGGTATAATTGCATTTCACCTAATAAAACAACTGGTATTTGATCCGCCCTACGCTAAAAAGCAAAAAAATGTCACCATGGATTATTCCGGTTTTTTCTTCCTTTGTGTGTGGCTTTTAACTTTGCAGATTGTACTGGATAAGGGCAACGATGCGGATTGGTTCGGAGCCGCATGGATTTGTAAAACATTTGCAATATCTATGATGGCTATGTTAGCATTCTTTACTATTCAGATAAAAAAGAAAAAACCGTTAATTGATTTATCTATATTAAAAGATGCAAACTTCTTTTTCGGAACAATCGTTTTAATGGTACTAATGGGTGTAATGATGGCATCTGCTGCTATATTACCTTCTATGCTTCAGCAGTTAATGGGTTACACCTCATTTTTAAGCGGTATTTCAATGGTTCCAAGAGGTGCCGGTTGTTTACTGGCTACTGTAATTTGCGGTGTACTTACGACCAAAATAGGCACAAAGCCATTAATTATAGCAGGACTTATAATCCTCGGGATCGGAGGATTAATGTTCGGACAAATAAATACAAATATCGCATTAGTTGATATTGCTTTGCCAAACTGCGTATTCGGACTTGGAATGATTATGGCAATGGTACCTATGATGAATTTATCATGCAGTACATTAACAAATGATGAACAGACAAATGCTGCCGGTGTCCAAAACCTTTTAAAGAATATAGGTGCTGCTGTCGGGACTTCACTTGCTACAACGATGATTTCACGATTTGGACAAGCACACCAGATGATGATGGTAGGGCATTTGAATTTTTCTAACGATATATATACACAAAAGATGAATGCACTGGCATCAACTTTTGCCTCGAGTACGGATATTGCAACTGCCGCTCACATGGCGCAGGCACAACTTTATAACCAGCTTTTACAACAGGCAAGTCTGTGGGGGTATGTCGAAACTTTTAGATATTTCGGACTTGCAGCATTTGTTATAATTCCTCTTGTCGTAATTTTCATACGTCACAAAAAAACTGCTTAATAATATTACTCTTTCGAGTATAGAAATAATGTATTTTTTCCTTTTAATAAAATAAAAGGAGGTAAAAACATGTTCTATAATGTATTAAAAGCCAAAGATATTGTCGATTTAGGAGAAGAAAAATTTAAACGCGAAATTTTGATGGAGGATAATGACAATTGTATATCTATTATTGCAATTAAGAAAAATGAAATTATCGATACACATACATCTATCTGCGATGCCGCTGTCTATGTTTTAGACGGTGAAATAGAACTTCATTTTGATGCTGAAAAATTTAAAGTTGATAAGGGGGAAATTCTTATGTTTAAAAAAGATGAACGGCATAAAGTTGTTGCCCTTAAAGACAGTAAATTCTTTTTAATAAAAATCTAAATAAAAAAAGTCCGATAATTTCGGACTTTTTTTATACAATAACCAGACCAAATTATTTGTTACCTTGACAAAATCAAACGTTTGTTTTATAATCACATTATGCTCTATGATAATGAAAAAGATGAAAATTCAAAAACAAGAATTTTAGAGGCTGCAACAAAGCTCTTTGCACAAAAGGGGTTTGACGGAACAAGCATCAGAGAAATCTGCAAAAAAGCTAATGTAAATCTTTGCATGATTTCATATTACTGGGGCGGAAAACAAGAATTGTACAACGGTATTATCGAAAATCTCCTTGAAAAACAGATTGAATATTCAAAAAATTTTCTTAATTTGAATAGAAATCCCAAAAGTATGAGCGTTGATGAATGCGCTGATTTGCTAATGGTTATATCCGAAAAATTCGTTGACTTTTTCTATACAAACATTTCTTCGGATTTAATTGTAATACTTTTAAAAGAGCAGCAAAAACCGGATTTTATAGTCAAATCTCCTGTTCTGGATTATATGAGAGCTGTGGTTGCAAGAGTTTTAAACAGAGATGTTAATGACAGACTTGTTGTATTCAAAACTCTCTTTATGCTTTCTCAGGTAAATTCTCCGCGTATTCTTCCGGCATTCTCGCTTAGGCCTCTGGGGCAGGATGATTTCTGTGAAGAAGATATTAAAATTATAAAAGAAAATGTAAAACTTTATATTAAAAGTGTTATAAAGGAGGGTGTAAATGAGGGTTAAAAAACTGCTCCTTGTATTAGCTTTGCTGTTTATGGCACAAAGCTGCTTTGCGGTTGATATTCAGGAATTGAATATTGAATTTTTTAACAGGTTTAACGATGAAAACTTGAACTGCTATATTCAGGATGCGTTGAATAACAACCACGACTTGAAAAAAGCCGGTCATGTTGTTGAACAGTACCGCCAGCAGACAAAATATTCTCTGGGGAAAGAACTCCCTTCATTCAGTGTCAGCGCAAATTATCTTGGGATAAAAGTTCCTGAACTGGACACTTTTCAATTAAAAGATAATGCTTTTATACTTCCTTTTATGGCAAGTTATGAGGCTGATTTACTTTTGAAAAACAGGGATAAAACGAAATCGGTAAAGAAAAGCTGGGAGGCTGCAAAATTTAATGAAAAAATAATTTATTTAGCACTTTTAACCGATGTCGCAACTGTTTATACAAATATTCTGCAGTATGACGATTTGATTGAAAAGCAAATGGAAATTCTAAAAAATCAGGAAGAAATTTTAAACAGAAGCATTAAAAAATATGAACGCGGAGTTATAAGTTTAACTGAGTTGAATAATGCTAAAAAAAGTGTAGAAGCAGGCAAAAGTTCTCTCGAAAAATTACAAAAGGAACGCGAAACAGCAATGATGCAGTTAGCGGTTTTGACTGGGAATTCTTCCTCAAATATTGCTGATATGAAGGTAGGGGATTTGGAGAATTTTGAATATTCCGGCAAAATCCCTGACGAAATAAGTTCTGACGTGATTTTTGCAAGACCAGATGTAAAAATGGCAGAGGCAAATCTTGAAAAAGCAAAAATTGATGTAAGAGTTGCTAAAAAAGAATTTTTTCCGAGATTTAATATTGTCGGCGTGTGGGCTTTTAATACCATAGCACCGGGGACATTTTTCTCATGGGAATCCTCGCTTGCCGCAATTTTAGCCGGTGCAACGCAGGATATTTTTAAAGGCGGGATGAAGGTTGCAAATTTAAAAATTCAAAAAGCAAAGTATGAAGAACTTTTTGAGAATTATAATCAGACGAATTTGGAAGCTGTCAAAGAAGTTAATACATCGCTTTGTATAATCAAACATGATAAACAAATAGAGAATAATACAAAATCAGAGCTTAATTATGAAACACAGAATTTCCAAAACGCACAAAAAAAACTCAGACAAGGAGTTATTTCCGAGCCTGAATATCTGGCAGAAGAAAATAAATTTATAAATACGCAAACAAATTACGCACAGGCAAAAACACAGAGAATAGTAAATTATTTCACATTATATAAAGCCGTCGGAGGTCAATTATGAAGAAAAAAACACTCGTTTTGATATTATTAGTTTTAATCGTTTGCGGGACTTTAGGATTTTTGTATTTTAAAAACCGTAAAACAGAAAATGAACTTACGCTTTACGGCAACATTGAAATCCGGCAGGTTGATTTAAGTTTTCAGGTAGCGGGCAAGATTGAAAAAATGCTGAAAGAAGAAGGCGATACTGTAAAAGCAGGTGAGTTAATCGCCATTCTAGATGATAAGGATTATGTATCAAATCTGGAAAAGGCAGAAGCCGATGTTGAAAAAACGCTTGCCCTGAAAGACGATGCCGAATCAAAATTTGAACGTCAGGCGCCTCTGGTTGAAGATAATACGATTTCAAAACAGGATTATGACACCTTATTGAACACAAAAAACAAATCAAAAGCTGATTATGACGGCGCAGTTGCACAGAAAAATTTTGCTAAAAACCAGCTGGATTATACAAAAGTCTATGCACTGGAAGAAGGAATAATTATGATAAGAGTTCAGGAACCGGGAGCAAATGTTTCTAAAGGCCAGCCGGTTTACACAATGGCAAAAACAAAACCTGTATGGGTGCGTGCTTATGTTAACGAAACAGATTTAGGCAACATCAAATACGGACAAACCGTAAAAGTTTACACAGACACAACTGACCCCAAAACAGGCAATAAAAGAGAATACACAGGTCAGGTCGGATATATTTCGCCGGTTGCAGAGTTTACGCCTAAGACCGTCCAATCAACAGATATAAGAACAAATCTGGTTTACCGTATAAGAGTATACATTTATGATATAGACGAATACTTGCGTCAGGGTATGCCTGTAACAATCAAGGTAGATTTAACGGGCGAGGACTAAATGAATACCGTTGAAATCAAGAATCTGACAAAAACTTTCGGGAAAATAACAGCTCTTGATAGCCTTTCTCTGAATATTGAAAAAGGGAAAATCACAGGATTAATGGGTGCTGACGGAGCGGGAAAAACTACGCTCTTACGGACAATTATCGGACTATTAGTTCCCGATAAAGGAGAAATTTTAACACTCGGATTTAATCCTGTAACCCAAAAAGACGAATTAACACCGCTTATCGGTTATATGCCTCAAAAATTCGGGCTTTATGAAGATTTAACGGTTATTGAAAATTTAACACTTTATGCGGATTTAAAAAATGTTCCGCACGAGTTTGAAAAAATGCTTGAATTTACAAAACTTGCGCCGTTTCAAGACAGGCTTGCAGGCGCATTGTCGGGCGGAATGAAACAGAAACTCGGATTAGCCTGTACTCTTCTCGGCAATCCCGAATTTCTGCTTCTTGACGAACCGTCTGTCGGGGTTGACCCGATTTCACGCAAAGATTTAATGCAAATGGTGCGTGAGATGATAAACCCCGAAACAACGGTTCTATGGTCAACCGCATATCTGGATGAAGCCCACAGTTTTGATACCGCAGTTGTTATAGACAAAGGAAGAGTGATTTATGAAGGTAAACCGCATGATTTAGGAGCAACAGCACAGGAATTTGAAGATAAAGTAATTGACCTTATGGGCGGATATAAGCAGGAGGTTTCTAAAATTGCAGAAAATTATACACTGCTTAAAGATATAAAAGACTGTACAGTTGAAGCGGATAACTTAGAAAAAAAATACGGAAACTTTTATGCGGTAAAAAACAATTCTTTCTGCATACAAAAAGGAGAAATTTTCGGACTTCTCGGACCTAACGGGGCTGGAAAATCAACTTCCTTCAAGATGATGTGCGGGCTTGCCAAACCGACAAACGGAACAGCAAGAATTATGGGAATTGATATTACAAAAGATCCCGAAAAAGCACGCTCAAATTTAGGCTATATGGCGCAAAAATTCTCGCTTTACGGAAGCCTTACCGTCAGAGAAAATCTTGAATTTTTTGCATCAGCTTACGGCATAAAATTTAAAAACAGAGCATCTAAAGTTCAGGAAATTATTGAAGTTTTTGGTTTAAAAGAGTATGCAGACCAAAAAAGCGAAGAGTTACCGCTGGGTTTAAAACAGCGTCTTTCAATGGCATGCGCTCTAATTCACAATCCGCCCGTATTATTTCTTGATGAGCCGACATCCGGCGTTGATGTTCTGACAAGACGCGATTTTTGGAACCATATTACATCCCTTGCCAAAAAGGGAGTAACAATACTTGTAACAACCCACTTTATGGACGAGGCAGAATACTGCGACAGAATAAGCCTTTTCTATCACGGGGAAACAATCGCTCTCGGAACTCCACAGGAATTAAAGAACAAAGCCCGCGCAAAAACAATGGAAGAAACTTTTATAACGCTTATAAAGGAGAGTGAAAAAGAATGAAAATACTTCTTGCGCTCATAAAAAAAGAAATTAAACAAATTCTCCGCGATCCGAGCAGTATAATAATCGCATTTGTACTGCCCTTAATTTCTATCCTGATTTATATGTACGGGATAAATCTGGATTCTGTCAGAGTTACGATGGGGATTAAAAATGATGACCCGACGCCTGAAGTTGCAACGCTTGTCAAATCTTTCGGGCACAGCAAATACGTTAATTCAATATATTTTGATAATGTAAAAGATATTGAAACCGCGATTGCCCGTTCAAAAATTAAAGGAGCCGTTATAATCCCTAATGACTTTTCAACAAAACTCGCAAGAGGACAGAGTGCAGATTTGCTGGTTATTACAGACGGTTCGGAAGTTAATACGGCAAATTATGTTCAAAGTTATGCTCTTGCAATTGCAAACAACTGGCTTGCAACGAGCAAATATGCAAATTCCGCAAAACAACCTGCAATAAATACCGAAGTCCGAACATGGTACAATCCCGATTTAAACAGTCATTATTTTATTGTTCCCGGATCAATCGCAATCACAATGACGCTAATCGGAATTTTATTAACCTCGCTTGTTGTTGCACGCGAATGGGAGCGAGGAACTATGGAAGCCATGCTTTCAACCTCAGTAAAAACAATTCATATAGTATTAGGCAAATATATTCCGTATTTTATTCTCGGAATGCTGTCGCTCACATTTAATATTTTTCTCTGTATTGTTATTTTTCAAATACCATTCAGGGGTAATTATTTTGTCCTGCTGCTGGTAAGCAGTTTATTCCTCTTTACATCACTTGGAATAGGGTTAAATGTTTCATCAGTATTGAAAAATCAATTCTTAGCCAGTATGGTTGCCATGAGTGTAGGATTTATGCCGGCTCTAATGCTTTCAGGCTTAATGTTCCCGATAAATTCCATGCCGGTATTTTTCCAGCATCTGACAAGAATTTTACCGCCAAGATATTATGTTTCGTTTATAGAAAGCGAGTTTATGGCGGGAACAGTACCCGAAATTGTTACTGCCAATGCAATATATTTAACAATACTCGGCTTGATTTTATTTGCCGCTGTTTATAAAAATACTTCTATGAGACTGGAAAAAGTTCCTTCCCGCCCCAATATCGAAAGGCAGAAACAACAATGATTAGAGATTTTTTCCGTAGAGTTCTTGCGCTGATGAAAAAAGAATTTATAACAATCTGGAATGACCCGAAAACAAAAGGAATAATTATCGGGCTTCCGATAGTACAGCTCTTGATTTTTTCAAACGCAGCTACAATGGAAGTACAAAATATTGATACGGCTGTTTTTGACCGTTCTCAAAGTGTCGAATCAAGAGAATTGTTATCAAGGTTTGAAAATTCGCCAAGATTCAGAAATTTTTACTATGTGGATAATGAAGCCGATTTTAAAAAGAAACTTGACGCACAAAAAGTACAGATTGGATTAATGATAAATAATGATTTTTCACGAAATATCAAATCGGGAAAAACAGCAACTGTTCAGGTAATTTCAGACGGCAGGCAAACAAATTCAGCGTCAATTGCATCAGGTTATGCATCACAGATAATCACAGGCTACGGTGCGGAAGTTTCTTCATCAACAAGACCTTCTCTCCCACGGGGCGAGGGAGTTATGAGCAGTGCAAATATAAATATATCTGTCCGTAACTGGTTTAATCCAAACCTTGAATATAAATGGTATATTTTAACAGTAATTGTTGCAATGCTCTCGCTTGTAACGACTTTAATCTTAACCTCGCTTTCCATTGCACGCGAAAGAGAACTCGGGACTTTTGACCAGCTTATCGTAAGCCCTCTTTCCTCTTTTGAAATTCTGCTGGGCAAATCAATCCCGCCTCTTATTATTGCAATGGCATTAACTATGATTATGACGGGAATTGTAATCATATTTTTCCATATCCCGTTTGCCGGCTCATTCCTTTTATTTATGATTTCAATTTTTATTTCTCTTCTTGCAATAGTCGGTGTCGGACTTTATATTTCTGCAATCTGTAACACCCAGCAGCAGGCAATTCTATCCGCGATGACATTTATGATGCCGGCCGTGCTTTTATCCGGCTTTATTTCTCCGATAGAAGATATGCCTGTTGCTCTGCAATATTTGACCTGGCTTAATCCTGTCCGATTTTTTATGGTTTTAACCCGAGGAATATTCTTGAAAGGAATGGGGTTTGCAGATGTTTTCACAAATCTAATCCCGCTGATTATAATTGCTTCAATAACTTTAACCCTTGCGGGGCGAACATTCAAGAGAAAGCTCGGATAAAAAAACTAACAATAATCGTAAAAATTTTATATACGAAAATTGTTAGTTTTTATAATAGAGAGCAGTGACAGTTATCTATTTTAAATATTGTTTAAAGTAAGAATCCAACTTATCAAGAGCCTGCCCCATATATTGCGGGACGTCATATAAATCAACATGTGTCGCATCTTTAATAACAAAAAGCTCCTTCGGTTCAGCTGCTTTTGAGTAAGCATCATCGCTAAAATATTTTGATACGGCATTTTCTCCAACTATAAACAATACAGGACGCGGTGAAATTGTTTCAATTTGCGCAAACGGGAAAAAGTTCATCATAGGAGCAAGACTTGTATATGAATACCAGCCGTCAGAGTTCGGGTGATAACCGCGTTCAGGATTTTCATAATAAGCAATAAATTCTCTTGCATATTGCGGAGTATTTTCATCTACTTTTACAGGCAAAGCTCTTATATCTTTTCTCTTTCCGCCTCTAAATTCAAGTGTTCTTTGTCTTCCTATTTCATCAAGAGTTTTCATTCTGTCTTCATAAGATACGGTATCGCCGACACCCTGTCTTCTGGCTCTGCCCATATCATACATGCTTACAGTTGCAACAGCTTTTATACGATGGTCAATTTGTGCCGCGCTGACCGAATATCCGCCGCCGCCGCAAATCCCGATTACTCCGATTTTATCCCCGTCAACAAGAGGATAATTGCTCATAAAGTCAACGGCAGCGCTGTAATCTTCAACGCGGATTTCAGGAACCTCTATTTTTCTTGGAGTCCCGCCGCTTTCACCGTAAAAAGAAGCATCAAAAGCAAGAGTTATATAACCTCTTTCTGCAAGTTTTTGTGCATACAGTCCGGCAGTTTGTTCTTTCACCCCGCCAAACGGGTGTCCTACAATTACTGCAGGATATTTTTTATTTTTATCAATATCTTTAGGGGTATACAAATTTCCAACAACAGTTATGTCTATTCTGTTTTTAAACTTAACTTTTTTTACCGTTACTTTATCACTATGAGAAGGCGGTGCAGATGCAAAAGCTTTAAAAGCTCCAAGAGTTACACAAGCAATAGCAGCAATTCCTATTGTAAAAATCTTTTTCATGTTCATAAACAGTACCCTTTCTTGCGTAATAAACGCTGTTATAACACTATATAAAATCTTATAATAGTATTATTAAGTATTTTTGAATTTTATAAAGACCTGATCCTGCCTAATTATTATCTAATTCTCTCAAATTAAAAAAACAGGCTAATAAGCCTGTTTTTTCGGCGGCAACGGGAATTGAACCCGTGTCAACAGAATGAGAATCTGCTATCCTAACCTCTAGACGATGCCGCTATGGTTTATAAAATTTACAACATAATTTTACTACAAAAATAATCATTGGCACTGTTTATTTATACATAAATCTTCACATAATATAATAGGAATTTCTTCTCCAGCTTTTGCATGATATTTAAGTCCGGGGGTTATCAACCCAGTAATTAAACCGACAGTTGTACCAACCGGAATCCCAATTGCATAACCGACACCAAGCTTTGCCGGGTTTGGAATAAAAGCAAAACCCGTACCGGCACCTGCACCTACAATACCAAGCCCGAGAGTATAACTAAAGAGTTTTCCTGCAGTATGCCAAGGACCTTCCTTTAGAGAAGAATCTTTTGTCAAAGGTTTTGCAGACATTTCAACTGCTGTGCCGTCAGGAAGAATTAAGCATTCAAAATTTAAGTAAACACGTGCATTTTTATTTGGCATTCTTTGTTTTTCTATTCTTATAACAGTTCCTACAACTTTTGAACAGGCCGGAATTAGCAAAGTTCCTTCCTGAGTATAAATTGCTCCAGGAACAGAAAAATTAACTCTTTCACCCGCCTTTGCACATTCTGACCAGAATTTACAATCAAATGCGACTTTAAAAACATTTCCTTTACAAATTATATTACGCAAATTTGTAATAGTAACATTGTTACTTAAAGCACCTTTTTCACAAAACATATGTTCACGCGCAAGAACCTGTTCTTCACATTGACAATCCTGTGCCCAAACAGATATTCCAACAAATAGAATAAGAAATAAGATTATTACTTTTTTCATAGCTATAACATAATTAAACAATTATTTACAAAACTATATTAGCCGGCTTAACAAAAATAAATTTCAAAAAAAATATACTTACAGGTAATGCCAAAAAGTAATCTTTTATCAAATGCTTAGAAAAAAAGGAGGGATTATGACAGAAGTACATTTGGATCAGATAACACAAGTTTTTACGGATGATATAAAATCAAGAGGCGGAAAACCGCTTTATGAAATTTCGCCGGAGGACGCAAGAGAATTTTTATGTGATCTGCAAAAAGAATTTTATACTCCAATAGAAGCATACACAGAGGACATAACAATTTTTAGCACAATTGCAGGTGATATAAGTATCAGGCTCGTACGTCCGCAAAATCATAATGAAGAAAAACTGCCTGTAATAATTTACTGCCATGGCGGCGGATGGGTAATGGGAGATGCAGACGCGTATGATATGACTATAAAAACGATTGCAAATCATACAAAATCAGTTGTAGCATTTATAAATTACCCGCGTTCTCCTGAATTTCAATATCCTGATGCATTAAATCAAATTTATGCGGCAATTAAATACTTTGAAGAAAACGGAAGCGAAAATAATATTGATACACAGCGTATAGCAATAGCGGGCGACAGTGCCGGGGGGAATATGGCAGCTGCCGCCGCAATTAAGATAAAAAAAGAAGGCGGCCCTAAATTATTATTTCAGGCTCTAATTTATCCTGTTACAGATGCAGGAATGAACTCACAATCATATAAAGAATTCAAAGACGGGCCGTGGCTGACCAAAAAAGCAATGGAATATTTCTGGAATTGTTATACACCGGAAAAAGAACAGCGCAAAGATATTTATGTATCTCCTCTGAAGGCAGAAATTGATGATTTAAAAGGGCTTCCGCCGGCATTAATAATAACTGCGGAAAATGACGTATTGAGAGATGAATGAGAAGCATATGCCCGTAAACTTATTGAAGCAGGAGTAGATACGGCCTGTGTAAGAATTAACAACACATGTCATGATTTTATTCTTTTGAATGCTCTTCGGGACAGTAAAGCAACAAAAGCAGCCTATAAACTCCTGTGTAAATTCCTCAAACGAGCCTTACACAATTAATATTGAAGCGCGATTTTTAGACAATTTTCAGATTTTTCCTCAAAAAGTCTATAAGCATCTTTTATACTGTCAAAAGAAAATCTGTGTGTAATTAAAAAATCAGTTGTTATTTTACCTTCGCAAATCAAATTAACAAGATCCTTAGAGTGAACAGCGTCAACACCGCCGGTTTTAAAAATCAAATTCTTTCCATACATTTCCGGCAAGGGAAGAATTTGATTTTTTTCATACATAGCAACAAGAGCAACAACCGCATTAGGACGCGCAATTTTATACGCAATTTCAAATGTATTTTCTCCGCCTGCAGCCTCAATTACAGCATCTACGCCGTATTTTGTAATTGTTCTAATCTTTTCTTCGCAATTTTCAGGTTTGAATATAAAGTCTGCAAAACCAAGATTTTTTGCAAGCTCAAGCCTTTGCTCATTAATATCAATTGCAATAATTTTTCCAGCACCCGAAAGTTTTGCGCATTGCATAGCACAAAGTCCGACAGGTCCGGCTCCGATTACTGCAATAGTGTCACCTCTTTTTATTTCACAAAGCTCAGCACCCCAGTAACCGCTTGATAAAATATCTCCAACAAATAACGCATTTTCATAACTTACACTATCCGGTAATTTTGTTAGTCCGTTATCCGCGAAAGGCACTCTCACATACTCAGCCTGACAGCCGTCAATTTTACAACCAAGCTCCCAGCCTCCGTCAATACAGTTATTTATAAACCCACGTTTACAAAAAAAACATTCCCCGCAAAAAGTCTCACAATTAACCGATACCCTGTCACCTTTTTTAAAATTTTTGACAGCACTACCAGCTTCAACAACTTCCCCGACAAATTCATGCCCGAGTACAACTCCGTCTTTTGCAGCAGGTACACAACCGTGAATTATATGCAAATCGCTTGTACAAATTGAAGACAAAGTAACTTTTATAACAGCATCTGTATGTCGTTGAATAACCGGCAAAGGTTTTTCGACCATCTCAATTTTCCCATTTTTACAGATTAAAGCTTTCATAAAAAAAGTTTATCATAAAAAAGCTCCGTTAAAACGGAGCTTTTTTAGTCTGCATTATTGAGTGTAACCATATTAATGATAAGACCGAGAAATGCAAGAACAACCGAGCCCAGAAATGCGCTTAAAAAGCCGTCAACTTCTACACCTGGAGCAATATAACCCGCAAGCATAAAAAGTAAAGCATTTACAATCAGAGTAAAAAGACCGAGAGTCAGAATATTAATCGGTAGCGTGATAAATACTATAAGCGGTCTTATAAATATATTTATAAGAGCTATAATAACGGTTACAAGCATAGCACTCTGAAAGTTACTTACTTCTATTCCAGGTACAAGCCAGGCTACAAAAATTATCGCCAATGCAAACAGTATCCAACGTAAAAGTAAAACCATAATATTTTCCTTTCTACATAAACATTTTAAATTGCAGCCTGCAGATTTTCATTACCCTTGAGTATAATATATCACTTGATAATACTAAACTTTATATGTATAATAAACACAGTAAGAAAAAGGAGAGATTTTATGAAAGAAAATATTCTAATCGCACTTGCAGTTTTAATTCTTGCAACAATGTGGTTTCAGATTACAAACAATAACTCTAAAAACAGATATGATGTTGTAACAGGAAGCAATATGCTGACTATTCTTGTTGATAAAAAAACAGGTGAAACATGGAGAAATTGTATTTGCGGAGAAAAATCAAATGTTCCCGGATGCTGGGAAAAAATGGTTACTCTAAATCCTGAAACATTTAACAAACCTGCCGGAGAAGTTAAAGCTATGAAAAAAATGCAAAAACTTATCAAAAAACAGGAAAAGTTACAACAAGAATTAGAAAAAACAAAACAAAATCAGGAACAAAAGCCCCCACAGCAAGGTGATGGGAAATATATAAGAATAGGTGGATAGAAAAAAAGAAGCTTTTAAAAGCTTCTTTTTTTCTATTTTTTATCCAATACCTTAATTAAATGCCATCCAAACTGTGTATAAACAGGATTTGAAACTTCTCCTACCGGAGTATTAAAAGCGGCCTTTTCAAATTCCTTAACCATCTGTCCCTGCCCGAAATATCCTAAATCACCGCCATTTCGTCCGGAAGGGCAAATAGAATACATCCTGGCATAAGATTCAAAATCTCCTCCGTTATCTATATCTTTTTTAATCTGCTGGGCTTCAGCAGCAGTTTTCACAAGTATATGCTCTGCATGGACCTGTGTAAATTCTTCGGCAGAAACAACACCTGTTAACAGAAACATCATAATAAAAAGTTTACAAATTTTTCTAACCATAATTACATCCTATCTTTAATATTGACTTATTTCTATTGTACAGCCGGCTTAATACAATTACGACCGCTGTTTTTTGCATTATATAATGCTTTATCAGCATCATCAAACATTTCCCACGGTGTTTCAAACTGTGTATTTGAACTGCATCCGATGCTTATTGTAATTTTAAGTTTTTCTCCATGGTATCTGAAGCTATAATCCTCAATTGATTTGCGGAGCCTTTCCAGAGGAATTAAAGCATTATTCGCAGAAGTTTCCGTAAGAATTATTACAAACTCTTCTCCGCCATATCTGAATATCATATCAGTTTTTCTGAAAGTATTAATCATGTGATAAGCCGCTTCTTTCAAAACATAATCCCCGCAAGAATGACCATAAACATCATTCACTTTTTTAAAAAAATCAATATCAACAACAGCAAGACTTAAAGCGCTGTTATATCTCCGGGCCCTCATATATTCACGTTCAAGGCTTGTTTCAAAATGTCGCCGGTTATAAAGTCCGGTCAAAGGATCCGTAACAGACATTTGCTTTGTCTGTGTATACATGAAGTTAATTTTTTTTATAACTTCCATTTTATTACTGTCAGGAATATCAAAACTCTCAATAATATCCTGTATATTCTGCTGAATTTTATCTAATACATCAGAGGGGATTTCAAAATCCGCATTATTAATATTAATATTTTCCATAACCATATTTATAATATCAAAAAAATTGCCGGTAATCCATTTTTTTGATAAAATTAACTGGAATTATGAAATTGTCTGCTGAAGAAATGCTTAATAAATTTTCAAAAAATACCTCACATGCATTTGAGGTAAAAAGAATTGCAATGATGATTTTTGATGAAGCAGATCAAAAACTACATGATATGAGTTCTAAAGAGCGCCAATACTTATCAGCAGCATCTCTCTTGCATGATATCGGGTATTTTATAGAAGAAAAAAGTCATAATAAACACAGTATGAAAATGATAATTGAAAATGGTCTTGAAGGATTTGACGACAGAGACACAAAGATTATAGGCTGTATATGTCGTTATCACAGAGGAGGACTTCCGGATAAAAATGAACATGAAGTTTATAGCACATTTGAGAAAAAAGACCGTAAAACAGTAAAACGTCTCGGCGGGATATTAAAGCTCGCTGACGGATTAGGCAAGGGCGACTTTAATCTTATAGAAAAAATAAAAATTAATTATGATAAAAAGAATAAAATAGCCGAACTTATTTTAACCGGCGAAAATCCGCTTTATAAACCGGATATTTCTGCAGCAATCAGAAAACGAGACTTATTTGAAATAGGTTTCAAATGCCAGAGTGTTTTAAAATTCAGTGATTAACATATTGTAAATTTTTTGTTACAATTTTTGCATTTTTGTAACATTTCTTCATGAAAAACACTTTATATATATAAGGGAAAAATATAAAGGGTAAAAGTCATGAGTTTCGATGTAAATGTTTTGAGCACAAAACCGGTAATCAAGGCAGCAGCATCCATGCAAAATGACGGTGGTGCCGGCAATCTCGGTTATATGGCTCAAGGGGAAAAGGAAGAAAAAAAGGAAAGAAGATATCTTGACGAAAGTATCTTTATGAAAAAAGATGAAGGCGATATCTTTACATTTGACAAAGAGCCTGAAATGCCTGAAGAAAAACCTTATCTTTCAAAATTAATTGAACAAATTATAATGACATTAAAAAAATTCTTCGGACAAAAATAAGTTAGATTAAGCCTTTTGCAACTTTAAAAAGAATTTGCAAATTTTTATCATCCAACAGTTTTATAATTTCACAAATCTGTTCTTCGTATTGTCGTCTTGTTAATATTTCATCAAATGAAAACATCTCAGAATAACTAACATTCAAGGCATTTGCAAGTTTCTCTATCAATTCGCATGAAGGAAAGCTTCTGGCATTTTCCATAAAAGAAATATAGCGGAAATCAACCCCGACAAGTTCCGCAAGTTGCTCCTGCGTGAGCTTTCGGGCTTTTCTTAAATTTCTCAAGTTATCTGCAAATTTTTGTTTAAACATATTCCACTTATATACAGTTTATTAATTAATTCAAGATTTATTACTAATTAATTTAATGAATTATATTGACATTTATCTAATTAATATATAGAATTTCATATTATAATTTAGAAATTTAACATACATTTTCAATATAAGGATTAGTTAAATGGCAAAAATAAGTGTTATTGTTCCGGTATACAACGCTGAAAAATTTCTTGACAAATGTTTAAACAGCATAATTAACCAGACTTTTAAAGATTTGGAGATAATATGTGTCAACGACGGTTCTACAGACCGGAGTCCGGAGATATTAAACCATTTTGCAGGAAAAGACAAAAGAATAAAAATAATTACCCAATTAAATTCCGGACTTTCACGCTCCAGAAATAAAGGATTAGCCATCGCCTCAGGGAAGTATGCAGGTTTTATAGATGCCGACGACTGGGTAGATTTAGATTTCTTCGAAAAACTTTATAATACTGCTGAAAAATACAACGCAGATATTGCCGTTTGCGGAATTAAACGATTAAGGACATACAAATGGAAGTATCATCTCAAAATTGAAAAAGAGGAATATACAACAGATACAAACAAAAAATTTGTTCTCTGTGATGTACCCGATAAATGCTATGTATGGAACAAAATTTATAGGCTACAAGCCCTGAGAGAATATAATATAGATTTTGAACCCGATGTATATTTTGAAGATAGACAGTTCACCGCTCAGGCACTTGTGTGTATGAAAAGTCTTGTTACTGTTCCGAACGTATATTATAACTACTGGACAAATCCGCATTCCATAGTCAAAACAAAATCCGAAAAGAAAACTAAGGATTCCAAATATACAAAAGAAAAAATGATGCACTTTCTAAAAGAAAAAAATGTTAACCTCGACCATTACTTTACAGACGTAAAAAAATTCAAACTTTTCGGACTTACACTGGTAAAAACTAAATATTACAAGCATAAAAAAGAATTTATCCTATTAAATCAAATAAAGTTCGCTATAAATAATTAAAAATTTTTTATTTATGATACAATCTCAATATGGAGAATAATAATAAAATTAAAATTGGATTAATCGGACTGGGAACAGTCGGTTCAGGGGTTTTTAAAACTTTACGGAATTTTGACAATGTTGAAGTAAAAAGTATTGCCGTACGCAATATTAACAAAAAGCGCGATATTGAAGGATTGGATAGCTCCATCATTACTGATGACGCTCATAAAATAGTTAACGATCCGGAAATTGATATTGTGGCTGAACTTGTAGGCGGGCTCGAACCTGCTTTTGACTTGATTGCAGAAGCCATTAAAAACGGCAAACATATTGTTACCGCTAATAAAGAATTACTTGCAAAACGAGGGGAAGAACTTTTCACATTAGCTGAAAAATACAACAGGGTTATTCTTTATGAAGCAGCTATAGCCGGCGGTATACCGATTATTATGCCTGTAAAAACAATTCTTGCCGGCAATAAAATTAATCACATTGAAGCAATAGTCAATGGTACAACAAATTATATCCTGACAAAAATGGATGTTGAAGGCGCACAGTATTCAGCTGTTTTAAAAGAAGCACAAAAGCTCGGTTATGCGGAGGCTGATCCTACAGGTGATGTTGAAGGATTCGACGCTGCATATAAAATTGCGACACTCGCTTCAATAACTTTTAACAAACGTATTAAAATTGAAAACGTATACCGCGAAGGAATTACAAAAATTCGCGCTGAAGATATGAAAGCAGCCAATGATTTAGGCTACAAAATTAAACTCATAGCATCAGCCCATATGGATGAAGACGGTAATGCCGATGTAAGAGTTCATCCAATGCTTGTTTCAAAAAAATCAACTCTTGCACATATAGATTACGTTACAAATGCTGTTTCACTCAGCGGACATCCGGTCGGAAGCATCACTTTATCAGGTCCGGGCGCAGGAGAATTCCCGACTGCAAGCTCGGTTGTCGGTGATATTTTGGCAATAGCTGCAGAATTAGGGAAATCCGAATATATTCTGCCTATGATGAGATGCAGACACTCAGAAGATGCCAAAATGATTAATATTTCTGATACCACAAACAAATATTATATATCTATTAATGCTAAAAATAATAAAGGGGTTATCGGAAAAATCGGAACAATCTGCGCAGATAATGATATAAGTCTTGCAAGTATTGTTCAGCGCTGTGTTTCAGATGACAATACCGCAGATATTACGGTAATCACAGAACTTGTTAAAGAAAAAAATATGCAGAACGCAATAAAGCTGATTGAACAAGACGGAAATAAAGTCCAGAGCTTAATAAGAGTTCAGGTATAAATAAAAGAGAAATTTCATGAGAAATAAAGAACGTATTATATTATCAATAATTTCAGAAATATTTTCACATAAAAAATTCACAATCCCATTGTTGATAATCCTAGGCGTTTATTTTTTCGGTTTCAGAACCACGCAATCTCAATTAATATGTAATAATGGTAATTGTGAAATACAAAATAAAAATAGGATTGGCATAACATTTAAAACAAAAAAGATTAATTTTTCCGAAATAGAGAATTTTGATTATAAAAATGATTATGACTGGTATAGAGCGTATACACGATTTAACAAAAGATATGCAACTGCAGAAAGACGATTTGAAGATGCTCATAGAAATAACCAGTATGTTATAATTGCCAAAAATAAAAATGCACAAAATATAAACATTAGTTATTAATACCAATATACCATCAATCTTTAGAAAATTGCGTTAATACAATTTTTGTATTAAAAGTTAAAGAAAAAATATGCAAAAACGCAATAAAGCTGATTGAACAAGACGGAAATAAAGTCTAGAGTTTAATTAGAGCTCAGTTATAAAAAAGAAAGCCGATTGCAATCGGCTTTCTTAATTTTATGCTTACTCCATCTGTTTCATAATAAGTTCTGGCTCTTCATTTGATATCTCATTTGAAAAACTTTCAACAACATCGTTTTCATCAGTACGAATTTGCCCTGAATAAGAGTTACCAAGTATTATCCTATCCTTGTCACCCCCGCGTGTATCTACATTATAACTATCACAGTTATATAAAGCATAAAAGTCTTGATGCTCAGAACCCTCAACCTCAAGTCCCTGTATCCCGAAAAAACATGACGCTTTATATGTTTCACTGTTAAAATGACGTATATGAGTTAACACCATTTTGCGACCAGTACCTTCCTGATCTTTGAAAGTCAATTTCGTACCGTTTTTCAAAAATACAGTATTAATTTTTTTGCCACCTTCAAATTTCACTGCATAAGATTTTACATCTTTTTCTCTGAAGGAAACATTGCCTATACTAAGTTTTTCAGTCATAATAATATCTCCTATTTAGCTACGATTTCGCAACATCGCGTAAAGTATCAGTATAACCCAGTTTTCCGCCTGTACAAAGATCCAAAATCGCACCCGGTACCATAACTAATTGCAGCCCTATCATAGCCATACCTTTTGCGAATTTATTCATTGGAAATTTATACCCAAATTCTGCTTCAAACGCAGCTTTTGCTTCTTTTTTTGAGCATCCGTTTTCTTCCCTATATTGTTTTAGCCATTCTTTTGCTTCTTTTCGTGACATCTTATCTTGCTTTTCCACATCTGCAGATACCGGATCTTTGGGCAAATAAGAAATTTCTCCTTCCATCTCGTTTTTAGTCTTAATTTCATCTCCGAAAGCAGAATTGAGTTTTTCTTCTTTGACGGAAGAGGTTCCTGCATTTTTTGCAGTGTTAATTGTAGTAATTTGTTTTGCAGCATCAATACCTTCAAGTGCCATAGTACTTCTCCTTTCATATCTTCATGTTTGTACTTAAATAATAGTTATTAAACATTATTTACATGTTAATAAACGGTATTTTATAAAGAGAATTGCTTTTTATTAAAAAAAAATTTACAAATTTTAACAGTTAATAACTATTAAATATACATCAACAAACATTAGAAATCTGTTAATGCAAAATTTATAATAGTTATTATGAATAAAAATTTTGATGTTGAAAAACGATTTGGGGCTAAACTTGCTTACATCAGAAAATCCAAAAAACTGTCACAAATGAAACTGGCAGAAATTGTAGACATGAACTTTAATTATATAGGCCAAATCGAGCGTGGAGAAGCTAACGTCACTATTAAAACCATGCGTGTTCTTGCAAATGCACTTGATATTGAACTTAAAGATTTATTTGATTTTTCATTTTAAAAAATTTGCTTTCTGTGATATTATTAATTCATAATTCACATATAAAAGGGGAAAACATGTACACAGGTTTAATCAACACATTCAGAGAATATCTGCCGGTAACAGAAAACACTCCGGTTGTAACACTTAATGAAGGAAACACTCCTTTAATTAAAGCTGAAAATCTGGCTAAAAAAATCGGAGTTGAAGCTGAAATTTATTTAAAATTTGAAGGCAGCAATCCGACAGGAAGCTTCAAAGACCGCGGAATGACAATGGCTGTTTCAAAAGCAAAAGAGGCTGGAGCGGGAGCAATTATATGCGCCTCAACAGGCAACACATCAGCATCAGCGGCAGCATACGGTGCAAAAGCAGGGATGAGAACCTTTGTATTAATTCCTGACGGCTACATAGCCCTTGGAAAACTTTCTCAGGCAATGATGTACGGAGCTGAAATTATTGCTATTCAGGGAAATTTTGACGAAGCACTTGAAATGGTTCGAAAAATTTCCGATAATTACCTGATAACTCTTGTAAATTCAGTTAACCCGTACAGAATTGAAGGGCAGAAAACAGGAGCTTTTGAAATTTGCAACGCACTTGGACAGGCCCCTGATTATCATTTCATACCTGTTGGAAATGCCGGTAATATTACAGCTTACTGGAAAGGTTACAAAGAATGGCACAAAGCAGGCAAAATCCGAAATCTTCCTAAAATGATGGGGTTTGAAGCAGAAGGCGCTGCTGCAATTGTTAAGGGAGAAAGAATTTTACACCCTGAAACCCTGGCAACAGCAATTCGTATAGGAAATCCTGCAAGCTGGAAGTTCGCAGAAGCTGCAAGAGATGAAAGTAACGGCATGATTAATTTTGTAACTGATGATGAAATTATAAAAGCGTACAAAATGATAGCTTCAACCGAAGGCATCCTTGCAGAACCGGCAAGTGCCGCATCAGTTGCAGGTTTGATAAAAGTTAAAGATAAAATCAAAGAAGGAACAAAAATAGTTTGTATATTAACAGGTAATGGATTAAAAGATCCTGATAATGCCATTAAATATTCAAATGCCGATGTAAAAAAGACATCTGCCGATATGACAGAAATTTTGAAAGCAATGAAAATTTAAAAATAAAAAAGACTGCAAATTATATTGTGCAGTCTGTCATGAACTTTCTTTTTTCCCTTTTTTCATCATTGATTTTGTTTCCCGTAGTTATATAGACGGAATAACAAAAAGAAAACTTTAAGAATTAAATGCATGAAATTTACATTTCTTAATATTATAAATTCTCAGTAATAATACCACCGGAACCTCTGTCAATTTCACGTTTCACTGGTTTATCATTTTCATCATACCAAGTTTTAACAGTTCCGCGCTCTACAATTTTCTCAGTCCTTTTTCCCTTCTCATTATACTGAATATAAGTTGTTGTTTCTTCAGGAAAAACTGTAATGATTTCAGTTTTTTTTACGTTATTATCATAATACTCTATATCAAATTCTTTTTTAATAGCAAGTTTGTTATTTTCATCGTAAACAGATTCATATTTATAAATAACATTACCTGCATCATCATACTGGTTTCCTATTTCAAAATTTCTGTCACGTGCAAAGTCCAGAATCAGTTGATTTTTTTTATTATAACTTCTGAAAATTAAAGCCCCGTCAGGACATTTTTCATAAACCGTAAGCCCTGAAGGAGCCTGTTTTTCAATGACCTGTGTACCGTCAGGTTTGATATATGAAGGCGCCATAGGGTCTTTATTCACTTTTTTTTCAAAAGGGTTTACAAAAAAATTTTTTGACATGATATTTGCACTATCGGCACAAACTTTTATAACTTTAATTTTATCGTACATTTGTATTAAATTATGATATAATTCTGGTATGAAAAAGCTTTTTCTGTTATGCTTAATATTTCCCTGTATAGCTGTATTTTCTAGTGAAATAACAGAGGATTATCTTGATATAGCAACAAATTACAGTACATTCGGAAATTATAATGAAGCAGTTAATTATCTTGATAAAATTATTCAGCTTGAACCTGCGAATAATGATGTGAAAGAGCTAAAAAATACACTACTCAGAATTCAAAAACCGGATGCAAAATCATACCTAACAACTAAAAATAAAAATATAAAAGAAGCCGGAACTTATAAAAAGCAGGGTAATACTTCAAAAATAATTTCTGCTCTAAATAGTGATAACAGTGATTTCTGGGCCATATATTCTCTTGCGGAATACTATAGAACCTTAAAAGATTATAAAAACGCAATTTACACATACCAAAAAGCTTCAGCCCTCAAACCTGACTATCCGCAATGTTATCTTGGCCTTGCACAGGCATATTATTCGTGTAAAGACTACCCGAATGCATTGAATGCAATAAACAAATATCTGACTTACAATAAAAATGCTGATATTGCTTACGCATTACGTGCACAGATAAATATAAATTTAAATAATATTAATGATGCAGAAAATGACATAAAAAAAGCTATTGATATTGATGAAAATTTATCTTATCTTCTTATAGAAGCAAAAATCTTCTATTTAAAGGGGGATTATGATACTGCAGAAGAAAAGTTAAAAATACTTTCAGCAAACATACAAACCTCAGAAGTTTACAAATATCTTGGTTTATGCGATTATGCATTAAGCAACTATACGTCTGCTCTATTAAACATTGACAAAGCAATCATATTGTCTGATGAGGACAAAACATTAGATATAAAATATAATGAGATAAAATCAGCATTGGATAACCAGAAATGACAGGACAACATAAAAAAAGAAAGGCTGCAAAAAAAGAAACCATAATGACAAGAGTTAAAAACTGGTCGATATCTATACTTCTCGCCGGTGTAATGCTTTTCGGGCTTCAATGCTACAGCAGTACCTCCAGTTTAAAATTTGCACAGGTAAGTGATGTCCACTTTTATACAGGACAAAATAATACCACTTACAAGATGATTGCAGAATCTTCAAAACTTCTGGATGATGCAATTGACCAGATAAATTCAATTCCGAATGTTTCTTTTGTCATGTTTACCGGTGATTTGATAGACAAACCTTTTGAAAAAGAACTAAGTGCATTCTTACCGCATACAGAAAAAATTACCCCGCCATGGTATTTTGCATTCGGCAACCACGACACAATGTATGGAGGATATTTAACCACTAAAGTTTATATGGAGCTTGTGAACAAATACAACAAAAACTATAAATTTGAAAAATCATATTATTCATTTGTTCCGCAAAAAGGATATAAAGTTATTGTTTTAGATACAATTATCCGCGACAGGCTGACTTCAAACGGAAGAATCGGCGAGCAGCAGCTTACATGGCTTGATAAAGAACTTGAAAACTCAAAAAAAGATATTGTTTTAATTTTTATGCATGTTCCTGTTATCGAACCTTACAACAGTCCGAATCACAGGCTTTTAGATGCTGATAAAATGGAAGAAATTCTTAGCAAGTACAAAAATCCAATAGGCGTATTTCAAGGTCACTATCACGGCGCTAAAATTACCCGGAAAGGAAATATTCTTTACGTAAGCTGTCCTTCTCTGGTGTCATATCCTAATGCCTTCAGGATGATTACTGTTTCAAACTACAGAAATAAAGTTGTTTTTAATATTGAAAATAAAGAAACAAGATTAACAAATATCCAAAAACTTGCTAAAATACTTGTATTCGGAACTACAGTTTACACAGGAGAGGCAAACGACCAGAATGCTTCGATTACGATAAAAAAATAGGGGCATCCCGCTCCACATATAACTTAGGCTTTGCATAAAAAATTGTATAGTCTAACCAAACTTAAGAAGGATAAAAACATGAGCGAATTTAAAGTAAAATTTAGAGGTGTAAGAGGAAGTTACCCGATAGCAGACAAAGATTTTTTGCAATACGGAGGCAACACCTCATGTGTAGAAGTAAATGTCAACGGACATTTAATAATCCTTGATGCAGGAACAGGTTTAATAAACATCGGAAATGAACTTCTCGGGAAATATATTGCATCCGGAGTAAACACATCTGAAAGAACTCCCATTAAAGCTACTGTTCTTATTTCACATATTCATCAGGATCATTTACAGGGCTTCACTTTTTTCAGACCTCTGCATATTGCTTCATCCGTAATTAATGTTTTCGGGAACGTAAATTATAATGAAACCCTTGCAGATGAAATGTCTGAACTTCTTTTTGGGAAATCTTTCCCGCTGGATTTGGGCGATATTGCCGGAAATTTGAATATTAAAGACTTAAACGAAACCGAAGGAATTATTCTGCGTCATGGTGAACCGCCTATAATCAAAAGAATTGAAACAGAAAACGATGCTCGTGTTGAAGGTGATGATGTTCTTATAACATGCTATCGCTCTTATGCACATCCTCAGGAAGGTGTCTTGATTTATAAAATTTCGTATAAAGATAAAGTTCTTGTTTATGCGACAGATAAAGAAAGTTATGCAGGCGGGGACAAAAAACTTGTAAACTTTGCAAGAGGCTGTAATCTTTTAATACATGATGCACAATATACAAATGAAGATTATCTTGATTCATTTGTTCCCAAACAGGGTTACGGACACTCTACATTTGATATGGCTGTTGATGCTAAAAATCAATCAGGTGCTGAAAAACTTGTATTCTTCCACTTTGATCCCGGCTATGATGATAACAAATTAAATGCAATCAAAGAACAATATAAACAGGATGATATTATACTTGCTTATGAAGGTCTTGAAATTGACCTGATGTAAATTATAATTAAACTTATAAGTATGAAACAGGTTTTAATAATACTTTTATTATTTTTAAGCTTTAGCACATCAGGCTATAGAAAGCCTGATGTGTATGTAATTGATGCAACCAAAAATGCATACCTGCATAATAATATGGGACTCCGTTACATGAACGAACGCTGTTATTACGCAGCAATTCAGGAATTCAAAATAGCAATAAGCCTGAACCCGAATACACAGGCCACAGCCGTATATTACAATAACCTCGGGGATGCATATATGGCAATAGGATATCCTGACATGGCACGTCAACCATACGAAGACGCGGTTAAACAATACAGCCTTAATTTCCAGTATTATCAGGATTTAGCAAAATGTTATAAAGCCCTCGGGCTTGTTAACACCAAAATTAAGGAGTACAGCACCGGTGATAATGCTTTAAATAAAGTAATGCTGGGACTTTTGTATGCCGAAAACGGCAACTTAAAACGCAGTATAATAACTCTGGATGAATTTGCAATGTCTGAGCCGGATCTTTTAATCACTACGGCAGTTAAACAGTATATAAAAGAAACCGTTAAACATATAGATGATTTATAATTGAAATTTCGTCATCTTTTGTCATATCAGGATTTTGGAGTTTTCGCTTCAGTATTTCATCAAAAATCTGCTGATATTTCGGCGACGGCTTTATGCCGAGTTTTTGCAAATCATCACCGTTTACCGCGACTTTTATTTCTTTCAAATCATCAAGATAATGCCTTGCACCCTGTTCATCTTTTAAAACTCCGTAAAGTAAAACCGATTCAAGACGTACATTTTCAAAAGCTTTATATAATTCAAAATCGTTGTTTATTTTTTCTTTAGGCAGATCATCAAGAATTTTTTGTTCAATTCTGGTAATAGGAAGTCTGGATAAATCTCCAAGCACACCGACATAAATTAACCAAACATTTTCAGGTCTATAGTCATTAACAAGTTGTTCAATATTAACAGAAGGGATTTCAACCGCATTTGGGGTTACAAGTTTATAAATTTTTTCATTAATAAATTTTTCAAAGACAATTTGCGAATTAAGGTTAAAAGTTTCAATGAGTTCTTTTTTAACCCTTTTGTAACTCATATCATAATTAATATTTTCAAGGTAATCTTCCTGAAGTTTTCTGGTATGCTCATCTAAGTCAAAACCGAAACGAACAGAAAATTTCAAACCTCTTATAATTCTTGTCGGATCGTCAATAAAACTTTCGTCATGCAAAACGCGGAGTTTTTTATTTTTCAAATCCTCAAGTCCGCCTGTGTAATCAATAATTTCTCCGGTTGTAACGGATTTTGCAAGCGCATTTATTGTAAAATCGCGACGCATAACATCTTCCCTTAAAGAACATCCTATTTTATCCACAACAGGCAGATGCCCTTTGCGCGGATAACTTTCCGAGCGGGTCGAAGCAAAATCAACCTCACGTCCGCCAACATTAACCCTTACAGTGCCAAAATCCAGATTTTCCTGAATAACTTCTCCGAAACGCCCGCAGTATGCAATAGCGTCGCCGACATACGTTATATCAATATCAAAAGATTTCCTCCCGAGAAGTTCATCACGAACAACCCCGCCAATATAAAACAATTTGTTTGAAGTATCCTTTATATTGATGATTTCCATAACAGCTATTTTAGCGTAAAATGATAGAAAATGGAACAGGAGTAATAACACATGCTACAGGAAGCTTCACGAGCAATAAATTCAGCATTTAATAACAGTTTTATAAAAAAATTAAGCCAGTATCTGCACGACTGTGTCAGAGAAGAAGTTAAAAGCTCAACTTTCAGAAACCTGAAAGGCGATAAAGATAACAAATGGATTTTCCTTAAAGGGGATGAACAGCTGTTTTCTACAGGCGCTGAATATATTTCACTTGACGGAAGCGACCCGAAGCTTACTGAATTAATGATACAGAGTGATTTGGGGCAAAAAGACAAATACCTTATCTACGGCTACCTTTTTTTAGTCGGCAAAAGCTCAAAATCAAAAAAACATAATGAATTCCTGACCCCGCTTTTATATATGCCCTGTAAACTTGAGCGCAACGGGGTAAATATAAACTGCCTTCCTCTTGATGAAGTTTTGTCGCTTAATACAGGTGCGCTTGCAGCTTTAATGCGAAAAAATGATGACGAGGATGAAGTTGATCTGCTTCTTGAAGGAATACTTGATGTTGTTCCGGACTTGCCGATTACTCAGGACAAATTAAACATTTTTCTGACAACTTTGAAATCCCTTGTGCCTGAAATTGAAATTGCAGAAAATCTCGGAGATTACAAAGAAGATGACAATATAACAAAGGCAAAAGATTTTTACAAAGAAAAAATTGACGGCGAAAATCTGGACGAAATCATTGAAGAAGAAACAGAACAGGAAAAACAAAAAGTTAAATTAGAAAAAATTGCCGTAACTTATCAAAGTGCAATTATCTTAACCAAACGCCCCTCTGTAACAGCCGGTGTTTTGCATGAATTAACACAAATTGCGGAAAAGCCGTCAGGGATTTACAGAGAAACAGCTTTAAGCATAATCAACGAAGAATACGCGCAAAGTAAAGAAAAATCCGTACCGCTTAAAGATATGAATAAAATTACGGATTTTTACCCCATAACCCCGCTTTCATTGAGTGACAGCCAGCTTCAGGTTATCAAAAATATTGACAACAACAAATTTGTCGCAGTTCAGGGACCTCCGGGAACAGGTAAATCTCAGACAATAGTAAACCTCGTCGCCCACCTTGTTGCAAACGGCAAGACAGTTCTTGTTGCTTCACGTATGGATAAGGCAGTTGATGTTGTTGCAGAACGCTTAAACGATTTAGGAGCATCTCATATGGCACTCCGTGCGGGACGCTTGAATTATCAAAGACAGCTCAGCGAAGAATTAAACAACCTTCTTTCCCAAAACAGCGACCTGGATGAAGGTGTCGAAGATATTCTTCTTGTTGACACAAAAGACATGAAAGACCACCTTGACATGCTTAAAAGCATGGAAGTTAAGTCAGAAACCATAATTAAACTGGAAAAAGACTGGCACGACAAATTGCTTGAGGTTGAAGAACAGGAAAAAGTTCTCGGGAAAAAAGAATTTATCAAAAAAAGTCTTAAAAAAGGTGAAATTGAGATTGTTTCAGGGATAATAAAAGTTCTTGAACACAATATGGAAAAAGCGGGCTTTATATCTAAAATTGCAAACTTTACAAGCCTCGGCCAGCTCAAAAAAATACTTAACCTCAAAGATTTTGAAGTAAATTACGAAAATCTTGGAAGGTTAAAACAGGAGCTGGATTTTGCCAATATAGAATGGTCTTTGAGAAAAATCGAAGCAGATATTCAAAAAACAGGCAATCTGCACATGCTTTCGGAACAAATAAGAACAATGAAACGCAAGCAAAAAACTCTTGCAACGAATATTTTGAAAAACAAACGCCGCGAAGCTTTGAAAGGACTTTTACGCGATGAGAACAAACGCAGAAGATTAAAAGTTCATGCAAAATCCCTTGTTACAAACAGAAAACGCCTGCAAACCAATATTCTGGAAGAAGAAGATTTTAAACCATTGTTGGAAGCCTTCCCCTGTTGGTGCGTCACAACTTATGCAGTATCTGATTCATTGCCGTTAAAACCGGGGATGTTTGATGTTGCAATTATTGACGAAGCTTCACAATGCGATATCGCAAGCTGTTTCCCGATATTATTCAGAGCAAAACGCGCCGTAATCGTAGGAGATGACAAACAGCTTCCTCATTTATCCTTCCTTGAAAAAGCTAAAGAACAGTCTTTCTTAAGCCAGTATGGAATTCCTGACAAATACCAGCTAATCTGGCGTTTCAGAACAAATTCAATGTTTGATTTAGCAGATTATTATTCTATGAATTCCGTTATGCTTGATGAACATTTCAGGAGCCTTCCGCCAATAATCAACTTCTCAAATCACGAATTTTACAATGACAGAATTCGTATTATGAGAAAAGACAAAACAGATGAAAAAGTTCTTGAGCTTGTCGAAGTTCTTGACGGAAAAGTTGACTTTGACGCGACAAGAAATCTTCCTGAAATTGAAGCACTTGTAAAAAGATTACACGAAATAATTATAGAAGACGAAAGACAAAACCCGGATAACCCTGTTTCTGTCGGCATAATATCACCTTTCAGAGCTCAGGTTGAACAGTTGAAAATTTCTGTTTCAAAAGTTCTTTCAGACTATATGATAAAGAAACACCAGATAGAAATCGGTACCGCACACACATTCCAGGGAGATGAACGCGATATCATGATGATTTCATGGGCTATCGCAGATAACAGCTATACACAAAGCCTTATGTTTATGCAAAAACCAAACCTGTTTAACGTAGCAATTACACGCGGAAGAAATAAAGTTATCAACTTCATATCACGCAACCCGCGCGAACTCCCTGAAGGTCATTTCAGAAATTACGTATCATATATGCAGTTATATCAAGACCGCAAACAGGCAATGCTTTCAGGTGAAATAGACGAAAATATCTATAAAAATCCGCTTGAACGTGAAGTTGCAGAAAAAATCAGAGAACTCGGGCATAAAGTCATAGCAGGAGCTGAAATTGCCGGCTTGAGCGCGGATTTGCTTGTAGATGACAAGTTTGTACTTGAAATAGACGGGCTTGAAGACAAAAACGGCGACAAAATCTCAAATATGAAAAAACAGGCAATAATTGAACGTTCAGGCTTCAAAGTCAAACGCATCACCTTCCGCGAATGGCACTATTCTCCAAAAGCCTGCTTAGACAGAGTTTTGATTGAAAATTAAATAAAAACAGAGCCTCCAAAACGAACACTACTTTCAAGTAAAGTTACAGGCACATATAGAATTTTATAATTATAATTACACAATCCCGCTCTGTAGAGTCACTATTCTCCTGCTGAGACATTAAGGAAACAATACAGATACTGCCTAATGTAATTCATATCTCTATAGAGTAAAACCATTTTACCACGGATAATCTTCTGTCATCTGCCAGTTATCATAAATAATTATTCGTGCAGAGCAAGTAGTCGCATCATAGTTATTCTTTTTACTGCAACGCTGCTTAACCCATTCTTCAGTAAGAGTATAATATGACGGCATAACTCCACGTTCGTCATAAGTAAATTGAAAAAAATCTCTTCCCCATAAATTAGGTTTTTTAGGACCATTTAAATCTACATAAACATGACTTGATAAGGACACAAATGTTCCATCATTAAGAAAGAAACTAATCCGAGTATCATTTGCATCATCAACAACTGCAACAGTATTACGCTCACCTTTACGGGTTTTCCAGGGTTTTTCTTCCGAATAACCACATTCCTGATATGACAAACACACGTTTGCTCCGGTTAAATACGGTTTCCAGTATTTTTCAAAAAATGGAGTAGCCCCTATATCATCCTTCTTTTCCCAGTATATAAACTCGCCGTTATCATTTTCGGATAATTTATAAGCCTGATTTAAAACAGAATATACCTTTTTTAATTGGGTTAAAGTCACATTTTTCTGATGATTTGCAATTAAAGCCGGCATAGTAAGTGCGGCAACAACAGCAATTATACCCAGAGTAATTAAAACTTCAGCAAGCGTAAATGCATTACTGGGAGCTTCTAGTCCGCCCCCCCCCCGAGATTTTTAAAAATATTTCTATTGTTCATAAAAAGCCTCTTTCATAACATAATTATAATTTTATTATACATTATATTTTATTTAAATTCAATTATAATTTAATTAGCCGTAAAAAGTATTTACATAACAACTAAATTTTCATATAATACCTTTATGTTTAAACGAATTTTATTAGTTATCGTAACTTGTTTTGTTGTTAACCTTCCCGTACCTGCCTCAGATATACAGTTAAAATTCAATGGCTTTATTGCAGACGAAGCCGGAATTATATCTTCCGCTAATGAAACCTCATTAAACGCACTTATTTATGATCTTCAACAAAAAACAAAAGCGGATATCGCAGTTATAACTTTAAAAACACTTCACGGAGAACCTATAGAAAACGCCGCACTTTCAATAGGAAGAAAATACAAAATCGGTAATAAAAAGCTAAATAATGGAGCAGTAATCCTCGTTGCAACGGATGACAAAAAGGCAAGAATTGAAACCGGTTATGGACTTGAAGAAGCAATAACAGATGCTCATGCAGGAAGAATATTGGATGACTATATGATACCATATTTCAGACAAAATAATTATGAAAAAGGTATTATTGACGGAACAACTGCTTTAGCAGTTGATATTGCCGAATTTTACGGAGTACAGATTTCCGCATCAAAACCAATTCAGCCCTCAGATAATGATGATTCCGGCTTAGCTGTCTTATTATTTTTAATAATCTGGCTTTCAATATACTTTTCAATAACCAAAAATGGCGGTGGCAGAAGAAGCATTTATTTTAGCAGCGGTGCATTCGGCGGAGGCAGCAGAGGTTTCGGCGGTTTTGGCGGCGGGGGAGGCTTCGGGGGAGGCGGAGCTACAAGAGGCTGGTAAATATAATATAATAAATAAAGGAGATATCATGAAAAACATCGGATTAATTATTTTAGGAGTTCTGATACTTGCAGTAATAGCAATTGCAGGATTTTTCATCGGAACTTACAACAAATTACAGGTAATGGATGAAACAGTTACCGCAAACTGGGCACAGGTAGAAAATCAGCTTAAACGAAGGAATGATTTAATACCAAATCTGGTAAACACCGTAAAAGGCTATGCGAAACATGAAAATGAAATTTTTACAAATATAGCAAACGCACGCTCAAAGCTTTCAGGGGCGATGAATTCAAATGATGTAAAAGCTGTACAAAAAAGTACCAATGAATTAAATAGCGCATTATCAAGACTTCTGCTTGTAGTAGAAAACTATCCAAACCTTAAAGCAGACAAAATATTTATCAGTCTACAGGATGAACTTGCCGGAACTGAAAACAGGCTTGCAGTCGCAAGACGTGATTATAATGAAAGCGTGAAAGCAATAAATACAATAATCAGAACATTCCCCGCATCAATTGTAGCAGTTATGTCGGGAATTAAGTCAAGAGATTATTTTGAAATAACAGAGGAGGAAAAACAAACTCCGAAAGTTGAATTTTAAACAATAAAAAAGCCCTCATAATTGAGGGCTTTTTTATAATTATTTTTATTAAATTATTTTGCATCTCTTATAACAATAGAAGCATTCTGTCCGCCAAAACCAAATGAATTTGACAATGCAACATGAATATCAGCTTTTCTTGCTTTATGAGGAACATAATCAAGGTTGCCGACCTTTTCATCCTGATTATCAAGGTTAATAGTCGGAGGAACAAGATGTTCATTAATTGCTTTTACACAGGCAATACACTCAACAGCACCCGTAGCGCCAAGCAAGTGTCCGTGCATTGATTTTGTTGAACTTACAAGAAGCTTTTTATTGTCATCCTTGCTTCCGAACAAGCCCTCAATAGCTTTGGATTCAGCAACATCGCCGAGTCCGGTGCTTGTTCCGTGAGCGTTGATATAGTCAACATCTGCAGGTTTCAATTCTGCATCTTCAAGAGCAAACTGCATTGATTTAGTAGCACCTTTGCCTTCAGGGTCCGGAGCAACAACATCATAAGCATCAGCTGTCTGACCGTATCCAACAATTTCTGCATAAATTTTTGCACCGCGTTTTTTTGCATGCTCGTATTCTTCCAAAATAAGAACACCGGCACCTTCAGACATTACAAAGCCGTCTCTGTCAATATCCCACGGGCGAGAAGCCTTAGTTGGCTCATCATTACGTTTAGATAAAGTTCTTGCACTTGAGAAAGCACCGATACCTACATCACAAATTGTAGCCTCAGCACCGCCTGCAACTACTATATCAGCATCTCCGCACTGAATTGATCTAAACGCATCACCTATTGTGTGAGTACCCGTCGCACATGCAGATACTACAACTTTATTCAAACCTTTAAATCCGTATTTCATTGAAATTCGACCGGATGCCATATTCACAATCATCATAGGAATTGTAAACGGAGAACATTTATTAGGCCCTTTTTCAAGAATTCTTACATGATTTTCTTCAAATGTTCTAAACCCGCCAGCCGCTGAGCTTACCATAACACCAATTTTATAAGGATCTACATCTGTGACTTCTTCAAGTTTTGCATCTTTAACGGCTTCATCAGCAGCAATCATTGCAAACTGAATATATCTGTCCATTTTTTTAGATTCTTTAGGATCCAGATATTCTTCAGGGTTAAAATTTTTAACCTCGCCTGAAATTTTAACAACATGTTTACTTATATCAATAAGCTCAGAGGTGCTTATTCCGCTTTTCCCTTCAACAAGACTATTCCAAAATTTATCAACGCCGACACCAAACGGTGTAACTGCACCAAGTCCTGTGATAACTACTCTTCTTTTTGTCATCTCTTTACCTTTTTAAAACTACTTTTAATAAGTATACGAGGGGAAAATTAATATTAAATTTTCGCCCCCGCATAAAATTATTCAGCCAGCGCCAAATTAAACGCTATTTGTTACTTATTTGCTGTGAGCATCAATGTAGTTAACAGCGTCTTGAACTGTTTGAATTTTTTCAGCTTCTTCATCAGGAATTTCACAACCGAATTCTTCTTCAAAAGCCATAACCAATTCAACAGTATCTAAAGAATCAGCACCCAAATCAGCTGTGAAGCTGGCTTCAGGAGTAACTAAAGCTTCATCAACGCTTAACTGATCTACTACAACTTTTTTTACTTTTTCAAATGTACTCATTTCTAATTTCCTCATAATTATTGTATTACTATACTATTTATTCTCTAATATTATACTTAGAGCAAGATTTTTTTGCAAGGAATTTACAATCCAGCGTTCATATTGTTAAAAATCTTTACTTTTTTAAAAGTTACATGAACGCTTCACGTTTAGCCGTTCACTCTTATATTATCAAAGCTCCTGCAACTTCAATTGCCTGACCAGAAACGTAATCTGCATCAAGAGCAAGGAATTTTACTGTTTTTGCAATATCTTCAGGAGTTCCTAATCTCTTCATAGGAATAGCTTTTAAGTATTCTTCAATATTTGGAAGATTTGCAGTCATAGCTGTTTGGATAAATCCAGGACATACTGCGTTAACTCTAATATTTCTTGAACCGAATTCTTTTGCAAGGGTTTTAGTCAAACCTACCAAACCGGCTTTAGAAGCTGAATAGTTTGCCTGTCCCGGGTTTCCGTGCAAACCTACAACGCTTGACATATTGATAATTGACCCTTGACGTGCTTTCATCATGTGTTTGATAACGGCATGGGTTACACAATATGCACTTGTGAGGTTAATTTTAATAACCCTTTCCCACTGTTCCATATCCATTCTGATGAACAGACCGTCTTTTGTAATACCTGCATTGTTAAGCAAGACATCAATTTTACCGTGTTCAGCAATCATTTTATCAACATTTGCCTGAACTTCTTCATCATTTGAAACATCGAATCTGTAAAAATAAGCATTCACACCGCATGCCTTAATTTCATCAAGAGCGGGCTGAGCTTTTTCAGCTTCACAAATGTCGTTAATAATAATGTCGCATCCTGCTTTTGCAAGTTCCAACGCGCAAGCTAAACCGATACCGCGGGAACCGCCTGTAATCAATGCAATTTTTCTTTCAGTCATTAATCTTTCTCCTTATTTTTATACACACATTAATTCTTCTTTTAAAGAAGCAATCGCAGCATCTAAAGATGCTTTATCATAAATATTAAATACTTTAGCATCTGGTACAATCTTTTTATTTAAGCCTGCAAGAACTTTGCCCGGACCTATTTCTACAAAGATTTCAACGCCGTCTGAAACCATTTTTTCTATAGTTTGCGTCCAGTGAACTGATGAATAAATTTGTTTAGGCATTTTTACTCTGAAATCAGCACTTTCTGAAGTTGCAGACGCATCAACATTTGTAACAACAGGAATTGAAGCATTAGCTAAATCAAGAGTATTTACAAAACCTTCAAATTCTTTTCCTGCATTTTCCATAAATTTTGAATGGAAAGCTCCTGATACTGCAAGAGGAACAACACGTCTTACACCGTTTGCAAGCATATAATCCGATGCAGCCCTTACCGCATTTTCATCACCGGTAATAACAACCTGAGCGGGAGAGTTGTAGTTTGCTACATCAACATAACCAATTTTTGAACCTTCTTCTAATCCAGCCTTTAGCTGTTCTTCGCTTGCATTCAAAACAGCCGCCATAGCACCGCCGTTTGCGGAAGCATTCATCAAATCTGCACGTTTTTGAATAGCTTTCAAAGTCGTTTCCAACGACATAACGCCCGCTTCATACATTGCACAATATTCACCCAGTGAATGCCCAGCAACATAGTCAGGTTTAATATCCAATTGAGATTTCAAAGCCTCAAGCGCTGCAATTGACATTGTAACAATACAAGGCTGAGTATTCACAGTCTGTTTTAAAGCATCTTCAGGGCCTTCAAAACATAGTGTAGTAACGCTTTTACCTAAAACTTTATCTGCTGTATCAAATACATTTTTTGAACTTTCAAAACTATCATACAAATCTTTTCCCATGCCGACAGCCTGAGAACCCTGCCCGGGAAATAGAAACGCAATTTTTTTTGTCATAAATTATACTCCTTAAAAATTAAATTTTAGCAAATACCTTCACGAAGCCTGATAATTGCTCCGCCCCAGGTCATGCCGGCACCAAAACCGCACAGTACAGCTGTTGTTCCAAGTTTTACATTACCTTTCTCAACGCTTTCAGCCAAAGCTATAGGAATTGATGCGGCAGATGTGTTACCATAGTATTTGATATTTGTTACAACTTTTTCATCAGGATATCCGAGTCTTTCCTGAACAGCCTGAATAATTCTGATATTTGCTTGATGAGGTATTAGGTAGTCAATATCTTCAGGTTTTAGGCCGGCATCAGATATCAGATTTTCAACGTAATGCGGCAAAACTTTTGCAACAAATGTATAAACACCACGGCCATTCATTCTAATACCTTTTGGTTTTTCTTCATATTGCTCAACAAGCGGACAATTTTTACCGTCAAAAGAAAGCTCAATTAGGTTTCCGTAATTTCCGTCAGCTTTAATATCAATTGCAATAACATCATCAATGCCATCTTCCGCTTGGGTAACAACCATTGCACCGGCACCGTCGCCAAAAAGAATGGATGTGCTTCTATCTTCCCAGTTTACAAGACGTGAATTATTGTCTGTTGCAACAATAAGAATATTTTTATACATTCCGGAAGCTATATAAGCTTTTGCAATACTCAAACCGTAAATTAATCCGGAGCATGCAGCAGTTATATCAAATGCAGGAATTTGAGCTTTTATTCCCAATCTCTGATGAATATGGCATGCAATCGCAGGATACAAATCAGGCGGAGCAGATGATGCCGCTACAATTAAATCAATATCATCAGGGTTCATCTTAGCTTTTTCAAGAGCTTTTTGAGCTGCCTCAAAACCTAAATCAATAGCATTTTGTTCACCTGATACAACACGTCTTTCCTTAATTCCGGTACGTGTATAAATCCATTCGTCAGATGTTTCATATAACTGTGTCAAATCATCGTTTGTAATAACTGTTTCGGGTAAACTGTATCCAACCCCTGCAATTCTCAACGGAATTAATTTATCTGTCATATATTCTTATTCCTCATAAAACTTAGCTATTTTTTCGTTTACGTTTGTTTCAACAGCGTATTTTGCGACTCTCACGGCATTCTTAATTGCATATGCCTTGCTTCTTCCGTGAGAAATTACGGTAATCCCTTTAACCCCGAGAAGCAAGGCACCACCGAATTCTTCATAGTTAATTTTTGTATAAATTCTTTTCATGAAAGGTTTAGCGAGCAGGCCGATAATTTTACCAAGAATATCAGCTTTAAATTCCTGTTTCAACATTCTGAAAAGCATCTGAGATGTTCCTTCGGTAACTTTCAAAGCAACGTTTCCTACAAAACCGTCGCAGACAACTACATCACAGACACTCAGGAATATTTCTTTACCTTCAATGTTTCCGACAAAGTTTAATTTATCCTGCTGCTCTTCCAACAACTTATATGTTGCCTGAGCAAGTTCATTACCCTTTCCTGCTTCTTCACCGATATTCAACACGCCTACTCTCGGGTGTTCAATACCCAGTACGTTTTTAGAAAATGTTGCTCCCATAATTGCAAATTGGTGAAGCATTTCAGGAGTACAATTACTGTTTGCACCGCCATCAATAACAACAATAGGCTTTTTAATTGTGGGCAAAGTAACCGCAATTGCAGGTCTATCAATACCTGGAATTCTGCCAAGCCCGAACAAACTTGATGCCATAGCTGCACCTGTAGAACCTGCTGCAACAACAGCATCCGAACTGCCTTGTGCAACAGCATCAACAGCGAGCACAATAGATGACTTTTTCTTTTTGCGAATAGCCTGTCCGGGAGCTTCACCCATTTCAATAACCTCAGAAGCATGGGTAATTTTTATATCAAGTTTTGATGTATCAATCTTCATCCGGTACTTAGCAGGGCCGCCTTTACCATAGTCAGTCATGAAACCTTCATGGGTAATTTTATCGAGTTCTTGCTCAATTCTATCCTGTTTTCCAACAAGCTCAATTGCAACCCCGTATTCTTTTGCTGCCCATACTGCTCCTGCTACAATTTCGTGAGGAGCATGGTCACCGCCCATTGCATCAATTGCTATTCTTGTCATCTTATCCCTCTCAAATCTAGTTTAACGGTTGAAAGGGTGAATGGTTTAAAAGGTTGAATCCTCCAAGCCATTCACCATCAGTTTTTATTTTTCTTCAGTTTCAGAAGTTTCTTCAGCAGGAGCTTCTTCTTTAACTTCTTCTGCTTCGGCTTTTACTTCTTCAACTTTAGGTTCTTCTGCTTTTTCAGCTTTTTTAGTTGATTTTTTAGCCGGTTTCTTTTCTTCTTTAACCGGAGTTTCTTCAACTCTGTCTTTTATGCTTACAGGTTTTCCTTTATAAGTTCCGCAAGCTGTGCACACTGTGTGTGTTAATACTGTTTCACCGCAGTTAGGGCACTTTGTAGTTTCCGGTTTTGTAGCTTTCCAGTTACTTCTTCTGTGTCCTTGTGCTGAGTGTCCTGTTCTTTTCTTAGGTACTGCCATTTTTCTTTTTCCTTTTTATTTACTTATACTACTTATATTTCTTAGTTTCCTTCAATTTTGATGTTTTTGAATACATCTAATCTCGGATCGGATAAATTTTCTTCTTTAAGAAATTTATCTCCATTACAATTTATACCACAAACTTTCTTATTTGGTAAATTTAATATTACAGATTGATACAATAAGTCATAAATATCAATTTCATCAGCGCCTTCAAGATCTGTTACGAACTGTCCGTCTTTAAGTTCAAACTCCTGTCCGTACTCATCCATAAGCGAGTTCTTCGCAAACATTTCATCTATATCAAAATCCAGATTATACTCAAATTCTTTCAAACACAAATCACACTCAAGTTTTACAATTCCCTTAACATGACCTGTGATTTCAATAAATTCGCCGAGTGATTTTATTTCTAAATCAGAAGTTACAGGCGTAACGCAGTTTACACCCTCAATTTTATCTTCAAAGTGATAATCAAGAGTTTTAGAAGGTGTATTTTCCAATTCATCAATAGATATTTTGTAATTCATGTTATCCTACGTATTGTTCTTCCTGAATAGCAAGAGCCGCAATCTGATTTGATATAAAGCAGACTTTTTTCAACGGTCCTAATGTTTCTTTTTCAATTAAAGTTGCAGCAGTGCTTTTAATTGACTGCTGAAGTTCTGCATAAAGTTCTTCAGGCTTTTCTACATACAGAACTAAAGGTGCTGTTGAACCCTTCAAAAAAACTAATACTGAAATTCTTTTTTTGATATTTTGTGCATTAAATTGCTGTGCCATTTTCACACTCCTTCTATTATCCGAGTATAAAAATTATAAAATAAAAGCAGAAGTATTGTCAATTTCATTAATTAAAAAAGGCTGATTTTAATTAAAAAACAGCCTTTTTTGAAATATTTTCTTTTTTTTAAAATTAATGAACCAATGAAAGTTTCATTGTTTTTTCAATAATTTCGTTTAAGCTTTCAGCTTTTAAAGAAGCACCGCCGATTAAAGCACCGTCAATATCTGATTTTGACATTTGTTCTTCAATTGTTGAAGGTTTAACAGAGCCGCCGTAAAGAATTCTGATAGCATCAGCAGCTTCAGCGCCTGCAACTTCTTTAACAACGCTTCTAATCATAGCAATTACTCTGTTAGCTTCATCAGCGTCGCAAGTTTTACCAGTTCCGATAGCCCAGATAGGTTCGTAAGCGATAACTGATTTTGCAACATCTTCTGAAGAAATACCGTCTAATGCAGCTTTAATTTGTCCTGCAATCCAGCTGTCTGTAACACCGGCTTCTCTTTGTTCAAGAGTTTCGCCGCAGCAGATAATAGGAATTAAACCGCCTGCAAGAATTGCTTTTGCTTTTTTGTTAATCATTTCATCTGTTTCTGAGAAATACTGTCTTCTTTCAGAGTGACCGATGATTACGTAATCACATCCTGCATCTTTCAACATTTCAACAGAAATTTCACCTGTATAAGCACCTGATTTTTCCCAGTGGCAGTTTTGTCCGGCAATAGAAATTTTATTGCCGCCGCATCCGCAGTCGCATCTAACTGCTTCAACAGCAGAAATTGATGTGAATACAGGAGCGATAACAATTGTCGGTAATTGAACTGCTGTATAATCTTTTACGAAATTTTTAACACCTTCAAAAACTTCTTTAGCTTCTGAGCGGCATAAGTTCATTTTCCAGTTTCCTGCAATAATAGGTTTTCTTGTCATAGTAACTCTCCTTTTTTACCCTTTTTATAAATAATCCTGTTACTTAATCTTTGTCCGAGGCTTGCGCCTCCGTTTTTAATGCCAAATTACATTAATATTATATGAGGAAAAAATTTTATTGCAATCGGACAGAAACAGACTTGAAATTTGCAAAAACATGATTTATAATAAAGAAAAGGGCGGGACAAGTTGCAGCTTGCCCCCATTAAAAGCCCTCTGTTAGTGTTTTAGCACTAGTATTATCAACAAGATAAGCACTAGTGCTTTTTCAGTTATGCTGAAATCCACTATATCACCTCCTTTCCTCTATCGGTTTAACAAATTTGAAGTTTGCGCCGCAGAGGCAAGTTAATGATTTCAAGGGCTTACCCGTATATTATTGTATAGCTGCACCATAAAAAAGTCAATATTATTAAAATATTGCTAATCTTTTTTGTCAAAATGACTTGTTCTTAAAAGCATCAGCTTAGCTTTTCCATCAGGGAGGTTTAATTCGCGGATAAAATCGTCAAGTAATTTTTTATGATCATTCAGATAGTCTTTAATTATAAATATATAGTCATAGATATCAGCATTTTCAGGATGCTCAAATTCGTTATTAAGAGCAATTAACAGCATATTAACAAGGGTATCAATACTGTTAATATTGTTTTTTATATTTTGGAATTTTTCCTTAAATGGGTTTGTTTCTTCGTTATCCATAGTTTTTAATACAACCATACAGGTGGTAGATAAGTCAATACGAATGTACCATAATAGGTGGTATGTGTCAAGCCTTTGATGACTATGAATATTTTCTTAAAAATGTTGGTAAAAATATATGCAAGGCGCGAAAGAACATGAGACTTTCTCAGGAAGCACTTGCATTTAGTATTAACTCTGCTCGTAATTATGTAGGGTGTATTGAAAGAGCTGAAAAATCAGTAAGTCTAAAGATGTTACATAAAATATCAAAGGTGTTAAATGTAAAAGTTGAAGATTTAGTACATAGTTTATAATTTTTAATAATGAATACAACCTGTGTGGTGGTAGAAGCATTTAGTGATATGCTTCACAATGAAACTATGCACAAAAATTTTGATGAAAAGGAATATCAAAATTTCTTGATTTTGTTAGGTCAAAATGTCCGTAATGTTCGAGAGTCAGCAAAGCTTTCACAGGAACAGCTTGCCTTTGGCTTTGAATCTGCGAGAAATTATATAGGATGTGTGGAAAGAGCTGAAAAAACACCCAGTTTAAAAACTTTGTTTAAAATTGCGAAAGTACTTAATGTTCGAGTAGAGGATTTATTAAAAGATACAATGCAATAATTTTCATGCTACAATGAACTTATGTTTACAGGGATTGTAGAAGAAACAGGATTTATAAAAAGCTTTGACGGTAAAAAACTTGTTATTGAGTGTGCAAAAGTGCTTGAAAACACGCAAATAGGCGACAGTATTGCAATTGACGGGTGCTGTCAGACAGTTACTCTTATGACGCCAAATTCTTTTCAAACTGATGTCAGTACAGAAACCCTGAGAATTACAAAAGGCTTTAAAGCAGGTAAACGCGTAAACCTTGAACGTGCCCTGACACCACAAACAAGAATGGGCGGTCATATTGTTCAGGGACATGTTGACGGAACAGCAAAATATTTAGGAGATATGACATTTGCCGTTTCAACAGAACTCGACAGGTACATTGTCTACAAGGGTTCTATTACAGTGAACGGAGTAAGTCTGACGGTTTCTAAAAATCAAAATAACACTTTCAGGGTTGCAATAATCCCGCATACATTTGAAAATACAAACCTTAAAGACCTCAAAGCAGGCGACCTTGTAAATATTGAAACAGATATTTTAGGCAGGTATGTTGAAAAATTTTTATCAACGAAAAATAATAATATTACAGAAAGCTTTTTGAAAGAAAACGGGTTTATGTAAAATGGAAAACTTTAAATTTGATTCAATAGAAGACGCATTAGAAGATTTTAAAAACGGAAAAATGATAATCGTTGCCGATGACGAGGACAGAGAAAACGAAGGAGATTTAATCTGTTCGGGGCAAATGGTTACTCCTGAAATTATAAAATTCATGGCAGAAAATGCTAAAGGACTTATATGCCTTGCAATTTCTAATGAAATTGCGGAGAAAATGCAGCTCCCACAGATGGTTGAACAAAATAATGAAAGCATGAAAACAGCTTTTACGGTAAGTATTGATGCTGCAGAGAAATACGGCGTTACAACAGGGATTTCGGCGTTTGACAGAGCCAAAACAATTGAGGTTTGTCTTGCACCTGATGCACAGCCATCCGATTTAAGACGTCCGGGGCATTTATTCCCTTGCGTTGCAAGAAAAGGCGGAGTTCTTACCCGTACGGGGCATACAGAAGCAGTTGTTGATTTAGCAAGGTTATGCGGTCACATTCCTGCAGGTCCGATGTGTGAAATTATGGGCAAAGACGGTCATATGGCAAAACGCGATGAACTTTATGAATTTGCAAAAAAACATGGGATAAAATTTATCTCTGTTGCTGAACTAATTGCTTACCGCCTTAAATCCGAAAAAATTGTAACAAGAGAAGCAGAAGCACATCTGCCTACACAATTCGGCGAATTTGAAATTTACGGTTATGTAAATCATATTACCGGACAGGAAAGTGTTGCTTTAGTAAAAGATGACGGATCTGGCAAAATACCTCTTATACGTGTTCACAGTGAGTGCCTTACCGGCGATATTTTCCACAGCCTTAAATGCGACTGCAATTATCAGCTTCACAGCGCGTTAGAGATGATTAACGAATACGGCAAGGGTGCTCTTATTTACATGAAAGGGCATGAAGGACGCGGAATAGGTATAATAAATAAGATTAAAGCATATAAATTACAGGAATGCGGTCAGGATACTGTTGAGGCAAACCTGTCTTTAGGATTTAAAGCAGACCTGAGAGATTATGGCATGGGTGCACAAATTATAAGAGATTTAGGCTTCAATAATTTTAATCTCATAACTAATAATCCTAAAAAAATCATCGGTTTGAAGGGTTACGGGCTGACTGTTCATGATATAGTTAAAATACCTCCGTATATAAATAAATATAATAAACACTATATGGAAACAAAAAAAGATAAAATGCATCATATGATATAAAATATACAAGGAATTGAGAAAATGCAGCCCTACAGACACACGGAAGAACAACAAAATGAACCTAATTTTGAGGCAAGATTGCTTACGCCTGATGATTATAAAGGCTTTGCAACCATATATAATGATTTTCGTGACAGGGCAATCGATGAGTACATGTTTGAACTGGAACCTCTCGGGTTTGAAGATTTTGCAGACGTGGTTGAAAAAAATTTGATTGAATGTCTTGTTTTATTTGAAAATACAATTCCTGTAGCATTTCTGGTTTATACAACAGCAATTTCTGAAGCCATAGAATTAAATATCATACACTCATTCAAAATGGAAAACATGGTTGAGCGCGGAATGTATTTAATTAAAAAGTTTCTTGAACTTACAAAATCCGAAAGATATGATAAAGTTGTTTGTTATCCGATGTTAGGCGAACAAAAAAATCTTATCGGAGATATTGCGAGATATGGTTTTAAATTTGTCGGAATAGCTGTTTTAAGATTTATGATGGCAGGAACTAATTCCAGAGAAATCCTTAAAATTACACAACTTTCCGAACTTGATAAAGATTATAAACTTGTTGACTGGCAGGATAAGTATTTTGAAGATGCCGTAGAAGTTGTTCAGGAAGGTTTTGAAACCTCTGCTGATGCACTTTTTGACCCGAGATTTAAAACAATTGAAGGGACAAGAGATATTATAGATAAAATAGTTCAAAATATATATGCGGAATTTCTGCCTGAAGCGACAACCGTAATGCTTTATAATAACATCCCAGTAGGTTTTTGCTTTATGAATTTGACAGGCGGAAGAATTGCAAATATTCCGATTGTTGCAATAAGAAAAGAACATCAGGGCAAAGGACTTTCAAAACATATGTTGAAAAAATCGGTTGAAAAGCTTATCCAAATGGCTGATAACGGCGAAAAACCTATTACGGAAGTTAATACAACTACAGAAACAAATAATTTTCAGGCATTAAAGATGTACAGACATCTTGGCTTTAAAGAAGATTACAACTACCCTCAATCTTATCTGCCTGCTAAAAGTTGAATATAAAAAAGAGAAAGGCGCCGAAAAAAACGGCGCCTTTAATCTAACTCATTATTTATTTGTAATACTATAGCAATATGAGTTAGAAGAAAAATCTAACTGGTTTTATACGCTTCAAGCGACATAGAGAATCGCGCATGTTGATGTCACAAGATGCGGATTGACTGATTGCACTGCCACTTCGACAATAGGGAGTTGAACTTCCTACATACCCGGATAAGCAAGCTCCCTCCTTAAAGCTTACACTCTTGGCTAACCAGTTGATCTTGCGCTTGCCGCTGTTATAGGTCTCATTCTCTACACTTACAGCCAAATGATGTGAACTGTCGCCCCCGCTGCCATCCGGGTTTGCGTTTAAGTCATAGCCGGGAATGATCTTACCCGACAAAGTGATGTAGAATGGATAGACATCATCCCAGAGTTGCGAAGAACCATTTACACCGTCAATATCTACATAGACGATATAACCCATGGTATTAGTGTTGGGAACCCCGTCATATGTGCCACCCTGAGTGTTATTCTGCAACTGAGGAATTTCTATCGCATCATTATGCATATTGTACAACAGTAAACCGTTACGTAACACTAAATCAGGTTCTTTACTGCTGAAATTAGTCGTGTTGGTCGAGATTGCACTGCCGCTGCATACAGGACTGCCGCCTTTGATGTTTGCATAACGCTCAAACAACTTACAGAAGTTCATACCCTTGCGAGGTAACGTGCGTGGTGAGATGATACATTTACACTGGTCTTCACTCCATTCATATGTCTCATCACTGCAGGTACGATTAATTAATGGGTTTTGAGATACAATACCGGTATTATAACTGCAGATCTGACAGGGGGTTAAGTCTGTCGGACAATCATTTACACAGTTACAGCTGCTGTTTAAATGTTGACCCGAAGGACAAGTCTTTGCAGTACCGGTTAAACTACAGGTTGACTCGTCCCAGCTCTGGCCGCAGGGTATATAATCCGGAGCTGGACAACCATCTTCCTCACAGGTACAAGTACTACTGTTTAAAGTATAACCATCGCCACAGGTCCGAGTACACTTACAATTACAATCGCTATCTAAACTATAACCATCTTCACAAGTCTTTGCAGTACCGGTTAAACTGCAGGTGTCAGCATCCCAGCTCTGACCGCAAGGTATAGTGCTGGGCTTATTGGTACATTCATCCTTTTTACAAGTACAGCTGCTTGTATCCAAACTGTAACCGCTGGAACAACTACGGGTACACTTACAATTACAACTGCTGTCTAGGCTATAACCATCGTCACAGGTCTTTTTTGTGCCAGTTAACTTACAATTCTCCTCGTCCCAGCTCTGACCGCAGGGGATAGTACTTGGCTTATTGGTACAGGCATCTTTTTTACAGGTACAACTGCTGCTATCTAAACTGTAACCGCTTGAACAACTGCGGGTACATTTACAACTGCAACTCTTTTTATCTAACGTATAACCGTCGCCACAGGTCTTGGTACAACTTGAACCGCCATCAGAGACACAAGTACACGTGGATGAATTTAATTTATAACCTGTACCACATTTCTTTTCGCATACACAGCTGCAGGTTGAACTGTCAAGAGTAAAATTATCTTTACATGTTTTATAACACTTTTTACAACTTCCGATAGGGAAGCCTGCAACAGAATCTTCTGTTTCCCAATAATATCCATCGTCACATTGTATTTGCATCTTACATACATTATTGGACATTAATGTACTACTTATAACTTTACCATTTTTGAGTTCAACATCATATAAGTGCTCTAAATAATTATCCCCCTCACTTAATATAGTACCGTCAAAAATTACCGGATCACTAGTACAATCGTGGGAATGATCAAGAACATAATTTCCGCAACAAGTAGAACTACCAGCCCCACAAAGATTAGTATTTACATGACCGGTACTACAGTCATATGTACAGCCACTATTTCCACCAGACTGACTCGCAGTATAAGTTGTAGCTCCATGATACTTTCCACCACATTTTTTTAGGTCAGCATATGTCTCTCCTCTCATATAACTGTTATGCATAGCAGTATAACACCCATTAGCCCCGATATAATACTCTGTAGACCACATAAAATCATCAAATCCGCTTTGGGCCTGAGGACAGCCGTATGCTGTTACGGTACTACCGGCTTTAACCTTATTATTAAAAGGTAATTTTATCGCAAAGGATGTATGAGAGATTAGTGTTGAAAAAAATCTGTGATCATTTGGGAAATTAAATGCAAAATGATGTTCTGAGGCATTTAAAGCCTGCTTATACTCAGGATCGGTCGGATCCCAGTTGATTAACATCTCGGTGGATATCTGTCGTAAGGACGAATACGCTGAATAATACGTATAGGAGATGATATTATCTAATTTCGCTTTTGTTATACCGATACTCACTGCTACAACAACAGCGATAATCAACATTACTACTACAATTTCCGCAAGTGTATAGGACAAAAACGTGCGGAAACAGGGCTTAAAACTGCCCCCCCCCCGATATTCAAGGGAATCAATCTTCTTCATATTTTTAATGCTCCATAATTATACCACGATATATATTATAAGTGATATTTTATTTTTTTTCAAGTTAATACAAAATAATCCAGACTGGACAAGATATAAAAAATCATTATAATTAGATTTATGTCGGATTTGAATTTAGGTAATTTAATTTCAAAATTTGTTAATTATCAGGCAATTAATGCCCACCGACAGGCATCTTTGAACAAAACCCCACAAACATCATTTTCTCCAGTCCCGCAACAGTCAAGCCTTCCGCCACAAACATCCATGCCAGCTGCACAAATGGCTAATATGGCAGGAGCAGACCAGTCTGTTTATGTAAAAGAGATGATGAACCTCCCCAAAAACCTAAATGAACTTCTGTACATTTTGCAAAAAAATATTACCCTTGCACAGTTCAACCAGCAGTTTGCACGACAAATTGCGATGCAAAGAAATGCTCTTTCCCAGACGCAGGCTCAAATTCTTGCTCAGCTTCAGGGGTTGTCGCTTACAGAAGCCCAGAACATGCTTCTCACAGGCAATAAAGCTGTTTTAAACCAGCTGCAAAACTCTATAAGAAACCTTGCAATATCCTCAAACGGTCTCATAAATCTTTCCCAGATTGCATCAATGATACAGGCAAACGGAAAAGAAGCAATCGCAAAACTTATCACTGCTATGGCAAATTCTGCCAAACTGGGGATTACTGACTTAACACAACTTAAAGAAACAGCAAAACTTATAAACGCAAGTATTGCAGCAGCTTCCCAGAACGATTCTGCGCAGACTATGAAGCTTCTAATGCTTTTGTATCTCCCGTGGCTGCCGCTTCAGGAAGGCGTCGGCTTTGACCTTGATATAGAAACCGGAGAAAATTCTGATGGTTCGGACAGTATTCTTGTAATTACCATCACAACATTAAACTACGGTAATGTAACTGCAACATTAATCCTTGAAAGTTCAAACTCCGTTCATGTAAATATTGAATGTGTTAAGGAATTTCCTAAAGACGAGCTTTTGATGCGTATTGAAGGCGATGAAAAACACTATTCAATGAATTCTGTTGTATCTTTTGAAACGAGTTTGCAAACGACAGTAAATGAGGGACAGGAAAAACCACAGGCAAAAATCAATATGGGCAGCACAAATGAAATAAATCCTTATCTGCTCTTAATGTCCCATACAATAATAAGACATGTTATAGAAATTGACAAAAATACCTCAATAGGTGTATTATCACATATAGATTAAGTTTAAGGGATTAATTAGTCAGGAGGATAAGAAAAATGAAATTTTTACATGCAATGATCAGGGTAAAAAATATTGATGAATCTATGAAATTCTACACTGAACTTATGGACTTAAACAGAACCGGAGAGGTTAAACTTGATGACTGCACTTTATACTATCTCAGCGATGAAGATGGTCAAACACAAATTGAGCTTACATATAATCACGAAACTCCAAAAGACGGTTACAAGAATGGTAATGCTTTTGGTCACTTTGCATTTGAAGCAAAATCAATGAAAGAATTTACAGAAAAAATGCAAAAATGCGGTTACAAATATATTTACGAACCGTATTTTATGCCGGAAGTAAATATGTATATAGCATTCCTAAAAGATCCTGACGGAAACGAAATTGAAATTATGGCAAATGAATAAAAAACAGGGGTCTAATCCCCTGTTTTTTTAAAGCTTCCATTCTGATCAAATTTTTGCGCAGTGAGTTTATTTGTCCTTATAACATCATTAATACTGCCGATACTTTGGACATAGCTGTATGGTGTAATATAAATCAAATAAGCATCAGCACCAAATTGATTAGGGCCTTTCAAGCCGTTAACATCAAATAAAACATGCCCGCAGTCAGTTTCAGCTACCAGACGTTCATTAACCTTATTACCGGAAGAATCCAATATAAAATTGCCATCCGAATCCTTATCCCAGGTCGTATAATAATTCAGGCAATTACCTTCCGAATAATTTATCTGCTCTATTCCAACTACTGAACCGTCAGAAAGTACAGCTCTAGGCATCCATGCAAAATCATAAGGTTTTGCATAGTTACCAAACCCATCATTTTTTGGTTTATCATATTTAATTTTGTAATCTTTTAAACAATTAGTATCATTTACTCTGCATCTCTTGACTATCTTCATATTTTCAAAAATAGCATCAGCCGTTTGCTCTGAAGTATTTGAAGACATAAAAATTTCACCGTTATTTTCAACTCCCTCTTTTGCCCTTGCGGCAGAAATAGCATTCATAACAACTGACAAAGACCTTTTTGCCTGTGAAATAAGAACTTTTTCCTGATAGCCGGATATTAAGGAAGGCATTGTTAACGCCGCGATAATCCCGATTATGCCGAGAGTTATCAAAACTTCCGCCAATGTAAATCCGTCCTGTATATATTTATAACCGAATTTAAAATTTCTAAAAATTTGATGTGAGAAGCCTAGAACGCCCCCCCCCCGATATTGTAGGGTATAACTGCATTTACATTTTTCATACTCTGTTGCTCCTCTTAATTTATATACATTTATGATTTTAACACATTTAACCTAGTAATTCAAGATTACTAAGTTTTTCTCTTATTTCATTCATCAAGTTAACGTCATCTGTCTGTCTTGCATAGCTTTGTGCTTTTGATAAAAGACTTTTTGCTTTTGAAACATTGCTGAATTCAACCATAATATCAGCCGCTTTAGAATAATTCTGTGCGACTTTCAGCGGTGCTTCAGCATCAGAATAATGCTTAACTGCTTTGGAATATGATTTTAAAGCCTGCTGCGGTTCATCAAATTTTTCATAGGCATTTCCCGTACTTGATGCCACAAACCCTTTTACACGTGGATTATCAGTTTGAGATGCAAGATCATCCGCAACAGAATAATAATCCATTGCTACATCTTCATACATATCTGTAAAAATATTTCCCATTTTGGTTAAGGAAGTTGATTGTGCAGCGAGATTTTCCGCCTCACCGGCATAAGATATTGAATTAAAGTAATGGTCAAGTGCCGGTTCAATCTGGTTTACGTCATCATAAATCTGTGCCATTGAATAATGTGCCTTTGTTTTTACATTATTATCCGTAGTATTCTGTAATGACTGATTATAACTTGTTAAAGCCTGTGCATAATAATCATGATCATCATAAATTCTGCCGACTTCATAATAAATTTTTGACTTTGTTTCTGTATCACCGACCTCATCAGCCCTCAATAATGCTTTTTGGAAAGTTTCTATTGCTTTTTTCGGTTCGTTTGCATAAACCAGTTTTTTAGACTGAATAAACAGTGACTTAAGTTCTTTGTCCTGAGGGATTAAAGAAACAACTTTAGCATCTGTTTCTATTTCCTGCTGTACAGGTTCTGGAACTGTATCATGAACAGAAGTTTTATTTTCTGCTTTTTCTTCCTGCTGTGTACTGCCTTCAGGAAATTTTACAAGAAATTGAGGATTTATGTCATTTTCGTTATATTTAAAATCAATTTGCTGTAAAAACAGAGCATCAACCCAATTTTCAACAACTTTGGAATCTTTATTAAGGGTTTGGGAAATATAGCCGTCAAGAATTGATGATGCATTTTTCAAGTTTGATTTAACAAGTTTAGTATTTGGATTATCTTTCTTGACTTGAGCTTCAACAAGAGAAAGATAACCGTTTACTTCTTCTTTCAAATCATCAGGAGTACCGATGGCCGCAGCTGTATTTCTAAAATCTTTGAGAATTTGTGCAATATTAATAACAGTACTTCTGCCGGAGAGTGTTTTGGTCGGGGTAATTTCCTGTGTTTGAAAATTGTTTTGTGTGGTGGTATGAAAATTTCTTGACTGAGCCTGGCTTTGAATTTGCGAACGCATCTGCCGCCAATCTACCTGCTCACCGGAAGTTTGTTGATAAGCAGGAGTATAGGCAGGCTTTTTCTGCTCAACATATTGAAGTCCTTTGCTTCTGGAATTCTGATCAGCCTGTTGTTCACGCTGGGCAGAAGACGCGTTTTGTTCTTCATCCTGTTTCTTTTTAACAAGATTTCTTGCATCTTTATTCAAATAAGGACGTTGAAATATACCGTTTAACACAAATCTACCCTCTGGTACATATAAATATATACCAAAACCTGCTTTCCTTGCTCATACTTTCGTATGATATCTACACTTTTTATTTAAGGTTTTTTACTATAAAGTCAAAACATGGTATTATATTTGTATGGAGAGAATTTTTTTAAAGACATCAGATGGGATAAAACTTGCACTAAATCATTACAAAACTAATCACAAAGAAGTTGTAATTATTGTTCATGGCTGGTTTATGACAAAAGACAGCAAAGCTTTTTCAAATCTTTCCGCTGACTTTTCAAAATATTATGACGTAATATCTTTTGATTGCAGAGGACACGGAAAAAGTTCAGGATTTTACACGTTCACAAATAAAGAACCGATTGATTTAAAGGCTGTTGTTGATTATGCAAAAAAACAGTACGAAACAATTTATCTTGCCGGATTTTCTCTCGGAGGCGCTCTCGTTCTTATTCACGCTGCACTTTATAATGACGTAAATAAAATAATTGCAGTTTCGGCGCCGTGTGATTTTGATAAAATTGAAAATCAAATGTGGAAAAAAGAAGCCTGGCTTCCGACTCTGAAAAAATGCGAGCCCAAGCGCTGGTGTTCTATACGTCCGTCATTTATCTCTTTAATGCTGCGCTCAAAAATTAAACCGGTTGACATTATAAAATATGTAAAAGCCCCAATACTTTTTATTGCAGGGAAAAAAGACCCGACTGTACACCCGTGGCACACTGAAAAACTTTATAAAGAAGCAGTATGTGAAAAACGATTTGAATTGTTTGGCAGCATTCATGCAGAAGATTTATATCTCGATGAACCTGAAAAATTCATGGATGTATGCGTTAACTGGTTGCAGCCGCTCCACAACCCTTCTCACGGAAGAGAGGAAGTATAATTTTTTAATCGGCTAAAATTACCATCTCGCAATTTGCACAATCAAACTTGAGAGGATATTTTTTCCCTTTCTCATCAATGAGAAAAAGTTTTTTAGGAGATTTACACATATTGAATGCAAATTTCAAACAGTGTTTAGTCCGCATCAGCTCTTTTGGGAAAGACCCGCTCTCGGCAGACATCTCGCAAACCGTGCACCCGCAATCTTCATAAAAAGATTTTGCCTGCATGTTGTGAACATTTGCTCTGTAATCAACTTTATGCAGAGGAAATTTTGCATATTTTAAAGGATTTTGAATTTCACGTTTGTAATTTTTTAAACGTTCAGCCATTAACATATCAAGGATATTACGGCGAAGCTCATTAATTTTTGAAACAGGCATAAAAGTCAATTCACCGCTCAGCTCAATACTATCAACATAAAAATCGCTTTCGCCTGTTTTTTTAAGCTGATTTATAAAAGTATCTTTCATTTTTTCGGGATTTTTAGGGATTTCACCTGCCGGTAAAGAAATTTTTACTGCATTTCCGTCCTCGTCCTCTGCATTTAAAATTCCGTCCGAATAAATAAATTTAACCCCGATTTGACGTTTTACTCTGGAAGTTTCAAGCTGTTTTTCAAATCTGCTGTCAAAATTTCTGTAAACTTCCAAACCAGCAGAGATACCATCCATTTTGTTAGGATAAATTTTATTTCCATCAACTTTATTTACAAGACAGCCATAACCGTTGAAATAAAGCCCGTCCTGTTTGGAAACATCTGCATCAAGCTCAAAATAATCTTTGCCTACACGCGTAATTCGACCTAATTTTTCACCTATGGATTTCGGGGTGTCAAAATTAAAACATCTTTTGCGGCCGTCTAAAAAGTAGTCAGTAAAACCTCTGTTAAAACTCTTTTTTACATCCGGTTCAAAGTCCAAAAAGATTTTTCCTGAAGATGTTTTTTGTGCAAATTTATCAATTTCACATCTATAATATGCAACAACATTTTTCACATAATTTTCATCTTTAAGCCGTCCTTCAATTTTAAAAGATTTAACACCCGCCTCTATAAGCTCTTTAAGATGTTTTGAAGCGTTAAAATCTTTCAAACTCAAAAGATACTTGTCTTTAGCAATTACATTTCCACTATCATCAACAAGCGTATATTTTTTACGGCATGCTTGGGCACATTCACCTCTGTTTGCGGAGCGTCCGCCTATATAGTGGCTGAAATAACATTGACCGCTGTATGAAACACATAATGCACCATGTACAAATGTTTCAATCTCGGCCTTTGAAAGTTTGCAAATCTCTTTAATCTGTTCTAATGATAGCTCTCTAGCAAGAATCACACGAGAAACCCCAATTTCATTAAAAAATCTAACCTTTTCAAGAGTTCTGTTATCACACTGGGTGCTTGCGTGAATCACTATGGGCGGTAATTTACCGTCTAACGCAAGTTTAAAAATCCCCGCATCCTGAACAATTATTGCATCAACTCCGATATCATAGAGATTTTGGATTAATTTTTGAGCTTCAACAAGCTCATCATCTGTTAAAATCGTATTTACTGTTACGTGAACTTTTACATAAAACTTGTGCGCATAATCTACAATTTCTTTTATATCTTCAAGAGAATTCGGAACTTTCTTTCGTGCGCCGAAATTTTGTGCGCCGATATAAACAGCATCACAACCTGAATTTATTGCAGATATCGCAGTCTTTTTATCCTTTGCAGGTGCTAAAAGTTCAACTTTTTTCATAAAATTTATTATAATACAAACCAAAAATTTTTCTTGTAGTATAATCTTTACTGTGACAATTTTTTACCAGATAAGAGAAACAAAAATGATATCCCCGATAACATTTAAAGCAAATACCTCAAATATTTTCACTGCAAAAAAAGACCAAAATACTATGGAAGGTCTGAAAGCCAAACCTGTTCCAAAAATCAGTCCAATAAAAGCCGGTTTGAATACAACTGCGATATGGTTTGGGTTCGGCGTAGTACTTGACAGAGTTGTAACTTTTGCAGGAAAATTCCTCAAAACAAAACCGCTGACAACATCAATTATAGCAAACGGAGTTATTGCAGCAGGGGCAGGTATTTTTACTTATTTTAAGACAAGTGCAAAAAAATAATTATACATCTACATACCCGAGTGATATAAGAATATTCCTAATTTTCAGCATAGTTTTTGTGAATGCAACAAGCTCATTTTCCGATATAAATTTTGAAAGCATAACAACCGTTGTATCCTGCATAGGTTTATTTTGCAAATACATTCTGTCACCCAAAGAGGTTAACTCATAATACTTTACCTGAATATCGGAGTTTTCATTCTTTTTTGCGCAGGTTATCATCTTTTTCTTCAAAAGTTTTGAAATCACCTTTTCAACAGACCCAACAGGTCTTGCAAAGATTTTTGCAATTGCATCTTCATTCAAATGGGGGTAATAAACCAGAGTTTCAAGAACCGTAAATTCTTCCAGAGTTAATTTACTTCCGGCATTTTCTTCAAAGAGTTGTTTTGCATAATTATAAAATACGCGTGATGTTATATCTAACTGAAATGTCAGACTTTTAATAAAACTTATTTTATTTTCCATATATATAATTCCTCGTGTAAATTTTTTATGTTGAAATTTTAATAAAATTTTTTTAAAAGTCAACAAAAAAATACCGGCATAGAAATACCGGTATTTTTAAAGTATTTTTGTGAAAAACTTACAGAGGTCTAACAGAATTTTTGTAAATAGTTTCAACAACATCTCTGCCGTTTCCGGAAGGTCCTATGTCAATAAGCCCGCCAAGTGACGGAGTTGTGTAAACAAGATCCGTCAGTTTTTCAACATCAGCATCGGTAAATCCTTCATCTTCTAACTTTTCTTTAACATCGACAGAGAATAACCAATCCTGAACCAATTTTGCAGCCCTGTCAGCATCAGATGCTTCAGGCTTAAGCCCCGGAGCAATCGGTGCAAGAATATCAGCCAATACATGCGGTCTGTCTTTGTAAATTGTTTTAATAACAGCCGGCAGTAAAATTGCTAACCCCAAACCGTGTGCAAGTTCAGGTTTTACAGCACTCAAAGGATGTTCAAGCGCATGTGTATAGTGCAATAATCCGTTATCAAAACTTACACCGCCCATCATAGCCGCATAAGCCAGATAATAACGAGCTTCTAAATCTTCAGGATTTGCAATAGCCTTCGGCAAATATTTTGCAACAAGCTCAATTACCTGTTTTGCAAGCGAAATTGAATAAGGTGAAGCAACAGCTGATGTTGCGGCTTCCACAACGTGATTAACAGCATCAATTGAAACATATCTTGTCTGTTTCGGTGACAATTTTGTCATTAACTGCGGGTCATCAATCGCAAACATAGGATAAATACAATCATAAGCAATTGCAGGTTTAAAATTCTTTTCAAGGTTAGTTACAACCGCAAACCTGTTTGTTTCTGTACCTGTACCGTGTGTCAAATTAATTGAAACAATAGGAACTGCTTTTTCAGGAGTGAATGCAAAGTCATACAATTCTTCAGCAGTTTTTTCAGGATACTCAAGTAAAATTGCAACAGATTTCCCTGCATCAGTCGGAGAACCTCCGCCGATTGCAATAACAGCTTTTGCACCGAAATCCTTAGCAAGTTTTGTTGCATCATTAACATGATGTGTATTCGGGTTAGGCGTTACTTCTGCATAATTTACGTAGCCGATACCATGGTCTTTCAAAGCTTTTTCAACGTAATCCCATGCACCGGTTGCTTTATAAGCGTTTCTGCCTGACATTACAATAACTTTATCAATTCCTTTATCTTTCAAAACTTTAGCGATATCATCAATTTTCTTGATAGCGCCGACACCAAAATAAACAGTTGTTCTTGTGCGAATCTCTTTAACTTCGTTAATGTTAATATCCTTTTCCCACATAATAAACTCTCCTTTCTTAACTCAATCACATTATAAGTTATGAAAAGAGCAATTGCAAGTAGGAACAAATACGTATTATAAATGATTTCTTCCTAAAAAAATGATGTATTATTAAATAAAAAGGGCAAGCCCTAATTATCATATCCATACTTTTACGGCGCAGACTTCAAATTTGTTAAACCGGAAAAAGAAGGGAGGTGATAACATGGTTGTGAATACAGAAGAACTAGCAATAATTTTTTTAATACTGCTAGTTCTAACAACCAAATAGGGGCTTTTAATGGGACAAGCTGGAACTTGTCCCGCCCTTTTCTTATATTATAACCTATTTTTTCCAAATTTCAAGTGCCATTAGCATTATTCCCTCTCCAAACGGGAGAGGGTCAACCTTTAACTTTTTTAAACTCAAAAATAATTATATTAACAAAATCAGAGAACTGTTTTGAAATATTCGATTGTTTTCAGCAGCCCGTCACGAACATGAACGGTCGGTTCGTAGCCGAGTTTTTCTTTTGCAAGGGTTAAATCCGGACGGCGCTGGGCAGGATCATCTGAAGGCAGAGGTTTAAACACAATTTTCGAACTTGAATTTGAAAGTTCTATAATCATTTTTGCAAGTTCTAAAATAGTATACTCACCGTCATTGCCGACATTAACAGGTCCCATAAAGTTTTCGGTATTCATCAACGTAATCATACCACGCACCAAATCATCCACATAGCAGAAAGAACGTGTCTGGGAACCGTCGCCGTAAATTGTTATATCTTCATTTTTCAGAGCCTGTATAATGAAGTTAGAAACAACACGCCCGTCATTTTGAGCCATACGCGGGCCGTATGTATTAAATATTCTGATAATTCTTATATCAACATTATGCTGCCTGTGATAATCCATCATCAAAGCTTCTGCAACACGCTTACCTTCGTCATAACAGCTTCTTAACCCTATAGGATTAACATTTCCCCAGTAATCCTCTTTTTGCGGATGAACAGTCGGGTCGCCGTAAACTTCACTTGTCGATGCCTGTAAAATTCTAGCATGCGTTTCATCTGCAAGGTCAAGCATATTTGTAACACCGAGAACATTAGTTTTTATAGTTTTTATAGCATTATACTGATAATGAATAGGGCTTGCTGGACAGGCCAAATTATAAATCCGGTCAACTTCAAGAATAATAGGTTCTATAATATCATGTCTGATAAGCTCAAACTCTTTATTTTCCATTAAATGTTCAACATTTTTTCTTGAACCCGTAAAAAAATTGTCAAGACATATTACGTGATTACCTTCCTGAAGAAGCTTTTCGCACAAATGTGAACCTATAAAGCCTGCTCCGCCCGTTACAAGAATATTTTTCATAATGTTCCTCGCTTGTGTTTATTTTAACATAAAAAAAAGCTCCCTGATAAACAGAGAGCTTTTTATATGTTTTTTAGCTTATTTTTCGTCTAAAGCAGCAACACCCGGCAATACTTTACCTTCGATAAATTCAAGAGAAGCACCGCCGCCTGTTGAAACATGAGTGAAATCTTCTGCTTTAAAGTATTTTTTAGCGGCAGAAACAGAATCACCGCCGCCAATTACAGAAACCGCACCGTTTTTAGTTGCATCAACAATTGCCTGCAATACAGCTTTTGTACCTTCTGCAAATTTCGGGTTTTCAAATGCGCCTACCGGACCGTTCATCAAAATTGTTTTTGAATTTTTGATTACTTCAGCAAAAGCTTTCTGGCTTTCAGGGCCTGCATCTACACCTTCAAATCCGTCAGGAATTTCATTGATAGGAACAACTTTGTTTGTACCGTTTCCTGAGAAATCGTCAGAAGCAAGAACATCTGTTGCCATAACAATTTTAACACCCTTATCAGCAGCTTTTTTCTCAATAGCTTTTGCAACTTCAAGCTGATCGTCTTCACAGATTGAATTACCGATTTTACCGCCGTTAGCTTTTACGAATGTGTAAGCCATACCGCCGCCGATAATCATGTTGTCAACTTTGTCAATCAAGTTTTCCAAAACGCCGATTTTTGAAGAAACTTTAGCTCCGCCTACAACTGCAGTAAACGGTCTTGTGGGATTATCAAGAGCCTGAGATAAGCATCTGATTTCTTTCTCCATCAACAAACCTGCGACAGCCGGTTTTAAAATATGAGCTACTTTAGCAGTTGAAGTGTGTTTTCTGTGAGCAGCGCCGAATGCGTCGTTTACGTAGAAATCACCTAATTTTGCAAGTTCTTCCGCAAAAGTCATATCATCGTCTTTTGCTTCTTCTGCTTTATAGAAACGTATATTTTCCAATAAAGCAACCTGACCGTCTTTCAAAGCTTCTAATTCTTTATCTGCGCCTTCACCTACAGGTGATTTAACAAATAAAACATCTTCGCCGAGAACTTTTGACATATATTTTGCAACAGGTTCAAGTGTGAATTCTGTTTTCCATTCGCCTTTCGGTCTGCCAAGGTGAGCCATAAGAATAATTTTAGCTCCCTTTTCCTGCAAAGCTCTGATTGTCGGAACAATTGCCTGAATTCTTGTGTCATCTGTTACATTGTGGTTTTCATCTAAAGGTACGTTGACATCAACTCTTACAAGAGCACGTTTACCTTTTACGTCACCTAAATCGTTAATTGATTTTTTCATAAAAATTCATCTCCTTCTTTTAAGATAAAATCTCTCGCACATTAATCATACAAAAAACATAAAATTAATCCAAGTAACCAATTAAAAATTTTATAATTCAATTTAATCTTAAAAAGAAATGAAAGGATTTACTTATGAAGAAAAAAATATTAGCCACACTTATCGTAATAGGTTCATTTGTTGCAGGATATTCAATCAACAGTATTGCTGTTTCCAATACAAATCCGGAATACAGGATTGCTGTTGTTGATATTCAGCAAATTGTTGCAAATTCCAAAGAAATCACAGCTTTAAAGCTTGACCAGCAAAAACAAATGCAAAATATGCAGGCAACAATTGAAAAGGCAAGAACAGAAATTTCAAAAGAAAAAGATCCAGCAAAAATTTCACAGTTAGAAGAAAAATACAGAAACGAAATTAACAAAGAAAAATTAGCGCTGGATAAATCTTATAATGATAAATTAACTGCAATTGACAGCAAAATTAAAACAGCCGTTGTAGAAAAAGCGCGTTCAATGAATTACAATATGGTATTGCCAAAAAATACCGTACTGTTCGGCGGTGATGATATTACAGATCAGGTCGCTACAATTTTAAAATAAGAGCAGGAGATTAGCGCTGAAAAATATTAATCATAATAGGGCTTGAGCCTTTGTCATGGATATCACGCCAAATCTGATTGCTTATTTGTTTTTGCCGAATATCTTTATTATATTGTTCGGTAACAAAAATTTGGCGTTTTTTCAACTCATCATAGCAGATACCGTTAAAATCTTCCTGCATTGTGTCGCATTCCGCAAGCCCTTTTTCAAACTCCTCCCTGCGCGCTGCCCAGTAATTATATATAGACTGCGTAGCTTTTGTGCTTTCCGGCCAAAACCACTGAATTTCTTTATATTCAGCATTTTCTAAACCCTTAGGACAAAAATCTTTCCACATCGGACGAAAATTTTGCGCATTTGTATATGGACAAAAAAGAAGTAAAACCTCTATTGTCAATATAAATTTTCTTAATCTAGCCTTCATACTTGTTATTATAAATTAGACAGCCATTTTTTTCAATCCTGTACAAATTATATATGATATAATAAGATTAATGAACGATGGATTAAAACAAACTTTAAAACTTTTGCCATCACTTCCCGGATGTTATATTTATTATAACAAAGACGGAGAAGTCATCTATGTCGGCAAAGCAAAAATTTTAAAAAGACGCGTGTTAAGCTATTTCAACAGAAAACATGACAGCGTAAAACTTAACGTTCTTGTACCCCAGATTGAACGTCTTGAATATATTATTACAAACACAGAAGTTGAAGCCCTTATCCTGGAAAGCCATTTAATTAAAAAATACAAACCAAGGTATAATGTCCTTCTTAAAGATGATAAAAAATATCCATATTTTTTAATAACCGACGAAGATTTTCCGAGAATTACCATAGTACGCAAAAAAAACATGAACCCCGAAAAAGGTCGTTATTACGGACCCTACACAGATATTAGAGCAATGCATGCAACTCTGGATTTCCTTAAAAAAATTTTTCCGCTGAAACAATGCAAATCACCGAAATTTAAAGACCGCCCCTGTCTTTATTACCACATAGGAAGATGTATGGCGCCTTGCCAGAATATGGTTACGCCTGACGAATACAAGACACTGGTAAAACAGGCCGAATTGTTTCTTTCAGGCAAGCAGTCGGAATTAATGCAGCAGATTAAAGAACAAATGCAAAAATATTCTGATTCCCTCCAATTTGAAAAAGCGGCAAAACTCCGCGACAGCTACAACGACCTTGCAAAAACTCTTGAAAAACAAAAAGTTGTATATGAAAATACAAAACTTAATGAAGATGTAATCTCTTTAATGGCAGATGACGGAATTTTTGCGATAGTAATTCTTATGATACGCGAAGGACGGCTTATAGATAAAAAAGATTTTGTTTATGAAGTTGAAGAAGATGACAGAACAGAGTTTTTTGCGACATTCTTTAAAGAATATTACAGTACGCTCAAACTTGAATTCCCTGATAAAATTGTATCCAATGAACTTGAAGCAGTCTGCGAAAAAGCACTTTACGAGGAATGGCTGGAAATTCTTGCCGGTAAAAAGATTAAAATAAGCTATGGTAAATCTGCTCAGGGCAAAGAACTTCAGATGCTTGCAGATAAAAATGCAAAAGTCGTTCTTGATAACGCAAAGATTTCCAAAATGTCAAAAATCAGAGATGACTTCAATGAAATCGGCTCATACCTTGCAGAAAAACTACAGCTTAAAAATTTTCCGTATCGTATGGAATGCTATGATATTTCGCATATTCAAGGAACAAACACTGTTGCCTCAATGGTCACATTCATAAACGGAGTACCTAAAAAATCAGAATACAGAAAGTTTAAAGTAAAAATCACAGAAGGAAAACCTGATGACTTTCTTTCAATGAAAGAAGTTCTAACCCGCAGACTGTCGCACCTCGGAGAAGAAAAATGGGCAAAACCGGATTTAATGATTATAGACGGAGGTAAAGGCCAGCTTTCAAGCGTTATGGAAATCATAGAAGAATTAGGAATAACAGGGATTGATGTAGTGAGCCTTGCAAAAAAACATGAAGAAGTATTCCTGCCAAAACAATCAAAACCTGTTATACTACCGCGCAATTCCAGTGCGCTTTTCTTATTTCAGAGGATAAGAGATGAAGCTCACAGGTTTGCGATAACATATCACAGAAAATTACGTTCAAAATCTATGGTTGAAAAGAAAAAATAAATATTATTTTTCTTTTTTTTCTTTTCCGCCATTCTTCTTTATAACCTCCCAGGTTTCCTGCAACGAAGTGAGTGTTCCTGTTTTGTTAAACCACCTTAAAGCATAACGTTCGTCAGGGCCAAGACCGCCATTTAATTTTAAACCGGTTTTTATATCAAATTCTGCATCTGACATAGATAAATTAATAACAACATGAGGAGTGCTGCTCCTCTCAGGTTCCATTAATAGTTTTAAATTGTTATATCGTTCAACTCTTAAATTAGTTTTATTATGAGCATCAGACTGTAATTCTATGATAAATGCTTTAAGCTCACCCGCGAGCTCGTTGAGAGATTTTGCCATATCTGTTCTTCCTTAACCTTGATTCAAAAGCTCTTAATTTTCTTCTAAGGCCTGTACCTGTGACAGATTCAGCAGCCTCCTTAATCTCTGCTTTTGAAATTTCCATATTTTCTTTTGTTTTCTTTTCGTTTCTAACCTGTTGATTAAGAACTTCTGTAGATTTGGTCAGATAAACCCAGTGTTTTTTCAATTCACCGTTAATATTAGGACGACCCGCCCACATAAGAACAAACCTCTCGTCAGAACCCATACTGCCGTCTAATTTTTCGAGAGGATCAATCTGATAGCAAACAGCAGATATATTCACAGATACCCAAAAATGAGGAACCGACCGTTTTTTAGGTTCCATATAAACCTTCAAGTTATTGTATTTCTGCTGAATTTTACCCTGTGTATTGTAAGAATCAGACTGAACATTTATTAAATATTCTCTTAAGCTGTTTTCAAAAACTCTAATTGACTCAGCCATTGCATCAACCCCGTATTTTTTATACTTTCTTTCATCTTTTATTAGTTATTTAAACTGTGAACCGGTGCCGGTATTCTGCCGCCTCTGCGTACAAATCCTGCTGACGATAAAGAATTTACAGACATTATCGGCGCCTTGCCTAACAATCCTCCATATATAACTTCATCTCCTATATTCTTTCCCAGAACGGGAATAATTCTAACAGCAGTTGTCTTTTTGTTAATCATACCGATTGCCATCTCATCGGCAATAATACCGGCAATTGTATCTACAGGAGTATTTCCGGGGATTGCAATCATATCCAGCCCGACAGAACATACAGATGTCATAGCTTCCAATTTATCAAATGTTAAATAACCTTTAGATGCAGCTTCAATCATGCCTGCATCCTCAGAAACCGGAATAAATGCACCTGAAAGTCCGCCAACATGAGAGCTTGCCATTATACCGCCTTTTTTAACGGCATCATTAAGCATTGCAAGCGCTGCAGTGGTTCCATGAGCTCCTGCATGTTCAAGTCCCATTGCCTGAAAAATTCCCGCAACACTGTCACCTATAGCAGGCGTAGGGGCGAGAGATAAATCAATCACACCAAATGGAATACCAAGTTTATCAGCAAGTTTACGGCCGACCAATTCACCTGTAGTAGTTATTTTATAAGCAATTTGTTTAATTTTATTAGAAAGTTCTCCTAAATCCGCATTTGTATCAAGCGCTTCAATAGCCGCCCTTACAACACCGGGGCCCGATACACCAACATTTAAAGCACATTCCGGCTCGCCTATTCCGCAAAAAGCTCCGGCCATAAAAGGATTGTCACCGGGGGAATTACAGAATACAACAAGTTTTGCAGCCCCGATACCGTCTGCATCTTTTGTAAGTTCTGCAGATTTTTTAATTATTTCAGCCATTTTCAAAACAGCATCCATGTTAATTCCGGCTTTTGAAGAAGCTACATTTATTGAAGAACAAAGTCTTTCTGTTTGAGAAAGAGCTTCCGGAATGCTATCTATCAAAAGTTTGTCACCTTTTGTCATTCCTTTCTCAACCAGAGCCGAAAAACCGCCGATAAAATTAACCCCGACATCTTTTGCAGCTTTATCAAGAGTTTTGGCAATTTTTACATAATCAGGATTTTTGCAGGCTTCACCTACAAGAGACACAGGTGTTACTGAAATTCTTTTATTTACAATAGGTATAGAATAATCGTTCTCAAATTCATTTGCGTATTCAACAAGATTTTTGGCATAATGCGTAATTTTCTTATAAATATTCCGGCAGACAACATCAACATCACCGTCACAGCAGTCACGTAAACTTATAGCCATAGTAACCGTTCTTATATCCAGATTATACAGCTTAATCATATTTATAGTTTCTAATATCAAATCTTCTCTTATCATTTTAAAAATTGAACTCCATGAACAAGAACTTCAGTAATATCAAGTTTTTTAACCTTTAAACGCATTTCAACACGTCTGCTTTTATTATAATCTTCCTTACCGTTAACAAGGATTGGCTCTGAAAAGCTTTTTCCTTCAACAACAAGGATTTTTTTCAACCTGTCACTGTACTGCTTATCGAAATTTGTATGAAAAATATAATCCGCAACAGAATTTGCACGCTGCAAACTCAATGACATATTTTTCATATACTGTTCGTCAGGATTTTTAATACCGGCAAAAGACTGACTGTCAGTGTGCCCCTGAATAATTATATTTTCTATTTCGCCTACAAGCTCTTTTTTGGAAAAAATTGTATTTATATAGATCGGAACAAGTTTATCCAGATAAGCTTTTCCTTTTTCAGAGAGATTAAAGCTGTTTAATTCAAAAAGCTCCAGATCAGAAATTTTAATATCTCCTGTCATAGGATCAACCTGAGCTTCAATATTTGCTTTTTTAAGGTTTTCAATAAGTTCTTTATTAACCTCAATCTGCTGCTTTTTCTGCTCCAGACTTTGCTGTGTAAAACCTGTCATGGCAAGAACAAACAACGTCATAAAAATAATAGCCAGCCCTAAAAGCAAGTCAGCCATTGTTGTCCAGAAGATATTATTATCACCTTCTTTGCTATTCTGTTTTCTCATCATTATTGACATAAGGAGCTTCCTCCACGATTAAAATAGGTCATCGACATCGTCGGATTTTCCTCCGTGTTTTGCAAATTCTTTAATATTTTTGTTCATCTGATTTATCCCGAAAATTAAATTTTCAAGATAAGGAACAAGGTTGCTTGCAATTCCCGAATTTAAAGCCACTTTAAACTGCTGAGGCATTGCAGTAATCAAATTTGATATGGAATTGTTCTGAATCTTAGTTTCCTTCAAAAGTTCAAGAAGGAATTTTTCTGATGAAATATTATCAAATAGTTTTCCAAGCAAATCCTCACACTTTGACAGCGGATTTTTACAAAGAAGCTGAAAACTAATTCTTTCAAACATTAAAAATAAAAGGGATGAACCTACAGCAATAACTGATACAAGTGCAGCAGTCTGCATGCTTGACATCAAGCCGGCAACAGATGCAATCGTTTTTTCCTGAGATGAAAAGTCAATTTTACCGAAAGCAATTGCAATATTTAAAAATGTGAACAACGGGCCGAAACCAGTAAGAATTGTAGGAACCGTTTGTAAAAATTTATTATTAAACTTTGATGTTATAAGAGTTTCTTCATTAAAGAAATACATAGGATCAACAGTAGTTTGAATATTCTGAACAGTTGAAGATACCTCTTTATACGTTAAATCGTTATTTTTACCTTTAAGGGCAATCGATTCGGAAAAGACAAGAGTATTTTTAAATTCCAGCCAGGATGCAGATACATAAGGATTAAGGGACATCCATTCATCTATTTCCTTGAACCGGAAATTCAAATCTGTTTTTTTAAAACCTGAGATAAATGCAAGAAAAATTTTCAAATTTTTACTAACATAAATATAATTTTTCATACAATAAATAATTGAAAATAAGAAAGTAAAAATTACAATAAGGATCGGGATATCCGTAAATATATGCATTAAATTCATAACTAACTCCGTTCTTCTTATCAGAAGTATAGCATAATAACGCAAATAGGGCAACAGAGCGATTTAATATATCTAAAAAGGAAAACTCCCGCTCAAATGGCGGGAGAAGGAATGAAAGTAAGCGTGTCTGAAAACACGCCTATTTTTCAGTATGAAATCTATTTTATCTGTGATTCCAGTTTTTCTATTCGCTTTTCAAGATCATTGATGCGTTTTTCCTGTGCCTGATACTTAGCATCCAATTCTTTTATCGCATTGATCATTGCAAAGAACATATCTTCAAAACGAATGGTCAAAAAGCCGTCTGCTCCTTTTTTGACCGCATCAGGAAAGACTTTTTGCAAATCTTGAGCTATTACACTAACATGAGGTGTTTTCTTTTCATCTTTTTTAAAAGTATAATTAAATACTTTTAAGTCGCGAATTTTGTCTAAACCGGAAGTAAATTCTTTACCAACATATTTCAAACGACGGTCGGACGAAAAGCCCCTGCCACCATTGGTAAAATACTCATCAAAACCCTTACCGCTTTCGATACTGTAACGTAATGAGGCATTGTTTTCATCTTCTCCGAACCTTTCCAGGGTACGATATCCTGAGACGTTATTTCCATATCGGTCTACAATAAATGACGAAATAATACCCTTAACTATTAAGTTACCATTGACCACTACTGTTGAATCCGATGCTTTATACTCACTACCGTCATGTGCGTAAACTGTTTTTCCAGTATTATGAACTTCTAAGACGGCAGGACCATTATTAAATTTAGATTTACTGCCGATAAATATTCGCTCGACACTATCTGTAGCCCAAGAAGAACTGCTTGATGGACCGGAATTTGCTCCTATACAAATCTTATTACTGCCCGTAACATTTTGACAGGCATTTTTACCTATAGCTATATTATTTGCGCCTTTAGCTATTGCATAGGAACCTAATGCTGTTGAGTTTGCGCCGGTTGCAAGGGAACCACTCCCCAAAGCAACAGATTCTGAACCGGATGCCTCAGTAGAATATGTATCTGTAGGAAGCCAGCCGCCCTCGTAATATACACCCAAACCTCCAATAGCCAATGAATAGAAGCCTGAGGCTATTGCTCCTGTACCGATAGCAACTGAGCCCTGACCACTTGCCTCTCCTGTACCTATTACTATACTAGAATCCTCGCTTGCGGTTGCGCCCATGCCTACAGCAAGTGAACTCATACCAGATGCCTCAGCTCCAAAACCAAGAGCTGTTGAACCACTTTCTGTTGCCTGAGCACTCTCTCCAAGGGCGGTACTTACAGAAACTGCTTTTGTACGGGAACCTATTGCTGTAGAAAGATTACCGTTAGCAGATGAGGCATAACCTATAGCTACACCGTAATTACCATTTGTACCATTTCCGGCTACTGCTCCTGCTCCGATAGCAACTGAACCAATATCTTTAGCTTGAGCAGCAGTATTACTCTCAGCACCACCCGTAAGCGGTGAACCAATAGAGATTGATGATTCTCCGGTTGCACGAGAATTAAATCCGACAGAAATTGTATTTTTTAAACCTTCCATATCAACATTATTTGCATTGGCTCCAATGGCAATATTACCGTCACCGCCACCCTGCTGTAATGCCTGTGTGCCTAAAGCAACATTGTTAGTCCCATCTTTAGAAGACATAGCATTACCGCCTACGATGGTATTACTCCCGCCTAAGCCGGAATGATAGGAATTAGCTCCAACTGCGACGTTCCAGCTACCATTGGAATTGGCCAAACTATCAACGCCTACCGCAACATTACTGCTGCCGGTGCTATTGGATACCATACTGTCATCTCCTAATGCGGTATTATCATTGCCTGTGGTATTCGAACCTAAAGATGTACCTAAAGCAGTATTACTGGTGCCGCTTGTATTGTTTGCTAATGCGCCGTCACCTATACCAATATTACTTCCGCCGCTTGTATTATGAGATAAAATATTACTCATACCTATAGCTATATTATTTGCACCTGTATTGCTTCCCAGGTTCATATCAGTATTACCTAATACTATATTACTATCGTTCATATACAAACGACCTAAGGTGGCAGTTCCACGTTTAAAAGATAAATGGATTGGATTTGTATCGGAAGAGTTCAGTATTAAGCGGGCAGCATCATCACTGCCATCTTCTGATAAATCGCGCTGACCTATCATGGCAACCTGGCTTGATGCTATCCCATAATAAGCATTTGATCCATCGTCTGTATAACGCCAAGGAGATAAACTCTCTGATTTATTACGAGTGGTCATTACTGGCGCCATAGCCGCTAAAATTATGCTCATTATGAGCATCACGACCATCATTTCTGCTAACGTAAAACCCCAAAAAATACACGTGGGAAGCCTTAAATTGCCCCCCCCCCGATATTCTTAACTTCTTCTTTTTGCATATGCTTCCACTCCTTTTTTTCTGCTATATTTTTATTATTTACGATATTCAGAGCTTTTCAAAGGGAGCTGAACATCACATGAGATGAAAATATTATAATTAGATTAATATTTAAAACAAATTCTAAAAAATTTGTTATAATCGTATTATGAACGATAAAGATTATGAAGATTTTATATCAACAGTAAGCCATGAATTAAGAACACCTTTGACATCTATCAGAGGTTTTTCGCAAACAATGCTTTCTTCATGGAATAAACTTGATGATGAAAGCAAAAAAAAATTCTTGCAGATCATAGTTGATCAATCAAACAGGCTTATAAATCTTGTTGAAAATATGCTTTCCGTAACAAAATTACAAAATACGAAAGATGATTTAATTTATAAAGAATTTTCAATAAAACCGCTGATTGAAATGATAACATCAATCGTAAAAAGTCAGTATAAAGACAAAAAATTCAACATCGAAATTCCGGAATATATTCCGCCAATCCTTGCAGATAAAGATAAATTTCAACAAATAATAACAAATTTGACAGAAAATGCAGCCAAATACGGAGATGAAAACTCTACAATTACAATAACAGCAAACATCCAAGAGGATATGGTGTCAATAAAAGTTATAAACCGCGGAATTGACATTCCGGAAGAAGATTATGAAAAGATATTCACAAAATTTTCAAGAATTGATAATCCATTGACAAGAAAAGTTCAAGGAAGCGGGCTTGGTCTTTATATCACTAAAAGTCTTGTAGAAAAAATGTCCGGAAAAATTTCCGTAAAATCAGAAAATCACATAACAATATTTGAAGTCACTTTACCGGCCGCAAATATTGAGCGCCAGGCGAGGGAAAAATGCAGTCAGTAACATTAATTATCGACAAAAGACGTGAACTTTCAACAAAGTATAAAAAATTGCTCGAAAGTAAGAGCAATAAAGTTATAATTTCAAAAAATCTGCTCTCGGCAATCAAATTAATACAGGACAAAGAACCTGATTTAATAATTATTTCTGATAGTATTAACAGCGACCTGGCAGAATACTGCAAAAAAATAAGAGTTCTTACATATAATATGCGTCCGATAATAATTGCAACTTCTAAATCAGCAGAACTTCAAGATAAACTTGCGGTTCTTGAAAATGGTGCAGATGACTTTATATCAGAACCCGTCAATTCGGAAGAATTTGTAATGCGTATAAAGGCACATTTAAGACGTGAACTTGAATCGAATATGGACTCTAAACATTTTCTTCCGGGCAAAAATTACTCTGCGCGGGCACTCAAAAGAATTTTATCAGAAAATACTTTCTGGGCCGCAATGCTTATAAGTATTGAAAATTTCGCCAATTATAAAGAAACTTACACAGAACTTGCATCTGATAAACTAATCCAGACTTATTGCGCTATAATTCGCTCGGCCTTATCAGAAAACGACTTTCTCGGAACAGTTTCGGAAAATGAATTTTTAATTATTACAGACGGGCTCAAAGCAGAAAAAATTGCGAATTTTTTAACATTTGCATTTGATTCAGTAGCCTCAAAATTCTACTCCACGCAGGATAACAGACGTGGTTATATGCTCATGCAGGGTGATGAATTTGCAGGCCGTCGTTCAAACTTTGTCCACACAACAATAGGAATTGTGACAAATGAATTTATTCAATACAAAGATGCTTCCCAGCTGATGCATGCACTTATACAAATACATAAACTTGCGGATATTCCGGCCGGATCAAATTATCTGATAGAAAGACCGCGTATCACTGCCGAAAATTCGATAAATAATGAAGTCAACAACAAAATATTCATTATTGAAAATGATGAAGCCATGACACTTCTCTTAACAACAATTCTTAATCTTCAGGGCTATGAAGTTACTGTTATAAATAATTATGGAAACATACCTGAAACTGCTCCCGCACTTTTGATAATTGATGCCGGCAATGCCGATAATCTTAAAGGTCTTGAAATATGCAAACAAATCAGGAATAACTCCAATTTGGACAAAACCAGAATTATTGTCACATCTGTATATCATGATAAAGAACTTATTCTAAATTGCGGTGCAGACTTATATATTCCAAAACCTTACGAGATTGCAAATCTTATAAAATGGATTGAAAAATTATTAAACACCTAACCTATCAAATTTTCAAGAAATCTGGCATCTTCATCAGCTTTTTGGGTATTTCTGATATTTGTACGCCTCATATATGTTCTCAAAGCTTCACGGATAAGCTCACTCCTGCTTCTCTGCTCATTTAAAGCAACACCATCAATTTTATGCAAAAACTCATCAGGCATAGTAACTAAAATCTTAGCCATAATATTTACCCCATACTTCACACTCAATAATATAATAACATATTTAATCCTTTTTTTCAATAGCATTAGACCACGAGAGTAATGTACATTTACAAAATATTTTCTATACTTAGGAAATAATTGTTCCATCTGTTAATCAGATTGCACATAAAATTTTACGGACTAAAATACAAAGTAAAAATATAAGAGCTAAATGACATACTTAAATAAATTAGAAAGAAAGGAGTTTTCTATGGAAGATAACAACTACAGACATGAAGAATTTGACGATTGCTTTTTGTGCAAACATCCCGCATTAAGATATGTATTGACAGGTTTGCTAATCTTTCTTGGGGCATTCTGTGCATTTTACGTAGTTTCAGACTGGCATTTTAAAAGAATGATCGATCCTGTAGCTCAAATGAGAAGGATGGATAGAGCTATGATGCAGCAGGAAAAACGTTTTGATAAAATGGAAAGACGGGCCCTAAGCAATCAGGAAAGAATTGACAGAAAAGCATTCAAACAGCAACAGAGAATGGAAAGAACAGCTGCGCAGTTTGTTCATGTTGAAAAAGCCGATGATGCATACAAAATTATTATTGACTTAAGACCTTTCGACAATAATGAAAAGAATGTCGAAGTCAGAACAGAAGGTAATACCGTGATTATTAATGCAGCAGGTGAAAAAAATACCCGCCGCAAACATGAAATAATGAAATACAGTCAGGCATTTGCATTCGGAGAAAATATTGATGCAACTAATATTACTAAAGTTCGTGAAGGTGACAGGTATATAATCACAGTACCTTTTGAGGACTAAAAAGATTTAAATCTTAAAATTAACAATTGTAAAAGCCGCTATAAAGCGGCTTTTGTGTTATTATTTTAGTTATGAAAAAAGTTTTAATAACAGATGATTCCAGGAAATGGGTTATGTACCATGAAAGTGTGGTACGTGAAATTTTCAATAACGAAATAAAAATTGATAAAGCTTTTTCTGCTAAAGAAGGTGTCGAAAAACTGCTGCTTTCCGTTGATGAACCATACGATTTTATATTGACGGATATGCAAATGGAAACAGATTTCTTACCGCTATATGCAGGTGAATGGTTCATCAGACAGATAAAATTTTTTAAAGAATACAAAAACTCAAAAATCATTATAATTTCTGCAGCCGGCAATATCAAACATATTGCTGAAAGTTATGGGGTTGATTATATTCCTAAATATAAATGTAATGATATAAAAGAATATTGTAACAAATTATTAAATAATTAAAAAATTTACTAAAGTTTCTCCTTCGAATAACCGATAAGAAATTTGTTGACAGGTTAGAAAAAAAGGAGATGTGCAAGATGTATGGTTATATAAGCTGGCCCGGAGTGTACAGTTTTAAACAAGAAATTGGTATGTTCATGGAATATTTACGTGAACAGATTGATGAAGTTATGAAAAAGATAGAAGAAACAGAAGATTTAGTCGCAAAATAAATGCAGCTAAAGCGTAGTTGATGATTATGGATGTGTAAAGCCGGTAACTGTTGTTACCGGCTTTTTGTTTTAATTATGTAAATTTAAAATTTATTTTAATTTTTCCTCCAGCGCTTCTATTCGTTTTTCAAGATCATTGATGCGTTTTTCCTGCGCCTGATACTTGGCATCTAGTT